>JBNPOM010000054.1:0-18792 GCA_050315175.1 Prevotella sp. SGI.027
CTCCGCGTACTCAAACAAGTACGCGGAGTTTTTTATATTTCGATGCAACGTTAGTTGGTCAATACCATTGAATGAGACAGCCTAACGATGAGCAATTTGATATCTATCTCATTAGAAGAACAAGTAGCGATCATCAACTACGCCGGCCTTTATCACCAATTCGTTCATGAAGTTGCCTGCAAACTGCAACGCCTTCTGTCGTGCCTTTTCTTCTTCAGCCTTGGCATCAAACTTACCAGGACGGGTCGTTCGGTTGGTTACTTGGAAGACATAAACGCCTGCATTACCCTTAATAGGCTTGGCTGAGAACTGTCCTTTTGCCGTAGCAGCAACCGCACCACTCAAAGCAGGCTCACTGGCACCTGTACTCATCACAAACACTGGTGCCGAGAAGGTTACCTGATTGACAGGAGCAACGGTAGCTCCCTTCGCCTTAGCCGCTGCGACAGACTTCACATCCTTAGCCTTAGCCATAAGTTGTTCGGCCTTCTTGTCACGCATTACCTCGGCCTTCAACATCTCCTTCACTTGTGGATCATCGTAAGGACGATAGCCCTTTGGATGAATCTTGTCAAGCACCACGAGCAACAACTGGTCGTTGTTACCGCACTCGTACATTGGAGATATTTCACCTTCTTTCGCCTCGAACAACCATTTCAGAGCGTCACGCGTGTCGTTGATGCCCACCAATGTATGTGTAGAAGTGGTGATGTCCTTTGCCTCCTGCACCGTGTAGCCACTACCTTTTGCATTCTTAGCAATTTTATCCGATGTCTGGTTGGCACTGACAAATGAGCTGAACTTGTTATAGGCGGTTGAATAAGTCTCCTTAGAGAAATCGATGGTCTTCTTAATGACGGCAGCCGTATATTTGTTAATCATCGCCCTGCGGTCAACAACCTGTATGATAACGTTGCCTTGTCCCAGCTTCATGTTTCTCATTTCGCTAACACCAAGATTATTGAGTGTATTGATATACGTCTTTGTATCAGCGTCCATAGACGGAGCTTGCTGATACTGTGCGGTCGTCAACCAGGTCTTTTCGCCCGTTTGTCCATATTTTTTGGCCAGCAACTCGAAGTCGGCACCACCGTTCAATGCGGTGTAAATGGAGTCAGCACGCTTCTGAGTCTCGTCGGCTGTCGCACCCATTACCTGAATTTGGCGGTACTGTACCGAGTCGGGCAACAATTGTTTGGAAACCAGTTTGATAACATTCAGCGTGTTATCCATCTGACTTTCGAACGGACCAAAGGTCTGTCCAACAGACATGGAGTCAAGTCTGTCGGCGATGTCAGCCGCATAAGCGGTCTTGGCAACAGGCAAACCTAAATAGTTCACCAATGACGTACTCTTGCGAACAGCGTTAGCAGGGTCGGCTGCTGCGGCCAAGTCGGCTGTATATTGCATGAATGACTTCTGCAAAGCCGCACGGTCATTAGCGGAAGGTGCTATCTGTACCGTCACATACTTGATGTCACGACTTTCTACATACTGCTTGAAACGGCCCTTTACTTCTTCGTATTTCGCCTTCAAGTCAGCGTCAGAGATTTTCACCTTGCTATCTTCAATACTTGAATAAGGGAATGTAGCCAGTTCAATCTGACTCTCCTCGTTGGCCTCTTTGTATGCCATTTTAGCCTCTACAGGGTTAGAGAGGATGCAACTTGCAAGAAGACTTTGATATTTTTGCGCCAGCAATTGTTGACGAAGTGTCTTCTCTATGAACGTCCAATACTTGTACAATGCTTGATACTGCTCAGCAAGTTGTGGGTTAGCGGTTTGCTGTGTCTTGTAATCAGCGAGGAACTTCTTCAGCGAATTCGCATCAAAACGACCCGTTTGTTGATTCACGAACGGTGTCTGCATCAACATGGGGTTGGTTCCTTCATTCAAGATATTCTGCAATTCGGCATCGGTGACGGTCAGTCCCAGCTTGTTGGCTTCATTCTCTACCACCTTGGTTTGTATGTAAGTCTGCCAAACCATGTCTTTCACTTGGTTCAACTGCATCTCATTGAGGTTGTTCACACCCTGTTGCATCTTGATGACTTCCGAATACTCATCAATGAGCTTTTGAAAGTCTTGCACGCTGACTTTCTCACCTAACACTTCGCCTATCTGCTGACGTCGGTCGTTTCGTGATGCTTCGCATGAACGAAATCCCTCTTCAGCAATAAACGCAAAAAGACCCAAACCGATAATACTAATCAAGATCAGGCCTCTTTTTCTAATTTTTCCTAATGCTGCCATTGTTAATTATACTGTTTTATTTTTTTGTTTTTTATATTCGTTTTAAAGCATTGTTCGTACTACAAAATAACATAACAACCTGAGTCATGGTATTGTTAGTTACCTACAAAATGCGTACAAAAATACTAAATTCTTATCAAACGCATGAATTTTTCAGTTGAAATTTTGCGTTCAAGCCTATTTATCAGACTATTCAGGCAAAACTGTTAGCTGAACCAACTCAATTTTAGCCGTTGCGTTCTTGATAATCTTGAACTCGAATTTTTCTATTTTTACAATCTCATTCAACTTCGGGAAGCTACGATAGGCATTCAAAATCAAGCCTCCAACCGTCATGTATTCCTCGCTTTCGGGCAAATCCAAGTTGAACATTTCGTTCACCTTATCTATCTCCAGCCGAGCCGACAACAGATATTCATGATCACCAGTCTGCTTGGCGACGTATTTCAGGCTGTCGTGTTCATCCTCAATCTCACCGAATATCTCCTCCACGATGTCTTCCAAAGAAACGATACCGCTGGTCCCTCCGAACTCATCAACCACCACTCCCAGGCTTTTTTTCTGCTGCAAAAGTATTTGCATGAGCTTCTGTGCGGGCATGGTTTCAGGCACAAAGGGCATGGTGCGAATGCCATCTTGCCATGAAGATGGATTCTTAAACAGGTCAGAACTATGGATATAGCCCTGGATGTGATCGATGTCATCCTTGTAAACAATGATTTTTGAATTGCCACTCTCAATGAATTTCTGCTTCAATTCTTCGAGCGTGCAGGTATTCATGTCTACCGAATTGATTTCAGTTCGTGGCACCATGCAATCGCGTACCTTCGTGTCTGGGAAATCGAGTGCATTGTGAAAGATTTTCACCTCATTCTCTATTTCCTCATTACTTCGCGCGTTATCTATGCTTGATTGAATCAGATAATCCAAATCAACCTTGGAAAATCCACCCGAGATGGCGTCTTTCGGAATGCGAACCCTGAACAGCCGAAGAATCAGCCCAGATAAAAAGGTTGCGAAACGGCTGATGGGCCATAGGATGACGTAAAACAAATAGGCGGGAAAGGCGAACACGCGTAGCAGTCGGTTGGGGTTGCTTTGGAACAATGTCTTCGGCAAAAACTCGCCCGTAAACAAGATAATCAAAGTCGACAGCACCGTATCTGCCGGCACGGTAAATGCGGCATCCATCCCAGCAAAGATGGTTTGATCAAAGAGTCGCGCGATTAAGATACCATATACCACCAGCACAATGTTGTTTCCCACTAACATAGTGCTGACAAAACTATTGGGGTTATTGAAGAAAAGAGACAGGAAGCGCTTCGAAATTCCCATTTTCTCTTTGTCCATCTGTGCGAGCATACGATTGCTGGACACGAAAGCTATCTCCATTCCTGAAAAGAAAGCAGAGAGTATCATCGTGATGAGAATGCCGATAATCAGCGCTAAATCAACTTGTTCATTCATTGTTCAAATCCTTATCAAGGGGTCGTTGGCATCTTAGGTCGTGGTGCTGCTTGCGGACGACTGAAAGTATTGAGGCTATCTACTGCCACAGTAGTGGTGTCAGACTCGCCTGTAAAGTCGGATTTTTCAAACGATCCCCGACTGTTGGTCACCAGGTATCGCGTCATCCGCTCATCACTTCGGAAATAACTTCCTTGCAGTGTTCGCTTGGGAGTGACAAGTTTTGAGTACTTACGCGAATACAACTCGTGTGCACGCCGATCCAAGAACAACTCCTCACTGGTAAAGTCCAGTCCGTCTTTGGTCAGTATCTTCACTCGTCCCCGCAGTTCCCAAAGCTGCTGGTCGGTGTAATAGTAGGCCGTATCGCATTGTATGTAGGACTGCACATGGAAGCTCTCATCAAACTGTTCTAAGAAAGCTCCCTTGATGAAAACCGACTTTTGGGAGGTTTCATTTTGGTAGATTTCCCATCGTTCTGTCACTATTTTATACTTGATGACGCCCGAATCGGATATCAACTGGTTCACCCCGTAGGTAGTCATCATAGGCACCGAGTCGCGTTCATGGATGGCAGGCGCAATATGTTCCCTCTGTTTTTCGCACGAAATGAAAGACAAGATGTGCAACAATAATAAGATAGGTATGACAGACTTCTTGACCATTCAGTTACCTTCCCTGCCTCACAAAGCAGATTAATTAACCTTCCATTTAGCGAACCAACGCTCGTTGAAGGTCAGTCCGATATTGATACGAAACGTATTCTCTGTGATAAAGGCCTTCGCATCCTGTCGAATCCACTGCGCAGAGACATTCAACAACGACCGATTGTTGTAAGCATTGACGATGGGAATGCCGAAACCTGCACTCACGCTGATTTCCTTTGGACCATCCACACCATTTACTTTCAAATAAGGTGTAGCGTATGAAGCACCTAACCGATAGCGGATTCGTTTGAAGAAATTGCGACTGTTCAAATCTTGACAGAACTCTCCACCGACCGTAAATCGATGCCGATCATTGAATTGATTCTTCGACAGTGCGTACTGTGGCACGCCATTGGCGATGGAATAAACAGGATATTCGGTTTTTGACCACTGTTGCAGCAGATAATCAACGCCCAACTTCAATTGGTTTTGGTGGTTCCAAGCCAATCCTCCTCCAATGGCAGTAGGCAGTTCCAGACCGTTGGTTATGCTATAAGCGGTTGTGTCCTGCACGCCAGTCTGCGGATTTCGTGAGATGACATCCAATGTTGGATCGGCACCAAGTTTATGGCCCAGACTATACACAGCGCCCAAGGTAACTTGGTCTTTCTTCGACAATTGAGCCGTATATTGCAATCCTAAATCCAATTTGTAATTCCTCACCCGTGCCGAATAATACTTTGAAACGGTATTAACCGACTGGTCATTGTAGCTGTTCAGGGCCGATCGGTTCAACGTCCCCCACAGATAAGAGATATTGGCACCCAAAGAGAACCCCTTGAAGGGTGCCCATCCCGTCCCCAAGTACACCTGGTGTAAGCCACCATTGCCGGCGTAAGTATTGGTTGCCGTGGTCTTTGCGTAGTTTTCATCCACGTTGACGGTCGATGTATGGGCGTAATTATATCCAACGTTGGTAAAAGGAACCAAACCAAAGCTCAAGCCCAAATGTTTGGCCAGACGCAAACCAGCGACCACATATTCAAGGTCTGCATTTTTCGCATTCTTCTTTTTACCTTTTTCTGCGAAATTAGTGAGTTGCCCGGAGATGCCCGCATCGAACACGAAGGTGAGCGAATCGAGGGCTGAATAAGAGGCAGGATTGATGAAATTCACCTGGTCGTTCTCCCTGAAACCATAACCCAATCCGTTCATGCCACGATTGAATCCACTGGTTTGGTCAGACAACAGACCCAAACCATACTGGCTATAAGGAGAATTCGTGCCGCTTTGAGCAAACGTAGATATAGTGAAAGCTGCCAACAAAAGGGCACCTGCTACTTTTTTCATTCTGTTCTTATTTTCTATTTTGGATGCAAAAATATCGAAAATTTTCTAATTAAACGCACATTAAGTGGGAAATATAAGTTATTTTTGCATCGTGAAACGTTTTACCACGCATTTAAAGTATTTACTGGTATTGGTTGCATTCCTTTTGACCACACAGCAAACCAATGCGCAAGTAGACAGCGTCCTGCTCAAAAGCATGGACTCGGTCAAGATTAGCTTACTTACTTGTGGTCCAGGCGATCAAATCTATTCGTATTACGGCCACACTGCCATTCATTACAACGACGTTGGCCGTCAGCAAGATATCGTCGTCAACTATGGCATGTTTTCCTTCCAGAAAAGCTACTTCATCTTACGCTTTGTATTCGGGCTCACCGACTATGAAATGGGCATTCAAGACATCAATGACTTCATTGCCTCATACGCTCGCAGAGGTAGTTGGGTGAAAGAACAACAGCTCAACCTCACCAGAGAAGAAAAATGGGCCATCACACAAGCCATTGACGTGAACTACCGACCCGAGAACCGCATATATCGATACAACTATTTTTACGACAATTGCACCACCCGAGCACGCGATATGATTGTTAACCACATCAACGGTAACGTGCTGTATGCGGAAAATAAGAACGTCACCACCTCGTACCGCCAAATGATTCATCAGTGGAACGAGCAACATCGATGGGCCCGTTTTGGCAACGACCTGTTGCTTGGGGTCAAGGCCGATGCTAAGACAGACAACGCACAACAGCAGTTTCTGCCCGACAGTTTGCGGGAAGATTTCGCTCATGCCCTTGTGATTGACCGCCAAGGACAGCGAAGAAACCTCGTAGACAGCACGTCGTACCTCATTCAACCCATCAAGAAACCTGTGGAAAAAGCTGCCGTCACACCAGTTGTTTGTGCCATTCTGTGGCTCATCCTAACGCTCATCACATGCTTGGTCGAATGGAAAACAGGGCGCATCCTTTGGATTTATGACCTCGTTGCCATGCTTGTCACAGGCACGGCCGGCCTCATTTTGCTGGCCATGGTTTTCTCCCAACACCCCACGGTGCAACTGAATTTCCAAATTCTGCTGCTCTGTCCGCTCAACCTTTTCTACCTCTTCCCCACCATCAAAGCCTTGCGCATGGGCAGAATTCATTCCTATATCAAGCTGTACAGCCTGTTGCTGGTGGCCAACCTCATGCTGGCCTTCTTCCAAAGCTATGCAGAAGGCATGGTCACAGTGGCACTGTCTTTACTTTTAAGGTATGGATGGTTGATGATTTACACCTACAAAAAACCAGTAAAATGATGAATAAGTGTCTCTCCGCGATGATTGTCGCAACCCTCACGGGAACCACTGTTCAGGCGCAAACCTTACAAGCGGCGCCGCGATTGGTGGTGAACATCACCATCGACCAGTTGCGCAACGATTATATAGAGCATTATTCGCCACTGTATTCCCAAGACGGTTTCAAGAAACTATTGCAAAAAGGCAGCGTGTATGAAGCTGCCAGTTACCCGTTCACGCCTGTCGACCGGGCTTCAGCCATAACCACCATCGTCACCGGAACAACCCCCTATTACCATAACATAATCAGCACGCAGTGGCTCGACCGAAAGACGTTGCGCCCGGTTTTCTGTGTTGATGACACCCAACATAAGTCCTCACCACAACGCATGTCCACGTCCACCATTGGTGACGAACTGAAAGTTTCGAGCGGTGGTTCGGCCATTGTCTACGGTTTGGCGGCCAACAGAGAGGCTGCCGTGCTGTCAGCTGGACATGCAGCAGATGGCGCCATCTGGATAAACGAAAAGACGGGCAGCTGGACAACATCAAGTTATTACAGCGACAAAGCCCGCAAATGGATTAACGCCTATAGCAGCACCAGGCCCCGACCCGGCAAAGAGAAGACGCAACTGAACGATGCCGTGTGCGACGCCTCTGTAAGCTGCGTGGTCAACAATGCCATGGGCAAGGACGAGGTTACCGACTTTTTGTCAGTCACTCTGTCGGCGGCAGGCGGCAATACCGATGCATGGCGCACGGATTTGGAGACCGTTTACCGCGGACTGGACAAGACCTTGGCATCGCTCATCACCCGCATTGAACAGGCAGTAGGTGTCAATCGGGTGCTCTTTGTGCTCACCAGCACGGGATACACCGAAGACCCGAAGGTTGACTATGCCAAATACCGCATCCCAACCGGAACGTTCTACATTAACCGCACGGCCAACCTGCTGAACATGTACCTTGGGGCCATCTACGGACAAGCCCGCTATGTGGAGACATGCTACCGCAACCAGATATATTTGAACCGCAAGCTCATTGAAGACAGGCTGCTCTCTTACGAGGATGTTATCTCGCGTTCGAAAGACTTCCTCATTCAGATTGCGGGCATACGCAACGCCACCGAGAGTCCTTACAACCCCGCTGTCAGTGGCGATTTGCTCATAGAGGTTGCGCCAGGATGGCAGTTGTACAACGAAGACAATCAAGACCAATATATCGCACGCGCATCGTTCGTGCCCTTCCCCATTATTCTTTACGGGGCAGGCATCAAACCACAGCGCATCACCTTGCCCGTGACGGTTGACCGCATTGCGCCAACCATTGCCAAATCCATTCAAATCAGGGCACCCAATGCCTGCAAGTCGGCACCGCTTCAGTAAGTCACACCTAACCGCATGTTATACAATTGGTTAGCGCAGATTTACCAAACATTCTTTCTTCCATTTATTTCTTCGGTTTCAAACTCATGGAGATTGACCACCAAACTCATGGAGATTAAAGGCCAAACTCATAGAGATTAACCGTCAAAGTCAATGCTTTTGAAAAGCAAGACTTGAAAGGCCGATTTGGGAGGATGGAAAACTTACCTGACAAGAGGTGCAAGGTGCCTGGACATGGCTTTATGCCAAGAATATCAAATAATTAAAAGAGAAGTGGCAAATTAACAAATTTTATTCGTAATTTTGCATCACATTATATAATAAGAAATAAACAAAAACAACCATAAAAGATGAATTTCAATAAATTCTTAAAATCATTGTTCGGCGACAAGTCAAGCCGAGACATGCGTCTGATACAGCCGCTCGTGGAGACGGTGAAGAAGGCCTATCCCGACATTCAGAAGCTGAGCAACGACGAACTGCGTGCCAAGACCAAGGAGATACAGAAGTATGTACAAGACGCCGCCAAAGAACAAAAAGACCAAATTGCCGAACTGAAGGGCAAGATTGAGGAAACGCCCATCGATGAGCGCGAACCCATCTTCGAAGAGATAGACAAGTTGGAGAAAGAGGCGCTGGAGATTTACGAGAAAGCGCTGAACGAGGTGATGCCCACCGCATTCTGCATCGTCAAGGACACGGCTCGGAGATTTGCCGAAAACGAAGAAACCATCGTTACCGCAACCGACTTCGACCGCGAGTTGGCAGCCGACCCCAGCAAGGACTTCGTGACCATCGACGGCGACAAGGCCATCTATCACAACCATTGGACGGCGGGCGGAAACGACCTGAAATGGGAAATGGTACACTACGACGTTCAGCTCTTCGGCGGTATAGCCCTGCACCAAGGCAAGATAGCCGAGATGGCTACGGGTGAGGGTAAAACGCTGGTGGCCACCCTACCCGTGTTCCTTAACGCCCTGACGGGCAATGGTGTGCACGTTGTTACCGTGAACGACTATCTGGCTAAGCGTGACTCTGAGTGGATGGGACCGCTCTACGAGTTTAACGGCTTGAGCGTTGATTGCATCGACAAGCACCGCCCCAACTCACCGGAACGCCGCAAGGCTTATCTGGCCGACATCACTTTTGGCACCAACAACGAGTTTGGTTTCGACTATCTGCGTGACAACATGGCCGTTTCGCCAGACGACTTGGTGCAACGCGCGCACAACTATGCCATCGTCGATGAGGTAGACTCGGTGTTGATTGACGACGCTCGTACCCCATTGATTATCAGCGGCCCCGTTCCAAAAGGTGACGACCAGATGTTTGAAGAATACCAACCGCTGGTTGAACGACTGGTTGAAGTACAACGAAAACTGGCCACACAGTTCTTGGCAGAGGCCAAACAGCTGATTTCAGAGGGCCAAGCAGCCAAAGATCAGAAGAAGACCGAGGAGGGATTCCTGGCCTTGTACCGTTCATACAAGTCGCTTCCGAAAAACAAGCCACTTATCAAATATCTGTCGGAAGAAGGCATCAAGGCTGGCATGCTCAAGACCGAAGAGTACTACATGCAAAACAACAACCGCGAAATGCCGAAGGCCGTGGAGCCACTGTACTTCGTGGTGGACGAGAAACTCAACAGCTGCGACCTGACAGACAAGGGTACCGAATGGCTCTCCAAGCAGGTAAACGACAAGGAACTCTTCGTGCTGCCTGACATCACATCCGAACTTTCAGCACTGGAAAACGAGACTTCACTCTCTGACCAGGAGCGATTGGACAAGAAAGACGAAATGCTGACCCACTATGGCGTGCAGAGTGAACGCGTACACACCTTGCAACAGCTGTTGAAGGCGTACACCATGTTCAACAAAGACGACGAGTATGTGGTGATTGACGGTGAGGTGAAAATCGTTGACGAGCAGACCGGCCGTATCATGGAAGGTCGCCGCTGGAGCGACGGACTGCACCAGGCCGTGGAGGCAAAGGAACATGTGAGGGTGGAAGCTGCCACGCAGACCTTCGCCACCATCACCTTGCAAAACTACTTCCGCATGTACCACAAGTTGGCTGGTATGACGGGTACTGCCTCAACCGAAGCGGGCGAGTTTTGGGACATCTACAAGTTGGACGTGGTGGAGATACCGACCAACCGTCCCGTGCAGCGCAACGACATGGACGATCGCGTATACAAGACGGCGCGTGAGAAGTATGCTGCCGTGATTGAAGAGATTGAAGAAATGCGCAATAGTGGCCGACCATGCTTGGTAGGTACCACGTCGGTCGAGATTTCTGAGTTGCTCAGCAAGATGCTGAACATGCGAAAAATCCCACACAACGTGCTGAACGCCAAGCTACACCAAAAGGAAGCCGACATCGTGGCACAGGCCGGACAATCGATGAACGGCCTTGGAGCGGTGACCATCGCCACCAACATGGCCGGTCGTGGTACCGACATCAAGCTGTCGCCCGAAGTGAAAGCGGCAGGAGGTTTGGCCATCATTGGTACCGAACGGCACGAAAGCCGCCGTGTAGACCGCCAGTTGCGAGGTCGTGCAGGCCGTCAAGGCGACCCAGGTAGTTCGGTATTCTACGTCAGTCTGGAAGACAAACTGATGCGATTGTTTGGTTCTGAACGCATCTCCTCGGTGATGGATCGTTTGGGATTCAAGGATGGAGAGCGCATTGAGAGCCCGATGATTTCGAAGAGCATCGAGCGCGCACAGAAGAAAGTGGAAGAGAACAACTTCGGTATTCGTAAGCATTTGCTGGAATACGATGACGTGATGAACAAACAGCGCACCGTGATTTACGAGAAACGGCGCCACGCACTGATGGGCGAGCGTATCGGTATGGACATCGCTAACATCATTTGGGATCGATGTGTCAACATCATCAACTCGAACGATTATGTGGGCTGCAAGGAAGACTTCTTGAAAACCTTGGCGATGGAATGTCCGTTCACCGAAGAAGAATTCAACGCCGGCAATCCCGAAGATTTGGCCGAACGTGCTTTCCAAGATGCCATGGCGGCTTTCAAGCGCAAAACCGAACGGATACAAGCGGTTGCTTGGCCGGTCATCAAGCAGGTACAGGAGGAACAGGGCGATCGGTTTGAGCGCATTGCCGTGCCTATTACCGACGGAAAGCGCGTGTACCAGGTTTCCTGCAACCTCAAAGAAGCCTACGATACCGAAGCCAAAGACATCGTGAAACAGTTTGAGAAGAGCATCGTTCTGCATATCATTGATGAGAATTGGAAGGAGAATCTTCGGCAATTGGATGACCTGCGTCATAGTGTTCAGAATGCTTCGTACGAGCAGAAAGACCCGCTGCTGATCTTCAAACTGGAGAGTGCGAAGCTCTGGGACAGCATGATTAACGACATGAACAACCAAACGACGAGCATCTTGATGCGTGGTCAGATTCCTGAAATGCAACAGGAGGAGGTTCGTGAGGCTGCCCCGGCACAGAGAAGTCAACGCTATAACGAGCAGAAAGACGATCTGACAGACCCTGGTCAGGCCACAGCTGCCCATCAAGACACGCGCGAACAGGCACAACAGGTGAACCGTACGCCGTACATCAAGGACAAGATGCCGCGTCCAAACGATCCTTGTCCCTGTGGCAGCGGCAAGAAATTCAAGAACTGCCACGGCAGAAATCTTCGATAAACATCAACGTATGAAAATGATAGATGGTTGGAATCGCTCACAAACACACCAGAAATGGGCGCACAACCGTTTATCATTTTTTTTGATTCATTTGCACCCATGAACATTCAAATCAATAACCTAAAGAAGGCTTTTGGCGAGAAAATTGCCGTTGACATCCCCAACTTCGAGATTCATGATGGGGATATTCTCGGACTGGTAGGTAACAATGGCGCTGGAAAAACAACGCTGTTCAGACTGCTGCTCGACCTGCTGAGGGCCGATGAGGGGCGGGTATTACTCTCTTTCGGACACACCAACCCGCATCAGATGCCTGCGCCAGAAACCCCAGCGGGTGTCACGCCGGCTGCTGAAGCTTTCACGGTAGACCCTTCCCAATCGGAAGATTGGAAGCAACATACGGGTGCCTACATCGACGAAGGATTCCTCATCAACTTTCTGACACCAGAGGAGTACTTTGAATTCATCGCTAAAGTGAATCACGTTGACAAAGAACGTCTCTCCACATTCTTGGCTTCGCTATCCAAATTCATGAATGGTGAGATACTCGGCCAGAAGAAATTGATTCGCGATTTCTCTGCCGGAAACAAGCAAAAAATAGGCATCATCTCCGCTCTCATCGCACAACCAAAGCTGCTAATCCTTGATGAACCTTTCAATTTTCTGGACCCTTCGAGTCAGAACTTCTTGAAACGCTTGTTGCTGAACTATCATCAAACAACGGGAGCCACCATCCTCGTGAGCAGTCACAACCTGCAACACACGGTGGAAATATCCAATCGAGTGGCGCTGATGGAGAAAGGTTCCATCATCAAAGACCTGCCCAACATCCACGGACAGGCAGAAAAAGAACTGGAAGATTATTTCAATGGGACGCAGGATGCATCCGAATGAACACGAAAAATGCTGGTCACATGATGCGCGAACGAACGTATGCTTGACGTAAATAAGATGCAACCCAGCAAACACAAGCAATGATGACGTACATGAGTGCTAACTGCCAAACATTGATGTGAATGCCTTCAACGCTCGCTCCCGGCCAGTTTGCGAGGAGCGACAGATAATGATTGAGCACACGGGTCATCCAAGTTAGCGCGACAGCCACGACACTTTGCAACAACGGCGCAAAGGACAAGGCGAACAAAAGACAGGAGGTATAGAGGATGAGGACGGTCAGTGGGATGGCCAACAGGCTGGTTAGAAGGAAATAACACGAAAAACGACCGAAATAATAGGCCACCAATGGAGCTGTACCTATCTGTGCTGCCAACGATACAGCTATCATTCCCCACAACTTTCCCACAACGGCAGACTTGTCAAGGATGACTTCTGGCATCCAACGTTCAATGGGTCGATAAAGCAACAGAATGGCCGCGACAGCCATAAAAGACAGTTGAAAGCCCACATCCCATAAGCTCAACGGATGGAACAGCAACATCACGATGGCCGTAAGTGACAAGGCATTGAGCGACATCTTGTCGCGATTGAGCAGTGACACCAATGAATAAACGGTGAGCATGATGGCCGAACGCATGACACTTGATGACATTCCCGTTAAAAACACATAGACCCAAACGGTCAACACCACGAAAGCAAGACTGAAAACACGTCGCAACCCTCGCCCACCCAGCAGCAAGACAAGCAGTCCGTAGATGATGCTAAGGTGCAAACCTGACAGGGCCAAAACATGAGAAGCGCTCGAAATGGAAAAGATTTCCTTGGTCTGTTTGGACAAAAACGACTTTTCTCCCAACGTCATCGCAGCCAAGACGGCATAATCTTGGTCATCAAGACCATGGGCAGCATAATGACTCAGCAGTTTTTCTCGCACCTTTTGCGCCTTCAAACGCAATCGTTCGAACCGAGGCATGCACGTCAAATCAAGCTGACATTGCACCCAATGACGATGATAGATGAACGTTTGCGCCCGATAACCCCGTATCGCCATCCACCGTTGATAATTGAAATGACGGGTTGAAGGATAACTCCGAATGGGCTGAAAGGCCGAACGAAACCTAACTCCATCGCCCACTTTCAAAGCTTCATAACGCCTTTCAATGGTATCGCGCAATATCGATGCCCTCACTTTTTGGTTGGATAAAGGGCCCGAAAGGACATACAAATCGCACTGAACCACCTTACCTCTCACCTTTGGAGTGGTCATCACGACGGCTTCAGACACATGTTCTCCCTCGGGAATGGGTACAGCCAGACGGTTTTTCTGCATGGTCATGAGCAGAAAGCCAAAGCACATCACGGTGAAAAGGATGGCCACTCCCTGCGCTGTTTTCCATCGATAGCTCACTAATGCGATTAACAAGGCTGATGAAACAATGACCAGCCACAGCCATATTGTCACGAGAAACCCGAAAGAGTCGCCTGCAACAAGACCTACAATCAATGCTAAGGCAACCCTAAAGAGGGGATAAAGTTGCAGCCAGTCACGCACTTTCATTCATCAACGCCCATCAAATTGATTCATAGTCGTCGTCAGATTATTCATAATCATCAATCACACGATTGGTGAATTCCATCATGGGTTGAGCCACCTTGAATAGTTCTGTCATGGGTTCTATCCAACCATTGCCCGCAAAGAAATCATCTTCAACCCGATGCCAGCAAGCATAATCCTTCATTCGAAGATAGTCAATAAACTCATAATCGGCCGGAAAACCCTTCGGACAGGTCTTCAATCGGCTAATTCCAAAGCCCTTGTCCGATGCCTGTTCATCACTCCACGAACCCTGAGTGGCATAACCAAAAAAATGAACAAACTTGCCATTCTCCACACACTCTCGCCATTCGTCAATGTTGCCCATGATCTCATTGCGGCAAGAGGTCAAGATATGGGTGGGCAACCAATAGGCTCCTGCCGACAACAGACAATGGCCTGGCTGCACATGGATGTAGTAACCAGCACGCAACGACTTACGACCTTTGGCGCTGATGTATGCACCAAAATGCCTTTTATAGGGCGATTTGTCGGGCGAGAAACGTGTATCACGATTAAAACGGAAGCATGCTTCCTTGGCTGTTACATGCGAAACGGAGGCATCAAACTTAGAGATGGCAGCGATAGCCCGCTCCACTCCCTCCTCAAAATCGTTGCGACAAGCCAAATATTCGTCTTTATGGGCTTGATACCACTCACGGTTGTTATTCTTGGCAATGCGCTCTAAATATTTTAAAATGCGTTGGATGTTCATATAATCAATGTTTTGAAGATATACGATGCTAATTTCAAAGATGTTTTAGGCAAGTTTCAAAGATGTTTTAGGCAAGTTTCAAAGACGATTCATGCAAGTTTGGAAGATGTCAATCGCTTAGGACAAATCTGCTCAAACTGGCACTTTTCACACTTGGGACGCTGACTTTGACAGATGTATCTGCCATGCAAAAGCAGCCAATGGTGCGCACTTGACACATCCTCTGCAGGGATGTACTTCATCAATTCAAGTTCAACTTTCAAGGGCGTGTTGGCCTTTTGTGGCACTAACCCCATGCGATGGCTCACTCTATAGACGTGAGTGTCAACCGCTATCTTTGCTTTTCCATACCAAACGGCTTGCACTACATTGGCCGTCTTGCGTCCTACGCCGGGCAATTTCACCAAATCGGCGGTATTGTCTGGCACTTCTCCACCAAAATCGCTTACTAACATTTGCGCCATCTCCACCAAATGCCGTGATTTGGAGTTAGGATAACTCACGCTACGCACATATTCCAACACCTCTTCGGGCGTAGCTTGTGCCATCGACCGTGCGTCAGGATAACGCTGAAACAACGCCGGTGTTACCTGATTGATGCGCTTATCGGTGCATTGCGCACTTAACAATGTGGCAACCAACAGCTGAAAAGCCGACCCAAACTCAAGCTCGGTCGTAACGATGGGCGTTGTTTTTCTGAAATAATCGAGAATATATTGATATCTTTCCTTTCGTGTCATATCACAAAAATACGAAACATTTCGCAATTCACCAAGCCCTGGAAGCGTTTTCACACACCACAACATCAAAGTTATTCGATAAAAAAATGTGACCAAACTCAGGTATCTCACCGAATTTAGTCACATTCTTTTATAATTTGATAAGCTTAATAAGCATCCTCGTGTTTAATCTCTTCTTTCGTGATTTTCTTTCTATCCATGGCATGCCATACATAAACAATATAAGCAAGGACGAATGGAATGAAGAGTGAAACAATGGCCATGGTGCGCAATGTAAATTCACTACTACTACTGTTCATAATTGTCAGTGAACTCTGCAGGTCAGCATTAGAAGGATAATAAGCCGTATTGTTCCAACCTGCAATGAGCAACAGAACAAGAACAACCAAGACTACGCCGATACCTGCCGGCCAAATACCCTTGATATAGGTGTTACTCAACACGGTCTTGACAATGCCGAACAGCAGCAATACCACACCAACCAGCAACACAATAGCAAGATACCACATGTCTAACAGGTTGTATAGATACTTCATCGACTCCATGGAAATCACGCCAGTAGCTGGGTCATAGGCGAAACCATCCTTCAACAAGGTTCTAATTAAGAACGGAAGGAACAGCAACAAGAATGCACCTGTATTGTAAATAAGATGCTTACGGCTGCGAGCGCGCAGCGTATCATCAGCCACATTATTAATAATGTAGAGCAAACCCAAGATGCGAGCCAAGAAGAACACAGCCAAACCCAGCACTACATTCCATATATCCAACAACGCATCCAGGCCATGACTGTAGTTAGCCCACCTGCTAATCACCGGTGCCATGCCATTGGTGATGTTAATCTTGTCGACCAAGAAGTTAGAACCGTTGAAGAATGTTGCAACGGCACCACCCAACAAAACAGGACCCAAAATACCATTGATGACCAAGCACCATTGGAAAGTCTTCACGCCCAGGATGTTTCCCAATTTGTTTTGAAACTCATAGCTCACCGCCTGAACAACAAACGAGAAGAGAATAATCATCCACAACCAATAAGCACCGCCGAAGCTGGTACTGTAAAACAAAGGAAAAGATGCAAAGAAAGCACCACCAAAGGTAACCAACGTCGTGAAAGTGGTTTCCCACTTGCGCCCCGTACTGTTGACAACCATCCTACGTTCTTGTTCGGTCTTACCCAGGTTGAACACCAAAGAGTTAGCACCCTGAACAAACATCAAGAATACCAGTAAGGCTCCTAACAAAGAAACGAGAAACCACCAGTAATGTTGTAAAAAACTATATGTAATCATTGTATTACCTTTCTTATTTATAATTCAACCTGATTTGACATTTCACTATTCTCGGGACCTTTCTTAATAGCCTTGCAAAGAATGCTGATCTCGACAGCCAGCATGGTGGTGAAGAGAATCAAGAATATAAAGAAGGTGACAATAACCGAACTCGGTTTAATGTCAGACACGGCAACCCATGTCGGCAACATGTCCTGAATGGTCCACGGCTGACGGCCAAACTCAGCCACTAACCAACCTGATTGAGAGGCCAGGTAAGCGCATGGCAACAGCACGATGCCCGAAATCAACAACCAGCGATGCTTGATGATGTCTTTCTTGTAAACGATGAAAAGCGAACAGATAAAGAACAAAATCAACAACATACCGATGCCAACCATCACTCTGAATGCCCAGAAGTTCACTGGTATAAACGGAACGACCTGGTGGGGTGATTTTACATAGCCATAACCAAAATAAGGCATGTTGTCTTTCAGAATCTGCTTGGTAGCTTCATCCTTCTTGCCAGAACGATAATCTTGCAGCGCTGCAATGGCCATCTGGCCTCGTTTCATCTTTTCTTCTACCGAGATAACCTTCGTACCGTCTGGTTTGGTATAACCATTCAGAAGGTCATTCACGCCAGGCACATACCCATTGGGGTCTAAGGTTGCCAAGAATGACAAGCCATTAGGCACGGCCATCTTCATCGGTGGCTCTTGTTGGTTCACATAGTCGGGTTGCTTAAATGGGTTAACAGCTGCAAAGACCGTCAGTCCCTGGCTCGTTCCACCATTGTAAAGAGCTTCCATCGAAGCCAGTTTCATAGGCTGTACTTTGCCAACCTGGATGGCAGAGCTATGCCCAGTAATCAATGTCAACACCACAGCTGCCAAGCCAAAGATACTACCTATCTTCATACTCTCGATAGCCAGCTTATGGTCACGCTTCTTAAGCAAGTACCAACTACTTACGGCCACTGTAAAAACAGCACCGATAATCCATGAAGAGGTCACCGTATGACAGAACTTGTCCACAGCAAAGGGCGACAAGGCCACGTCCATGAACGAGTTCATCTCAAAGCGCATGGTATCTGGATTAAACTCCTGTCCAACAGGCAACTGCATCCAAGCGTTAGCTACCAGAATCCACCACGCAGAGATGGTAGCGCCCAACCCCGTGAGCCAGGTTGCAGTAAGGTGGAAACCAGGAGACACTTTCTTCCATCCAAAGAACATCACCGCCACGAAGGTAGCCTCCATAAAGAAAGCAATGATACCCTCGATAGCCAACGGAGCGCCGAAGATGTCGCCAACAAACCACGAGTAGTTGCTCCAGTTGGTACCAAATTCGAATTCCAAGATGAGGCCCGTTGCCACTCCCATGGCGAAATTAATACCAAACAGCTTTTGCCAAAACCGCGCCGCATCCTTCCAAAAAGGGTCACGGGTACGATAATAGCGAGTTTCCATAATTCCCATAACGACGGCAAGACCCAGCGTTAATGGAAC
>JBNPOM010000055.1:0-18780 GCA_050315175.1 Prevotella sp. SGI.027
CATCCCATCACATGCATAGGTAAAAAAAGGCATCGCCACATGTGACGTTGCCTCTTTACCATATTATTAAATAAAATAAATTCTCCTTTCAAAAGTTGAAAGGCAAGATTTTTACTTGCTATTCAAGTTAATCTTGCTTCCCAAATGAATGGCTTGTGCTATAGATATAGCCACAACAGCCAAAGTCATAATTGTTACCATAATCTTTTTACCTTTCTTTTAAATTTGTTATCCTTTTGTCTTAATGACGATGCAAAGATACAACCATCGCGCTGTGTGCGCAAACATTTTCACTCATAAGTCTCATTTTATGCTGTTTTGTTGATACAAATCAAAGAAAACAGTCATTGAGCTACTTCAAAAAACCCATGTATTTATTTGGTAATCCACCAATATTACGCTACATTTGCATAGTATATTTCACATACCAGTATATCAAACAAACAATATAACAAACGGCTCTACATGAAACAAGCCACCCATCAAACCTTGAACGTAGCACTGTCTTTACTCCTTGGCAGCGCCATTCTATACTGGATGTACCGAGACTTTGACTTTCAACTCATCAAGAATGTGGTGCTACATGAGATGGATTGGACCTGGATGTGGCTGTCGTTTCCTTTCGGAATACTGGCAGAAGCCTTTCGAGGTTGGCGTTGGAAACAAACGTTGCAGCCCATGGGCGAGCGTTCCAGGGCATCGGTCAGGGTTCATTCTGTATTTCTATCGTATGCCGTCAGCTTGTTGATTCCGCGCATAGGCGAGTTCGCCCGTTGTGGCATTTTAAGCAGATTTGATGACGTATCGTTTCCCAAAGCATTGGGAACCGTGGTGACCGAGCGCATCATCGACTCTCTCTTGGTGCTACTCATCACAGCCCTCACGCTGACAGCCCAAATCAAGATATTCGATACTTTTTTCGTTCACACGGGCACCAGCATTGACGCGATACTGCGACAATTCTCCACTGCCGGCTACATTGTTACGGCCATCTGCGCCATGGCGGTGTTGGTGTTGGCATTTTTCCTACTAAAACGTTTGTCTATATATAATAAGGTGAAAATCACCTTGCACGACATTGGACAAGGCATCGCTTCACTTCGACAGGTAAAAAGCATACCTTTGTTCATTGCTTTCACCTTATTAATATGGCTATGCTACTTTCTGCACTATTATCTCACCTTCTTTTGCTTTGATGCCACTGCCCACTTAGGACTGTCGTGCGCATTGGTAACGTTCATCGTAGGCTCCATTGCCGTTATCGTACCAACGCCAAACGGAGCCGGCCCCTGGCATTTTGCCGTCAAGACGATGCTGATTTTATACGGAGTAGCTGAAACCGATGCCCTATACTTTGTGCTGATTGTACACTCAGTGCAAACTCTTTTAGTGGCCGTGCTGGGCATATACGCATGGATAGCCCTATCGTTCACAAAGAAAAAACTTAAATGCGTGAAGGCTGGAAAAATCGTTCTGCCAGCGCAAGAATAATTGGAAACCTATTTATTCACCACGAGTTGGAAGCAATGTGTATCAAAACACACGAGCAACAACTCTAAAAAAAACAAAATACTATGAGTGAAATTAAAGATCTGAAACCGACCTGTGTATGGCGAAACTTTGACGCACTGACGCAAGTGCCACGTCCTTCTGGACATCTTGACAAAGTACATCAATTCTTACTCGACTTTGCAAAGCGTGCAGGTGTCGAGGCTTATGTGGACAAAGCCAAGAATGTAGTGATGAAGAAGCCCGCCACCGCTGACATGGAGAACAGAAAGACGGTGATTTTGCAAGCACACATGGACATGGTTCCACAAAAAGCACCGGAGAGCAACCACAACTTTGAAACCGATCCGATAGAGACTTGGATTGACGGCGAATGGGTGAAAGCAAAGAACACCACCCTGGGAGCTGACAATGGAATGGGTGTAGCCGCCATCTTGGCTGTCATGGAAGACAAGAATTTGAAGCATGGTCCGATAGAAGGCCTCATCACCGCCGACGAAGAAACAGGCATGTTTGGCGCCAACGACTTGCCCGAAGGCGAATTGGATGGTGACATTCTGATGAACTTAGACTCTGAAACGTGGGGTAAATTCGTCATTGGTAGTGCTGGTGGTGTAGACATCACCGCCGAATTGGATTACAAAGAGGCTGCGACTGACGCAACGGATAAGGCCGTGAAGGTAACACTTTCGGGTCTGCGTGGCGGACACTCGGGCTTGGAAATACATGAGGGTCGTGGCAATGCCAACAAACTGATGGTTAGACTGGTACACGAAGCGATATGCGAACTCGACGCTCGACTGGCCACATGGCATGGTGGCAACATGCGCAATGCCATTCCTTTCAAGGCCGAAGTGGTGCTCACGCTGCCGAAAGAAAACGTTTCTGCACTGCAAGAGATGGTAGCTGGCTGGAAAGAAGAGTTCATACAGGAATACAAGGACATTGAGAGCGGCATCGAATTGACAGCCGAAGAGGTAGACACGCCTGCTACACAGGTTCCCGAAGCCATACAAGACAACCTCATCGATGCCATCTACGCTTGCCACAATGGCGTGATGCGCATGATTCCTTCCATCCCTTCAGTGGTGGAAACCTCATCCAACTTGGCCATCATTGACATAGAATCGGGCAAAGCTTCATTTAAGATTTTGGCTCGTTCATCTAACGAATCCATGAAAGCTTACATCGGCGAAACCCTACAAAGCTGCTTCAACATGGCTGGAATGAAGGTAACGTTCAGTGGAAGTTATGGCGGATGGGATCCAAATCCAGACAGTGAGCTGCTCGATTTGCTGATGAAAGTGTACAAAAAGCAAAACAATGAAGAAGGTATCGTGCAGGTAGACCATGCCGGTTTGGAGTGTTCCATCATCTTAGGTAAATACCCTCATCTGGACGTTGTATCGTTCGGACCCACCATTCGCAGTCCGCACACCTCAACAGAGCGTTGCCTTATCAAAACCGTAGAACCTTTCTGGGAACTCTTGAAGCAAGTGTTGGAAGAGGTTCCGACGAAGTAACAGAATCAAAACTGATTCATAAAAATAGTTAGATTCATGGAAGAATCCACATTCTTCCATGACATCAAACCTCTTAGAGAGCCGATGTGCGAGCCAAAAGTCCTGCACATCGGCTTTTTATGTTTACTAACTTGAATGCCTATAAATCTTAAAAAAGCAACGAGGTCATGGACAATTTGATTTTTTTTGCTTAATTTTGCCACACCGTGTAAAGGTTGATAAGGAGAAAATTATGAAGAAAAAAATACAGTTTAGTCTCATTTATAGAGACATGTGGCAATCTTCCGGTAAGTTTCAGCCACGCAAAGATCAATTAGAACGCATTGCGCCAGTCATTATAGAGATGGGCTGTTTTGCTCGTGTAGAAACCAACGGAGGCGCTTTTGAACAAGTAAATTTGTTGGCAGGCGATAACCCTAACGATGCTGTCCGCGCCTTCTGCGCGCCCTTTAACAAGGTAGGCATCAAGACACACATGCTCGATCGCGGATTGAACGCATTGCGTATGTATCCCGTACCCGATGATGTGCGTGCCCTGATGTACAAGGTAAAGCATGCCCAAGGTGTGGACATCCCGCGTATTTTCGATGGTTTGAACGATGTTCGCAACATCATTCCAAGCATCAAGTGGGCAAAAGAGGCCGGCATGACGCCACAGGGAACCCTGTGTATCACCACCTCCCCCATCCATACACTGGAATATTACGCCAACATTGCCGACACCTTGATTGAAGCAGGCGCAGAAGAAATCTGCTTAAAAGACATGGCTGGCATCGGCCAACCTACTTTCTTGGGACAATTAACCAAGATGATCAAGGAAAAACATCCAGAGATTATCCTCGAATACCACGGCCACTCGGGTCCTGGACTGTCGATGGCATCGATGTTGGAGGTTGCCGAAAATGGCATCGACATCTTGGATGTGGCCATCGAACCCCTATCTTGGGGCAAGGTACACCCTGACGTTATCTCGGTGCAGAGCATGCTGAAGACGGCTGGTTTCGATGTTCCAGACATCAATATGGATGCTTACATGAAGGCTCGTGCATTGACTCAAGAGTTTATAGACGACTGGTTGGGCTACTTTATCAATCCACAAAATAAGTTCATGAGCTCGCTCTTGCTGGGCTGTGGCTTGCCTGGCGGCATGATGGGCAGCATGATGGCCGACCTGGCCGGCATTCATGGCACCATTAACAACATTCGCAAGAAGAAGGGAGAGGAGGAACTTTCTACCGACCACATGCTCATCAAGCTGTTCAACGAGGTGGCATACGTATGGCCTCGCGTGGGCTATCCACCCCTGGTGACACCTTTCTCACAGTATACCAAGAACATAGCACTGATGAATCTGTTGACCATGGAGCAAGGAAAGGGCAGATTTGTCATGATGGACGACTCGATGTGGGGCATGATTCTCGGCAAGAGCGGCAAGGTACCCGGCAAGGTTGACCAAGTATTAGTTGACCTTGCGAAGGAAAAGGGTTACGAATTTACCGATGCTGACCCACATACTTTGTTGGAAAACAACTTGGATGACTTCAAGAAAGAAATGAAGGAAAACGGTTGGGACTTTGGCAAAGACGATGAAGAGCTGTTCGAATTGGCCATGCACCCCGAGCAATATCGCAACTATAAGAGCGGACAAGCGAAGAAAAACTTCTTGGCTGACCTGCAAAAGGCAAAGGATGCGAAACTTGGAAGCAAGGTGTCGAAAGAAGAGCTCACCGCATTCAAGCACGCAAAAGCTGACGCTATCGTGGCTCCAGTCAAGGGACAAGTGTTCTGGGAGTTCAATGGTGACGGCGAATGTGCTCCATCCGTTGAGCCATATATCGGCAAAGAGTACGCCGAAGGCGACAAACTCTGTTACATACAAGCACCGTGGGGCGAGTTTGTGGAGATACCTGCGGCCTTAGGAGGCAAGTTGGTTGAGATCAATGCCAAGCAGGGAAGCAAGCTGAACAAGGGTGACGTAATTGCTTACATCGAGCGCCCACAAGCTTGATGATTTTGTTTTTACGCCAAACAACATACAACTCATCTTCGGGTACTTTGATGCCTGAAGATGAGTTTTTTTAATGATTAAAACGCTTTTTCATGGACTATTTAGCCATCATCGACCAGTATTACCCGCAAGGAAGCAAGGTGCGGGACATCCTCTTGACGCACAGCGCATGCGTAACCCGCAAGGCATTGCAAATTGTCGACAAGCATCCGGAGCTGAAACTCGACCGCAACTTCATCCAAGAGGCGGCCATGCTGCACGACATCGGCATTGTAAAGTGCGATGCGCCAGGCATCGAATGCTTTGGCACCGAACCGTATATCAAGCATGGCATCATTGGGGCAGACATGTTGCGCACGGCTGGTTACCCCAAACACGCGCGGGTTTGCGAACGTCATACGGGAGCCGGAATCGCCTTGCAGGACATCATTGAACAGCACCTGCCCCTGCCCCACGAGGACTTTTTGCCCGAAACCATGGAGGAACAGGTGATTTGTTATGCTGACAAATTCTACTCTAAAACGCACCTCGACCGTGTACGAACGCCCGAACAGGCACTAAAGAGCCTCGAAAGATTCGGCAAAGAGGGAGCGAAGAGATTTGCCAGATGGATGCAACTGTTTGAATAATCGCCACCCATTCCATACAGCATCGAGCATCGCACTTACTGTCATTTTCTTTTACAACACCCTCTTAAATACGGCCATATTTTCAAACAAGCATGCTGATGGCTGCAAATACGCAAGTTTTGCGCAAGTTTTGTATCTAATTGTTGATCAAACACTTACACAAAAACAATCATTCTTTGCACATTTTCCGCATGCTATTTCATGCCAATAGCATTGCTTTTGATTGGCAATATGTATGCTATTGAGTGGTAAAAGGTATGCTTTTACCACCCAATCAGATTGAAATAGTAGTGAAAAGTGACGTAAATAGCGCCATTATCAACCTGTTTTTAGCAGAAAAAGTCTGCCTCGCAGCTCCCACAACACGTTTTTGGGGGCTGAAAACATGACTGATTTTTCCAATTCACAACTTTGCAATCATCGTTTTTTTATCAATTTTTTGGACAGAAGCTAACAAGAGGTTGCGCACAAGAAGAAAAGCTATCAAAGCGCAAGTTTAGCACGATGTGTTAAGTTAAAAATAAAAAATTGTATATCAATTCGTTGTTATTTGTGTAATTTTGCACATTAAATGAGAACTCCGTCGGTTATAGTTCTGCTGCTGTTCATCTTTGCCTTCGTCATGGCAGACATGAACAGGTTTGATTCATACGCCAGGCAACAAACGCAACAACGTGACACGCCGGGTGTGGGCGACACCTTGGTACCAATTAAGCGCGATTCCACACTCGACAAACTCCCTGACTCCGTTGCCACCGACACCACCACATTAGACTCACTACAGCTGGCCATTCGCAAGCATAATCAACTGATTGACGACTCGATTCGGCTTGATTCGCTCAACAGAAGGAGGGCGAACGGTATCGACGCACCAGTAGAATATACCGCAGAAGATTCGCTGATTTATGACGCCAAGAGCAAAACCACGCACCTCTACGGCTCGTCTACCGTGAAATACGAGAACATGGATCTCAAGAGTGAGAAGATATACATGAGCATGGACAGCAACCTGGTGCACGCAACTGGTGCCATCAAGGATACCACAACCAAAGCGTTGGAAGGCACTCCCGTGTTCAAATTGGGGCAAGATTCGTACGAAAGCGACACCATGGCGTTCAACTTCAAGACCAAGAAGGGCCTTATCAACAACGTTTACACCCAACAAGAAGAGGGATTCTTGCGCAGTGAGCGGTCAAAGCGCGACTCATCGGGCGTGGTGTACATGGAACACGGCCGATATACCACCTGCGATAAAAAGCATCCCGACTTCTATATCGCGCTGTCAAGGGGCAAAGTGCGCCCGGGCAAGGACGTGGTTTTCGGTCCCGCCCATTTGGTAGTAGCCGACGTTCCGCTGCCTATTGCCGTTCCATACGGTTTCTTTCCCTTCACCAAGAGCTATTCATCAGGCTTCATCATGCCGTCTTACGGCGATGAAATGGATCGTGGTTTCTATCTTAGGGACGGCGGATATTATTTTGCCATCAGTGACAAAATCGACTTGAAGGTGCTTGGCGAGATCTACACCAAGGGTTCTTGGGGCATTTCACTGGCCAGCAATTACAATAAAAGGTATCGCTATAGCGGCAGTTTATTTCTCAGTTACCAGGATTCAAAGACGGGTGACAAGGGCTTACCTGACTTTTCCCGTCAGCAAAGTTATAAGATACAATGGAGCCACCGACAAGACCCAAAGGCCAATCCCTTTAGCTCGTTGTCGGCAAGTGTCAACTTCGCCTCCTCCAGTTACGAGCGCAACAATCTCACAAGCTTGTATAATCCGCAGGCACTCACGCAAAGTACCCGTACATCTTCTGTGAGTTGGAGCACCACTTTCTCAAGCATTGGCTTGTCACTGAGCAGCTCGATGAACCTTTCGCAGAACATGCGCGACTCGTCTATCGCCCTGACAATGCCCGACCTGAACATTAGCATCAGCCGCTTCTACCCCTTCAAGCGCAAACATGTGGTGGGCAATGAGCGGTGGTACGAGAAGATTGCCGTAAGCTACACAGGCCGCTTCTCCAACTCTATCCAAACAAAAGAGGACAGATTGTTCAAGTCGAACCTCATCAAAGACTGGAGAAACGGTTTCCAGCACGACATTCCCATCAACGCCAACTTCACACTTTTCGACTATCTCAACGTCAATCCGTCGTTCAATTTCACTGACCGCATGTACTCAAACAAGATACATCGGTCGTGGGACGCAGCCTCTCAAAAGGTTGTGAACGACACCACGTATGGCTTTCACAACGTCTATAACTGGTCGCTCAACTTGGGTATGTCTACCAAGCTCTATGGTATGTTCATCCCAAATCGCAAGATTTTCGGCGATAAGGTGCAGGCCATCCGCCACGTCTTGACCCCTTCCGTCTCGTTCAGCTATGCTCCTGACTTCGGTGCGCGCCGCTATGGCTATTACGATTACTATCAAAAGACCGACGCCGACGGCAATGTGTCGCTCGTAGGATATTCTCCTTACGAGAATGGTATGTACTCTGTACCGGGCAGAGGACGCAGCGGAAACATATCATTCGACTTGGGTAACAATATCGAAATGAAGGTCAAGAGCGACAAAGACTCAACGGGAATGAAGAAAGTGAGTATCATTGACGAGCTTGGATTATCGATGTCGTACAACATGGCGGCCAAGGAAAAGCCGTTAAGTGACCTGAATATGCGCATCAGATTGAAGTGGTGGAAGAACTATACCTTCAACCTTAACGCTCGCTTTGCATCGTATGCCTACGAATTAGATGAGAATGGCAGACCCTACGAGGGCAACCATACGGAATGGGGAATGGGTCGTTTCGGTCGTTTCCAAGGCATGTCGCAGAACATCTCCTACACGCTGACGCCCGAAAAGCTGAAAAAACTCTTCACCGGCAGTCATGATGACGAGGATGAAGATGAACAAAACAAGAACGATATTGAAGGCCGAGACACCGACATAGAGAGCAACATTGATGACAATATGATTGAGGGACAGCATGGAGCAAAGAAGAAACAAAAGGCTGGCAAGGCCGAAACCGATGACGATGGCTACATGGCGTTCAAGTTACCTTGGTCAATTACCTTCGGTTATGGTATCACTATGAGTGAGAATAGAGATATCAAAAAGTTCAATTATAAAACCATGCGCTATCCATACAAGTTCACCCAGACCCTCAATGTCAGCGGTAATGTTCGCATCAGTGATGGATGGAACATCAGCTTCTCATCGGGTTACGACTTTGAGAACCATGCCATGTCCATGACAACGGCATCACTTCAGCGCGATCTTCACTGCTTCAACATGAGCTGCTCCGTAGTGTTGGCCCCTTATACCAGCTACAATTTCACGTTTAGGGCCAACGCTGCCACCCTGACAGACGCACTGAAATACGATAAACGCAGCGGATACAGCAATGCTGTGCAGTGGTATTGAGTTATAGTTGACAAGTTCACAAGTTGACGAGTTTACGAGTTGATGGTTTATAAACTCACACATAGAAACCTCAAAGTTCAATGTTCAAATTTCAAATTTCAAAGTAATTCTTTTTTCCTCGTCACCAACAATCCAGCAAAGGTCAAGGCCCCGTTGAGCAAGAGCAATTCGTAACCAAAATGATAGTTCCACACATGCTGCGCAACGGCATCCAACACATAGCACAACACAGGTGCGGCAATGGCTAAATAGGGTACCCATCGGTCGTTTACACGGTACTTCGTGAGCAGTCCAAAGGCAAATAATCCCAACAAAGGTCCATAGGTATACGACACCAATATATAGATAGCATCTATCAAATTGGTCGAGTTGAACACCCTGAACAGAAGGATGAATAAGACAAACACCAAACCTATGGCGGCATGAACACGATGTCTGAGCCGTTCATCGGCAGGCTTTTGACAAATGTCCACACAGTAAGTGGTGGTCAAAGCCGTCAAGGCAGAGTCGGCACTACTGAACGATGCCGCCACAATGCCAATGGTAAAGAACACCACCACCATGGTTCCCAACTCGCCCGTTGCTGCAAACATGGGCAACAACTCATCGCCGGCTGACGGCAGAGGCACGCCCTGTTGCCCGGCTAACATAGACAACAGCACACCTAACGCCAAGAACAATAGGTTGACAGGCACAAAGGCAAGTCCGTAGGTACACATGTCTTTCTGTGCCTCTCTCAAGGTTTTGCACGTCAAATTCTTCTGCATCATGTCCTGATCGAGCCCCGTCATCACGATAACAACAAAGATACCACTCACAAATTGCTTCCAAAAATTCTGTTTAGACAGCCAATCATCAAACACAAAGATGCGGCTTCTGTCATCCTGTGCGATGGCTTTCACGGCTTCAACGACATTCATATCAAGCATAGACATCACCTGTACGATGATGAAGATGAGCGCCGCGAACATGCAAATGGTTTGAAACGTATCGGTCCAAACCAAGGTCTTGATGCCTCCGCGCCGCGTATATAGCCAGATAAGCGACACCAGCACCAACACAGTGACCATGAAAGGCACCCCGATAGCATCGAGTACAAACCGCTGTAAGAGCATACACACCACATAAAACTTAACCGCCGAACCCGACATTTTGGACAACAAAAAGAACCAAGCGCCGGTTTTATACGAACGAATTCCCAAGCGTTGTTGCAGATAAGTGTAGATGGTGGTGAGATTCAGACGATAGTAAATGGGCAACAACACAAAGGCCACTGCCACATAGCCCAGCACAAAGCCCAGACAAGTTTGCAGATAGGTCATGCCAATGGTGTTGACCATACCCGGCACGGACACGAAGGTGACACCCGAAACCGATGCGCCTATCATGCCAAAAGCCACCAAATACCAGGGCGACTGTCGGTTTCCGCGATAAAAAGTATCGTTTGTGGCATGCCTTGTCGTCATCCTACTCAGTAACAACAAGGCCGCAAAATAGCCTAATAACGTAAGAACAATCGTCATGTTTTTCATGCAAAGTTAACAAATCTCGCATGTATTGACCCACAAATGCAATCTTTTTCTTACCTTTGTTGGTGAAAAAACCAGGCTTATCGGCCTATTTCGGGCCATCTGAATCATAAACCCAACAAAAAAAAGACAACAATGCTGAACAAACAAAAGAAATTCATACTTCAGGAAAACGACATTCCTACACAGTGGTACAACATACAAGCCGACATGGTGAACAAGCCTTTGCCACCGCTTAACCCAAAGACTAAGCAGCCTGTTACGGCAGAAGACTTGTCGCACATCTTTAGCTTAGAATGCTCCAAGCAAGAACTTGACACCGAACACCGATGGATTGACATTCCCGAAGAGGTGCTGGACAAGTACAAATACTACCGCTCCACCCCACTGGTTCGTGCTTATGCACTGGAAAAAGCCTTGGATACGCCCGCGCATATCTATTTCAAAAACGAGAGTGTAAACCCGCTTGGATCGCACAAGATTAACTCGGCGCTGGCCCAATGCTACTACTGCAAGCAAGAAGGCACCACGAACGTCACCACCGAGACGGGTGCCGGACAATGGGGAGCTGCCTTGAGTTATGCGGCAAAGATTTTCGGATTGGAAGCTGCCGTGTACCAAGTAAAGATTTCGATGCAGCAAAAACCCTACCGCAGTAGTATCATGCGCACCTTCGGAGCCACCGTGGAAGGCTCGCCATCGATGTCAACACGCGCCGGAAAGGACATCATCACGCGCGATCCTCACCATCAGGGAAGCCTCGGAACAGCTATCTCTGAGGCCATCGAACTGGCCACCACCACGCCTAACTGCAAGTACACGCTGGGTTCGGTGCTTAACCATGTGGCGCTACATCAAACTGTTATCGGCTTGGAAGCAGAGAAACAAATGGAGATGGCGGGCGAGTATCCCGACGTCGTGATTGCTTGTTTCGGCGGAGGAAGCAACTTTGGCGGCACGGCATTCCCCTTTATGCGCCATACCATCTTGGAAGGAAGACAGACAGAATACATTGCTGCCGAGCCCAGCAGCTGCCCAAAACTTACCCGAGGCAAGTTTGAATACGACTTTGGCGACGAGGCTGGCTACACGCCCCTATTGCCTATGTACACGCTGGGACATGACTTCAAGCCCGCAAACATTCATGCCGGCGGTTTACGCTATCATGGTGCGGGCATGATTATCTCACAATTGGCAAAAGACAAGCTGATGCATGGCGTGGACATTCCACAATTGGAGGCATTTGATGCCGGTATTCTCTTCTCTCGAACCGAAGGCATCATCCCGGCTCCAGAGAGCTGTCACGCCATCGCAGCCACCATTCGTGAGGCGCAAAAGTGCAAAGAGAGTGGTGAAGAGAAGGTGATTCTCTTTAATCTCTCGGGCCATGGACTCATCGACATGACAGCATACGACAGTTATTTGAGTGGCGACTTGCGCAATTACAACATCACCGATGAAGAAATTGCGAACAGCCTCAAAGATGTTCCCGAGGTGTAATTTTCTTAACAACACACCGCTTCATATTTGGCGCATTTGCAAACCAACCTACCTTGTGGTGCAAATACGCCAAATACGAGCAACTTTCATAAGCAACTAACGCACAGAGAGTTATATCTTTTGCAGCCACTTTTAGCATTCAAATTGAAAACAATTTTAAGCCAAGAGCATTGCTTTTAGCGCGCAATTCACATGCTTTTGAAGCACAAACTCATGTAGATTGACCGCCAAAGTGATGCTGATTGACCACCAAAGTCATTGCTTTGAACGAAAAACTGGATATTGGTGGCAAAACAATCGGATGTTTGCTACCTTCCTGCCTATCGATTTTTTCTATTTCATCACTTTTCAAGTGCCATTTTAAGGGCTTGAAACGATGAAAATATCCAACATTTTTTGGTGTGTAATGACACGAACCTTCATCTGGCACACTGCTCCTTTGATTTATTGAGTCCTTCAATTCGTTGTTGAAAACAATGACGACGGAGCCTGTGTAGCGACACGAAACAGCAACCTGCTTGTCATGCAATTATAAAAAATATGAAAAGGTAGGCACATTCAGATTAATTTCGTACTTTTGCATAAAATAGGCAGTGCCTCAATATAGAAAGTAAACTGTCTCTATACTCGGCTTGCACTATTTTTGCATAAGATAGGCTGCGCCTTAACAAAGTAAACAAGCTTTCTTTGTCTTCGGCTTGCACTATCTTTGCATAAGATAGGCTGCACCTCAACAAAGCAAACGGTTGTGAGTGCTTTTGGCTGGCTCTATCCATCAGAATCGGGAAAAAATAGCTATTTTATCATATATGAATATCTTAGAATTGAGTGAACAGGAGATTGGTCGCAGACAAAGTCTCCAAGAATTACGAAATATGGGCATAGACCCTTATCCTGCCGCAGAGTTTCCTACCAACGCGTTCAGCACGGAGATAAAAGCTGACTATCAAGACGGCGAGGAAAAGCGAGAAGTGGTGATAGCTGGCCGCATGATGACGCGACGCGTGATGGGCAAGGCCAGTTTTGTAGAATTGCAAGATTCCAAAGGCCGAATACAAGTGTACGTTACGCGCGATGACATCTGCCCGGATGAGAACAAAGATTTGTACAACGTGGTGTTCAAACGTCTGTTGGACATTGGCGATGTCATTGGCATCAAGGGTTTTGTGTTCAAAACTCAAACTGGTGAAATATCGGTACACGCACAAAGTTTAACTCTGTTGAGCAAGGCCTTAAAACCCCTGCCTATCGTGAAATACAAAGATGGAGTGGCCTACGACAAGTTTGACGACCCCGAATTGCGCTATCGCCAACGCTATGTCGACCTGATTGTCAACGATGGCGTGAAAGATACGTTTTTGCAACGTGCTACGGTGTTACGCACTATGCGCAAGGTACTGGACGAGGCTGGCTACACAGAGGTGGAGACTCCTACCCTGCAAGCCATTGCCGGTGGTGCCAGTGCGCGTCCATTCGTCACACACTTCAATGCGCTGAACACCGACATGTACATGCGCATCGCCACCGAACTGTACTTAAAACGACTGATAGTGGGCGGTTTTGAAGGCGTGTATGAAATCGGCAAGAACTTCCGTAACGAGGGAATGGATCGCAATCACAATCCTGAATTCACTTGCATGGAATTGTATGTGCAGTACAAAGACTACAACTGGATGATGTCGTTTACCGAAAAACTGCTGGAAACCATTTGCATAGCTGTCAACGGTAGTGACGAACGGGAGATTGACGGACAGATAATCAGCTTCAAAGCTCCTTACCGACGCTTGCCCATTCTGGATGCCATCAAAGAAAAGACGGGCTATGACCTCAACGAAAAGACTGAAGACGAGATAAGAGAAATCTGCAAAAAGCTCGACATGGAGGTGGATGAGAGCATGGGTAAAGGCAAGTTGATTGACGAAATATTTGGCGAGTTTTGCGAAGGAACGTTCATTCAACCCACGTTCATCACGGATTACCCTGTGGAAATGTCACCGCTTACCAAGATGCACCGAAGCAAACCTGGACTGACCGAACGCTTTGAACTGATGGTGAACGGCAAGGAATTGGCGAACGCTTACTCTGAATTGAATGACCCAATCGACCAAGAAGAGCGTTTCAAGGAGCAAATGAAATTGGCTGACAAGGGTGACGATGAGGCCATGATTATCGACCAGGACTTCCTGCGCGCACTGCAATATGGCATGCCTCCTACATCGGGTATCGGCATTGGCATCGACCGTTTGGTGATGTTGATGACTGGAAAGACGTTCATACAGGAAGTGCTGTTCTTCCCACAAATGAAACCTGAGAAGAAAATACCGCAGAGTACGGTGGAAGAATGGGCAGCCATTGGCGTTCCGGAGCAATGGGTTCCTGTGTTCAGAAAGGCAGGATACAACCTGATTTCGGACATCGCGCAGGTAAAGGCACAGGCCTTGCAAATGAATGTTTGCGGGGTAAACAAGAAATATAAATTGGGCTACGACAATCCAAAGGTTGAACAATTCCAACAATGGATTGACAACAGCCAGAAATAATTCATCATGCACAATTCATGATTCACACGCTTCTCGCTAGCTATCAATTGGATTGAGAAAAGAAGAATCATGACTTGTGAGCAATCAGGATGAATTATGAATGAAGAATTATGAATTATAACTGCGGCAAGATAGCGATAATCGGAGGCGGAAGTTGGGCCACAGCCATAGCCAAGATTGTGGTGAGCCATGCTCATCACATTGGATGGTACATGCGAAGAGACGACCGCATCGAGGATTTTAAGCGCCTGGGACACAATCCCGCCTATCTGACAAGCGTGCATTTCAACACCGATGAGATTTTTTTCTCATCAGACATCAACACCATCACCGGTGCTTACGACACGCTGGTCTTCGTGACACCGTCACCCTACTTCAAGAGTCATCTGCGGAAACTCAAGACTCGTCTGCGCGACAAGTTCATCATCACCGCCATCAAGGGCATCGTTCCCGACGAAAACCTGGTGTGTTCAGAGTATTTCCATCAAGTGTTTGACGTGCCATACGAGAACTTAGCCGTGATTGGAGGACCGTCGCACGCAGAGGAAGTGGCCATGGATCGCTTGTCTTACCTCACCATCGGCTGCGCTGACATACAGAAAGCGGAGTCGTTCGCCGAGTTCATTGCCAGCGATGTCATCAAGACCAAAACCTCTTCGGACGTAATTGGCATCGAATATTCGTCGGTTCTGAAGAACGTTTACGCCATCGCTTCGGGCATTTGCAGCGGACTGAAATACGGTGACAACTTCCAAGCCGTGCTCATCGCGAATGCGGTTCAGGAGATGTCTCGGTTCCTCACAGCCGTCCATCCCATTGAACGCAGTGCGTACGATTCGGTTTATTTGGGCGATTTGTTGGTGACATCATACTCCAATTTCTCGCGCAACCGCACCTTTGGCACCATGATTGGCAAGGGATATTCGGTGAAAAGCGCGCAGATTGAAATGGAGATGATTGCAGAAGGATATTTCGGAACCAAGTGCATGAAAGAGATCAATCGCCACATGCACGTGAACATGCCGATTTTGGATGCTGTGTACAACATTTTGTACGAGCACATCAGCCCACAAATAGAAATCAAATTATTAACAGATTCATTTAGATAACTTGAAGATGAAAAGTATTAGTTTAGACATCACAAAAGCCACTCAGTTCTTGAAACCTGGCACAATAGACGCCTATGAAGGAAAGGTAAAAGCCGTACAAGAAGCGCTTGAAAACGGCACTTGTCCGGGAAACGATTTCTTAGGATGGTTACATTTGCCTTCATCCATCACACCTGCGTTTCTTGACGAAGTGCAAGCGTGCGCCAACACCTTACGCGAAAAGTGCGAAGTGGTGGTGGTTGCCGGTATTGGCGGAAGCTACTTGGGTGCCCGTGCCGTGATAGAGGCCTTGGGAAACTCATTCGCTTGGCTGGTAAACGACAAGAAGAATCCTACCATTCTCTTTGCAGGAAACAACATTGGCGAGGACTATTTGGCAGAACTCACCGACTACTTGAAGGATAAGAAGTTTGGTGTCATCAACATATCTAAATCGGGTACCACCACTGAAACGGCTCTTACTTTCCGCTTGTTGAAGAAACAATGCGAGGCACAACGTGGCAAAGAAGAGGCTAAAGACGTGATTGTGGCCATCACAGACGCAAAAAAAGGTGCCGCACGCACATGCGCTGACAAAGAAGGATACAAGAGTTTTATCATTCCTGACAATGTAGGCGGTCGCTTCTCCGTACTCACCCCCGTTGGATTACTGCCCATTGCCTGCGCTGGTTTCGACATCAAAGCTTTGGTACAGGGTGCTGCCGACATGGAAAAGGCAACGGGGAAAGACGTTACTTTGCAGGAGAACATAGCTGCACAATACGCTGTTGTGCGTCATGCGCTGTATCGTGAAATGGGCAAGAAGATTGAGATTATCGTCAACTTCCAACCTAAACTGCACTTCATTGGTGAATGGTGGAAACAACTTTACGGCGAGAGTGAGGGAAAAGACCATCTTGGTATTTTTCCTGCCGCATGCGATTTCACCACCGATTTGCACTCCATGGGTCAGTGGATACAAGAGGGCGAGCGTTCAATCTTCGAAACTGTAATCAGTGTTGAGCAGCTCAACAAGAAGATGTTGTTCCCCGAAGATGAGGAAAATCTTGACGGTTTGAACTTCTTGGCAGGCAAACGAGTGGACGAAGTGAACAAGATGGCCGAGCTGGGTACACGACTGGCGCACGTTGACGGTGGCGTTCCCAACATCCGAATCAGCCTTCCAGAACTGAATGAGTATTACATCGGACAGCTGCTTTACTTCTTCGAGATAGCCTGTGGCATCAGCGGAAACCTCTTAGGCGTGAATCCTTTCAACCAACCTGGTGTGGAAGCGTACAAGAAGAACATGTTCGCCTTGCTCAATAAGCCTGGTTATGAAGCTGAAAGCAAGGCCATACAAGAGCGTTTAGCCAACGAAAAATAAGATTGAATGTTTGAAAACGAAATACATGATTATTTGAGAAAGCATGACTTTGCGGCGTTTCAACCCAAAGTTGTGCTTTTTGATATGGACGGCGTGCTGTACAATTCCATGCCTCATCACGCCGTTGCGTGGAAAGAATCAATGAAGACTTTCGGTCTTGACATGACTGAAGCGAATGTGTATGCCACTGAAGGAATGAAGGGGGTTGATACCATCAGGATGATGGTTAAGCAACAACAAGGTCGTGATATTTCAGAAGAAGAGGCGCAAAAGATGTACGATGAGAAAGGCAGACTGTTCCATCAAATGCCCGAAGCACCCATCTTCGACGGGGTACTCGACCTCATGAGCAAGATAAAGAAGAGCGGAATGAGTATTGGCATTGTTACAGGTAGTGCTCAAAAACAGCTGATTAAACGACTTGTAAACGATTTCCACCAATTCGTATCTGAAGAGAATATTGTCACAGCCTATAACATCAAACACGGAAAACCTGCGCCCGACCCATATTTGAAGGGCTTACAACTAACGGGAAGCCATCAACCTTGGGAAGGAATCGTGGTGGAGAATGCGCCTATGGGCATACGAGCAGGCGTGGCGGCTCAAATCTTTACGGTAGCCATTAACAGTGGCCCCCTACCCGACAGCACCCTTAGAAAAGAAGGTGCCGACCTACTTTTCCATCAAATGACCGAGTTTTGTGCGGTCTGGGAACAGCTTCTAGATGCAGCCAAACACGCTTAAACCCAGCTTCAATCAATGGTCAAGAAAGGCAAGATGTAAGATGACCACCAACAAAATGTTGGGTGCCTACTGGTAAAATGTAAGACATTCACCAACAAAACGTAAGATGATCACCAACATTTACTTATCACATACCATCATTCTGCGGCGGATTTTTGTTTTAGCCACCGTACTATTTTTTGGTGAAATGAAGCTCCAGGCACAGCAATGTCTGGTGTGTGATGCCATTACCCGCATCCCCATCCGCGACGTAGAGGTGCATGCAAACGGCAAATTTGTTGGAAAAACTACCTACAGAGGACTGGTATCCTTACCTTACAACACAAAGAGTGCTACTTTCTACAAACGCAATTATCTGAAAGAAACACTCTCTGCAGAAGAAATTAGGAAAGACACGGTCTTCCTTTTCCCCGCAACATACAGCATTGACGAGGTGACTGTTTGGGGGAAACACATGCAAAATATTGACAGTCTGAAAGCCAATCGCCCCTACTTGCCACCAGACCATGACGCATCCCATGGCTTCTTTGAGTTCGATTTAGCCAAGATGCTCGACTTTAGAAAGAAGAGAGACATGAAACACCTCAGGCAGTTGAAAGAGGCATTCCGCAAGATAGATGCCGCAGAAGACCCCATAGAAAAGGCCTACCGCGAAACGTTACGCGAGCAAGAAAGGCAAGAACAGCGGGAAAAGCGGCGCTAAATGACCACCGCTGTTCCGCTTACTGCCACCATTAACATACTCCCAGACTGTCCAATGGTTTCATAATCAATGTCAATGCCCACGATGGCATTCGCACCTAAAGCCTCTGCTCGTTCTTGCATCTCGTGCAGAGAAGTATCCTTCGCCTCACGAAGTACCTTCTCATAAACATTGCTACGGCCGCCAATAA
>JBNPOM010000056.1:0-18607 GCA_050315175.1 Prevotella sp. SGI.027
AATTTATTGCCTTCAAGTTGGGAAAATTAAAAAAGGATGGCCTTCAAGACCATCCTTCTGTGTGACTCCCGCGGGATTCAAACCCACAACCTTCTGATCCGTAGTCAGATGCTCTATTCAGTTGAGCTAGGGAGCCGTTAAGCAATTCTCTTTTTGTAATTGCGTGTGCAAAGGTAAAGGGTTTTTATGTAACCGCCAAATCTTTTTCTGATTTTTTTAGAACTTTCGTGAAAATAGGTGCAAAATGTCAGCTGGTGGGATGGATGCTGTCTGGCTTCACTTTTCATCGACTTGATGATACAAATAAAAACGCCACCCATAGTGGATGGCGTCTTATTTGACTTGAGCTTAAAAAATCTTGCTTCTTCCGTATTGATGTCCGTCTATTTAATCAAATCAACACTGCGTTTGAGGAAGGCATCGAGTGATGCTCCCTTGAGCATGCCATTCTGTAGCAGGGCAAGGTCGATGAGCTGATGCACCACTTGGTTGTCCTTGGCGGCCTTGGCGATGACGGCCGTCTTCTTCTCTTTCTGCTCCTTGAGGGCTTTTTCAGTGTTCTGCAAGTCGTCTTTTTCTTCTTGCGTCACCTCTTCCGGCTTCTTCTTGTCTTGACTTTGGTGCAGTGCGGCCAAGCGAGCTTCCTGACCTTTTATCTCACTGAGTATCGGTTTCAGCTCTGCTTCGGTCGCCTTGTTGCTCTTGGCAAGAACGTCCTGAATGAGTCGGTGGTCGCTGTTCAGCACCAAGGTGTACATGTCGGGCATGCTACCATAAAAGGCCATGCCAGCTTGGAACTTGCTCATGTCCTTCATACGGCGCATGTACTCGCTCTGTGTGATGACCAACGGAGTTGCTGTTTCACCCAAAGGCTGAACTTCTACGTTGAACTCAACCTGGGCCATCTTTGGCATTTGCGACTTGAATACTTGTGACAGATTGTCGCTTTCCTCGCTCGACAGTTTGTTTTCTTTGGCATCCTCCTTCACGATTAGGCGGTCAATGATGTCGCCATCTACACGCGTGAATCGGCATGTCTCAAATTTTTGTTCATACATGGATACGGTGGCCACATCCAATTGTCCGTCAAACAGCAAGACATTATACCCTTTAGCCTTGGCAGACTCGATGAATGAGTACTGCTCATCCTTGTCGGTGGCGTAAAGATAAATCAGTTGTCCGTCCTTATCTGTTTGCTCATCCTTAATCAAGGTCTTGTACTCATCGTATGTGAAGAACTTCCCATCAACATCCTTGAACAATGCGAAGTCTTTCGCACGCTCATAGAAATCTTCCTGTGTGAGCATTCCGTAGTTGATGAAGATTTTGAGGTCATTCCATTTTTCCTCATAGTCCTTGCGGTTTTCCTTGAAGATAGCCTGCAAGCGGTCGGCCACTTTCTTGGTGATGTAGGTGGAAATCTTTTTCACGTTCGCATCACTTTGCAGATAGCTCCGGCTCACGTTTAATGGGATGTCCGGCGAGTCGATGACGCCATGGAGCAGCGTGAGGAATTGCGGAACGATGCCTTCTACCTGATCGGTGACATATACCTGATTGCTGTAGAGTTGTATTTTGTTCGGCTGCAATTCGATATTCGACTTTACTCGTGGGAAGTAGAGGATGCCGGTGAGGTTGAACGGATAGTCAACGTTGAGGTGTATCCAGAACAATGGCTCGTCCTGCATGGGGTAGAGCTCTTGGTAAAATTTCTTATAATCTTCATCTTTCAGCGAAGACGGTGTCTTTGTCCAAAGCGGTTCGGTGTCGTTGATGAGATTGTCTTCCTCAGTTTCCACCTGTTTTCCATCTTCCCACTTGGTCTTTTTGCCAAAGGCGATGGGTACGGGAAGGAACTTACAGTACTTGTTCAGCAAGTTTTCAATGCGTGATTTCTCAAGAAATTCCTTGCAATCGTCATCTATGTAGAGCACGATGTCGCTGCCTCGGTCGGCTTTCTCTACGTTTTCAATGGTAAATTCCGGACTTCCATCGCAGCTCCATTTGACGGCTTGCTCGCCATCGCGATAGCTTTTCGTGATAATTTCCACTTTCTTGCTGACCATGAACGCAGAGTAGAAGCCCAGTCCGAAGTGTCCAATGATGGCATTGGCGTTCTCTTTGTACTTCTCCATGAAGTCGTTCACGCCAGAGAACGCAATCTGGTTGATGTATTTGTCTATCTCCTCAGCGTTCATACCAATGCCTCGGTCGCTGATAGTCAGCGTTCCTTGCTCTTTATCGAGCTTGATACGAATGGTCAAGTCGCCCTCTTCGCCCTTAAAGTCGCCTTGTTTGACCAACGTCTTGAGCTTTTGTGTGGCGTCTACGGCATTGCTAACGAGTTCGCGTAAGAATATTTCGTGATCTGAATACAGAAATTTTTTAATGACGGGGAAAATGTTTTCTGTCGTAACCCCGATGTTACCTTTTTGCATATAATGATATGTTAATAATTTTTCCAACAACATTAATGCAAATAATGTGCCAAAGTATAGTTAAAAAAAAGGAGCAAGACAAATTGAAGTATTTGGACCTTGCGCTTTGGTTGAATATCAACCCTGAGTCAAGCTCCATGGTGCACGGAATGTACCCGATGACTCCAATCTTGTCTTACTCCTCCTATTGTTGAAGTGATGGGCTCTTTAAGACTGTCGCATCCTTCCTAACCGATGGCCATGTCCTGTAAAATCTCACCCAAAGTGGGGTGGGTGTGGATGATGTCCTTCAGTCGGTCGAGCGTGATGTCCATGTTCATCAGTGCCGAAATCTCTTGCACCAATTCAGCGGCATGGGCACCGTAGATGTGACAACCAATGATTTTGTTCTGTTCGTCAACAATCAGTTTCGCCATACCTTCAGGCTCTTCCATCGACAGAGCACGGCCATTGGCGCGGTAGTAGCCTTTTCGAACCGTATAATTTAGTTCTTCGGCCTTACAAGCGTCTTCGGTCTTGCCCACTGAAGCAGCCTCCGGATGGGTGAACACGGCAGCAGGCATGATGTCGAAACGAATATTGTCGCTCTTGCCAAGGATGTGGTTCACGGCTCTGAAGCCTTGGAAAGTTGCAGCATGGGCAAGCATCTGGCGGCCGTTTGTGTCGCCGATGGCATAAATACCGTTGATAGAAGTTTCCATGTTATCATCGACCAAAATGCCCTTTTTGTCGTAGGAAATGCCCATGGCGTCCAGATTTAGTGAATCCATGTTGGCCGCACGACCTGTTGCAATGAGGATGGTATCGGCCTCTACGGTCTGTTCTTTGCCTTTCCGCTCAAAGGTCACTTTACCTTCATGAATGCACTTCACGCCAGCTTGCAGGTAGAATTCAATGCCTTTCTTCTCCATGCACTTGCGCAAACGCTTGGCAATGTCGCTGTCGAGCGTTGGCAAACATTCTTTCATGAACTCCACAACGGTTACCTTACTACCGAAACTGGCGAATGCAGAAGCAAATTCCATCCCGATAACCCCAGCGCCTACGATGCACAGCTTCTCGGGAACGTGGTCGATGTTCAACAGTTCTGTCGATGTTACAACATTCGATTCTCCTCCCTGTTGATACACCAATCCCTCAATGGGTGGCATCTTTGCGTGTGATCCAGTGGCGATGATGATGTGCTTTGCCTGGTATTCTTCACCGTTGGCAACCACCGTATGGCTGTCCTTGAAAACGGCTTTGCCCCGCACCAAAGTGATATTGGGCTGTGATAGTAGGGTCTGCACGCCCTCTCTCAGCTGCTGAATGGTCTGTTGCTTGCGTTCCATCACCAACTCAAACGTTGGTATGGTCTCTTTCGAGGCATCGTGCGCCAAACACTTTGTCGGTATGCAACCACTGTTGAGGCATGTGCCACCGACCTCCAGTTCTTCAAAAACAAGAACTTGGAGGCCATTCTTAGCGGCATAATCGGCAGCCCGGTAACCTCCGGGGCCACTGCCGATAATGATGAGATCAGTTGTTGTCATGGATGAGCTGTTGATAGGTGAGTATCGGATGTTTAGCTGCTTCCACATCATTCACACGCTTGACAGGTGTTTCGTGTGGTGCGCCCTTAACGATATCAGGGTTGGTCTTCGCTTCCTCTGCTATCTTGCGCATCACTTCAATGAAACCATCAATGGTGTCTTTGCTTTCGCTTTCGGTAGGCTCTATCATCATAGCTTCGTGGAAAAGCAGTGGGAAATAGATGGTAGGAGCGTGGAAACCGTAATCTAACAGGCGTTTGGCAACGTCCATCGTGGTGACTCCTGTGCTCTTATCTTTCAATCCATCGAAAACAAACTCGTGTTTGCAAACCTTGTCAATAGGCAGTTCGTACACATCTTTCAAACTATTCATGATGTAGTTGGCATTCAGCGTCGCGTATGGACCTACCTTCTTCACGTTTTCCCTGCCCAGAGAGAGAATGTAAGTATAGGCTCTCAGGTAGGTTGCAAAATGTCCATGATAAGGATGAATGGTGATGGCTGTGCCAGTATGGTCTTTCGCCTTGCAGTTGTTGGTGGGTAAAAATTCCACCAATTTCTCGCAAACGCCAACCGGACCCGAACCTGGTCCACCTCCACCATGTGGCGTAGAGAAGGTTTTGTGCAGGTTGATGTGCATCACGTCGAAGCCCATGTCGCCTGGTCTACATTCGCCCAAGAGCGGATTGAGATTCGCTCCGTCGTAATACATCAAACCACCACAGTCGTGGATGAGTTTGGTAATCTCGGGGATATGCACCTCGAATAGTCCGAGTGTGTTGGGATTTGTCATCATCATGCCGGCGATGTCGTCACCCAAAAGGGTTTTGAGGTGCTCAACATCTACCAGTCCATCGGGTGTACTCTTCACCTCTACCACATTCAATCCGCATACGGCAGCCGAAGCAGGATTGGTGCCATGAGCCGAGTCGGGTACGATGACCTTGGTTCTCTGATGGTCGTTACGACTCTCATGATAGGCCTTGATGATCATCAACCCCGTCAACTCGCCATGTGCACCGGCACAAGGATTCAGGGTGAAGCGTGACAAACCTGTCAGCTCAGATAATGACTGTTGCAGGTTCTCATATACTTCCTCGGCACCTTTCACCGTCTCAGCCGGTTGAAGGGGATGCAGATTAGCGAAGGCAGGGTGTGCGGCAATTTCCTCGTTGATGGGTGGATTGTATTTCATCGTACACGATCCCAAAGGATAAAAACCATTATCAACGCCGAAATTGTTTCCACTGTGATTGGTGTAATGCCGCACCACGGTCATCTCATCACACTCAGGAAGCTCGGCATCGGTTGTCCTTTTCAGTTCGGCGGGTATTTCATGGTGGCCAAACTGATTCTTAGGCAGACTGTACCCACGTCGTCCCGGATGCGACAACTCAAATATCAGATTGCTATATAGTTTATGATTCATGACACAAGTTCTATTAGTTTGTCTATTTCATCCTTGGTTCTCTTCTCGGTGACAGTCAGCATGAGCAGGTCGTCTCCAACCTGTATGCCTCCAAAGATGCCGTTGTCTATCAGTCGTTGTTGCAGTTGTTTGATGTCACCATCATACCGTACGCAGAATTCATTGAAGAAAGGCTGGTCGAAAGCCAATGAGAAATGGCCTGTCTTCACCAGTTGTTCGCACAGATAGTGCGCACCATCGTAAGATAGTTGGCCTACTTCTTTCAGACCTTCTTTGCCCATCAGTGACAGGTAAATGGTTACCCAAAGCGCCATGAGCGACTGATTGGAACAGATGTTCGATGTAGCTTTCTCTCTTCTGATGTGTTGTTCGCGAGCCTGAAGGGTCAATACAAACACGCGTTGGCCATCCTCATCGACGGTCTTGCCGACGATTCGTCCCGGCATCTTACGCATCATTTTCGTGGTGCAGCACATGTAACCTACATAGGGACCGCCCCAATTCATCGGGATGCCCAATGATTGACCTTCGCCAACAGCGATGTCTGCTCCCAATTCAGCTGGTGTCTTCAGCAAAGCGAGGTCTGCCGGATTGCTGTTCATGATGAACAATGCTTTCTGCTCATGACACAGGTCGGCCACCCCAGTGTAATCTTCTACGATGCCATAGTAGTTGGGATACTGAACCACCACGCCTGCCACGCCGCCTTCCGACAGCTTCTGTTGCAGTTGTTGTTGGTCGGTGACACCCTCTTTCTGCGGAATCAGGTCAATTTCTATGTTCTGATAGTGAGCATAAGTCTTGACAACGGCCAGGATTTTAGGATCCACCGTCTCAGAAATCAACACTCTGTTGGCTTTCTTGTTGTTGGCCTTAGCCATCAAGACGGCCTCGGCTGTGGCTGTAGCACCATCGTACATGGAGGCATTTGATACTTCCATACCGGTGAGTTCGGCCATCATACTTTGAAACTCGAAGATGTAATGCAGGGTGCCTTGTGAAATCTCTGCTTGATAAGGTGTATAACTGGTCAGAAATTCAGAACGTTCTACCAAATAAGGTACTGCCGAAGGGAAGTACTTATCGTAAACGCCGGCGCCGGCAAAGCAGGTCAGTTGCTTGTTTTTGGCCCCCAGCTCATTGAAGAACTGACGAATCTCAAGTTCGCTTTTTGCTTCCGGCAGCTTGTATTCTCCCTGGAACCGCACTTCTTCCGGAATCTCTTGATAAAGATCATCGAGCGACTTGACGCCAATCTTCTCCAACATCTGAGCTACATCCTCTTCCGTATGTGGAAAAAACTTGTAAGTCATTGTATTTATTTGTTACAGAATTCTTCGTATTTCTTGGCATCCATCAGGTTGTCCAGCTCGCTGGTATCCGATAGTTCTACCTTAATAATCCATGCACCGAAAGCATCTTGGTTAATCAACTCTGGTGTGTCTTCCAAAGCCTCATTCACCTCAACGACCGTACCACTCACGGGAGTGCTGAGGTCACTGGCTGCCTTGACGCTCTCAACGGCACCAAAATCGTCGCCTGCTTCTATCTCATCGTCAACGTCTGGTAAATCCACATAAACGATGTTACCCAATGCCTGTTGTGCATAATCGGTAATACCGATGCTGGCGATGTTGCCTTCTACTTTTACAAACTCATGTGACTCACTGTAATAGAGTCCTTCAATCACTTTTGCCATAATATGTTATATTAATTAATGTTATACTTGATAGTTGCTTCACTGTGTTCTCCGTTCATTCCCTCATCGTTGAAAAAAGCTATTTGGGAAACGGTGACAGGCTTCCATACTCTTCGGACTTGTCCTGTTGATGGAAAACACCGTTGGGAGAAATCCACAGCCATGTTAGTCTTTCTTATAATGTTTGTCGTAGAATCTCTTCTTCACGACCACACACTTAAATGTCTTTTTGCGAATCTGTATTTCCAGTTCAGTACCTAATTTTGCATCAGGCTTGTTCACCAGAGCGAAGGCCACACTCTTATCCACGCTGATGGCATGGTAGCCAGTGGTTATCACTCCAACCTGCTGTCCATCCCTCAGAACGGCATAGCCATGACGAGGAATGGCCTTGTCTTGCAGCTCCAGACCGATTACTCTTTGTTTGACGCCTTCTTCTTTCTGCTTCACAATGGCCTCTTTGCCGATGAATTCTTCCTTATCCAGTTTGCAGAACATGCTCAATCCAGCCATAACTGGCGAAATCTCTGCTGACAGTTCGTTGCCGTAAAGCGGCAATCCCACTTCAAAGCGCAGGGTGTCGCGACAGCCAAGGCCACAGGGCACGCACCGCTTGCTTGCCATCAAGGCATCCCATGTATTAATAATGTACGCGTGAGAGCCGTAGATTTCAAATCCGTCCTCGCCCGTGTAGCCCGTGCGACTGATGATAACATTCTCACCGTCAACATCTACTGTTTTCGATGTATAGAACTGTAGGTCTTTGCAATCCTGGTGCAACACCTCTTTCATCACCGCTTCCGCCTCTGGTCCTTGCACGGCCAGCTGTGCATAATATTCAGAGCAGTGGTCAATGGTTACATCAAAACCCTCGGCGTTTTCGCGCATCCAGGCCACATCCTTATCGATGTTGGCAGCGTTGAAGACGAGGAAAAACTCGTTTTCACCCATCTTGTAAACCAACAGGTCGTCCACCGTTCCACCGTCAGGGTAGAGCATCATGCCGTAAAATACCTGATTGATGGGCGCACCTGCCACATCGTTGGTGAAGATGTGGTAGACATATCGTTCGGCATCTGCGCCTGTTATGTAAGCCTCGCCCATGTGTGATACGTCAAAAACGCCACAGTGTTGGCGTACCGCCTGATGTTCTTCGATGATGGACGAGTACAGTATGGGCATCTCAAATCCTGCAAAGGGTTGCATCTGCGCACCCAATGCCACGTGTTTGTCGTACAAACAAGTTTTTTTATTTTCCATGTTTTTGATGTTTAAGTGTAGATTTTTCGTATTTTGTTTTCATTTTTAAGCAGCTTGTTATTGGTGTCAAGTCAGGATGGTTGCATGGCGGTTTTCATTCAGCCAATATCAATTCAACCAACTGTTGTTTCTTCAGATTTCTGATGATGTCGTCCAAACGGTCGGGCAGGGCGTTGTCTATGGCCTGTGCGTTGTATGGAACATGGCGCAGCTTCTTAAGAATGCCGTTGTCCAGGTCGCCCGTCAGGAAGTAATCGCCCATGATGTTGGCCTCTTTGATGACATTGTTTTTCAATTCAAGTCGCACCTCCAGTTCGCCAACGCCTTCGAACCGTTTTTTGTGAACGATAGAGTAACGGGGATTGTTGCCGTATGTAAAATCGTCCGACAGGTAGTCTTGCTCAATCTCTTCGATACCCTTCACGTTTTCAGCTGTCAGGGTGATTGTTGACGAACAGAGGTTTTGGCGTGCAAAACGTTTTACCTCTTCGAGAGTAAGTGTGGTGTAATCTTTGAGCAGAGCGATGTGCTGGCGAATGCTCTGCACCCCTTTGCTGATGAGTTTTTCTTGGCTGGGCGTTATGCTGGCCACCATGTTTTGTATATTGGTGTCGTAGAGCATGGTGCCATGAACAATGCTTCGCCCCGGAACATGATAGAATGCGTTGCCTGACACCTTTTTATCGCCAATGAGAATGTCGTTGCGTCCACCCGAATGGGCATCTACCCCCATGGCCTGAAGCATGTCTACCACGCGCTTGATGTATTGGCAGAATACCATGTTCACCTGGTCGTCGTGTGTGATGCAGGAGAACAGAATGCAGCCCTCGTCAACGTAGATGCAGCCACCTCCGCTTTTTCGTCTGATGAGGTGGATGCCTTTTTCCTGACAATACTCGGTGTTTACTTCATTGTCGATGAGTTGGTTACGTCCAAACATCACCGTTGGCGGAACCTGCCACATGAAGAAACAATCCTCTGTACTGTCAATATGTCGTGCGATATATTCTTCCATCGCCAGGTAGAAGTTGGTGAGTCTGTTAGGTTCTGATACTTCGACGTAGACCATTTGATTGTTTAGGTTTAAAGTTATCTGCATGCAAATATAATGAATTCTTGCAGATTAATTCAAGAAAATTCAATAAAAGTTTTTTCCGTTCGTTGAGATTAATCATCCCGAAGTGTCAACTTACTAATGCAAAATTGATCTTAAACTTAGAAGGTTTCATCTTTCGATGTGGAAAAGTTATGCTTCTTCTTTCATTTTCTGTAACCTTGCAGTGCGTCGCATATTTGCAAACGGCCTTGTATTTGATGCCAATACGTCAACGATAAGTAGAGTTTTCAAATAAATGATAATCAATATGTTGTGATTGATTTAGATGCATCGCTTTTTCGTTCTATTTCCTTAGGTTCCAATAGCAATGCTTTAAGACCTTTATTCACATGCTTTTGCGGTGCAATTGCATGTAGATTGGCCCCCAAAAGGACGTACTTTGTCGAAAGGTGGGGCGTGTTGGATGCTTACGATAATCAAGCAACCTAAGAAAATAATTATTCTTCGATTTCGGACAAACTTCGAACTAAGTTTGCGATGAAGTGACTGGAGGTTTCGATAGGGGAGTAGTTAATGTATCTCATACTGCGCCTGAGATTACGCCTAAGAACTTTGTTGTTGTTTTGCACAAATCCTGCTTTGCCTTCTCTGAAATGCCATTCCTTTGTCGTATCGATTTCTGTATGGGTCAGGGTTCTTAAAATCAGAGGATAGGCGTCGCGTTCTACATTCTCTACAAATGGAATTTCGTCTTGTTCAAAATTAAAGACAACAATCAGGATGCTTCCCTGCAGTTGTGCCATACGTTGTAGGTGAAGTTTAGCGAGCCAGGTTTCAAGTTTGACAAAATCAACCTTGTCACCTCTTGTTCTTAAGTAGCTACCCAGTTCGATGATGCCTCTGACGGAGATGCCTTTGGCTAATATGTGGTTGACGTTAAAGATAATGATGTCAAGCAGTTGAAGTGTTTCCATGGAAGTATCAATTGCATGTCGCTCATCGTGTTTGATTTTTTTTAAACGCTTGTTTAACGTGGGATTGCTGAGATGTGGGTTGGTAAACCATTCCTGTTCATCCTTGTCAGTCATTTCCTGCAAATCAAGAATGAGCTTTTGTGGAATATGGATGTTAGTGTCATACTGATGGTTCTTGATGCCTTTCAATGCGATGGACACCACGTTTTGAGATGCTGCCATCTGAAACAGGCGGTTCCATTTGAAGGTTGTCATAGGCTCTAACGTAACATACTCATTGAGTGCTCCAGAGCGCAGCAACCGAAAGAAATTACGTTTGATGATATCCATATTTGATGACGTGTGAATGAAACCTGATTGATGTCGCCCCGGGGCGCGTCCGCAGTAGCTGTAGGTCAATGCAGTCGTTGTTGATGGGCATGGGATGATTTCCTTTTTTACAATTGCGTGCGACGATAAAAATCCATGTTTTCTTTCGTCAACAATTCTATCGGCATGTAGTTTACGGGGTCAACCTTCTTTTTCAGTACGATGGCTTTGAACAACGTGTCAATGCAGCAGTAGCCTTGCTGGTAGGCATGCTGAGCAACCAGGAACGACACGCTGCCCTGTCTGAGGCATTCGGCGTTTTTACCCACCATGTCGTATCCCATGATTTGGGTGTTTCTTCTGTTGGTTCTTAACAGAAAGTCGCCCATGATGTGTGCTTTGGAGCCAAAGGTGATGCAATGATGTATTTGAGGATGCTCATTGAAAAAGTTTTCTAACCTCAAGTCATAATCTTTTTTGGTGGTCTTCATGGGCAAGCCCAACTCGATGATTTCAATCTCGGGAAAGTGTTCTGACATGTAATGTCTGAATCCAACCTCACGATTTTCCTGCTGTTTGCTGCTAACCTTTCCGTCCTTGATGCGCTTCATCAGCACGATTTGTTTCTCTTGATGGGCTATCATCATCAGAATCCTTGCCGAGAAGTAGCCGCTTTTGAAGGAATCTTGTCCGAAGAAGGAGAGTGGATTCAGTTCGGGCATGTACGAGTCGAGCAGGACGAAGGGGATGTTCAATTCGTGCAATTGATCTGTGAACGCTCTGGTCAAGTTGAGTGTTGACGGAACGATGACCACTCCGTCGGGCTTCTCTTGCAAACAGGTGGCTGCCACCTTTTTAAACGACTCTTCTTTAAGTCGCTCGTAATAGAGCGTTTTTGTTTCGAGATTGAAGTCGCGTCTGGTTTCTACGGCTTTTTTCGCACCTTCTTCAATTTCCTCCCAGTAAGTTTCAGATTCATGTTGTGGGATGACGAGATAGAAGGTGTATGACTTGTTGTACGCCAAGGCACTGGCATACACGTTGGGTTGATAATTCATCTCCGAGAGTGCTTTCTCCACCTTCTCACGCGCTGAGGGAGAAACGTTGGGGCGTCCATGCAAAACCCTGTCTACCGTTCCAACCGAAACGCCAGCCAGCTGGGCAATGTCCTTGATTCTTATTTTTTCTGTCATATCACATTTAAAATATGTGCAATTATCGTGTAAGCCGAGCACAACGTAAGTTTACTTACTTTGTTGAGGCGCAGTCTAATTGATGCAAAATTACAAAGAATAGTTGTATTGTGCGAAAGCACAGTTGCATATTTTAAGCATAATCAACATTTTCCTTCGTTTTTCTTCATTTTCAAACAGCAAATGGTTATCTTTGTGTGACAGATTATTTGCCAGCCTAAGCATGTGTCATCAAGAAACAACCAAATGCATCTATTCGGTATTGCTCACACTTGTCATTCTCTTGTGTGCGATAGCTTGCTCAGACCCTCACGGTGAAGACGTGGTGGCACTGAACGAAAGAGCGTACCAGTATCGCTACCGTAATTTGGACAGTACGTCGCTTTATGCCAATCGGGCGATGCAACTGGCTGACAAACATGGTGATGGCTATGCCGAGGCCCTCAACCATCTGGCGTTCGTCCACATGGCAAGAATGGAATATGCCAAGGCAGATTCGCTGCTGTCTGAAGTACGCAAATCGACCAACAATCAAATTGAATTGTTAGTGGCTGACGTTCAGTTGATGCGGCTTTGCCAACGTTGCTCCAAAAACAAGGACTTTTATGTTTATCGGGAGAGTGCCATGAGGCGTCTGCATCGGATAGAGGAGGAGTACAACAGTCTGGATGAACACCAAAAACGCCGAATGATTTATGCCGAAAGTGAATTTTATCTCACCACCTCCACCTATTTTTATTATGTGGGACTGGAAGATTTGTCAATCGATGCCATCAACCAAATTGATGTCAACGGCGAGATAGCTCGAGACACCTCCCAACTGTTGAATTTCCTGTATAACGTTGGTGCGGGCGGCATCATCCTCGATGGCACGCGTGAGGAAATCAACCAAGCCGAGTTTGACTATCTTACGCGATGCTATGTGCTGGCCAAGCAGCATCATTATCCCTATTGGGAGGCCAACTCGATGCAGGCCATGAGCGAGCATTTGCAGCGAAAGAAGTTCCGCGACAAGTTGATACGCGACAATTTGCCATCCATGCAATTCATCAATCCATACGACATGCCCGATTCGTTGTTGGCCGGTAATTTGGCGCAACGCTCGTTGAAAACATTCATTCAATATGGCGACGTTTATCAAATTGCCGGATCGTATCGAACGCTTGCAGAGTGTTATTGGGAGTTGAAAGATTACAAGTCGGCCTTGATTTGTCTGCACAACGCGTTGGAAACCAACCATGCCATCAACCAAGCCCCCGACTTGGTGGCATCTATCCGGGAGCAATTGTCACTGGCTTACTCGGCCATTGATGACAAGCAAAACAGCGATTACAACCGAAATTTATACCTCGACATACAGGAAGGAACCAGACAGGATAGGCAGTTGGAGGCCCGCGCAGAACAGTTGAATGTGTCATCCAAGCAGTTGAATCGGATGATTCTGGCCATCATCATCACCATCGTTGTCGTATGCTTGTTGTTGTTTATCTTCTACTACATGCGAAAGAAGAACGACCGACAGGCTTCTACGCTGACAAAACTCATGGAACCCCTTGAAAAATGGAAACATGACAATGAAGAGGCACTCGAGGAAAACCAAGAAAAATATGAAGAGATAGAGGAAGAAAAACATGTGCAGCAACTGCATGTTTCCAAGAATAAGAAGCGTAACCTCGAACAACGAACCAAAGTGTCGCTTGTCAACAGCATCATTCCTTTGATTGATCGGATGTTGCACGAAATACATCAACTCACCAAAAAGACCGAGGCAAAGTCCATCAGGGACGACCGATATACCTATATCGCTGAGTTAGCCGAGCAGATAAATGATTATAACAGCATCTTGACCCATTGGATACAGTTGCGGCAAGGTGTGTTGAGCTTGAAGATTGAAAGTTTTCCACTGCAAGATGTCTTTAACTTGTTGTCGCGCAGCAGGATGAGTTTCTCCATCAAAGGCATCGATTTGCAGGTGATGCCCACTCAAGCTGTGGTCAAGGCCGACAAGACGCTCACCGTGTTCATGCTGAACACCTTGGCGGACAATGCGAAGAAGTTCACGCCTTCTGGCGGGCAGGTACGGATAGACAGTAAGGAGGGTGACGACTATGTGGAGATTAGGGTAGAAGATACGGGCATTGGCATGTCTGAACAACAAATAGAGCACCTGTTCGTCAACAAGCCCATCGTTGACCACACCCTCGAAAACGTTGACGGAAACCCTCAGCAGCACCGCATCAGCAACGGATTCGGATTGATGAATTGTAAAGGAATCATCGATAGATATCGTAAGACCAGTAAGATATTCAACGTATGTGCTATTCGTGCCGAGAGCGTAGAAGGCAAGGGTAGCACGTTCGCCTTCAGGCTGCCGAAGGGAGTGGCGCGTACCATTGCGGTGCTTTGTATGGTGGGTTCGTGTTTCATGAACGTGAACGCGGGCGAGTTGGGAAGTGCGCCGCATACGCCCCATCCGGTTGGTCAAGCTGAGGTGGTGCAGGGTGAGTTCATCCAGCAAGCCACTGCTTTTGCCGATAGTGCTTACTTCAGTAACATCCAAGGAACCTATCAGAAAACCCTGTTGTTTGCAGACAGTTGCCTGTATTATCTCAACCAACATTACCGAACATGCAGACCTCATGGTGTAGATACGATGACCATCATGTCCAACAGTACCGCATTGCCGGCAGAAATCAAATGGCTATACGATAGTATTCCAACCAATTACAATGTCATCCTTGGCATCCGAAACGAAAGTGCCGTGGCCGCATTGGCCTTGCACAAGTGGGCCTTGTACGCTTATAACAATAAGGCTTATACGCAGTTGTTCCGCGAACGCAGTGCTGACAGTACGTTAGGCACGTACGTTCAAATGATGCAACGTTCAGAAGTTAATAAGAATGTGGCCCTCGTCATCCTTTCATTGATATTCATGCTGATATTCCCCGCCTATTATTTTTTGTATGATCGGCATCGGGTGTATTATCGGTTCAGCGTTGATCGAATCCAGGAAATCAACCAGACGTTGTTGAGTGAGGCAACCGCTCAGGAGAAATTACAGAAGATACAGACGCTTTGGACGTTCAACCGCAGAATGTTGAATACTCGATTTACCAAACTTAACGCTATCGTCGAACAAATCATGGATGCGTTACGAGATCGCATTCATGTGGAGGAAGTGCAGACAACCAGTATGGAACTGGCCCAAGACGAACTGCGAAGAACGAGTTATGAAAACGACCAGTTGCACATCAGCAACAGCGTGTTGGACAACTGTCTTTCAACCTTAAAGCACGAAACGATGTATTATCCCGCTAAAATAGGTGTTTTGGCAGATGGAAAAGACGAAAACCTTCCGGTGTTGAGCGAGCTTTCTTCTTATTACAAAGACCTGTACATGCTGCTGAGTGCGCAGGCCATGCGGCAGATAGACAATCATGTCAAGGTGGATGACGACATGCTGCGATATTTGTTTGACATCTTGAAAGAGCAAAATGGCGGTGAGCTGGTGCTGACTGCTGAAGACAAAGACCCCGTATATTGTCTTATTCATGTAAAGATGAACAATCTTCATCTCTCCGATGAACAAGTAGCCGCTCTATTTACGCCCAACACCGTTGACATGCAGTTCATGCTGTGCAGGCAGATTGTTCGTGAGGTAGGAGAGGCTACCAATGCGCGTGGCTGCGGCATCCAGGCTGTGAAAGATGAGACAGGACGAATAAACATAAATATCACCTTAACGAAAACGATATGGAAGAATTTAAGATTATCATAGTAGAGGATGTTCCTTTGGAACTGAAAGGTACTGAGGGCATCTTTAAAAATGAGATTCCTGAAGCCGATATCATTGGCACGGCTGAAAACGAACAAGAGTATTGGCGCCTGATAAAGCAGCAGGTACCTGATTTGGTTTTGTTGGACTTGGGACTTGGTGGCTCCACGACCGTTGGCGTTGAGATATGCAGGCAAACGAAACAAAGTTACCCACAGGTGAAGGTCTTGATATTTACAGGCGAGATACTGAACGAAAAATTATGGGTCGATGTGCTGGACGCGGGGTGCGATGGAATCATCTTGAAAAGTGGAGAACTGCTCACGCGGGGCGATGTTGGCAGTGTGATGGCCGGCAAACGCATGGTGTTCAACCAGCCGATATTGAAAAAAATCGTGGAGCGCTTCAAGTTAAGCATCCATAACCAACTCATGCGGCAAGAGGCGCTTGTGAATTATGAGATTGACGAATATGATGAGCGTTTCCTCCGTCATCTGGCCTTGGGCTATACCAAGGAGCAGATTACGAACTTACGCGGGATGCCCTTTGGCGTAAAAAGTTTGGAAAAGCGACAGAACGAGTTGATACAAAAGTTCTTTCCCAATGGCAACAACGGGATTGGAATCAATGCCACCCGACTGGTAGTCAGGGCCATTGAGTTGAGAGTGCTTGACATTGATAATTTGCAAGCTGATGAAGAGTAGAGCCTTCGCAATCGTTACGTTCAGCTTAGGAATCGTACAAATTCTGCTCATTCTGGTGTCGTGGTTCATCACAGCCACGATGCCCATGTCGCCTGTGCGTTCGTTGTTGAGCAGCGAGGGAATCAGATGGTTTTTCGGTCAGTTCATTTACAACCTCGCCTCTCCCTTGCTTGTTTGGCTCATTCTTGCGGGAATGACGCTGGGCGCATTGAAACAAAGCAGACTGTCTAAGGCTTTTACACCTTCTGCCAGGAAGGAATATCGACAACGTTTCGCATTAAAATTGGTCTTGCTAGAACTGGTAATCTTCGCAGGGATTATTGGTTTGTTGACACTCATGCCCCAAGCCATCCTGCTGAGCGTGACCGGTCATTTGTTTCCAAGTAGTTTTTCGCAAAGTGTCTTTCCGATAGTATGTTTCATGGGTTGTGTGGCATCCGTCACCTTTGGACTGTTAAGTGGCGCTTTTCGTTCGCTGACCGATATTTTTAATGCTTTGTCAGTCGGGATAAGCTGGCTCTCTCCCTGGCTGGTGGTCTATGTGATGGCTGCCCAACTATACTATTCTGTTTTGTTCGTCTTCTGATATTTCAATCGTCAGCGCGCCATCTTTGAGAGCTGTGGGGCAGAAGTGTCAAGACTTGGTCGTTGTGTTACCTGGTTCGATTCAAACAAGCTGTTTCAGGGGCAGGAAGATAGCATGATGATGAATCAAATAAAAAACAGCGTGGTATGCTGGCATTATAAAATATTTTGCCTATCTTTGGAAAAACTAACCATATAAGTGGCACGCTGTTGCCGATACCGTTCTTTTCAGGCAGAATTATTAACTTAATAACCACCTGATATGAAAAAGCATTTATTTTCACTCCTTGTCGCCCTCGTGGCGACCGCGAGTAGCCTGCCCATGGCAGCACAAGAGGCCTACGCCGTATTAACCGAGGCCGACTCCACGCTCACGTTCTACTACGACAACCTGCGCAGCACACGTCCGGGAACCAAGTACGACGTGCCAACAACAAATACAGCTCCTGGCTGGGCAGGAAACTTCACTACCCATCAGGAAAAGATCAAGCACGCTGTGTTCGATGTGTCCTTTGCCGACTTTCGCCCCACCTCCACCAAATATTGGTTCCGATACTGCGTGAAATTGCAGGACATCAAGGACATACGAAACCTCAATACCGAAAACGTCATTAACATGAGGAACATGTTCGATAGTTGCAGTTCCTTGACATCGATTGACTTGACCGGCTTCAATACAGCAAACGTTACCAATATGACCAGTATGTTCTATGGTTGCAGTTCCTTAGAATCGCTCGACTTGACCAACTTCAATACGGCGAACGTTACCAGAATGCGCAGCATGTTCAATTTTTGCAGTTCTATGGCATCGCTCAACTTGAGCAGCTTCAATACAGAAAAGGTTACCGACATGTACGACATGTTCAATAGATGCAGCTCCTTGACATCGCTCGACTTGACTGGCTTCAATACAGCAAACGTTACCGGTATGATCGGCATGTTCTCTGAATGCAGTTCCTTAGTGTCGCTCAACTTCACTAACTTCAATACAGCAAACGTTACCACCATGATGGGCATGTTTTATGGATGCAGCTCCTTGGAATCGCTCAACTTGACCAACTTCAATACAATAAATGTTACCAATATGAACAGCATGTTCTATGGCTGCCGTTCCCTGGCATCGCTCAACTTGACCAACTTCAATACGGCAAACGTTACCAATATGGGCCGCATGTTTTATAGCAGCAGGTCCCTGACCACCATCTACTGCAACGATGATTGGAGTAAGGGCGGCAAGGTAGAAAATCACAGCGATATGTTTAGCTTCTGCCCCAAGTTGAAAGGAGCGGGCGCTGAGTTTGATTCCCACAAAACCGGTATCGAGATGGCGAATCCCACCACGGGTTACTTCACGGCCAAGACAACCGGCATTGACCCTGTGACGGTTGCTGGCAAGATGGGTGATGGCAAAATATACGACCTCAGTGGCCGGCAGGTGAGCAAGAACTACAAGGTGACAGTTGGTAATCGGTCTGCGCATTAACGGATTATTATCCGAAGTCAAGCAACGCAGTCTGAGAGTCAGTATCCTCCTCAAAGCCCTTTGAAAAAACGGCATGTTTTGTGTGTTTTCAATTGCATGGACTTTGAATGCCAAAGTCATGTCAATTGAACACCAAAGTCCATGGCTTTAGGCGCCAATGTCTAAGACA
>JBNPOM010000057.1:0-18381 GCA_050315175.1 Prevotella sp. SGI.027
AATGTGCCAGATTATCGTTAAACGACATCAGGTAGGTATTTACTTTTCTTAACGTGTTGTATTCAGGCATTTCAAATATGTTGCTAACGCATCCCGGTCATCCATTATCAACAACGCACGTGCAAAGCGCAGTGCGGATGTGTCTGCAAAGGGGGTCAGTTTTTCTTTGGCAGACTTTTGGGATATGTGTCCTGACACTCCAAGTCGGAATACCATGGCAGGCAGGGCCCATATGTCCCTTCACAGGCGAAGGCGGAATGTGACCGCGTGAGAGAATAGATACAAAAAATGAGTTATATAAATATCAAATTAATTTATTAACAGAAAAAAGATGATGAATAAGAAATTGTATGAAAGTCCCGCAATTACGGTTGTCAATGTGGATATGGAGACAGCCTTGTTGAACTACTCTGCGGGCACTTCAGATCCGGAAGAAGGAGGCGACCCTACAAATCAACCTATAAATGATCCCAAAGGCCCCCCCAACCCTTTTGGCCCTGCCAAAAGCTATGGCTCGTGGGAAGATGAAGCTTTCAATCAGTAGGCAGCAACAGAATTAGCCGGCATCCGAACGGATGATGAGCCGGCTTCATGCAAAGTAAACATTACAACAAAAAACATGACAACAATGAAAAGAAAGAAATTATGGTACGCAGCCCTATCATGCCTATCAGGAGTCTTGCTGATGAGTGGCTGTTCGGACAACGATATGACCATCGGCGGTGAAAGAGAAGCAAATGGGCTTCACTCCTACAAGATCTCTGCCGACATCAGCTGTCCAAAGAGCACACCACAGACCCGCTCGCTGAGCGAAGGCCAAGATCAAGTAGTCCATTCCCAATGGGAGAAAAACGACGAGATCATCGCCTATAATCTGAGCGACAACGATCAAAGCACTCAAAGCGAATACAGCCTGCTGGCATCAACAACCGCCGGCAAGCAAGTAAGTTTCGAGGGTGATTTCATGAGCGTGAACCCCATTCAGGAGTCAGACGAGCTCTGCTTCTTCTACCCCGGGGAAGCCTCGGTAGGTGACGACAAATCCATTATCCCCGTCAGCCATATGAAAGGTGACGGAAAGGAAAATCCGTTCGATTACTATGAGCGGCAGAACACCATCAAGCGGATGGTTGAGCTCAATGTAAGCAATCAGGACGGAACCGTGGAAACCATCGGAAAGAAGTTTGATTACCAGTGGGCCAAGACAACGCCGATATCTGTCAGCGGCGAAGATGTCAAGGTGAAGGTAGGCCACATGCAACGCAAGGTTGCCATCTGGGGCCTGCGGTTTGCCGATGAAGATGGCCATATCCTTACCGATATCGACTCGGTGAGCATCTCAAACGTGAAAGCCTCGGAAGTCTTTGACCTCGGAAAGGGAGAATTTATCACTGATAACCCATTCGGCGAATTAAACTCCATCATGATCACACCAAAAAGCGGCAAGCTGACCTCGGCTGACGGCAAATACACCTACGTGGCAATGCTTCCCGGAACCTATCACAACGTGTGGGTCATGGCATACGTGGGCAACATATGCTACGCTACCTTCTACAGCCAGCTTGCCATCGAGGAGGACAAGGTGTACCGCACCAATGTGTTGGGTATGTATGAGGTCAATCCAGAACCTTATGTAGAGGTGCAGGGTGTCAACTGGGCTACAGGCAACTTCATCCATTACAGTGATCCCGAATATGGAGACTACTGGGGCATCGCTCCTGCGCAATGGTGGATTTCCGACTATGCCGTTGAGAAGGATGGCATCTTCACCTCTTCTCAGTTTATCAACGGATATACCCAGTCTCCTAACGACCTCGATCTCTTCCGCCCCGGAGATATAGCCAATGCTTTGAACCTGAAAAAAGACATAGCTAAAACCGGCACGAATCTGCACATCTCAAAGAAATTCTTCTCCACCCAAACATCATTGATAGAAACCACGCAAGACAAGGCCAAATTTGGCGACATCGTATGGTATCACACTAACAAAGATAACCAGAAATACCGCATGGCTACCGATGAAGAGTTCAGACGCCTTTATAATGAAGCCAACGTTATTCCCGGATACTGTTACACCAACAAGGGCAACAAGGTATATGGCGCCTATTTCTATACCAATGAGGGTGAAGAGAGAGTGAAGACTTTCCCCACAGGAGCTAAGAAACTCTACAAGTATAGTAATGTGTCATCCTTGGTGCGTGCCAACCAGGGACTGTTCCTGCCCATCGCAGGTATGAGACCTTCCTTTAGTAGTGAGGCGACACAGAGAAACATGGGATATATCACGGCATACGGACGGTATATGACCGACTATGCGGGAACGTCAGGAATCCATTTTGACTTTTTCGTCGGTCCCACCGAATGGAACTTCTCTCCGAACACAAGCGGACAGGCTAGGGCCATCCGACCCGTTTGGGACGACGAAGAGAGCAATTATGACCCAAATCCTGTTTACAAGCCGTTCAGTGGCATCAGGTGATGGCGAAGCAGGATAGACACATCCCTGGTTTGCGGGGGGGGGCGCTTGCCCCTGCCCTGCCTTCGGGAGAGAGTATGCTACCAGCCCGGAGGCAGACCCATCCAGGGAAGAAGGTTATCATGATTGGCAATCATCATAAAGAGCCTGACCGTCACACTCCGAAAGTCAAATTCTTTATGCTAAAAAGCATCCAACATCAGCCGCCTTTGTGTGGCTAATATTGGATGCTTACGCATTATCTGCGAGCCTTTTCCCGGAAACACTTCCATGCAGATGTTCTCTCGCAGATGCCTCTGATTTCGCAGATAACGTGCCGAGGCACGTTTTTCCTAATCAAGAAGTTTTAAGTGTACCGATGAGAACAATTTGCGTCATCCGCGTCATTTGCGGGGCCTTTTTCTGAAACAATTCCTGCGAGATGTTCTCGCGCGGATTTCGCAGATAACGCAGATTTGATTTGGCGAGAGTGGCGTGGTGCCATTACTTAGACGGCGCGTCTGAAGCACCTAACTGTGGGTGAGTGTTGTCGCGTAGCACGTCGTTCACGATGGTGGTGATTTGCGTTTTCAGTTCGTCGACAAACTGGGCGGCATCGTATTTTTGGTGTTCGATGTCGCGCAACTTCTTCTCCCAGATGCCCGTCAGCTCGCAGCTTGTCAGCAGTTTCTCCTTGATGATGTCAATGAGTTGTATACCAAGGGGCGTCGCTACGATGCGTTTGCGTTCTCGCTGGATGTAATGGCGCTTGAACAGTGTTTCGATGATGCTGGCGCGTGACGAGGGTCGACCGATGCCGTTTTCCTTCAAGGCGGCGCGCAGCTCCTCGTCGTCAACAAACTTTCCCGCCGTCTCCATGGCGCGCAGCAGGGTGGCCTCGGTGTAATATTTCGGTGCGGTGGTTTGCTTCTCGGTCAGGGTGGGGATGTGTGTCCCGCTCTCACCCTTTGTGAAGGTGGGCAGGGTGCGTTCCTCGTCAATAGCCTTCTCGTCAGCGTCGTCGTCCTCGTGTTGGTTTTTGGCGTACACGTTCCTCCATCCCGGGGCCAATATCTCTTTGCCGCTTGCCTTGAACTCTATGTCCTTCACCTTTCCCATGACGGTGGTGGTGGCGAACTTGCAATCGTCGTAGAACACGGCGATGAAGCGTCGGGCGATGAGGTCGAACACGTTTTCTTCCATGTTCGACAGTCCCTTGGGTGGCACGCCGGTGGGGATGATGGCGTGGTGATCGGTTACTTTTGAGGAGTCGAACACCTTTTTCGATTTCTTCAGCGGCTTTCCGCCCAATGGTTTGATGAGTTCGGCATACACTGTCTTGCTTTGTATCTTTGTCTGATAAAGTGCGTTCATGGTTTGCGGACATTTGGGATAGATGTCGTCCGAAAGATACTGGGTGTCCACACGCGGATAAGTGGTGTATTTCTTCTCGTACAAGCTTTGAATCAGGTTGAGCGTCGTCTCGGCCGAATAGCCAAACTTCTTATTGCAGTCTACCTGCAACGAGGTGAGGTCGTAGAGCTTCGGCGGAGCTTCCGTGCCCTTTTTCTTTTGCACGTTGGTCACGGTGAACGGTTCTCCTTCAATGGTCTTGAAGGCAGCCTCGCCATCTTCTTTCTTGTCAAAGCGGCCTTTGGTGGCGGTAAACGTGGTGTCCCGATAGATGGTAGCCAGCACCCAATACGTCTCGGGCTTGAAGTTGTCTATTTCTTTCTGCCTGCTCACTATCAGCGCCAAGGTGGGTGTCTGCACCCGTCCGATGCTCAGCACCTGTCGGTTGCGTCCGTATTTCAGGGTGTACAGGCGCGTGGCGTTCATGCCCAATATCCAGTCGCCGATGGCGCGTGACAACCCCGCCAGATACAGCGGTTCGTAGACCGATTGCTCTTTCAGCTTGTTGAATCCCTCGCGTATGGCCTCGTCGGTCATCGAGCTTATCCATAACCGCTTCACGGGGCATTTGGCTTGTGCCTTCTGCATCACCCACCTTTGAATCAGCTCACCCTCTTGCCCCGCGTCGCCGCAGTTGATGATGCTGTCGGCGTGCTGCATTAGTTGTTCGATGACGGCAAACTGCCGTTTGATGCCCTCGTCGTCGATAAGCTTGATGCCGAAGCGCGGCGGCAACATGGGCAGGGCGGCCAGGCTCCAGTGTTTCCAGTTGTCGTAGTAGTCGTTGGGCTCTTTCAGACAACACAGGTGTCCGAAGGTCCACGTCACTTGGTAGCCATTGCCCTCCATATAACCGTTTTTCGAGCTATGGGCGCCGATGATGCGTGCGATGTCTTTGGCCACGCTTGGTTTCTCTGCTATGCAAACAATCATTGTCAGTATCTGTCTTTCGTTTTCTACAGTTCCACCACCGTGATGCCCGCGCCGCCAAACTGCACATGCTCGTCACGGTAGCTGGTTACGTTGGGTATGCCCGAGAGGTAGTCGCGGATGAGTTGGCGCAGGATGCCGTTGCCCTTGCCGTGTAGGATGCGCACCCGATCCATGCCCATGAGGATGGCATCGTCGATGAAATACTGCACGGCGTTCAGGGCCTCGTCGCCCCGCATGCCGCGCACGTCCAGGTCTTGGTGAAAGTTCTTGCGGTGCTCGTCGATGGTGTCGCGTGTTTTTTTACTTATCTTCACGGCCCCCAGTCGTTCTTCCAACGTAGGCTGCGTGGTTTGTTCGATGGCATGTTCCAACCTACTGGCGCGCATCTTGGTGCGCATGTCGCCGAAGATCACGGTGGCGTTGTCGCCCTCCACCTGCTCAACGGTGCCGATGGTGGTGAGTCCGATGATGCGTACCCGGTCGCCCGGCGCGATGGTTTTTCGCTGTTGCTGGCGGTCGGCAGCCTGTCGCACCTCTTCTTGTCGCTTCTGTTGCAGCTTGGCTTTCTCGGCCTTGCGCTTCTCTTTGCGTTCTTTGCGAAGCTTCATCTGTTCCACCTTCTTGGCAAATTGCTCATCGCTCATGGTGCCGTTGGGCGCTTGGGAATCGTCGGCCTTGATGCCCTGCTCAAACACCTTCAAATCCTCTCGTATGCGCCGCGTGGCCTCTTTCTCAGCCTGTTGCTCGCGTATCTCGCGTATGGCGTTCTCAATGCGCTTGTTGCTCTGCCTGAACAGTTCGTCGGCCTGCTCTTTGGCGCGCTTGATGATGAGCTTGCGTTCTTGCTCCACCTCACGAATGTCGTTCTCGTAGCGTGCGATGGTCTTCTCCATATCCTTCTCGCGTTGGTGGATGGTTTGCCGCTTGTTCTCCCAGTAGCGCTTGTCGCGCACGATGTCCTGGAGGTATTTGTCGCTCTGTATGTAGTCGGTTCCCACGATGTCGCTGGCCTTGCTGATCACCGTTTCGGGGATGCCCGTCTTGCGGGCTATCTCGATGGCGAAGCTGCTGCCTGGCTGTCCGATGGCCAACTTGAACAAAGCCTGCATCTCGTGGCGGTCGTAGAGCATGGCGCCGTTTACCACACCGGGGTGAGCGTCGGCGTAATGTTTCAGGTTCTGGTAGTGGGTGGTGATGACGCCCCATGCCTGTTTGTCGCAAAACTGCTCCAGCACCGCCTCGGCAATGGCGCCACCGATCTGTGGCTCGGTGCCGGTGCCAAACTCGTCGATGAGCAGCAGGGTGCTGGGATTGGCCGTCTTCATCATGTTCTTCATGTTGAGTAGGTGGCTCGAGTAGGTGCTCAGGTCGTTCTCAATGCTCTGCTCGTCACCGATGTCAATCATCAGGTGTTCGAAGATGCCCGCCTTTGAGCGTTCGCCAACGGGGATGCTCAGTCCGCATTGCAGCATGTATTGCAGCAGTCCCACGGTCTTGAGGCATACCGACTTGCCGCCTGCGTTGGGTCCCGAGATGATGAGCATGCGCTTCTGGGGCGTGAGGATGATGTCGAGCGGCACCACCTGTTTGCCCTGTTTCTCCAGCGACAGCCTGAGCAGGGGGTGCGTGGCGCCAATCCAGTCGATGTACGGCTGTGACTGTAGTTGCGGCTCGATGGCCTTGATGAGTTTGGCCAACTCGGCCTTGGCGCGCACCAAGTCAATTTTGGCCAGCATGCCGTAGGCCGCTAACAGCTCTTTGACGTGCGGCCGCACCTCGCGCGTCACCTCTGAGAGAATGCGAATCACCTCTTTGCGTTCCTCGCTCTCCAGTTCCCTGATGCGGTTGTTGGCCTCCACCACCTCGGTGGGTTCGATGAACACGGTGCGTCCCGTGGCCGACTCGTCGTGCACGATGCCCTTGATTTTGCGTTTCAGTCCCGGTGCCACGGGGATGACCAAACGACCGTCGCGCAGGGTGGGGGCCACGTCTTTGTCTACCACTCCCTCGCTCTGGGCGGCGCGCAGGATGCTGGCCAGCGTGTGCGAGATGCTGCCCTCGGTGCGTCTTAGTTCGCTGCGTATCTGTGCCAAAGCCGGTGAGGCATTGTCGCGGATGTGTCCCAACTTATCGAGAATCTGGTCGATGCGGCGCAACAGCTGCGGAAACACCACCACGCCGCGCGTCAGTTGTTGCAGGGCGGGGTAGCGGTAGCGGGTGGGGCAGCTGTCATCGTCATCCCCCTCGCCATCCCCCTTGACTTGTCTTTCGCCTTGTGCGTCATCGGCATCGTCGCCTTCGGTCTGAGCCAGAAAGCGCACGATGGCGATGATGGTCTCCAGCGAGCGGCGCAGGTCAAACAGCTCGTCTTCCTCCAAGTGCGTGTTCTCCAGTCGGATGCGGGCGATGGCCTGTCGCATGTCGAAGAAATATTGCAGTGGAAAGTTGTCGTCCTCCTGCTGTATGCGCCTCATCTCCCGCGTCTGCTCAAGCCACGCACTGATGGTGGCGGCGTCGGTGCAGAACGCCAGAGCGTCCACCTGCTCCTTGCCCAGCGTGGAGAGGCAGCGCGCCTTCAGCAGTTCGCGTATCTTGTCAAAGCCAATCTTGCTTTCAAAGTTGGTTGGGTAAATCATGCTGCAAAGATAATCATTTACGCACAAATGGCCATCTTTACCAAAGCGCAACCTTGCCTATTTTCCCTAAATCAATTGAGGCCGTTGGCACGCCGAGGGCCTTGAACACCCTGCTCATGGTTGGAATGCTGATGCTGTAACCTTTTTCCAGTCTTGAAATCTGAGCACGCTTCACCCCGATGCGCTCACCCAATTCCTCCTGGGTGAGGTTCTGTTCAATCCTGGCTTTCTTGATGGCTTCGCCTATTCTGTAAGCATGTAAAGCCGCCTCGACTCTACGTTCGTGTTCGTCCCTTACAGGAGTACCTATCTTGCCTAAAACCTCGTCTTTCACTTCCTCTAAGGAGTAAAGTTTCATATTACCTATCTGTTTCATGTCCTGTATTTTTTCTTGAGTTCAAAGTATTGTTTCATGGTGACTTCCGCCATCGCTATCTCCTTTTTCGGGGTCTTTTGCGTCTTCTTGATGATGCCATGCGTAGCTACTATCAACGCCTGTGTATCTGTGTCCCAAAAAGCAAACAGACGGTAAGCTATCCCATTATAGAGTGTGCGAAACTCCCATATATCAGTGTTATCCAACTTCTTAAAGATTTTGCTGTTTCTTTCTCCTCTTGCAACTCTATCCACGTTGTAGATTATCTTACTATACGCAGGCTTTGGTAAGCTTTGCAGGAATTTCTTAGCCTCTTCTAATAAGACGAGTTGGAATGTTGCCATATTTCTAGTCATTTATCTATGCAAAGATAGAAAAAGTTTCTAATATACGAAACATTTACACCTATTTTAACTTGTATTTCACACAGTTCTTTCATTTAAAAATAATGTATTTTGTTGTTGTAAACAGCGCAGATAAAATCAACAACGAAATAAACAGAAAACACGAAAATGTGAGTGTGATATGAAGAAACTTTTGTAAATTTGCGATGATGTTGTACATCACAATAATTGGTAACCTCTCTTCTTCAGCTACCTTTGCGGTGGAGAATGTCTTGAGGATATCAATGTGTTCATAGAACAGTTCAGACAGAGACCTGATACGCAATGACCCGGTGCCGATACCGTGAGGCGCGGCCGGAGAGGGGGCAAAGCCCCGAAAAAAATATTGCCGACCGGCTTCGCTGGTATGTAAGCCTGTGGCTTTGAAGGCCACAGGCAATAAATCGAATGAATCAAATCAATCGAATTATTCTGAGACGGGGCGGACGGAGTACCCGTAAGACCGAAAGCTGCCGTACTGCGGGTACACGGTCCTCAGGTAGAAGCGCAGGCCGCAACCGTAGTACGTGCGGCTCAGGACGGCCGACCAATAGTAGCCGTAGCGGCCCACGCTGCTCAGCGAACCGTCGCGGTCGCGATAACCCGAAGCGGGGAAATAAACGGTGGCATCAGGACTGGAAATTCTGTTGTTGAAGTTCCAACCGTTGTCCCAATCACCGCTGACATTCATTGTACCTCCATCATTCTGACCGTTGGTGGTGAAACCCGTGAAAGCATTACTTGCGGGCATCTTGAAACCAGCGGGGCTGGGGTCGTAGATGGTCTTGACGACAGCGTTGTCATTGAAGTCGGTAATGGTGTTCTCCATTGACCAGAGGTTGTAGTAAGAGTAACCAGAGGGAGGATTGTTTTTCCAACTTTCACCCCAAGTGTAGAAAATCTCCGGATGCTGAATACCATTCTGGATGGACATGTGGTCGCCACCATTTTTATTGAACGAGCCATCTGGCGTAGTATCGGTGCCGGGGAAGGCGTCCTTGCGTCCGAACTGATACAGAGTGCTGTAACCCTGCCGCACGCTGCCATTGTTCTGCGTGATGGTGATGTAGCCGACCTGCTTGCCACCAGCCTGACCGACGGTCTGCTCAACTTTAACCTTGACACTACGGGGAGCAGAATAGGTACTGCCACTCCAAGCGGTGTACTTGAAACCTAAGGTCTCGTTGGTGAAGTTATATACTTTGTTCTGGAAGTTCGTTACGGCGGTGGTATTGAGCACGTCCTGAGGAGCAAACCAAAGATGCCAAGACCACACCACGGTGCCACCCTTGGTGACGGCGATGACGGCATTGCCGTTCTTGATAGCAGAGGCAGGAACATCGAACTTTACGAAAGCATTGGTGCCACTGCCTGTGACGGAAAGATTGGTGACGAGTCCGCTCTCATCGGCCCATACCACTTTGGCATTGTCGGGAGCATTGGCACCACTGTTACTCTGCGTAATCCAAGGGTCGGTGATGTCGTGGTCGGCATGGTCCTTGAAGTGCTGAAGCACATAAGTGCCTGTTGCGGAGGTCTGATACGAGCTGGGGTTGCTGTTGCCGTTCTTGATGGCATTGCCATAGACCAATGGGATGCTGTAATGCCCCGGGGCGGAGATGACATAACTGTTGGCAGTGTTCCGGGCTGTCACATTGCCCTTGTAGTCATGCGTGGAGAGGTCGTAAGGGCTGCCTGCCGAGCCTAATGCCGTGGCAGATTTCAAGGCGTTGTTGCGCGCGGCGAGCAGGTCGATAACATGGGCGGGAACAAGCGTGGCCGTACCGGCTTCGGCGGATGTGCCGCCATCGCCTTCCTCCTTGCTCAGAGAGGTGAGCCAAGAGGGCTTGTCGGTCATGGAGTAAGTTCCGTCGCCATTGCCGTCATAGCCCACTACCTTCCACTTCACGGGCTGCTGCGTGCCGTCGGGGGCTTGACGGTAGGAGGTTATGGTGTAACTGGCAGCTGTGGTGGAGGTATAGGCAGCGGCAGCGGGATTGCCCACGGTGAGCTGGTATTGCCATGTGGAGGTGTTCTGCGACAAGGCGTAGGTCTTCGTCGTGCCGGGCTTCCATGTGCCGGAGAGGTTCACGCTGATGGGTGTAGAGCCGTCGGCGAAGTGGATTTTCACGCTCACGCCGGAGAGCGACTGCGGTATCATGTAGAAGGTGTAGTTGTCGCCCGTGTTGCCCATGATGATCTGGTTCACGGCTGCGGAGGTGCTCACGCTCACCGTGCCGTCACCGCCGAGGGTGAAGGTCTGCGGGGCGCTCTGGTCGCTCCAGCCGGCACCCGCGCCGGTCTCATCGGTGGGCAGGGTGTATTTGCCCTTGCTCATGGCCCCGATAATCTCCACCTTGTTGATGGTCTTGTTCCAAGAGAGGTTGGAACCCACCTTGAAGCGCACGGCGGTGAGGGCATGGCGGAAGGCGAGGTTGGTGGTGGGGGCGACATTGCGGGTGGCGTAGTGCACCACGCCCGAACAGGCGGTCATGAGGTCCTTCTGCTTCTTCACGTCCGTCTCCGCCTCGAACTCGACGTAGGGCGTGCCCGCATATGTGGCGTCGGAAACGGTGAGTTTGTTGTAGGCGCTCGTCACCTGCGGAGAGATGCCGTAGAAGCGACCGTAAGGCTGCGCCCACGCCCAGCGGATGTCCTCCACGAGCGTGCCGTTGGCATTGGTCTCCTTGTTGTGGAACCACGGCGTGGTGCTGATGCCTGTGGCAGATGTACCGCGGTAGCCGATGGAGGAGAACTTGTCAGTGATAGCCGTGGAGATGTTGGCACGGGTCTGCGCCCCCGTGTGCTTCATGTGCTTCACGGGATTGACGCCCGCCACGGTGGTCTCGATGAGGCAGGTGTTGCCGTCGCCACCCTGTACGGGCAGCTTCTGTGTGGTGAGGTCTTCGGGAGTGAGACCCTGCATGGAAAGCGCATTGGTAAACCCCACGCGGGTTACTTCTCCGCCGAAGGCGCGGGTGTTCCCTGCGACAGGTGCAAACATGGCGTTTTGAGCGTCGTCCTGCGCGTCGCTCACGGTGAAGGTTACGGCAGTGCCGCGGTCGCCGTCTTCTTTCCCGCCACCGTTGGCGAGGTCGTCGTCGGCACAGGAGGCAAGCATGCCCAGTGAGGCAAGGATGCCCAATGATAATAGGAATTTCGTTGTTTTCATTATCTTGTTGTTTTTTATCTGTCCATTTTTAATTTGTTCATCTATTTTTCCTGAATACGGAGCGTGCCGGAAATGCCGCATGGAAAATGTCAATCCTCCCATTCGCTCCACATATTGAACTTCTTGGCACCTGAGATTTCCTCATCGTCGTCCTTGTCGGGCGGGAGTACACTGATGCTTCCACCGCCGCCACCGCCGGGCTGCACGGCGGGACTGCCGGCCAGCACCTGGCCTTCGATATTCACTCTGACTACTTCGATAGTAGGCTTGACATACGCTTTTTGCTTGAATTCTTTTTTGTCCATAATTCTTTTATTTTAGATGTTAATTTGCTGTCCTGCTGGGGAGATGGCTGCGGCCTTATGGCCGGGCTGGTTCATTCTTGTAATGATGCCATGCGATTAAGTTTCTTCGGGTTGCAGGGGTTGGGCGGGATATGTGGTCATCTTCTCCCGACATCTCCCGGCAAAAGTCTTATACTGTCTTGTCTCAGTCATTTCATGCTCTGGAATCAATATCCCCGATTGCGCTATCCTCGCCAAGTGGCAACTCGGCGGTAGGCAGCTCGGCTGTCGGCAGGGGATATTCCGCGTCCGTTTCCACTATTTTGATTTCAGGTTTGGCATAAGCCAGTTTTCGCTTTGTTTCCATCGATGTTCCTCCCTAAAATAAATGCGTACCTCTTGGTAAGAGGTGTGAAAGGTGAGGGTAAATCCTCTTGGTAAGAGGGTATAATGGGCGTCGCAAAAAGCCGTGGATAAGCACAGCACGGCAATTTGCAGGTCAGGAATTTAGTAAGGAATATAAGGAAAACATGTCGAGGTAGGCTCGATAAAGCACGGATGCAGCAATCCGCAATGCAGATTGTTTTTTACAGGGCGCGGTTGGCGGTTGGGCGGACAACCATGCCCTGTAAAAAGCGTATCCCCAAATGAGGATTTATGCCCGATTTGCCTGCCCAATGTTAATAAAAAGAAAAAAAATAATCCGCTAAATATTAGAAAGTTTGAAATAAAAGACCTAAATTTGCAGTCGATTATATATTCTATTCCACCTCTTACCAAGAGGTGGTGCCAAAATTTCCAGCAGCAGTTTCTTATTGGCCTTTGCCACCTGTCGGTCGTCTATCCCACGGATATAGATGAGCGTGGTGTGGGTGTCGCTGTGTCCCAGAGCCTGTGAGATGACGGGCAGGGCCACATTGTGGCGATAGGCCATGCTCGCCCACGAGTGGCGGGGCACATAGGAGGAGAGGTGTGCCTTGATGCCCGTCTTTTGTGCAAGCGTCTGCAAGGCACGGTTGTAGCCGCGCAGGGCCGTGGAATAGCTGCGGGGCCGGAGGCGTTTGCCGACAGCCCAGTGAAGTATGGGGAAAAGGTAGTCGCTGTCCTCACGGGCGTATCGGTCGAGGATGTCCTGCATGAGGCCTTCTATCTTCACCCGCACCTGACGGCCCGTCTTGCGACGGCAGTAAGTGAGCACGCCCTCCTTGATTTGGCCGCGCCGCAGCTGCGCCATGTCGGCAAAAGGCATGCCCATAGCACAGAAGGAGAAGATGAACAGGTCGCGGGCCAGAGCCAGCCGGGAGCCTGCGGGCAGTACGGCGGCGTGCAGCCTGCGGATGTCTGCCGCACCGATGCTCCGCTTCACGGTGCGGTCGTTGCCCGTGAAGGCGTTTCGGAACGGCTTGCGGTCCTTCACCAGCCGGCGTTGGGCGGCCTTGTTGTAGATGGCACGTAGCGAGCGCAGGTAGCATGACGAGGTGTTGGGGCACACGCCCTGCTCACGCAGCCACCGCTCGTATCGGGCCACAAGGCGGCAGTCGATGCCCGACAGCGGCATGTCCTTTCCGCCACCGAAGCGGATGAACGACCGCACGGCAGTGTGGTAATTCTCCACCGTGGAGGCACTCATACCCCGTGAGGCGGTGGGGAGGAAGGAGGAGAAAGTCGTCTGTTTCTTCCTGTCTTGTCTTTCCGTCTTGACTTTAGATAGCTTTGGAGATAACAGACTCTTTTTTGTTTTTCCGAAAAATGAAATAATACTGAAATGCATAAGAAATAAATTAAAACATATCGTGTAATTATAGCTTATTTCCTTCTTTTTTTATTATTTCTGTGAGATTTTATTAAGTAAGGAAATAGCTTGAGATGTATATTCTAATCCCTTGGAGGACTAACAAATATCTTATGTTTTGTCTTGTTTCCTTGTAAAACAGATTCTATAAAAGAAAACAAAGAAATAGCCCAATTTTAATCTATTCCAAATTATTTTTTGTACCTTTGTAGCAGAAATATCCCACAAACTGACAGCATGATTATGCAGAATAATGCACTGATAGATAAATTAGGATACGCAGACTTCCTACTTGATGTTTCGAAACTGCGTAATTCATATCCAGCATTTGCGGATATAGAAGCCTTGGGAGTGGACAAAGTGTATTTCTCTGGCAACAAACCAGCTGTATTTTTCCTAAATGTAGATAGTTTCGATAGAGATACTCTCTTGCAAATTGAGAGAGTCCAAAACAATGCATGGAATTACAGGAAAGTGATTTTTCTTTTCGTTCAAAGTGCAACAGAGATACGAGTATATAATTGCTATAAAAAACCTGTCTTTACTCGCAAGGGTGACTCTGAGGCTCATTTATCCAAGCAGATTGAGTCTTTGGAATTAGGATGCTGCACTGAAACAGAAACAGGAGACTCTTTTGAGCGTTTTGCGAGTTTGTTTTCACGTATTGGCATAGACTGCGGTACAATCTGGACAAACCATGAACTTAAAAAGAAGATAAATCTTCAAGAACGATTGGATAATTTCTTAGTAAGTTCATTGTCCCAAACGACAAACAAGCTTGAAGAAATGGGACTGCACCAAGATATTATACATGGTTTGCTGATACGGTCGCTCTTCATCCTTTTTCTGGAGGATAAGGGGGCGGCACGAGAGGCTGGCTTGTATGAAAGTATAAAACCGGGATGCCAAAGCTATTTTGACATTCTTCAAGATAAAGATGCCACATATTCATTGTTTGAAATGCTGCAGAAACATTTCAATGGAAACATAACACCATTATCCCCCGGTGAAAAAGATGTGGTTACTGTACAGAATTTGAAAGTGGTACGCAATTGCTTTATGGATGGTGATGTGTCAGACAATCCAAAGTTGTTTAATAATTGGCGATTGTTTAATTTCGGCATCATTCAAGTCGAGTTGTTGAGTGAAGTTTATGAGCTTTTCTTAGGTCAGCAAAGACTTGAAAAGGGACAATTTTATACTCCGCATGGATTAGTTGACCTGATTTTAGAAGAAAAGCTCCCTATTAACATTCCTAATCATCATGTCAGAATTCTTGATCCTGCATGTGGCTCTGGCATTTTTTTGGTGGAAAGTTACCGCAGACTCATTTCAAGATGGAAACGCGAACATAATACTACGAAAATATCTTTCTCAGAGCTAAATAAAATTCTGCTAAATAATATATTTGGCATAGAAATCGACGAAACTGCTATCAAAGTAGCTGCGTTCAGTCTATATATAGCACTTATAGATGAACTGGACCCCAAAAGTTTATGGACAAAGGATGATTACAAACTTCCCTATCTCATTTGGGAAAAAGGAAAGGAAGGAGGAAAAAACCTTTTATGCATGGATACAATTGGCGATGTAAGTGCCGAGATGTTACCATCAATGGATCTAATCGTCGGGAATCCCCCTTTTGGAACGAAGTCAGTTTTGGGCTCTGTCAAAAACTATTGCAAAAAGAAAGGATTTGCCGTAGAGAATGTGATAGCTTTTATCCATAAATCGGTGGAGTTTTGTCCTCATGGAGAAATTGCATTGATTTTCAACACGAAACTTCTGACTAATACACAAGGAACATATTGTAAATTCAGAAAGTGGCTGTTGAATGAGAACTATGTGGAAAAACTATATAACTTATCAATTTTAAGAAAAGTTCCTGAGGGCTTTGGCGGACGGTTATTTAATGGAGCAACGAGTCCTGTCAGCATCATATATTTCAAACATCAACAACCGAAAGCAGTTTCCCCTACAATAGCATACTGGGCACCTAAGAGTTATCAGAAGACAAGTGCCATAGATGGAATTGTTATAAATGACAGCGATATTAAGTTTCTTCCGAGGACAGAATGTCAAAAGGTAAACACGAAGATCTGGAAAATTGCACAATGGGGCAATTATTCTTGTTTCAGGCTATTGAAGCGACTGGAAAATCAGAATGAAACCCTTGAAAACTTCTTCAAGAGATCGTGTTGGTCATTTGGACGTGGTCTAAATGCAGACAAGGATCATCCTGATTTTATACCTGAAAGAATGATAAATATTAAGGGGATTGACAGATATTATACAAATCCCCTAAAAGCATGTTCCAATAATACGAAAGCCTATAGGAAAAATAACGATGAGCTTTTCAAGGCACCGTTTATCATTTTCAAGCAGGGACAACATAAAAACAAGATAGCATGCACTTTGTTTGAAGAATCATGCTATTGTACGACAGCTGCCCACATAATGAATGGTGGTAGTTTGGAAGATAAGAAATTTCTGGTTTCTTATCTAAACTCTGATATTGTCAATTTTCAATTAAAACTGACTGCTTCTTTTTGGGGAATTGAACGAGAGATTTTCCTACTAAATGAAGTTTTGGATTTAGTCTCTCCATTTGTACCCGGCTATGAGCAGGTCTTACCTGCGATTGTCGAATCCTTTGACAAAATAGTAGAAGAGAAAAAGTCCCTTATGCCAAATGAGGAAGAAATTAAAAAGCAAGAGCAACTTATTTTCGATGTTTTCTCCCATTTGCTGAGGATTACCGACAGCGAAAAAATTCTTATTGAAGATACACTAAAGTACAGCATAGATTTGCTCGAAAATCATGGCAAATCGTTAGCATTCCATCGGGTTACAGAGAAGGAAAACATTAGTTACGCAGAGGCTCTCTGCAATGCGTTAAATACATTTTTGGGACAATCTGCCAATAAAGTAAGTGCTTATGTCTATAATTCAACTCCGTACGATCCTTTGAATATTGTGCATCTGTATTTTGGTGAGTCATGCAATCAGGTGGATATATGCGACTTGTCTAAATATAGAGATCTTCTTTCTAAGATTGAGAAACAACTTGTAAAGGAGAAATCTACAAGTATCTATATACAGAAAAACTTAAAGTTCTATGATGGGGATCATATATATATTGTTAAGCCAAACCAAAAGCGATATTGGACTCGTTCACAGGCAGAGGATGATGCAGCTGCATTAATTGCCGAAATAATAACGATGCGTTAACAGGATGCTATGACAGGAACTTTGAAGGAAAATATCAGGAATGACTTTAGTGCAGGATTTCATGATAACTGCATTAGGCTTATTGGCGAAGCTTGTCTTGATTTGAAAAACAAACATATTGTTACTGTGGATTGGGATGAAGAGAACATATCTGCAAACATTTCTACATCTATAAACACCAGTCCAAATGCTTTGAAATGGCAGATTCATGTTGTCAGCGAAGTTCCTCTTCACGATAAGGAGATTCTTCAGGGAACGAAAAAAGCCAAGAGTGCAAAACATGTAGATTTAGAACTTGGAGTATGGAATGAGAACTATCTAACTTTTAGTGTGGAGGCAAAAAATCTTATTCAAAACAAGGTTATAAAAATTGGATGTAAAACCCCCATATACCCCCTAACAAAACAAAAAAGATACATTGAAACGGGCATTGACCATTATGTTTCTGGCTATTATCCTCCTAATGGCTGTATGTTAGGTTATGTTTTGGAAGGTGATATATCATCAATAGTAAGCGGTATTAATAAAATAATGAAAAACAAATTTTCCTGTACAGAGAAATTGTATCCGCAATCATGTCAATTTGCCGGTATTGATGGCTATTATGTATCCCACCATGCAGATTTGAATCTTGAACATTTTTTTGTCAAGTTTTAGGCTCATACTTGAATATAAAATAAGAAACGAAGGAACTGTAAGTTTTTCATATTGTCTTTTAAGGATTTTAATAGTGAAATGTGTATTTGCACAATCAAGATAATATAGTCTGCCTCTTTCATAAGTCAAATCCGTAAATTTGTACCGAAATTAAGGCTGAAAGTTATTCAACTAAAAGATAACAAGCCCCTCAGGCGCGTCGTAGGACAGCATACTTGAGGGGCGTTCTTCATTTTCATGCTCGTGCTTTTCTACATGTGGATAGCGGAGGGCCTTGGCTGTATGTGAGTCCTTGCAGGGACATCCTGAATATTTCGGGCATTCTCTTTCCCTGCCTCCCTTACCTGACTTTCCGCCGGCGAGGGCTGAGCCAGTTCCAGCTGTATCTTTCTGTCCAGAGCGGCCAGTTCCGACTTCAGCCCTTTCAGTTCCTCTTCTTTCTTCCATACCTTGGCCACAATCGGCTGCATCTGCCTGATTTTCTGTTCCAGTGCTTCCGTTCTTTCCCTGTACTGCGACAGCGTGGCAGGTATATGCTCCAACGCACGGAGGGGATTCCTCGCGGCGGCCTCCTTGTCGGACTTCGCCAGCTGTCCGTAGTTGTGCTGGTACTTGTAGTTGCCCTCTACTGAAAAACGGTTCTGCGTCAGTTCCAGTCCTTCGCTCAACACCCGTTCCGTCGTCACACGGACATTAAAGCCGTAGATCTCACCGATGACCTGCGGCACGCCGCCCGTATTGGCCTTTTGGTCTATCTCCTGCAACTTCGCACCGATGGCCTTCTCGTCATGGGAATCGAAGCCGTTGATATGAAGTGCGTTGATGTAATTGCCTTCCTTGTCGGTCTTGGCCGCAGCAGAGAACCTCTGCCAGTCCTCGGACATCTTCTCAATCACCACCTTATTATATAGGGTCTGCTAATTAACTTTAACTATCTGATAATTAACTATTTATATTGTGTAAAATTTGGTCAATTCGCCCAAAATGACTACCTTTGGATGTTAAAACGATTCAAGAATCGAGATGAAATACTACTCACAATATCGCAA
>JBNPOM010000058.1:0-17274 GCA_050315175.1 Prevotella sp. SGI.027
CATCATCTCAACGGCAACTCTTGATTCCAGTTCTATGAAACGGTTATAGGAGAGTTGCTCGGGAAACAAATCCCTCATGTGCTCCCTGACATAAAATAGATAGTAATGCTTGAAATTGCGGAAGTCATTGAAGTGGAAACAGATGAGAATAGTCATGATCTCCGCACGGCTCATTCGCCATTTACGCTTTCGATGCTTGATGCCGTCAGGCTCCTGCAGAGCCAGTTTTGCTATTTCTGCATCAAATTCCTTGCAGAAGTCATCTGCAAGACAAAAAATCTCTGTAATTTTGTCTTTGGTAATCATCGCTATAATATTTGTAACTTATTGATATTCATATATAAAGGTACAAAAACATGGCGAGATTACCAACTTTTTTCATCATTTTCTTATCCCGAACTCAGGTTTTTAAATGAAAGAGTCGTGTTCTGGTTGATAGTCAAGTTAGTGCTGAGAAAGAATTTGTCATGAACAATATTGCTGAATAGTTACCTGTCGTGATGGATAGTTGTTAAATTATATTATAAGATTACAGGTGGAAAGGACAGATGCGAATGCTTTAATTATCTTTGTACAATAAAAACAATATTTTGTATGATGCAAAAACGAATAGTAGGAGCGTGCATCGGCATGTGCATGGTGTGTGCGTCGTGCGTACATCAGTACCAACTCACGAGCGTTCAGCGCACGCGTATCGTTGTAGATCAGCGCTATGATGCCACGCATGACAAGGTTGTTGAGATGTTGATGCGACCTTATAAAGAAGATATTGACAGCCTCATGGGGCCAGTTGTGGGACGTGTGGCGCGTGACATGAGTGTGAAACGACCAGAAAGCACGCTGTCAAACTTATTGGCCGACATCCTGGTGTGGGGCGCAAAGAAAGCCAACGACGCACCCGATTTCGGCGTATATAATATGGGTGGCATCCGTGCGGCATTGGTCAAGGGCGACGTAACCATTGGCGACGTGGTGGATGTGGCACCCTTCGAGAACAAGCTTTGCCTGCTTACGCTCACCGGAGCGCAGGTACTTCAGCTCTTTGAGCAGATTGCTAGCGTGGGTGGTGAAGGCTTGAGCCGCGAGGTTCGGTTGGTGATTACCAAGGATGGACGACTCAAATCGGCCTTGATTGATGGACAAAAAGTGAATCCAAACGCTAAATACCGCATCGCAACCTTGGACTATCTCGCACAAGGCAATGACAAACTCGTGGCTTTCAAGCACAAGACGGATGTGGTGTCGCCACAGGTTCACGAGAACAACGTGCGCTTCATCATCATCGACTACTTCAAACAACAGGCGGCAAAGCATGAGGAAGTAGACGCGAAGATAGAAGGAAGAATAGTTGTAGAATAGATTTGACCATCAAAAAGAAGGAGATAAAACAAATGAAGAGATACCTGTTTGTAACCATGGCGTTGCTCATGATGGCCGTGATGCCTATGGCGGCGCAAGACAAAACCTTGACCATTCTGCACACCAACGACACGCATAGTTGCATTTATCCCTTGAATCCCAATTTGGCCGACACGATGTTGGCGGGCCGAGGTGGATTCATTCGCCGCATCGAGATGCTGAAGCAAGAGCGGAAGAAAGACCCCGATTTGTTGCTGTTCGATAGCGGTGACTTCAGTCAAGGTTCACCTTATTATACCCTTTACAAAGGCGAAGTGGAGCTAAAGCTGATGAACAGGATGGGCTATGATGCGGGTACGATTGGCAACCACGAGTTTGATTTCGGCATGGAGAACCTCGCTTTCATCCTCCGAAACCTGCGTTTTCCCATCGTCTGCACCAACTACGATTTTACGGGAACGCCTTGTGAAGGCCTGGTTAAGCCTTACTTAATCATTAAGCGCAAAGGTATTAAGATAGGTGTGTTCGGTCTTTCGCCGGCTTTGGATGGACTGGTTGATGCCCAAAAGTGCCAGGGTGTGCGTTATTTGGACCCTGTGAAGACGGCTCACGATACGGCTCTGATGCTCAAGCGCGACAAGAAGTGCGACCTGGTGATTTGTATTTCACATTTGGGATGGCTGGATGGGAGCGAAGGAGATAAAGCCATGATTGCAGGGTCGCGGTATATCGACTTGGTCTTGGGCGGTCATTCGCACTCCTATTTCAAGACCTTGGAGTACGCAAAGAACCTGGATGGAAAAGAGATTCCTGTGGATCAGAACGGCAAACACGCCGTTTTTGTAGGTAAACTGAAACTCTCTTTCGCCAAGAAAAAATAAGGAAAAAGGCGCCGAAGCAGTGCTTTCAAGTCAAATAGCGGCTTGCAATCCGTGGCATGTATGATGTGCCGGAGGGGTTGTAAGCCGCTGTTTTTTATTCAAAATAAAAGGTCAAGACAATCATTTTGGACCGAGATCGATCCACGGATTTGGCATACGGAATCATGTTTTTGTCCTTCAAACTGTCCGCATGCTTGGCATCGTAACTGTTGGTCAGGCCAAATAAGAACTTCAATTCGGGTCTTAATTTGAAATAAGGTAGGTAGAAATCGCAGCCAACTCCAACCTCTGCGAATGTTTCATATCGCTTCAAGGCAACGTATTGGTCTCTGTTGCCACTCAAATTCACCATGGGATTCACGCCAGCCATGAGGTAAGGACGATGGTTGTTGAAGCGAGGTGCGGCAAAAATCAAGTCGAGTGCGGTAGAAATGTACGCCGTCTTGATATCTTGGCGCTCTTCGATGGACTGCCCATTCGCATCCTGTTTGTTGAAATTGTGAAACGTCAGGTGGCGATTACCGAAGTACATGGCAGGGGCGATGCGGAACTGAAAGTTGGTACTCAGCCTGAATTCGCCCAGCACGCCCACCGTTAAACCTGCGTCCCAGCGGTCTTGATCGGTCGTAATGAGTGCTTCGCTCGTCGAACCATCTTCGTGAGTAATGTGCTGTATGCCAACGTTATTGAACTCAATGTCCTGAAAATGAGTGCCCAGCAGCACGCCGAAATGGAACGGGCGCAGGTCGGTATAAGGCCGATTTTGCACCCTTCGGTCGGGCTGCGCATAGGCAACCATCGCGCATAGCACTAACAGCAGGATGTGAAAAACCTTCTTCATGATGTATCATTAACGCTATTTTTCGGCGGATATTGCCTTGGGCGCGCAGGGTTTTATAGATAAAAAACAGAAACACAAAGTTCTTAATAGTTTTGAAAAAAGTGACAATCTTATACTTATCTCAAAAAATATGCTTATTTTTGTTGGCATGTCATCCTGTTTGAAGCCTAAACCTGTCGAAGCTCTTCGCTGGTTTTTCTCACCATTCAGCAGGGGCTTGTGATGGCATAGCAAGCGTTGAAGCGGAGAAATAGGTGGCTCAATGTCAACCTATTTGCCCACACCACCAGTGTAGAAAGAATATAACCAAAATCATAAAAACTATGTATCATTATTTTAGAAAATCTTTTTTAGGAATTACAATGTTATGCGCGGCCCTGTGTGCAACCACCCTAACGGGCTGCACGGACAAGAAAGGAGCCGATTTGGACAACAACCCTTTGATGAAAGAGAGCACGCTACCTTTTGGCGCGCCTGATTTTAGTAAAATCAAAACCGAACATTTTTTGCCAGCGATGAAAGCTGGAATCGAAGAACAGCGTGAGGCCATCAAGGCCATTGTGGACAACAAAGACTCGGCGACATTCGAGAACACCATTCTGGCCTACGAAAAGAGTGGCGTATTGCTCGACCGAGTGACCAGCATCTTCTTTGGGCTCACCAGTGCAGACAAGACCCCTGAACTGGAAGAAGTAGAGAACGAAGCAGTGCCTTTGCTCACCGATTTCGACAACGAGATATCGTTCAACCAACCTTTCTTCGATCGAATCAAATATGTTTACGATCACGAACACGATAAGTTGCAAGGCGAAGACAAAAAGTTGTTGGAGGAAGTGTATAAGAATTTCGTGCGTTCTGGGGCTTTGTTGCCGGCAGATAAGAAAAAGCGCATGGAAGAAATCAACAACAAAATAGCCAAATTGCAGCAGGATTTTGGTAACATGTTGCCAAAAGCTACCAACGAAGCGGCCATTTGGGTAGACAAGGTTGAAGACCTCGCCGGACTGAGTGAGGCGGATATCGCACAGTGCAAGAAAGACGCTGAGAGCCGCGATGGCAAGACGCCTTACTGCATCGTGATTACCAACACCACGCAACAGCCCATCTTGGCAAGCCTTGAAAACCGTGCGTTGCGCGAGCGTGTGTTCAATGCTTCTATTCATCGTGCCGACGGAACAGGAAAATTCAACACCTTCCCCATCATCGTTGAGATGGCAAAGTTGCGCGCTGAGAAGGCCGAACTGATGGGATTCAAGAATTATGCAGCTTACTCGCTGGACAATACCATGGCGAAAAATATGGACAATTTGAATGCTTTCCTCAAGCAGTTGATTGGTGCTTACACGCCAAAGGCCGATGAGGAAACGCGCGCCATCGAGGCGTATGCGCAGAAAACCATGGGAACTGATTTCAAATTGCAGCCTTACGACCGCTTCTATTATTCGGCTAAGATGAAGAAAGAGCAGTTCAACTTCTCGGAAGATGAGGTGAAACCCTATTTCAACCTCGATTCTGTACTGGTTAATGGCGTATTCTTTGCCGCCAACAGGGCTTACGGCCTTTCTTTCAAAGAGCGTACCGACCTGCCTACCTACCACAAGGACATGAAGGTGTTTGACGTGATGGACAAGGATGGCAAGCAGCTGGCATTGTTCTATGTTGACTATTTCCGCCGACCAACCAAGCGGGGTGGCGCATGGATGAGCTCGTTTGCCAAGCAAAGCAAGCTGCGCAACCAGCTGCCTATTATATATAATGTGTGCAACTTTGCCAAGGCTCCGGAGGGGCAACCCACGTTGCTTACTTGGGATGAGGCAACCACCATGTTCCACGAGTTTGGGCATGCGCTGCACGGAATGCTCTCGAATTGTAAGTACAACACGTTGAGTGGAACGGCTGTGACGCGCGACTTCGTAGAGATGCCCTCACAGTTTAATGAGTCGTTTGCCGTCATTCCCGAAGTGTTCGCTAACTTCGCCAAGCATTATAAGACCCAAAAGCCCATGCCGGAAGAATTGAAACAGAAGATGCTCAACTCACTTCAATTCCATTCTGCCTACGCCCTGGGCGAGAACCTGGCAGCCACCTGTCTGGATTTGGCTTGGCACAACATGCCTTCATCGCAAATCCCTGCGGCCGACAAGGCTGGCGAGTTTGAAACGAAGGCACTCCAAGGAATTGGACTGTACAACGTACAGATTCCTCCACGCTATTCTACCTCGTACTTCAACCATGTGTGGGGTGGCGGCTATGCGGCTGGCTATTACAGCTATCTGTGGTCGGAAGTACTCGCTGTTAACGTGGCCGACTACTTCAAAGCGCATGGCCCACTGAAGCCAGAGGTAGGTCAGGCTTTCCGTGACAAGGTGCTTAGCCGTGGCAATACGGGCGACCTGATGCAGATGTTCTGCGACTTTACAGGCTTGAAGGCACCGGATGCCAAGGCCCTGTTGAAGGCTCGTGGACTTTGATAGGTCTTCGTCTGACTATTGATTAGATTTTCAATTTGAGCGTTGCCTCATCTTGTTTTCCTGGCTGGTGGCCGATTTTTTCAGGCCTATCGATACTGCCAAGTGAAACAAGGTGGGGCAACGTGTTTTTGTGATAAACTGACTTGTGGCGGAAAACAGTCACGCAGAACTTGCCTCATGCCCCTCTCCCAAATTCCACACTTGTATTCTCTTGTTTTCCAGCCGTTTAGAATATTTTTCCACAAGCATGTAGATTGCCCGCCAATGTCATTGAGTTTAGCGTCCAAAGTCATTGGGTTTGGCATCCAAATGCAATGGGTTTGCGCTCCAAAGTCATTGAGTTTGAAAATCCACCCCAAAAACTTGGGCGACCCACGGGTGAAATGAGGCGAATAGGGCGTGCAGCGTAGGGGTGCACCAAGGATTCGCATAACCTTTTTCCTGATCGCGAATTTCAATTTCACATCAAAAAACCTTTTTCATTGAAAGTACCGTGCGTATTCTATGTAAAATAACGTTTTTTACAATCATTGATGCGGTTCATTCAAGTGTTTTTCGTAACTTTGTGGCCAAATACACATAAAAATATGGCTGGAGTAAAACAAATTAAAACAGCGTTGGTTTCCGTCTTTCACAAAGATGGATTGGAGGCGCTGTTGGCAAAGCTGCATTCTGAGGGCGTAAAATTCCTTTCTACAGGTGGTACACAACGGTTTATCGAGTCGTTGGGCTACGAATGTCAAACGGTGGAAAGCGTCACTTCTTATCCATCTATCTTGGGCGGACGTGTCAAGACGTTGCACCCCAAGGTGTTCGGTGGCATCCTTGCCCGTCGTGAAAACGAGGGCGACCGTGCGCAGATGCAGCAATATGACATCCCGGCAATCGACTTGGTGGTGGTTGACCTTTATCCTTTCGAGGAGACTGTGGCCAGTGGTGCTTCAGAACAAGAAATCATTGAGAAGATTGACATTGGGGGTATCTCCCTGATTCGGGCTGGTGCTAAAAACTTCAACGATGTGGTTATCGTGCCCAGCAAGAACGAATATGGCATGTTGCAGGACATCCTTGACAAGAATGGCGCACAAACCACGCTCGAAGAGAGGAAGCATTTTGCCGAACGTGCCTTTGGGGTGAGCAGTCACTATGACACGGCTATCCACCAATGGTTTGCAAAATAAAGAAGATATAGGCTGGCAGGAGGTGGCTCCGTGTCGGCATTTAGGCCTAAAAATAAAACATAAACAGATATGGGATTTTTTTCTTTTATCCAAGAAATAGCAATGGACTTGGGTACCGCCAACACCATCATCATCAGTGATGACAAGATTGTGGTTGACGAACCGTCGGTTGTTGCACTGGATCGTCGCACCGACAAGATGATTGCCGTGGGTGAGAAGGCGAAGTTGATGTACGAGAAGACGCACGACAACATTCGCACCATTCGTCCGCTGCGCGACGGAGTAATCGCCGACTTTACGGCCTGCGAGCAGATGATGCGTGGCTTAATCAAGATGGTGAGGCCTGGTAGACGCTTGTTCTCAACGTCACTTCGCATGGTCATCGGGGTTCCTTCGGGCAGTACCGAGGTGGAACTTCGCGCCGTACGCGACTCGGCCGAACATGCCGACGGTCGTGATGTCTACCTGATTTTCGAACCGATGGCGGCCGCCATTGGTATCGGTATCGACGTTGAGGCACCGGAAGGCAACATGATTGTGGACATCGGTGGCGGTAGTACCGAGATTGCCGTAATCTCGTTGGGCGGCATCGTGTCGAACAACTCCATTCGTACGGCCGGTGATGACTTAACGGCCGACATCCAGGAATACATGAGTAGGCAGCACAATGTCAAGGTGAGCGAGCGCATGGCAGAACGTATCAAGATTCACGTTGGCTCTGCGTTGACCGATTTGGGCGAAGAGGCTCCTGAAGATTATGTTGTTCATGGACCTAACAGGATCACGGCGTTGCCGATGGAGGTGCCCGTTTGCTATCAAGAAATAGCGCACTGTTTGGATAAAACCATTGCCAAAATAGAGAATGCCGTGCTGTCTGCATTGGAGGCAACGCCGCCTGAGTTGTACGCTGACATCGTGAAAAATGGCATCTATCTCAGTGGTGGCGGAGCCTTGCTGCGCGGACTTGACAGGCGATTGACTGATAAAATCAACATTCCTTTCCACATTGCAGAAGATCCATTGCACAGCGTGGCAAAGGGAGCAGGCATCGCTTTGAAGAATGTAGACCGCTTCTCGTTCTTGATGAGATAACGGTTAAGGGTTTGTGACACTGAAAATCAATTGTATGCATGCGGAATCTCATTGAGTTTCTTGCAAAACACCACCATTGGTTTGTTTTTATATTGCTTGAAGCTATCAGTTTTACCTTGCTGTTCAGGTACAACAGTTACCAGAACAGCGTGTGGTTCTCGTCCGCGAATGTCGTGACGGGAAAGGTTTATGAGTGGAGTTCGCAACTGGAAAAATTCTTCTCATTGGCCACGGTCAACCAGCATTTGACCCAACGAAATCTGGCTTTAGAGCAAAAAGTTGTGGAGCTTTCAGAGAAGCTGACGGCCGTGACGAAGGACTCATCCTATATGAAAGCCGATGTCACCCAGCAGTTGTCCCAGTTTAAGCAGATTCCTGCCAAGGTGGTGAGCAACTCTTTGAAGGATGCCAACAACCTGATGACTATTGATAAAGGGTCGGCTGACGGCGTGCGAAAAGACATGGGTGTGGTCAGTGGGACAGGTGTTGTGGGGATTGTTTATTTGGTTTCGTCGCACTATGCCGTCGTGATTCCGTTGCTCAACGCAAAGTCGAATGTGAGTTGTAAGATTGAGAATCGCGACTATTTTGGTTTTCTCAACTGGCGTGGAGGCTCCACCGATCAGGCTTTTTTGGATGACATTCCGCGGCACGCGCGCTTCAAATTGCACGAAAACATCGTAACCAGTGGTTACTCATCGGTGTTTCCGCCCGGCATTTTGGTGGGAAAGATTTTACATGTTTACAATTCTCCTGATGGCGCTTCGTATCGGTTGTGTGTTCAACTCGCCACCGATTTTGCTACGTTGCGTGATGTTTCCGTCATCGACAACACGCTGATGAAAGAGCGAATTGAGGTGATGAGAGCCGCGCGTGATTCGATGGAAGTGAAAGACAATTAAAGTTTTTGGATATGAGTATAGACATGTTGAAAGGAATATCATTCTTTGTCCTGCTCTTGTTGCTGCAAGTGTTGGTGTTCAACCATATCCATCTCTTTGGTTTCGCCACCCCTTTGCTGTATGTCTACGTCATGTTGCTCTTCCGACGCAACTTCCCTAAGTGGGCAATCTTGTGCTACGGATTCTTGGGGGGCTTATGTGTAGACATCTTTTCCAATACCCCTGGCTTGGCCGCAGCCAGCATGACGTTCATCGGTTTGCTGCAACCTTACGTGCTGATGTTGTTCTTGCCTCGCGAGAGTGCTGATGATTTGCAGCCGTCCATGCGGTCGTTGGGCGTGGCATCGTTCTTGAATTATGCGTTGTTGCTGGTGTTTTTGTACTGCATTGTCTTTTTTACACTCGAGTCATTCAGCTTCTTTAATTGGATGCAATGGCTCAAATGCGTGGTCGGTAGCACCATACTAACGTTAATATTGCTGCTCACTTTAGAAAACATGCGGAAGAGTTAGTGGGTTGATGAGGCTTTTGTTGCGGATGAATGAAGGATTATAATCTTGAAAAACGTAGATATGTCATAGCCGGGGTGGCCATTGTTATTGTGGTCATCTATATCATTCGTCTGTTTACCTTGCAGTTGTTAAGCGATGATTATAAGAAGAATGCCGACAGTAACGCCTTCCTCAAAAAGATAGATTATCCATCTCGTGGCATCATTACCGATCGCCATGGCAAACTCATGGTGTACAATCAGCCTGCTTACGACATCATGGTGGTGATGAATGAGCAGAAAAATAGGATTGACACACTCGAGTTTTGTGAAGCTTTGGGCATTACCAAAGACTTTTTTAAAGCGCGCATGGCCGAGATTAAGGATAGAAACAAAAACCCCGGTTATTCGCGTTTTACACAACAACTCTTCATGAGTCAGTTGAGCGACAAAGAGTTCAGCGTGTTTCAAGAGAAGATGTATCGCTTCCCGGGGTTCTATGTTCAGAAGCGAAGCATTCGACAATATCAATATCCTTACGCAGCACATGTGTTGGGAGATGTGGCCGAGGTTTCGCCAAGTGACATCGAAGGGGACGATTATTACCAGGCTGGCGACTATATAGGAAAGCTGGGTGTGGAGCGTTCTTACGAGAAACAGCTGCGTGGACAGAAGGGTGTTCAAATCTTGTTGCGTGACGTACATGGCAAAGTTCAGGGGAGTTATCAAAACGGTGAGCTTGATACCAAGCCCATTCCAGGCAAGAATCTCACCCTATCTCTCGACCTTAATCTGCAAGCGTTGGGTGAGAGATTGCTGCAAGGAAAGATAGGAAGCATCGTTGCCATTGAGCCTTCCACGGGCGAAGTGCTGTGTATGGTATCGTCACCCACCTACGATCCGCGTTGGATGGTGGGGAAGAAAAGGGGGAAAATTCATCATGCGTTGCAGCGAAACCAATGGAAACCCCTGCTGAACCGCAGCATCATGGGACAGTATCCACCAGGGTCAACCTTCAAAACTACGCAGGCTTTGACCTATCTCTCGGAGGGAATCATCTCTCCTTCCACGTCGTTTGCTTGCCATCGCGGATTCTATTACCGCGGACTTCATGTGGGTTGTCACGGTCATGCCTCACCCCTGGCGCTCGTACCGGCCATCAGTACGTCGTGCAACGCTTATTTCTGTTGGGGATTGTACTATATGATAGGCAACCGACGCAAATACAAAAGCGTGCAAACCGCGATGGACACTTGGCGCGACTACATGGTGAGCATGGGCTTTGGCTATAAACTTGGCATCGATTTGCCAAGTGAAAAGCGCGGATTGATACCCAATTCGGCTTTCTATGACAAAGCCTATCATGGCTCATGGAATGGCTTGACCATCATTAGTATCTCCATTGGACAGGGAGAAGTGAACCTCACTCCCTTGCAAATTGCCAATCTTGGGGCAACCATTGCTAACCGAGGCTACTATCATGTGCCGCATGTGGTGCGCAAAGTGCAAGGCGAACCGCTCGATACCCTGTTCACTCGCCGCCATTACACCAAGGCCAACAAGCGGGCATACGATTATGTTGTGGCGGGAATGCGTTCGGCTGTTGAGCGCGGAACCTGCCGAGCTGCCAACCGAGCTGATTATGCTGTGTGCGGAAAGACAGGTACGGCGCAGAATCGGGGACACGACCATTCGGTCTTCATGGGCTTTGCTCCGATGAACAACCCTAAGATAGCCATCGCCGTTTATGTGGAGAATGGCGGATTTGGAGCCGATTTTGGTGTGCCAATCGGTTCTCTCATGATGGAACAATATATTAAAGGGAAGCTTTCTCCGGCATCGGAAGCAAAAGCAAAAACAATGCAAAATCGTCGAATAGGATATGGCTCGAGTAACCGATAAACCCTCTGGAGTGTTTCGTTCACTTGACTGGTGGACCATTCTCATCTACATAGCGCTGCTCATCTTTGGGTGGCTCAGTGTATGTGGAGCCAGCTACACCTACGGCGACACCGATATTTTCAGCCTCAGTACGCGGTCGGGTATGCAGATTGTGTGGATTGCCACCTCCGTCTTCTTAGGCATGGTGCTGGTTTTACTCGATGACCGATTCTACGATATGTTCTCGTACATCATCTATGTCGCATTCCTCGTGCTGCTCTTTGCCACCATCTTCAATCCGCATGACATCAAGGGGTCGCGCTCATGGTTGGTGCTGGGACCGATTAGATTGCAGCCCGCAGAGTTTGCGAAGTTTGCAACAGCGTTGGCCGTGTCAAAGTTCATGGGGCGCTATGGCTTTGACATTCATCAATGGAAAGACTTTGCCATCGCCATTGGCATCGTCTTGTTGCCCATGCTCTTCATCATTGCGCAGAAAGAAACAGGTTCTGCCTTGGTTTATTTGTCGTTCTTCCTGATGTTCTATCGCGAGGGAATGCCAGGCAGTGTGTTGTTTACAGGCGTGGCGATGGTGATTTATTTCGTGTTAGGTATCAAGTATGAGGATACCGCATTGTGGTCGTTACCCGTTTCTGCGGGCAAGTTCATGGTGCTGTTGTTGGTTCAGGTATTCTCGGCTTCGATGGTGTATCTCTACTGTAAGGATAAGCGGCAAGCCCGTTTTATCTTGTTGGTTTGCTTGGGAGTTACCGCTCTCTCGCTGCTTTTTGCACAGTTTGTGCTTCCATTTGACGTGGTTTGGGTGCAGCTCATCGTGTCCATCGTACTGATTGGTTATCTGACTTATTGTTGGCTGGCCAGCCAAATGAGGAGTTATCTCTACATCGCCTTGTTTGCTGTTGGTTCAATCGTGTTCTTCTATTCGGCCGACTATGTGCTCAATAACGTGATGAAACCGCACCAACGCGTGCGCATCACCGTGCTGTTGGGGCTGGAAGAAGATGTGGCCGGTGCAGGTTATAACGTCCATCAGAGTGAGATTGCCATTGGTGCAGGTGGACTAAGGGGGAAAGGATTCCTCAATGGAACCCAAACCAAGCTGAAGTTTGTGCCCGAACAAGATACCGATTTCATCTTCTGTACGGTTGGCGAGGAAGAAGGATTCATTGGTTCTGCCGGCGTGTTGGTGCTTTTCTTGGCATTAATCCTGCGACTCATCAAGCTGGCCGAACGCCAACCGTTTGCTTTTGGGCGCATCTATGGCTATTGTGTGGCCAGCATCTTTCTGTTCCATGTCTTCATCAACGTGGGCATGGTGTTGGGACTTACGCCTGTCATCGGCATTCCGTTGCCGTTTTTCAGTTATGGCGGTTCGTCGCTTTGGGGCTTCACCCTCCTGCTGTTCATCTTCCTCAGGATAGACGCGGGGCGCAACTTGGTGCACACATAACCTGAAGATAGCTCAAAAGCACCAAACCGTTTACCTTTTCGTCAGGCTCACTCCCACGTTGCTGATGCCTGGTAAAATCTCTCTCTTCATGTCATGACGAACGCTGATGTGCAGCGAATCACCTTCGTGTAAGTCCATCGAAGTGATGTCAAACGCATATTGATAGTAGCCAATTCCTTGTCCCTTGGGCACCCCATTGGCACCAATGAGCGCGCAATTGAGCGTGTCGACGTGTTTGATGTGCGACGGAAGAACGGTTTGCTCAACGATGAGCGTGAGTCCCATGAAAGGATATTCGTTGTTGATTCGCAGTGCCAACGCCGATTGGTAGTGTCCCGAGGCTTTCAACTTGGGCACATCAAACGCCAGACTGTCATTCTTTTCCCAGCCTGCAAGGGGTGTATGATGAAAGGTGTCATACATTTTTTTTTCGTTGCAAGCTGCAAAAAGAATGCAAAGGATGAGTGCTACCCCCAACTTTCTCATGTCCTATCAATTATCTGCCTGACGTTCTTGATTGTCATTTCGGTCCGTTCTCGGCCTGCGGTTTTGATTGTTTCTGCGCCGATTGTTATTGTTTCCCCGTCTTGCATTGCCTTCTGAAGCCTCCGTGTTGGGCCTTTTCTTTCGGTTTTTGTTTTTGTCAAACCTACTGATGTCAGCACCGGCAAGCAAATCCTTGTGCTTGGGTTCCTCTTTCTTCTGCCCATCATTCAAGAGCGAAGCAGGTTTTTCGCCCCGCTTGTTCATCTCGATGATTTCCTGAACGCGTTGGATATCAATCGTTTCGAGGTCGATGGCAGCGTTCTTTTCGGTAGAGTAGGTCACCATCCCTGTGAGGATATCTGCCTTGAAATGATAATAATCCTTGTCCGCCGTGTGCAATACAATCTCCTTGCTGGGCAGTTTTCGGCTGGCTTCCAGATAGTCGTCGGCCTCATAGTTGAGGCAGCATTTCAGCTTGGCGCACATTCCGGCCAACTTTTGTGGGTTCAACGAGATGTCTTGGATGCGCGCCGAGTTGGTGCTAACCGATACGAAGTTCTTCATCCAGGTGGCGCAGCAAAGCTCTCGTCCACACGGTCCGGTGCCGCCAATGCGCCCTGCTTCCTGGCGGGCACCAATCTGTTTCATCTCAATGCGTACGTGGAAGGTTTCGGCCAGCACTTTGATGAGCTGCCTGAAGTCTACGCGTTCGTCGGCGATATAGTAGAAGATGGCCTTGTTGCCGTCGCCCTGATACTCCACGTCGCCTATCTTCATTTGCAGACCAAGATCCTTCGCAATCTTTCTACTCTGTATCATGGTGTCGTGTTCGCGAGCCTTCGCCTCCCTGTATTTCTCCATGTCCACCTCTTTGGCTATTCGGTAGATGCGTTTAATCTCATCTTGCGACCTCAAATTGGCCTTCTTGATTTGCAGCTTCACCAGGCTTCCGGTGAGTGTCACCACGCCAATGTCGTGTCCCGGACTGGCTTCCACGGCCACGATGTCACCCTTTTTCAGGTCCAACCCGTTCACGTTGTGGAAATATCCCTTTCGGGTATTCTTGAACTGAACCTCCACCAAGTCGGTCGTCAGGTTGTTTCCTGGGATGTCGGCCAGCCAGTCATAGGTGTTCAACTGCTTGTCTTGGCGGCCACACGAGTGGCGGCAAAGGCCTCTGTCACACCCGTTGGCTATCTTGAATTTCATATTTTTGTAATCCATTGTGTAAAAGTTGAGTGGAAGAATGCCGCTGTCACGGTTGTCGGCGGTGTGCCTTCTCGTGGACGACATTCTTGTATATATTGTTATTTTTTGATGAGCAGAACAATCATTTCCAACGCCATGTTGAAGAAAACAATCTTTGCATTGGCGTTTTGCCCGATGTCTCTTCGTGCCGAGGCGAACAGTTCTTCAATCTCCATGACGTTGGCTTCGTTGATGAATCGGGCGAAGTTCTTGGCAAAATCCTCCTCTTCCATCGTCATGTAGTTCAGCTCGGGCAGGCGAAAGTTGTACATGAAGTTTTCGCGAACCATTCTGCTGAAGTAGTCCAGCATGCGCCGCTGCTTCTCTCGTCCGTAGCCGGCAACGCCCTCAGTCCATTTCTTCAGTTCCTTCACGTTGCGCATGTACGCCAGTCGCATCAGTTGTTTGAACGTTTCCAGAAACTGTCTGTTCTCGTTGTCAGCATCCAGCGTCTCCAGTGCTTTCAGCCAGTTGCCGTTGGCCGTGCGTGCTATGCGGTGCGCCATGTCGGCTTCCAGTCCTCGTTTTTCTACCAACGCCTGCTCGATGGCCTGGTCGTCAATGCGCCTCACGTCGATGCGTTGCACGCGGCTCCGGATGGTTTCGAGCAGTTTTTCGGGCTCCTCGCACACCAGGATGAACAGGGTTTGCAGGGGCGGCTCTTCCAGTAGCTTGAGCAGTTTGTTGGCACAAACCTGATTCATGCGCTCGGGCAGCCAGATGAGTGAGATTTTATAACCGCCCTGACTCGATTTCAAGCTCAGCTTGCGGGTCAGCTCATCGCTCTCTGCCTCAAATATTTGGGCTTGCTGCGTGGTGGCCTTCATGCGGTCGAGCCATTGATCCATGCTGAAATAAGCACCTTCTTTGAGCAGCGTTCGCCATTCCCTGCCAAAGTCGTCGCTCACCATCTTGTGGTCAGACGAGGTGCCTGTTGGGCGAATCACGGGGAAGGTGAAGTGCAAATCGGGATGCTCCCAGTTGCGCAGCATGGCCTCGGCATTCGTCACGGCATGGTCGTTGTTCAGCACCGATTGCCCCTCTTCGTTGCGTTCGCCCAGCAAATAGGAGGCGAAAGCCAAGGCCAAGGCCAACTTGCCACTGCCGTACGGACCGCAAAGCATGATGGCATGGGGCACACGGTTCTCGCGCACCAGCTGTAAAAGGCGCGCCTGAGCGTCTTCCTGTCCGATTACTTCGCTGAATTTCACTGTTTCAAAATCGTTGTTGTGGGCCGTTGCCAGCTGCCTTTCCGGCTCGAGCCATCTGTTTGCAAAGTTAGTAAAAAATTCATGAATTATGCTTTGCCCTGCCGATTATTTGTCACTTCCAGGCCAAGCATGCCATCAGATGTTCCGCTCCCTTCCGCTTCTGTTATCACCCAGCGCATGGGCGATGGGTTTCAATCCCCATGCCTTTACCCGCTAAACCCGTTGACTTTACCCGCCAATCTTCATGCTATTGCCTTCCAATCTCCATGCTATTGAAAGGCGGTTTCGGTGTTTTTGTCAACGCGTTGGATTTCAGATAGTTGTGTGTTAAATGCCAGATGACCAACTTGCCATCTCTTGCGTGCGGGATGAGAAGCATTTTGAAGTTGAATCTACCTTTTTGATACATATATCGTAATATTTGTATAATTCACCAAAAATGACTACCTTTGGGTGTTAAAACATTAAAGAAACAGAACGAAAACACTTTGACAAATCAACTATTTTACCGAATTTTGTCGTGAATGAGGCTGCTTGCCGAAACATTGGAAAACAACTTTAAATCCCAATAAGATGAAAAGAGCATGTAAATTGGAATTCTTTATTTTGTCGGTGGCAACGTGGCTGTTTTCGTCAGGGGCCTCGGCACAGAGCAATTTTACGATGAGCGGCGCACTGACCGACGTTGGAAACGACTCCATCCTCGTGGAGTATGTAGAGCGAAATCCGGACAAGAAAATCATCAATTTTGCTACGCCCGTCAACAACGGCCATTTTAATTTTTCGCTTTATATAGACAAGGCCTACCAAGGGAGTCTTTGGTTGAAATCCAGTCCCAAAAAGGTCATGTACTTTTTCTTTGTCCCCGACGAATTTGTCAACATAGAAGGAGATTTCATCGACGAGTACAGCGTCCGCATTTCGGGCAGCGCATTCTATCAGCAGTACGCCAAAGTGATGGACGTGGGAAGGCCTTTCCACACGGAATTTGACATCGCCAAAAAAGAGTATGAGGCTGGAGTGGCTGCCGGTGACAATGCCGTTCGGCTCGACAGCATACGCAAAGCCGCCAACCGTGACATCAATCGGCGCAGGCACCCTGTGGTCGAGGAGTACATCGTACAGCATACCGACGAGGACGCCACGGCGACTTTGGTGCTCGACGTGAATATGGACCGTGTGGTTCCGGTCATACGGAAGCTTAGTCCCGCAGTGCGCAACGGTCGTTTCAAAGGATATTTGGATATGTGGCAGGAAGCCTTTGAGCGGATGGCCGTGATGAGGAAAGCTCGGAAAGAAGTGGCTGACACGGCTAAAGTCGGCGCGATGGCCCCCGACTTTTCCCTCCCAACGCCGCAGGGCGATACGCTCACGCTCAGTTCCCTGCAGGGCAAATATGTGCTGCTGGACTTCTGGGGCTCATGGTGTACATGGTGCATCAAGGGATTTCCCAAAATGAAAGAATGCTATGCCCAATACGGAGATCGCATTGAGTTTGTGGGCATCGATTGCAACGACAAAGCCGAAAAATGGAAACAGGCTTTGGAGAAATACCAGTTGCCGTGGCCGCAGGTGAGAGACGCCGATGCGAAGGTCGAAACCGCATATAGGGTGAAAGGCTATCCTTATAAGGTGCTGATAGGTCCCGATGGGAAGATATTGAAAACTTATTTGGGCGAGGTGGAGACGTTCTATCAGGAATTGGGCCAAATCATAACCTCTGACAAAGATTAGTGCCAGACGTTTTTTCAACTAATTAG
>JBNPOM010000059.1:0-17224 GCA_050315175.1 Prevotella sp. SGI.027
GAGCTTCCAAAGTCAATGAGTTTGGCGGGCAAAGTCAATGCTATTAACAGACAAAGTCAATGGGTTTGGAGGGTAAAGTCAATGCTATAGAACATGACTTCCGCCACACATCATATTTGTGTGATGAAACACCAACGATTGGGGACATAAAGGGGCCACTTTCATGCCGCCCAGAATCAGAAAAGAGCGGCAAGATTGTCGCCCTTTTATATTATCCACTATTACTCTACCACCACGGTAGTCCAGCCATGAACATCTGGCTCCGTGCCATACTGTACGCCACGCAACTTGTTGTACAGCTTTGTGGAGATGGGGCCAGGCTTGTCACCAAAATCATAACGTTTGCCCGTATCGAGGTCGTCGATATAGCTGATGGGACTGATGACGGCAGCTGTTCCGCAGGCTCCAGCCTCCTCAAATGTTTCCAACTCCTCTTCGGGAATGGGACGATGTTCCACCTTCAGCCCAATGTCTTCGGCCAACTGCATGAGGCTCTTGTTGGTGATGGAGGGCAGGATGCTGGTCGACTTCGGCGTGATATACGTGTTGTTCTTAATGCCGAAGAAGTTTGCAGCCCCACATTCGTCGATGTATTTCTTCTCCTTGGCATCGAGATAAAACTCACTGGCATACCCTTTTTCATGAGCGATGCTGTGCGCGTAGAGCGATGCAGCATAGTTGCCGCCCACCTTGTACTTACCTGTTCCCAAAGGAGCCGAGCGGTCGTAGTCGCGCATGATGACGTATGGGTTGCTCGCAAATCCACCTTTGAAATAAGGTCCCACAGGGGTTACAAAGATGATAAATGCGTATTCGCGCGCCGCATTCACGCCCACCTGCGCCGAAGTGCCTATGAGCAGCGGGCGAATGTAAAGCGTAGCTCCGCTCTCGTAGGGTGGTATGTACGCTTGGTTGAGCCTCACCACCATCTTAACCATCTCTTCAAAACGCTCGGTAGGCAGCTCAGGCATCACGATACCGCGACAAGAACTCTGCAAGCGAGCCGCATTCTCGTTCATTCTGAACACGCGTATCTTCCCGTCAGGACAGCGATAGGCCTTCAAACCCTCGAAGGCCTCTTGTCCATAGTGCAGGCAAGCGGCGGCCATGTGCATGTTAAGATACTCGTCGGAGCATACTTCAATCTCGCCCCATTGACCGTCACGATAGTAGCAACGCACGTTATAATCGGTCTTCACGTAACCGAAGGACAGGTTAGCCCAATCAATATTTTTCATCATCTTATCTGTTTAAAAGGTTTATAATCACATCATGTGTTTCGCAAAAATAGGCAAAATATCGCGCATGCGCAACGATTGCAGCGTATTTTTTGTAACCCGTAGCGCACCTAATCCTCTTCCAAAATCTTCTTAATGTCAGCATCTACCTTAGTCAGGCGCGCCTTACAAAGTTTGATGAGCTTTTGGGCGTTTTTCAGTTCGGTGGTCAATTCGTCGATGTCAAGCTCCTCGTTTTCCATCCGCTGCACAATGTTTTCCAGCTGCCGAACAGCTTCTTCATAGTTTATCTCTTTGGTCATATTATTTAATGATTGATTTGAATGTTCCACTCTCCACGCGCGTTTCTATCTCGTCACCCGTCTTCAGCTCATTGGCATGGCGCACCGTGCGTCCTTGGTGCAGCGTGATGCTGTAGCCACGGCTTAGCAGCAGTTGGGGATCCAACGACTTGCATCGCTGTTGAAGCATGTCCAAGCGATGCCCTTCCGTCACGATTTTGCGCTCGGCCATCGGTTTCAAGCTGTTTGAAAGCACCTGGACGTGATGCTGAGCATCAGAGATTATGCGGGAAGCCCTGGCGGTAAGCTGCAAAAAATATTGTTGCAAACGCTCTTCCTGCCGCACTCTGACATGCGAGAAAAGTACCGGTATTTTGCTCGATACGCGCACAAATCGATTCTTCTGTTGTTCCATGCAGTGCCGCACGATTTGCACCATCTCACTTTGCGCATCGTCTATCCGAGCCAAAGTGTCCGTCAGGTTATCGATGAGATACGCCGCTGCAGCCGTAGGGGTTTTGACCCGACGGAACGAAACCATGTCCAACACGCTCTCATCACGCTCATGTCCAATTCCAGTGATGATGGGCAAGGGAAAATTAGCCACGTTCTCGGCCAGCGAAAGGGTGTCAAAACTACTCAAATCGCTTGTCGCTCCGCCGCCACGGATGATGACCACCACGTCAAAGTCATCGACTTGCGCATTGATGTAGTTCAAGGCTTCGATAACGCTGGGTTCTACTCGTTCGCCTTGCATGACGGCAGGAAAAAGCTGAACCTCAAAGCTGAACCCCTGCTCGCAATCTTTCAACTGTCGCAAAAAGTCGCCATAGCCAGCCGCCTGCTCACTGGAAATGACGGCAATGCGGCGCGCGAACATGGATAAGTGTAAGTCTTTTTGCAGATCGAACACCCCTTCGGCCTTCAAACGAGCAATGATTTCCAAGCGCTTGCGGGCCATGTCGCCCATGGTGTACACGGGGTCTATGTCGTTAACAATCCAAGAAAAGCCGTAAGCCTCATGGAAATTGGCGTACACCTTCAGCAACACTTTCATGCCGGCGCGCAGCACTTGTCTGGTTGTGCGTTCAAAGTAAGGGCGCATGAGCATCCACTTGTTCTTCCAACATTTGGCCGAAGCCTTGGCTACGGGCGTGTTGGTTCGCTCATCTTTCTGCACTAACTCCATGTAACAGTGCCCACGTACCTCGCGCACCTCAGAGAGTTCGGCCTCCACCCAATATTCGTTGGGCATGGCGGTTTGGAGGGTTTCGCGCACCAGTTCGTTGAGTTCGTATAAAGAAAGTGCCTGCTTCATCATCTGATTGCTATTGTGACTAAGATGCACAAAAATACAATTTTAATTTCAAAGATAACTGATAAAATGAGGAAAAGCATTCTTTATCCTTGTTTCACGCTATGATGAACCAGAAGTTTTTTGTACATTTGCAAAGATAAACATGGAGATTTTTGAATGGATAATAAAGCAGCAACATTAGAATTAGGTACTAAGCCTGTCGGCGCACTACTGATGCAATACGCCATGCCAGCCGTGATTGCAATGACGGCATCCTCATTGTACAACATGGTTGACCGTATTTTTATTGGACAGGTAGTAGGTCCCATGGCTATTTCAGGATTAGCTATTACCTTCCCGTTTATGAACTTATCTGCCGCTTTTGGTGCTGCTATCGGTGTAGGATCGTCTACTGCTATTTCTGTAAAGTTGGGACAGAAGGACTACGATATTGCCGAGAATGTATTGGGAAACTCTGTTACATTAAATATTATTATAGGACTTGCCTTCGGAATTATCTGCTTACTCTTTTTAGATCCCATTATCCTATTTTTCGGAGCCAGTGAAAACACCTTGCCTTATGCACGAGACTATATGGAAATTATCTTAATCGGTAACATCATATCTCACATGTATTTTGGCATGAACAACGTGCTGCGTGCTGCCAGCAAGCCCAATCAAGCCATGTACGCCACCATGTTTACGGTGGTCATGAACGCTATTTTGGACGCAATCTTCATTCTTTGGTGGGGCTGGGGTATTCGAGGAGCCGCTTTTGCAACGATTATTTCACAAGCCATCGCATTGGTTTGGCAGCTCAAGTTGTTTAGCAACCCCAATGAGTTGTTACATCTAAAAAGAGGTATCTATCGCCTCAAATCCGATTTGGTAAAAAATATCATCGGCATTGGCATCTCTCCTTTCCTGATGAACGCTTGCGCTTGTATCATTGTTATCTTCATGAACAATCAGTTTGTGCGCTATGGAGGTGACATGGCAGTAGGAGCTTATGGCATCGCCAACAGTATCGGCGTGGTTTTCATCATGTTCGTCATGGGCATCAATCAAGGAATGCAGCCTATTGCTGGCTATAATTACGGTGCTATGCAGCTGGATCGGGTGATGAGGGTTTTAGAGTTATCCATTATAGCTGCCACGGTTATCATGACCGTTGGTTGGGCTATCGCCATGTTTATACCGTACTATTGTGTGCGTCTCTTTACAAACGACCCGACACTCATTGAGATGTCCATCAAGGGAACACGCATTGACCTGCTGATGTTCCCTGTTGTCGGGGCACAGATGGTGATTACCAACTTCTTTCAATGTATCGGAAAAGTAAAAATTAGCATTTTTCTGTCTTTATCCCGACAGCTACTTTTCTTATTACCTCTATTGACTATCCTACCTCCCATCTTTGGAATAGATGGTGTATGGGCCTCATTACCTGCCTCAGACCTTGTTGCTGTCATCGTGGCTGTGACGATGATGACGATTTATATGAAGAAATTCAAAATACAACATAAAGAATCTACCAATGGGAAACAACAAGAAGATAATCATTAACGTTGGCCGACAGGTGGGCAGTGGTGGACGCATTATCGCCAAACTGCTTGCCGATGAGTTTGGATGTCAGTTTTATGACAAAGAGATACTCAATTTAGCTGCTAAAGAAAGTGGGTTCAGTGAGAAGTTTTTTGAGCAGAATGATGAGCACAAAGGCTTTTTTCAAACCCTCTTCCACACGCGTGCACCTTTATTGAGCGATAATAACTTCTATGACAACAAGTTCTCGCAAGAGAGTCTTTTTCTGTTCCAAAGCGAAGCCATTATGAAGGCTGCCGATGAAGGTAGTTGTGTGTTTGTTGGACGAGCTGCCGACTATGTGCTGCGAACTTATCCAAACGTGGTAAACATCTTCATCACTGCCGACATGAAAGATCGCATCCGTCTGGTTTGTGAACGGCAGAAATGTGACGAAGAGGCTGCCAGAAAACTTATCAATAACAAGGAGAGCGACAGGGCATCGTACTACAACTATTACACTGGAAAGAAGTGGGGACACAGCAGCAGCTACGACCTCTGTGTGAATTCGAGCATCATGGGACTGGAGAAAACAGCAGATATCATAGGCTGTTTCATTCGTCGGCGCTTTGAACTCGATAACACAGAAAAAGGAAGGAAGCCATGAAACGAATTGGAATCATCAGTGATACGCACGCCTATTGGGACGACAAGTACGAGAAATACTTTGCCGAATGTGATGAGATATGGCATGCTGGCGACATTGGCTCATTGGAAGTGGCACAAAAATTGGCTGCTATCAAGCCGTTAAGGGCTGTTTGCGGCAACTGTGACGGTGGTGACTTGCGACGAATGTACCGTGACAAACTGCGTTTCAAATGCGAAGATGTGGATGTATTGCTGACCCACATCGGCGGCTATCCCGGCAATTACGCCCCACAAATACGCAGTTTGCTGTTTGCTTCGCCACCTCAATTGTTCGTTTGTGGACACTCGCATATTCTGAAAGTGCAATACGACAAAACAATCAACTTGTTGCACATCAATCCCGGTGCGGCAGGCTTACAAGGCTGGCATCGTGAAAGAACGCTGATAAGATTAACCATAGAAGGCAATAAATTCACCGATTGTGAAGTTATTACATTAAGTGATAAGAACCATCATCCATAAAACACAGATGAAAAAAGCACATACTTATTTATTCCAATTTATCGTACTGACAGGCGTGTATTATGGTACACAACTCCTGTTCGATTGGGGTAGTGAATATCATTGGCCAAATTTTATGATTGAGAGTGCCTTGTTTGGATTTATCATGACGTTGCTCAACATTTATTCTGACTACAAAGAACAGAAAAAACGAAAGGAAAAGAATCAGGAATACAGGGAAACTTACGATAAAGGGGTTAAAGACAAAGAGCATAAAAAACAACAAGAAATATGAAAACATACTTAGTTACAGGAGGCGCAGGCTTCATTGGAGCCAACTTCATCAAGTATTTGCTTGACAAAAGGTACAAGAACGAAGACTTCAAGGTGATTATACTGGATGCGCTGACCTACGCAGGCAATCTCGGTACTATCAAGAATGACATTGACAACAAACGTTGTTTCTTCGTGAAAGGCGACATCAGAGATAAGGATTTGGCAGACAAGTTGTTTGCTGAACACGATATAGACTTTGTCGTAAACTTTGCCGCCGAGAGCCATGTGGACCGCAGCATAGAGGACCCACAATTGTTTCTTTCGGTGAATATACTTGGCACTCAGAACCTCATGGACGCTGCCCGAAGGGCTTGGGTCACGGGCAAAGATGCACAAGGTTATCCCACTTGGAAAGCTGGCAAACGCTATCATCAGGTTTCTACCGATGAGGTTTACGGTTCATTGGGCGCAGAAGGATACTTTACAGAACAAACTCCGCTGTGTCCGCACAGCCCTTATAGCGCGTCAAAGACCAGTGCCGACATGATTGTCATGGCTTATCGCGACACCTATCGCATGCCCGTGAGCATTACACGATGCTCTAACAACTACGGTCCTTATCATTTTCCAGAGAAGTTGATACCGCTCATTATCAAAAATATCCTTGAGGGTAAGCAACTTCCTGTATACGGAAAAGGCGACAATGTGCGCGACTGGCTCTATGTAGAAGACCACTGCAAAGCCATTGACATGGTGGTGCGAGAGGGTAAAGAAGGCGAGGTGTACAATGTAGGTGGACATAACGAGATGAAGAACATCGACATTGTGAAGCTCACTATTAAGACCATTCACGACATGATGCAGCAGGATAAAGACCTGAGAAAGGTGCTGAAGAAGCAAGAGGTGGATGAACAAGGCAACATTAAGATTGATTGGATTAACGACAACTTGATTACCTTTGTTGCTGATAGATTGGGACACGACCAGCGTTACGCTATTGATCCTACAAAGATAAAGAACGATTTGGGGTGGTATCCTGAAACTATGTTTGCCGATGGAATCGTGAAAACCATCAAATGGAACCTACAACATCAGGATTGGATCAACGAGGTAACCTCTGGAGACTACCAAAAATACTACGAACAAATGTACGGTAACCGATAAGAAACACGAGCAATTGGAAGCGAAAATCATTGACTTAGTCAAGATAATAGACCCCAGAGGAAACCTAACCGTTGCCGAAGGTTGCAAGGATGTGCCCTTTGATGTAAAGCGGGTGTACTGGGTGTACGACGTGCCAGCAGGCGAAAGTCGTGGTGGACATGCCCACAAACGGTGCAAAGAGTTTTTAATTGCATTGAGTGGCAGCTTCCACGTAACGCTCGACAACGGTAAAGAAAAGACTTCTATACTGCTGAACCACCCTTATCAAGGCCTGTTTGTCGATACTGATACATGGCGGACGTTAGATGACTTCTCCTCAGGAGCTGTATGCTTGGTATTGGCATCTGAGCCTTTCGACGAAGAAGATTACATTCGCGATTATCACTCGTTCATGGAATATATCAAGAACAAACCTGATGTTTGAGATAAAACGATATGCACCAACAGACAAGGAGCGTTGGAACAGCTATGTGAGGGAGGCAAAAAATGCCACCTTTCTGCTTGACAGAGCCTATATGGACTATCATCAAGACAGGTTTGCGGACGCTTCACTGCTCTTTTACAAGGAGGGTAGGCTGTATGCGCTGTTGCCTGCCCACATTGCAAACGACACCTTATATACACACTTAGGATTGACATACGGTGGTCTTGTCATGGACGATCGGGTTACCGCTTCCGATACGTTGTGCCTTTTCGAGGAACTTAACACATATCTTCGCACACAGCACATCAAGCGAGTGGTGTACCGTCCCACGCCTTCTATCTATCACCTAATGCCTGCCGAAGAGGATTTGTACGCACTCTTCAAAGTCTGCAACGCTCAATTAGTGGCACGCAATATTTCTTCCGCCATCCATTTGGCACATCCCCTCAAGTGGAGTAGAGACCGAAAATACGGCATTAACCGATGTGCGAGAAATGGCATAGAGATAAAACAGAGTACAGACTTTGCCGCTTTTTGGCAAGTGCTGGATGACAATTTAATTAATAAATACGGTGCGAAACCCGTTCATAGCTTGCAGGAAATAGAACTGTTGCACCAACGTTTCCCACATCACATCCAGTTGTATGTGGCATGCAAAGATAATATGGTGTTAGGAGGAACCGTTCTTTATCTCACTCCCAACGTGGTGCATACGCAATACATCTCGGCATCGCCCGAAGGAAAGCAACTGCGTGTCATAGATGGGCTGTTCCATTTCTTACTTCATCAATCGTGGGACGAACAACAATATTTTGATTTTGGCACGTCTACTCTGCAAGATGGGCACCTGCTCAACGCCTCACTCATTCATCAAAAAGAGGGGTTTGGCGGTCGTGCTATATGTTATGACACTTATCAATGGGAGGTATGATACCCTATTTATCTTTACAACGAGTAACCAATGAACATCTGACAGAGATACAACAGGCTGTCAATAAGGTCATTGAGAGTGGTTGGTATCTGCAAGGGCAGGCGGTACAAACGTTTGAAAAACAGTATGCCGAATACATTGGCACGCAATATTGCGTGAGTTGCGCCAACGGACTGGATGCGCTCACCCTCATTCTGCGGGCATACATGGAGCTGGGCGAGATGCATGAAGGCGATGAAATCATCGTTCCATCCAACACCTACATCGCCACCATCCTATCGATTACGGCCAACCATCTGGTACCCGTACTGGTGGAACCACGCATAGACACCCTTGAAATTGACGACAACTTGATAGAGCAGGCTATCACCGAACGCACCAAAGGCATCATGCTGGTGCACCTCTATGGACGTTGTGCATACACAGAAAAGATAGGTAAGCTCTGTAAAAAACATCATCTGAAACTCATAGAAGACAATGCGCAGGCACACGGATGCCTGTACAATGAGGGGCATCGCACAGGGTCGTTAGGTGATGTCGCGGCTCATAGCTTTTACCCCAGCAAGAACTTAGGCGCATTGGGCGATGCAGGAGCCGTGACAACCTCTGATGCTAAACTGGCCAACGTCATCAGAGCGCTGGGCAATTATGGCTCGTCACGAAAATATGTCTTTGATTATAAAGGGAGAAATAGCAGAATGGACGAGCTGCAAGCTGCCGTATTGAGCGTGAAACTCAAGTATCTGGATGAGGAAAACGCAAGAAGACAGGAGATAGCCCACTACTATCTCACGCACATTCGCAACGCTGAAATCACGCTTCCCCCACACGACTCAACCGGAAACGTGTGGCATGTATTCCCCGTGCTGACACAACATCCGGACGAACTGCAAAGACACTTAAACAGCATGGGCATACAAACCAATATCCACTACCCCATACCTCCCCACAAACAGCAAGCATATAAAGAGTGGAACGACCGCTCTTACCCCATTGCCGAAAAGATTCATCACCACGAAGTGAGCATTCCGTTGAACCAAACGCTCACGAATGATGAGGTAAAAACCATTGTTGACACACTGAACACGTATCGCCTGAAAAAATAATGAATTGGCTCAAATCCGCCAATTGGCACGGGTTAGAACCAATCATTGAATCAATCATACCACCAAACTTGACCACCCGCAAAAAATAAAGAACGTGCATTCCCGCTAATTTTTATGCTAAAATAACAAAACACTTTGTCATATCATAAAATAATTGTATTTTTACAGCACAATTGTAAAACGATATGAAAAAAGGTTTTTTGGCACTTTTTCTTGTAGCCTTTACTGCTACCACCTGTTGGGGGCAACGCACTTTCAAACCCAAATTCGAACGCCAACCATGGGATACCTACGTGGGAGTAAAAGGTGGCGCCATCTATTCTAATCTGACAGCTTTGCATGGTGAAGCCAAAATCACCGGGATGGGAGGAATATATACCGAGGCTTTCCTCACCAAGTCGTTTGCCATCCAAACCGAGTTGACCTTTTCTCATCATGGCAGCCACAATGCCATCTCCTTAGCTTCACCAGAGGCAGGGGCCACATTCGACTATCGATTGAACTATATCAATACCGACTTTTTATTCAAGCAATACATCGTAGACAGACTGGGACTATACGCTGGTATCCATACAGCATACGCCATCACGATGGAGTGCAACGGAAAAAGCATCAAAAAAGAATTGTACAGGAGTGACGTTACCATCCCCGTGGGTGTCTGCTTCGTATGGCACAACGTATGTTTGGATGCCCGTTACCAATATCCTTTCAGAAAACTTGCCAAGACTGACAAAGCAAAGGCCATCATGGGAAACAGCAGAAACTCCTCCATTATTCTCACTCTTGGATACAGGTTCAGGGTTTTCTGATGACAATTGTCAAGCGTTCCCTGATTGCCTGCACGCACACACCTATTCTTCTAAGCGCAAACGAGGCAAGGAAAGATGATACCTTACGGCCAAAAATCGGATGACACACACCACCAAGAAGGAAGAAACTACCGTGATGCTCACATCAACGCCTAAACTGATGAGAACCCAATAGACCAAGCCGCCAAGGATACTGGCCATGGCATAAATCTCTTTTTGGAAGATGATGGGTACGTTATTAAGCAACACATCGCGTATCACGCCTCCTGCCGAACCCGTCATGCACCCCATGATGATAGCTACCCAAAAGGGGAAATCATAGGCCAAAGACTTCTGGATGCCGGCAATGGTAAACAAGGCCAAACCCAATGTGTCGAAAACAAACCAGGTATTGTCTAACCGCTTCAAAAACTTTGAAAAAACGATGACGAACAGTTGAGCCAATACCGTACAAATGATGTAAATACTCGACGTCATCCAAAACGGCGTTACCCCAATCATGACGTCACGAATGGTTCCGCCACCAATGGCAACGGCGATACCACAAACAAACCCACCGAACCAATCAAAATTCTTGGCTGCAGCGTGCCGAATGCCTGATATCGCAAAAGCAAACGTCCCAACAAACTCTATACCCTGTTGTATAGAGCTAACTATTTCAGGATTTTGATAGAACATATTCTTTTAAAACGCACCTAAAAGCGATTATTTTTATACTCACCAAAAAAGATTACAGCAATCTCTTGCGCATCCATCAACAGCTCACTACGTTTTGTGCAGCTCCTTCCAGGAAGCTCTTCACGTTGTCCAAGGCAATGTTCATCAGTCTGCTGCGCGCTTCAACGGTAGCCCATGCAATATGAGGAGTAATGAAGGCATTGGGTTGTTTCAGCAACGGATTGTCGGCTGCGGGTGGTTCCGAGCACATCACATCAGCTCCGTAAGCAGCCAACTGGCCACTTTCCAAGGCTGCGGCAACATCAGCTTCGTTAACCAAGGGGCCTCTTCCGGTATTGATCAAGATGGCGCCATGCTTCATTTTGTTTAAGGTTTCGGCCTTGATGAGTTCGCGCGTGCGCTCTGACAAAGGGCAATGTAAAGACAGAATGTCACTCACCGAGAACAAGCCGTCAAGGGTTGTTTTTTGGATGCCCGATGGAAGATCCACCGAATTCTTACTGGTATAGGCATATACCTCCATGCCAAACTCACGAGCGATGCGTGCCACTTTCATCCCGATGTTGCCCAATCCTACAATTCCCATTGTTTTCCCAGCCAATTCCAGCAAGGGCGTGTCCCAATAACAAAAATCACTATGCTTTGACCATTGACCCTCGCGTGTTTGCTGGGCATAATGCTCTACCCGATTCGTGATGGTAAAAATGCTGGCAAACACCATCTGAGCCACACTGTATGTACTGTACGACGGAATGTTGCACACCGTCACACCATGCTCTTGAGCAGCCTTCACATCGATGTGATTGAAGCCTGTTGCCAACACACCGATATATTTCAGCTGTGGCAATTGTGCGATAATGTCAGCTTTCATGGACACTTTGTTCACTAAAACAATCTGCGCGTCCTTCGCACGTTCTACGACTTCATCGGCCGTCGTACGTTCGTAAACGGTGAGACGACCCAGTTCTTTGAATCCATCCCACGACAAATCACCGGGATTGGCACAATGACCGTCCAGAACAACGATGTTGACAGTTTGTTTCTTCCCATTTGTTTCCATAAACATTCTCCTTTCTATGATTCTTTTTGCGACATGGAAGTATCGTCATAACGCGATCCCCAGCACTGACGCATCCATTGATATAATTTTTCTTCAGCCGCATTATGCTGCGCATGCCACATACGCTTATCTTTCACGGCATCAGGCAGATATTGTTGTTCGACAAAGTGTCCGGGATAATCATGACTGTACAGATAGCCGTCATGATAGCCCAATTGTTTCATCAACTGTGTGGGCGCATTGCGCAAGTGCAGGGGAACCGGTAAATTACCCGTTTCCTTGACCAACGCCAATGCGGCATCGATTCCCAAATAACTGGAATTGCTCTTCGGACTGGCAGCCAGATACACAGCCGCTTCGGCCAGCGGAATTCGTCCTTCGGGCCATCCCAACTTCATGACAGCGTCAAAAGCTGCATTGGCCAGCAGCAGCGCATTGGGATTGGCCAGTCCCACATCTTCGGCTGCACTGATGACCAGTCGGCGCGCAATGAATTGTGGATCCTCGCCACCTTCTATCATCCTCGCCATCCAATAGAGAGCCGCATCAGGGTCGCTGCCGCGGATGCTCTTGATGAAGGCCGAAATGGTGTCATAATGCATGTCGCCACCTTTGTCGTATGCCAGTGGGTTTTGTTGCAGCTGGGTCTCAACCAGTTCGTCGGTGATGACCACCTCGTCGGTGGCAGAAGCACCAACGACTAAATCCAAGATATTGAGTAATTTACGGGCATCGCCACCACTATATCGCAAAATGGCACCCGTTTCTTGCAACGTGATGTGACGCTGTTTGAGTTCTACGTCCTCATGGATGGCGCGATGAAGCAGTTCCAAGAGGTCATCTTTTTCCAAAGACTTGAGCACATACAACTGACACCGCGACAATAAGGGGCGGATGACCTCGAATGAGGGGTTCTCGGTGGTGGCACCGATGAGCGTGACAACGCCTTTTTCGACAGCACCCAACAGCGAGTCTTGCTGCGACTTGCTGAAACGGTGAATCTCGTCAATGAACAAAATAGGCGAAGCCGAATTGAAAAAACTGCTGTTCTTGGCCCGTTCAATCACCTCGCGCACATCTTTCACCCCACTTGTGACGGCACTTAAAGTATAAAACGGCGTTTGCAGCATGTTGGCAATGATGTGAGCCAAGGTGGTTTTTCCCACGCCCGGTGGCCCCCACAAGATGAAAGAAGAAATCCTGCCAGCCTCAATCATCTTGCGCAACACAGCACCCTCTCCTACCAAGTGCTGCTGCCCCACATATTCGTCAAGCGTACGAGGACGCATTCTTTCTGCTAAAGGTTCACTCATAATCCATTGTCAACAAACACACATGCTCGAAAATCGTCATTGGACTGCACATTCAAAGCACTCTGTGTACATGCAAAGGTAATAAAAGTTTCGTGAACCAACGGTGCGCATAGCGTTTTTTTACAACTATTCTATCGACCCTAAACGCGTATCTATGTGGGAGGAACGAATGGCTGATTGCATTGGCAAGTCATCGCACTATCCACCTATCACGCTCCGCCTTTATGTCCGAATAAATGACAAAAAAAGAGCACTTGTAAATTTGTAAAATAGAAAAAAATAATAGGTAAATGAGGAGCATCACGCCCTCATTAGAGAACGGAAATGGCACTGTCGGCACGAACGCATTGAGTTAAGCGGTCAAAAAGCATGCTTTTGCAACATAATAAGCATGTAATTGGACACGAAGAGCATAGCAATAACAGCGTAAAAAGCATCCTTTTACCAGGAAAAGTTAAGGGAAATAGGCGTCATGGAGGTGCATGAAACACAGAACGACTTGCACAACAACAAGATACGTTCTTTGCTGCTGCTTGTGAAATCTGAAAAAATTGGAAGGTTGGTGGAAAATATGCGAAGGATAAAGAGTGGTTTGTCAAGAAAAATGTTTCATCATTTTTGGATGTTTGCTTGCCCATACACTATTAACAAATAAGGTTGCTGTGATGAATGAGCAAGATTTCTATCACCCCAACACGCATGTTCTTGCTGGCTGAAAAAGGACATCAACATTCTGGTTTTGTATCTTCTCTATAACCCGCAAAGTTAGCTATATCATTGCGATATAGACACGTTTTTTAGTTTACCTCAAATATTTGCAAAAAAGTTTGTCAATTAAGAATTAAGTATTTATTTTTGCAGCCTAACAAACAGGATAAGTCAACACGGTTCTTTGACAGGCAAAAACACCCAACTCGTGGCTGAACAGCATCTCATAGCAATAGCCACTGGCATCAAATCTGTTGACGCTACCTGTGAAATAGCATTGCAATTCAATCAAAGATAAATGACCACTAAAAAAAATATGAAACAAAAGAACGCTTTGTCCCTCAAGACATTGACCAAGAGTAGTGTTTGGGAATTACAGGAAAACGATGTTTTCAGGCTATGGGAAGCGGCACAGAAAGATGCTGACCTCAAGGATAACATGCGTCATTATCTTGACATTATTAAAAGTGCTTTCGAGATCGAGGAAATCAAAGTCGACAAACCTGAAGTCATTAAGAAATACGAAGAACGAGGCTTCAAGGTGGGTAAGCTGCGTACTGACGACACCGCAAAGCAAAAATGGGCAGTTAAGAAAAAGGCCATCGCTCGTGTAACCGATCTTACATACGAGAATATCCGCCATATATCGGCAGCAAAACTCATTGAAGTGCTTGACAGAAACTTTGGTGGTGGTTGGGACTCGCTGTCGCAGAGCATTAAAGACATCATTGAAAGCGGCTTCGACATCAGCACGACAACGCTTCCGCAAAACAGACTTCACAACCCCAGCGGCATGTATGAAAAGAAGGTCAACGATGGATTTGAAGTGCTTGAAATTCCAAAAGGATCATGGATAGAGGCCATTTTTGCAAAGGAAAAGCCAAAGAATGAACTCACCAAAAACAAGCTTTCCAGAGGGAAAGCAGCACTGGATGAAGACCTTAACGAGGAGGATGAAGATTTGCAAGAATTGGAAAACACAGATGACGGGAAAGACGATGAAGACTCTTACGATGACGACAAACTGACGGAAGAAAGCTATCGCACCACTTTCGACACAAATCCGGAAGATTTAGACTTGGAAGCGGCAGATGTTTCGGATGAAGACGAATACTAATGCTGAAAAATCCATATAGACACCAAGGATTTATAAGTGGGGTTGCTAAACAAAAGCCCCGCTAAACATCCTACGCTTGCACAAGTATTCTGCTCTCGGGCGCAACCTACGAGCGTGTGGAAGCACCAGCGAAGAAAGCGGCAAAAAGCAAGCCATCAGAAGGCACTTTGGAAGAGAACCTTCAAAATAATTACATCGCTGCGATGGGCGAAGCCTGTCACAGCGATTGTTGAAAATAACCAGCAGTTTAGCTATGAGTGTTGAAAACATATTAAGTAGGATTTTAGAAGTCGAACACGGATTTCAACATATCCTTGACGGAGCTGATGAAATCCTTTCAACATACTCAAAGGAACAATGTTTTGAAGTTGCACTCACGTTGTTTGAATATGAAGCCTATCAAGCCCGAATGTTGTCAACAACGATATTGGGCAGATTGGCAACTGAAGATAATAACGCACTTCGTTTTCTGAAAGAGCGAAAAAGCACCGACGAGAATTGGCGTGTACAGGAAACTTGCCAAGGCTTTCGATGAAGTCTGCAAACACAGAGGGTATGAAGTTTCTTTACCTCTCATTAAAGAATGGCTGAATGATAACAATCCGAATGTTATTCGTGCGGTAACGGAAGGATTGAGGATTTGGACAAGTCGCCCATTTTTCAAAGAGACCCCACCAGTTGCTATAGCGTTAATAAGTAAACACAAGGCACACGAAAACGAATATCTTCGCAAATCCGTAGGAAATGCCCTGAGAGACATAAGCAAGAAGCATCCCGTATTGATACGGCAAGAAGTTGAGCAGTGGGATTTATCCAATTCTCGAATTATGTTCACTTACAAACTTGCAGCGAAGTTGCTGAAGTGAAGAGTTACAACGAAAAAGCAATTCCTTTTTTCGAGCAAAGCTCTTAACAACTTTTCCTCACGGCTCATCACTTCGCCACGATTGAGTTTTGCACGCAAGAGACACACTTGCTTTTACAGAGGTTTTCCAAAGGGTGCGTCCCATTGTACAAAATTAATTCCAACACTTGCTCACTTTTTTCAAACGCAGGGTTAATGCGGTAATGAGAGAAGGACCTATGTCTTTTTCTGTTCATCGAAGATGTGAAAAAACTGCAAAATGAGCCACTCGTCAAGTTCTTGCTATTCAGAATTGCAAAGCTATATGCCTATCCCCATTGAATTTCTATTGAGCCAGCATTAGTGACACTAATAAACTCTATAGGCTACTCATTTCAAAAAGAGTAAAGCAAGAAAGCCACACAAAAGCGGCTGATGTTGGATGCTTACGATGCATTTTGAAGTTAAATCTACCCATCTTCAAAAGAAATTTAGATAATTATCATCCAAAGTAATGGCTACCTTAACCAACAACAGATCAAATAGACAAGCGAGCATAATAGGTAATGTCATCCTATCACTCGTATTGTCTTTTTCGCCTAACCACATCAATGCACAATCATCATTCGATAAAAGAGATGGATGCCTCAATGTTGTCAACACAACTGTCACCAAAGGAACAGGCGAGTATGGAGACAACACCTTTAGCATGAACTACCAGCACGAAAGGTTCATCAACGAACAGTGGAGTATCGGGGCTGGCATTGGCTACAATTATCATTTGCAATACAGATTAGCGATTGTGCCCGTATTCGCAAGCAGCACATTCTTTTTCACCAATACACGATGGGCACCCTTCGTCAACGTCCGGGTAGGTTCCTTTGGGATCATAAGGAAGGGCAACATAGACACAAACACGAAATATTCTACAACTCTCAAAAACACAGATTTCAATCTGTTAATGTCGCCAAGCATCGGCATGAAACTCCACTTATCATCCCACATCGGACTCATGACCTCAATCACGAATGAGAATATCCTTCTTAAAGTATACAACGACAAGCAAAAAGCATACACCAACAAGATTATCAGTAGCATAGGCATAAGCATCGGATTATTCTTTCAAATCAACGGTTGGTAATGGCTAACTTCTAAAATGCAACGGATGAATCAAGTAAATATTGTATGGTATCATTAGCCCAATTAGCCTGATAAGCCCAATTAGCCTAATAAGCCTTATTGGCCTAATTAGCCTAATATCTAAGAAAAAAGCCTCCAAGACATCTTAGTCCTGAAGGCTCTTAG
>JBNPOM010000060.1:0-17110 GCA_050315175.1 Prevotella sp. SGI.027
CTATTTAATAAGGTGGATTTTGCAAGAAAAAAGTACCTTTGTACCCAAATATCCGTCTCTTGGAAAGAGACGAATGGATATTGCTCAACAAAGACCACCAAAATGCCTTGAAATGGGCGAACGATAAACAAGGGACTCTCTTGTGGTGTAAAAAGGGCTTGGTCGCCTGTTGAGACATCACTTGGGAGCCCTTCTTTTATATAGCAAATGTCTAGCAAAGAGAAGATAAAACAATTCATTTCGCAAGTGAGCAGAAACAAAATCATTTTCTGCCACGAACCGATAACCCACCTACATTTTGTGGATGTGGGCATAGAATTATCATCCGCTATCAAAGGACAAGAAGAGCCATCCGGCTATTCAAATGCCTGTAAACGAATCTTCGAGCAGACATACAAAGATGAGGTTGTAGGGTCATACCTTGCTTTATCGAACTGGTCAATTCTTTTTGAGCCAGACTTGAAACTTGATTTGCGAAGTATCATTGAATCTTTCTCCATCAACAAGTGTTTGATTCTGCTATCTAATGGCTCAATCAAGGAAAAACGTTATCTGTTGATGGATGACGATCGTTTTGCACTCAATCTCCAAGGATTATCATTTATAGAATTATAATTGCCGAGCATATGAAATATAAAGAACTGATAACATTTGAGCCAATCAACGAGGTGGTAAAGTTCGATCAACTGTCGAATGAAGACTATCGCCATTCCCTTGTTCGCAACTTTGTTTTCTCAGAGACATACGAGAAGACATTTATACCCGCGATTTGCAAGAACCTCGACTATACTGCCAGTTACGAGACGTTTGGTATGCAAATTGTCGGTAACTATGGTACAGGTAAGTCACACTTGATGTCACTTGTATCACTGGTAGCTGAGGATGCGACCTTACTTCCTGAAGTGAATAACGAAAGTGCCCGTAAGGTTCTTGGCAATATTGCTGGCAAGTACAAAGTTATTCGCTTTGAGTTAGGAACCGACGAAGAACTGTGGCGCGTTGTATGCTATCAGATAGACCAGGCTCTTGCTGCATGGGGCGTGGATTACAGTATTTCCAATGATAACAAGCCCGATATGTATGCCGACAAACTGCGTCGCATGTTGGCACAGTTTGAAGCCAAGTTTCCAGACAAAGGGCTGATGCTTGTTATTGATGAGATGTTATCATACTTAAAATCACGTGCCAATGGCGTTAGCTTGAACCGTGACCTTAGTGTGTTGCAAGCCCTTGGTCAGACCAGTGATAAATCACGCTTCCGCATGATGTTCGGTGTTCAGGAGCTAATATATAACTCACCAGAGTTTCAGTATGCTGCCGATATGCTCAACAAGGTAAATGACCGCTATAAGGACATTACCATCACCAAGCAAGACGTGCAGTTTGTGGTTCAGCAGCGACTGTTGAAAAAAAACGATGCTCAACGTGATATTATTCGTCGTCATCTTTCCAAGTTTACGGAGTTCTTCACTGACATGCATGCCAAACTGGAAGATTATGTTTCGCTCTTCCCCGTCAATCCTTCGTTCTTTGAGAACTTCCAACAGATACGCATCAGCAAATCACAGCGTGAGGTGCTGAAAACGTTGACGGGTAAGTTCCAAGCTATCTTTGACAAAGATATTCCTGAAACAGAACCCGGTCTAATCTGCTATGACCAGTATTGGGAAGACCTTCAGGCTCCCGAAATGCAGACCGATGCAGATGTGCGCCGTGTGACTGCCATCATGCAGACCGTCCATCAGAAGATTACGGAAAACTTTACTGGTGCAAGAGCTAATAAAGCTGTTTTAGCTCACCGCATTGCCAATGCCTGTGCTGTGAAGATTCTCCAAGACACGTTGGAGCATACCAATGGCGTGACAGCTGAAAATCTGATTGACGGTCTTTGCTATCTCAACCCCACCATTCTCGATCGTGAAATGTTGGGCGAGGTTATCAACACCACCGCATCACAAATCGTATCGGCTACCGTAGGACAGTATTTTGAAAAGAATGCTCAGAATCAAGAGTATCACCTACGCATCGAAGGAGGTGTGAACTATGAGCAGAAAATCAAGGACTATGTTCTGACAATGGCACCAGATGCTCTCGATAGTTATTTCTTCAGTTATCTGGTGGAGAACCTGCCTATTGAAGTGGAGAAATATCGAAGGGAGTTCCCCATCTATCCTCATTCCATAGAGTGGAAGAGTCATAAGGTTTCACTCGATGGCTACATCTTCATGGGCAATCCAGACGAACGCAGCACCACTCAACCGGAGCAATACTTCTACATTTACTTCATGCCTATTTTCAATAAAGAGAAGATACAGGTAGGCACCGAGCCGGACAGTGTCTTTATTCGCATGGACAAAGTGAGTGACGAAATGCGTCAACTAATTTCACTTTATGCAGCATCTGAGGCTCTTATCAAGAGTGTAGATACATCGCAGAAGCGATTTTATGAGCAGTACAGAAAAACATATGAGGACAAACTGCGCCCTGTGTTCCAGCGTGATTTCGTCCAGTGTACAGAGGTGTATTATCAAGGAGAGCAGCAAACCGTTAATCTAACTGGAGCTGCAGGAATTGCAAAGGAGCAAATCATTAGCGATATTGCCTCCAACATCCTCGAAGAGTACTTCTGCCAGCATCTACCCAACTATCCGAAGTTCTCACTCCTCCGACTGCCTATCACATCGAGCAACCGCGCAGCTATGATAGCAGGAGCCAAGAAGATAATTGCCAATCCCTCCCAAGCCAACCGTGACAGTGAGGCCATCCTCGCTGCACTGGGTCTTTTTGTTGATGGAGCTTTGAGTATTGAGGCATCGCAGTATGCGCAGAGCGTTAAGCAGAGGCTGGAGGGCAAAGGTGAAGGACAGGTGCTCAATCGGGATGAAATCCTCTACCAATATTACGAGCAGACATGGCGCACCAAGGACTTCGAGATTGAGGCAGACCTTGAATTCCTTGTGCTTTGCACGATGGTGAGCCTTGGCGAGATAGAAATAAGTCTGCCTGGGAATAAGTCCATCAATGCAGCCAACATTGCAGACATTACATCATTGCCAGAGGATATGGCTTACAACTTCTCACATGTACGCCGTCCGAAAGGAATGAATCTTCCACTTGTACGCGAGATATTCATTAAGATAGAAGGCCATGACCTGACGCGCCAGCTTGACAAGGAAGACACTTTCACCAAACTCCTTGTGGCAGCACAGAAGAAAGCTGGACATGCCGTTACATTGGCACAGAAGGTACGTGGAGGTATCTTCCTTGAAAATGAGGAAGTGCTTTCTCCCTTCGATGGTAGCAGCCATGCCAACCGCTTGCAGGCTTTGGCTTCATTCTATGACAAGTTGCAGAACTATGGCACAAAGGCTAAGATGAGTAATCTGCCATGGACTTTGGAACAACTTGGTCATGTCTTTGAAGCCATTCCACTGATGAATCAGCTCGACAATATGCTCCAAGTGGTAGATGAATTGCGGACTCGAATCTCTTACCTTGTACAGGCAAAGCAGTATATGACCGACCAGCAGATGGAGACAGATGTCAATGCGGCTCTTGAACGTGTGAAGGAAGTGCCGTCAATGGTCAATGACGAAGAAGCCCTCTCTGCATATAAGAGCCAACTTGACTACTTGATGGGCAAATATGCCGACTGGTACCTGGCAGAATACAACCGCTTGCACATTACGGGAATGCAGGAGCAGGAAAAGCTCCGTATCATGCGTAGCATAGAGAAACAAGTGAGCGATGCCATTTGCGGCAACGACCGTGGCGGCTATATCACCATTGTTCCCCAGTACCAAGACTGGAACCGTCGCATGAGCCAGTTGCAGGTGGCCAATCCCTCTGTAACGCGTGAAGCCATCCTCAACGTACCTTATCACGCATTCAACCCCAAACTATTCCAAGGAAAGTCACTGCCTCAGATTGCTGACATGCGTGAAGAACTGGAGCAGATATATGAGAATATCATCAAGTCGCTCCATGAAATGGCAGAAGACCCTCAGTTGGCAGGCAATGCCACTTCGGTACTTGACCAGAGTGAGCAACGTCTGTTCAAGCAGTTCCACGACAATCATGAAGAAAAGCCCTCTGCCGAGGACGCAGCCCGTCTGATGGTCATCATAGACAAGTTGCACCGTGACATTCAAAAGGTGGACATTACGATGGACGATATTCGTCGTGCACTCAACCATCCCATGACTCCACAGGAGGCAAAGAAAGCCTTTGGCAAATACATCGACTTGATGACCAACGGCTATGAGAATGAAAATGTAAGAGTAATCTTGAAGTAACGTATTATGAGCAAGAAAGACCATAATAAACAGCAGCCGGTCCTCTTCGATGCCGAGGAAATGGGACGTATTACACCCAATGACATCTGGGAAGAGAAAAACAAACCTGTCACCTGTTTAGGCATTGAGTTTCCAAATGACGATGCCCGCCGTGACTACTTCCGTGAAGAATTGCGGAAGAAACTGCCCGAACTGCGGCAGATAGAGGGATTCCCTATAGGAAAGGATGAGGACATCATTCGACTGTCCGACCCTCCATATTATACGGTTTGCCCCAACCCTTGGCTCAATGATTTCATTGATGAGTGGGAGATGGAAAAAGTGCAGCTCGAAACCGAAGGAAAGCGCAAAGCAGATTTTGAGGTAAAGGAGCCTTATGCCAGCGATGTGAGTGAGGGAAAGAATAATCCCATTTATATGGCACATGCATATCATACTAAATGTCCACATCCTGCTATTATGCGGTACATTCTTCATTATACTCAACCAGGAGATATTGTTTTCGATGGGTTTGCTGGTACAGGAATGACTGGAGTTGCTGCCAACCTTTGCAGCTCCAAGTCAGAGGTTGATGCGCTCAAACAAAAAGGAGCTAAAGTTGGGGTGAGACACAGCATTTGTTCTGATTTATCACCAATAGCAACTTTGATTGCTGCAAGTTATACTCTTCCATTCGATGCGAAAGAATTTGAATATAAAGCTAATGCGATACTGAATCAAGTTGAAGCAGAATTAGGCTGGATGTATGAAACGGAAATTAATGGAATAAAAACAAAAATGAATTACACAATTTGGAGTGATGTTTTCATATGTCCATCTTGTGGAAAAGAAATTGTGCTTTGGAAAGAGTCTGTAGACCTTAATAATAACAACATAAAGGAAAAGTTTCCTTGTCCCCATTGTGGTTATGAATGTAGCAAAAAGAATATGGAGAAATCTTGGGAAACAAGTTATGACCCAATAATTCATGAGCCTACAAAAACTATTAAGAAGATTCCCGTAGCAAATAACGTAAGCACTCCGATTCGTGGTGACTTTAAATTATCAACCAAAGATTTTGACTTGTTAAAACAAGTTGAAGATGTACGAAATGACAACTATATTGGACCGATACCAGACGGAGATGAATCTCATAGGAATTATTCCATTGGTTTTTATCATGTTCATCAACTATTTACAAGAAGAAACCATTTATATTTGTCAAGAGTTAAAGAACTTACAAACGGAGATGCTTTTTTGAATGCATGGTTCACTTCTGTCATTCAAAATGCTTCAAAAATGTATAAATTCAGGCTTGACCGTAAAGGTGGGATTGTAAGCGGTACATTATTCACGCCTTCCCTTGATATTGAACAAAATCCTTATCGTCTATTAAAAGGGAAAATAAGAGACTTTATATCTACAAATTATAGCACACGAGGCAACACGGTCGTTTCACTTCTCTCTGCAACAAATCTTGAAACAATAGTAGAAGACAGCATTGACTATATGTTTATTGACCCTCCATTTGGTGCAAACATAATGTACTCAGAACTTAACTCCATATGGGAAGGGTGGTTAAAGGTTTCCACAAATAATCAGACAGAAGCAATTGTCAATGAATTCCAACACAAGACTCTATTTGAATATCAGCAGTTAATGAATCGTTCATTAAGAGAATTCTATAGAATATTAAAACCCGGCAAATGGCTTACAATGGAGTTTAGTAATACATCGGCATCTGTATGGAACTCAATACAAAATGCTTTGCAAGGTGTAGGTTTTGTTGTTGCAAATGTTGCCGCACTCGATAAGAAACAAGGCTCTTTCAAGGCGGTTACGACAACCACTGCTGTAAAGCAAGACCTTGTTATCACGTGCTACAAGCCTTCTAAAGAATTAGTGAACATTGTAACACAAAAAGGTTCTGAAGAAAGTACAGTATGGGATTTCATACAGGAACATTTGGAGCATTTGGCCATCCATATAGAAAAAGGAAACAAGACAACTACTGTCATTGAACGTAGTCCAAAGATTCTTTATGACCGTCTCATAAGTTACTATGTTCAGCATGGTTTACCCGTTCCTATAGATGCTCTTAAATTTCAAAAAGGATTGAGTGATAATTTCATTGAGCGAGATGGTATGTTCTTTACGGCGACACAAGCTGCAGAATATGAGGAGAAACGAAAAAATACGGACGGGTTTGCACCAATGGGCATCATTGTAAGTGATGAAGCTAATGGAATTGAGTGGTTGAAGAATCTATTGCGTGATGAGCCAAAAACCTATCAGCAAATACAGCCAGAATGGATGCAAGCCATCAATGGAGTACGTAAAGGTGATATCTTGCCAGAGTTGAAGGAAGTTCTAGAAGACAATTTCATTGAAATGCCAGATGGTCGTTGGCGACTGCAAAATGTGCAAGACGATGCAGACAAAGAAACTATGCGCACAAAGAAATTGTTGAAAATATTCAGAATTTACGCAGAACAGGCACAGAAGCCAAAGGCTAAAATTAAGGATGCCCGTGTTGAAGCCCTTCGTGCAGGTTTCAAACAATGTTACGTCGATAAGGATTTCCAGACCATCGTGATAGTAGGCGACAGGATTCCTCAGAACCTGCTGACCGAAGACGAGGTACTACTGCAGTTCTATGACATCGCCCAAAGCAAACTCTAATGCAGATGCAAAGACTGATACGAAAGATAGCGGAACGCATCGCAGCGGATTATACCCGTCTGTCGATAGTGAGTAACCCAGACGGGTTGCTCACCAATCCTGTCGTACAGTCTCATCTCCTTTCGGAATGCGGATTGAATGTCGTAGTTGGCTCACAACTTCAGTTGCGCATCCACTATGAGCTAATCTACAAGGCTTCAGAGAATGACCGTTTCGTTTATGTTTGTCCGAATACTGACACTCTGTTGCCAGACATGGTGCAGGAAGCGAGAATAACTGATTTCGGTATTGGGCAGTTATTCCCTCTGTTTGCAGACAAGAACCTATTGCAGCAACTCAGCTTTGAAGAACTGGTCATGCTCAGCCATAAGATGGGTACACGTCGCATCAACATGGCAGAAGGTAAGCGAATGGTGGAGGACATTCGTAACGAAGAGAATGAAAAGCGAAAATATTCTGCTGACCATTATCGCCAGAAGCTACAGCTGCTCAGGCTCGACTGGGGGATGATGGGCAAAACGGTAACAGCGATTTGCGATATTATCGCAGACGCAGCCCTGACCGGGGTATACGATCAGCTAACTGAGGAATGGACTCGTATCAACGAATCTTTTCAGAACTGGTTGGATAATAGCTATTTCGCCCTGCAAAACAGCAATCCGCTATTGCGACCTGCTTGTGTAAATAATGTACTGCCACATTTAGCAGATAAGTATGGTAGTAGCGACAAAGTTGCTTTAGTTGTTGTTGACGGACTTTCCTTCTGGCAGTGGCGTATTCTTGCAAGGTATTTGCAGAAGAACCACTTTGTCGCCAATGAGGATTTTACCACAGCGTGGCTACCCACCATCACCATGCTCTCACGTCAGGCCATCTTCCGTGGCGACCGTCCACAGATGGACTACAAGCAATCACCAGAGGCGGAACGTCGATTATGGCACGACTTCTGGTATCAAGTTGGTATGTCATCCTATGAACTGCAATATCTCTACGACAACGAAGAGTTTGCAATCAATGAAGGTGTCAATCGCCTGGCATACGTCACAGTAGAAATGGATCACAAAATGCACGCTTCACGCGACATGCGTGACCTCGCTGTGCTGACAGATGTATGGGCACCTCGTTTCTGCACACAGCTAAAGGTACTGAAAGACATGGGGTTTACCATCTATCTCACATCTGACCACGGTAGTACATTTGCTATAGGTCAACGTCCGCTAACGCCAGTAGAAAAAGTGTTTCTCTATAAAGATGGCAGTCGTGGTAAACGCCACCTTATATATAATATTGACCATGTCGATGAACAGCGCAAGCTCTATGACAGCGCATCAGGAAACATGAAGCTGCTATCACGTGATAATTGGTTGGCTGTTCGCGATTTCGGAGCGTTTGAACGTTCTGGAGTCTCGCTCATTACTCATGGAGGCAGCAGCTTCACCGAAGTTGTGGTGCCCTTCATACAACTATAAAAAAGAAATATGGAGAATATCACTATAGGTATCAATCAGCGTATTCCGATACACATCCTGGAACTTGCCTTATGTGCAGCACTTCAGAATGATGCCACACCTGAATATTTCAGCGAACTGGCTTCAACAGAATACAAAGGAGAAAACCGCATCAAGAAAGCGGTGTCGGTAATCAACAAACTCACCATTCGCAATCCTATCTTTGGCTATCTTCATGAACATGCCGATACTGTATTGGCTGCAATGAAGAATAAACATGACAGACCGCTGCTGTTTGGAGCCGTTATATGTGCAGCTTATCCCTTTGGTTTCGATACTCTAAGTATCATGGGTAAGTATTTCCATGTGCAACAACAAGTGAACACAACTTTGATAACACAACGGATGGCAAGCAAGTACGGTTCAAACCGATCTTTGCCTAATGCCCTCTATTGTGTATTACCCATGTTCATTGAGGCAGGTCTGCTGAACCGACCTGTGGCTGGCATCTATGAAGCCATCCGGCAGGAACGATATAGCGACTTTGCTCTCACTCTGTATCGCAAAGCATTTGTCATCAACAATCCCACTTATACAATGGATGATGACATTGACAGCAATCCATTCTTTGAATTTGTACCCCGCAATTATTAATAAAAATATACGACTATGCACTTTGACAATCTTGAAGCTTATCTTGATTTTGAGGCTCAGTTAAGGAGCTTCGGACAAGAACCTAACGCAGAAATGCTGGCAGAAAAAGCCAGACTGGAAGCCGCCCAAAACGTGAACGAAGACGAATATGTTTTCGGTACAATGGCCGCACACAATAAGTTCATGACACCTGAAAAGGAGAAGGTTGTGCGCGAAATGACCGACCAACTGATGATGGAAGGTGAAAATGCCACCCAGCCATGCCTGTTGCTTGGAAAAGTGCAATGCGGTAAGACAGACACGTTCCTTAGCATCATGGGACTGTGCTTTGACCGTGGCATAGATGTTGCAGTGGTGATGACAAAGGGAACCAATACGTTGACCAAGCAGACCATCGAGCGCTTGAACAAGGATTTCCGTTTCTTCAAGGATGATGGCACCTACGGTCAGAAGGTTGTCATATACATCTATGACATTCTTGACCTCTATAAACGAGGTGGACTTAGTGATTACCAACTTAATGACCCTGCCAACAAGTTCATCATTGTCTGCAAGAAAGAGAATACCAACCTGAAAGACCTCATTGAACTATTTGAGAACAGTGAGATTCTTCGCAGGAAAAAAGTCTTGGTATGTGATGACGAGGCAGACTTTGCGAGTCGCGCATACTATCAGCGTAAGGGAGAATTGTCACTTTTACGCATAGCTGAGCATATAGAAAAGTTTGTTACTCTACCAGCTTTCTGCCGCTACATGCAGATTACCGCCACACCATATTCACTTTATCTGCAACCCGATGGAACAGTACAGTTGCGTGATGGCCAAGAGGCATCCCCTTGGTTGCCTCGCTATACAGGTCTGGTTCCCATCCACGATAAATACATTGGTGGAAAACAATACTATGTAGATAGCCAAGAGGGTGAAATAGACGATGAAGGAATATTCCATCCAGCTAACATGTACGGTTGCTTGTACCAGCCAGTCGACCAAATCTGTATCGACATCTTGTCTGCACGTAACGAGTTCTATTTGGAGTCCCGCGCACATTCGGAAAATCTTGACTCTTTAAATTTCGCTGTAGTTAGTTACTTGTTTGCAGCCGCTGTTCGTACCATTCAGACAAAGAAGAAAAGCAACAAGAAATACTATTCCAGTTGCCTGATTCACTGCGAAATCAACAAGCATAAGCATGCTTGGCAAGAAGAATTGATAACAGAAATCATTGAGGATATCAAGCAAGCGTTTCTACACAAGGCGAACTCAGACCTCCACATCCTTGACCTTGAATCAGATGCTTACGAAAGCCTTAAACTCAGCAATGAATTGGGGAACAGACAAGGGCTCATCAATGAGAAATTCCCCACATTTGCAGAGGTGGAAGCAGAGGTGAAGCGCATTTTGGAGTATAATGATTATACTATCAACGTGGTAAACTCTGAAGAGCCCGGTAAGGTCGCAACCATGCTAAATGACAAAGGCCAACTCCGTTTGGAACAGGCGCTGAATTTCTTCATTGGAGGTTCTATTCTTGACCGAGGAATCACCATAGACAACATGCTTTGCTTCTTCTATGGACGTGACCCGAAGAAATTCCAGATGGACACAGTGCTTCAGCACGCTCGTATGTATGGTGCCCGTGACAAGGAAGATATGGCTTGTACCCGTTTCTTTACAACTCCAGACATCTATGATGTGCTGAAGACGATGAATGTGTTTGACGATTATCTCTACCAGTATTTGAAGGCCCACCGTGATACTGTTCAGACGGATGATTTCACAAGTATGGTCATTGGATATGATAAACGTATCAGCCCAAGTGCTCAGAACAAATACACTCCAGCAAACACCAAGGTATTGAAACCATATCAGCGCACTTATCCAGTAGGTTTCCAAACTATCGAGCCAACAGAGAACAATAAGTTGACGAAGAAGATAGAGGAAGTCCTTCAACATGCCGTAGAAGGAAAGAAGGCAAATGAGGATGGGTTCTATCTTGTTCATTATAACGATATCGTGGAAATTCTTTCGCTTATTCGCGAATCATATACCTATGCCACAGAATATAACAATGTGGGATTGGAATGGGACATCAATGACATGGTAACGCCACTTGAACACCTTACCTATGACACAGACGGCATGGTTCTTGTGACTGTGAGAGGTGATCGTAATTTGAGCCGTGAACGTGAGAATATCTTTGATAAACGAGGTCGTTTCATTGATGCTCCTGAGGCTGGTGGTGAAATTAAAATAGACAAGAAGAACGCAATCGACCGTCCTGTACTTGTTCTGCTCAAACAAAACGGATCAAAGGATTTGGGATGGCGCGGAACTGCATTCTACTGGCCCGTGCTCACCACACCTCAGAATATGAATGCTGGTATTTTTACTGTCAATGGTAACAAGAAATTCCGTAAGGCAAAGAAACAGATTGAACTTGAAACCTTAGGAAATTATCCAAAGGATGAGGTTTTGTCTTTGACTATTAAGAAAGAATTCTTTTTTGACATCATTCTTGATTACAGGAAAGAAGATTGGCGCGAAATAAAAGCGACAAATGCCAATTTGTTCTTAGAGAAAGACTTGATGGGAAAACTTATTCTGGTTGAAGGAACAGACCCTGACAAATACTACGACTTGACAACAGTCAATGATAATATCTTTCCGTTTGAGGTGAAAGACTATAAGTATTTGCATTTGCGCACGTCCATGGATTTGAGCGGAAGTCAAGCCATTATTAAGTTAAAGGAAGATGATCCATACGAAATGGTTTGCCGTCCGTTTGAACAGCAGGACGTGGTGTATACAGAATTCAATGAAGGTCAGGATGTAACGGACCAATCTGCTGGAGTCTGGAACATTGTGTATCACCTTGACATGGTATTGGAGAAGAAGCTTACTCCTGAAGACACAGAACTGTTACAAAACTACGTTGATTATTTGGCCAGTATAGAACAGGAATCAGGAAATGAGAGCAACGCTTGAATATATCAAACAGAAGTTTGACGAATACAACAATCTGATGTTTGAGGGGAAGTTAAAACCACTTCCCTTCAAACTCAGTAATGCCAAGTCATTTCTCGGTGCAGTATTCTTCCAGCGAGAGAAAAATCCTGATGATACCTGGTATTACTATGGCTTTGTATTCAAGATTAGTACAGTGATGGATTTACCAGAAGATGTAGTGGAAGACACGATCATTCACGAGATGATACACTACTACATCATGAGTAACCAGATGCAGGATACGGCACCACACGGCAAACTCTTCATCTCAAAGATGCAAGAGATAAACCGAGAGTTTAACCGTAATCTGTCTGTAATTCATCGTACCACAAAAGAGGAGCAGGATAGTGACAAGAGGGTCCAGCAGCACATCATCTGTGTTTCACGCCTGAAAACAGGCAAGCGTGGAGTAACCATTGCTACGAAGTCCCGACTTTTTGAACTATGGGATGCTATGCCTAACTTTCCCAAAATGGCAGAATTGAAATGGGTGGTATCTATTGACCCATATTTCAACCGCTTTCCCAAAGCAACAAAACCAGGCATCTACTTTGTCCCATCTGATGAACTGGAGCCACACCTGAAAGATGCGAAGGAACTAATCAAACAAGGTAATTCTATACGGATTAAAAATTAGTATGACCATCAACGAAAGAATAAACAAAAAACTAAAGCCCTGGGGGCTCACTGTCGAAGATTTGGGCGTATAGCTCATTTTGCAGGCTGTTTTTTTGTATTAGGTGTTCAATAGCTCAAATTGCAGGCTGGCTTTATTCAGAATATTAAAGAGTTTATATACCTTTGCCATGCAGTCTGAAGCATAATGGGGCTCTGCTGGGGAGCAACTCCATGAGGAATAGGATTGTATAAAACGACAAGTATGAGCAGGATTCACTATGGGTGTGGTTCCTGCTTTTTCATACTTTGAGTTTCTATCAATGCCAAGAAAAACCCATTGATGAACCTTTTGCGGTTCTCTTGTGTAAGTCCGCTATGATTGTTCAAGTTTTTCTTCAGGTCAGTGAATGTTCCCTCAATCTTGTTGTTAGTATTGGGCATTCCCCAGCATTCCTCCCGCTGACAGGTAAAGAGATAAGGCAAGTAGAAATCAAGGCTGTTCATGGCTGACCTCAACCGACGGTGCGTATAATGCAGCCTGCCGTCCTTGTGCAGGCTGCGGTGTTCTATCGTACCCTTCCACTTTTCCTTCCATGCTTGATATTCGCTCCTAAAATCAGCCTCGTGGATTCGATGCAGCCTGTCCACAAGAGCTTTTAAATCCCGGCTGGCCAGCATTCTTGGATTCTGCGTAAGATACCTTCTGACAATCTGCTTCATGTGGAACTGACACATCTGTACATGGTACTCGGAGAAAGACTTGAAGAGGCTCTTTTTCCCGTCAATGATTAGACCGCGTATGACATATCCACGCTTCTCAATACTGACGACTGCGTCTTCATAGTCCTTCACTGTCTCGCTCTTTACAAAGGACAGATAGAGAGGCTTTCCGCTCTCCGTATCCAATGCGAGCAGCACACCGAAGTTTCGACCCCAATACGTTACGTCCAGATGGACAAAACCGCTTCCGTTTAGTGGAGGTTGCACCCACTCACACTTGATGTTATGTAACCTACGCTTGACCGTAGAGAGGCTTATCCTGAAGCGTACCGATAGTTCGTTGATCGTCTGCTTCTGTTGTTGATAAGCAGTCCACAATTCATCATCGCTCACTTGGAAACCGGAGCGAAACTGATAGCCGCAATCCTGACATTTATACAGTTGTACACCTTTGCGAACACCATTCTTTTTCGTATGCGTACTGCCACACACACGACATCTCATTTTGAACATACTAACTTTGAATTTTGAGGCAACTTAAATGCCCATAAAGTTAGTGTACATCGGAAAGACACCTATGTCTTAGCCTGCAAAATGAGCTATTGAGCAATTTGAATCGTCAATTTAGTGCTGAAGGTATCTTGAATGGGCGAAACATGTGTATATATCGAATGGCATGACACTTTTCAGCCTGCAAAATGAGCTATAGGTCAACTTTCATCCATGTAACATCTTTAACTTTACCTAGTAAAGTTTGAGGTACGTGATTGAATGCATATCTTCCAGCGTCTCCCGTAAATAAAAATTTTTGTTTCTCATCTGTTTCTAACAAAAATACAATGCTGCTCTGGTTATGAGCAGATGCATCATCTGTAGCATCATCTAATGTCTTGCTCAGCGTTGTTTCGTCTGAGATGTCATCTTTTAAGCTATACGAATTCTCTTCTAAAGCCTCCAATGCCCAATGAAAGTTCAATTTATTCCTGAACTTTGGTAAGAGACTCTCATAGAAATCCCTTGTAGGGCTGATAATCGTTATTTGAGGTTCATCAAGATAATCACCTGCAAATACTTCTGTCCTTGCTATCCCAGCAGAATCAATCAAATCCAAAAGGTTCTTCTTTGAATCCTCTTTATAATTGTACACGCATTTAAGTCTTGCGTCTAATGACTTTTGAGTTTGGATTCTTTGAACATCATTAGGTACAAACTCATGCTTCGTTGGGTCATTAACCCAAAAGCAATTAAAGCAGATATCATACAATTTTCCTGCTTGTAAATCTTCCAATATATGTACAAAACCACCTATATGATCATCGTCAGGATGTGTAACGATTGCAGCATCAATCACATACCCAGACCATCCTGACTTCTTTACTTTATCATAGTGCGTTTTGATATGTGTCAGTATTTTATCTGCATCATCATAGTTGCCTGAGTCAACCATGATGATGTGACTTTCTCCATTGTCTTCCACATAATGGATTAAAAAGGCATCTGCTGCCTTTACGTCTATCATTTCTATTTCATACTTCATCTTTTACTAAATTTATTATGAAAACAATGTAACAATTTTATAGACTTTCCAATTTCTTGATCAACCTTCCCAGCTCAGAGTATGTATAATCCCGGTCACTCTTCAACTTCTCGCCCATTGAGCGATTCGCATTAGCCACAGCCTTTTCAAGACTACCGCCATTGCGTTCGAAGTAATCGTGAAGTCCTTTGGTCTTGATGAAGAACTCTATCGTTTTCCGATACTCGGCATATTGGTTCAGGTCTTTGAGCAATGGCTCTTGCGAATCGTATGGACGTGAGGTGTAGCGGAAATAGTAAAGGAAGAACAGTTCTGTGCAGCGGTGAGTCTCGAAAAACTCTACCTCACAGTAGATACCTTTCTTTGGTTTGTCGATAGGCTTGGCATACTTTGCCTTTAACTTCTGATATTGTGAACGCTCAGGCTCCTTGTCCTTCGTGTCCATGTCGATGATGCAGAAGATATGGCTGTAACCCATTGCCACACCCTCTGCTATCTTTGCATCCAGTTCCTTGATATTGGTATGCTTCGGATAGTCTGGCTTGATGGTCAGACGTTTGAACACGTCGCATAAGGACTTGAAGTAGAAGAATTCCGTTGGCCCTTCACCCAGGATGAGTGCTGTCTGTCGTAGTTTTCCCATATCAGTCCTCCAGATTTATAAAGATACTGCCCAGTTCGGGCTTGGCTCCCAATCGGCCAATACGATATGAATTGTATAGCGAGAGATTCTTGTGCAAGCCAAAGGAGTCACCACGGGCATATTCGGATGATGCAGTCTCCTTGTTCTTTTCAACAAACCACACCACGCCTCTGTTATCGTTAATCATATCCTGCGAAAGGAGGGTGGTCTCCTGACTCGTAATAATCAGTTGCGACTTATCGGAATTGAAGATGAAGACATTGAGATAGTAGTACAACAGGTCGTTGTGCAGATCCTCGCCCAGTTCATCAAGATAGTACACGTGAGGACTCGTAATCAAGTCGTACAAGGCATCCAATATGCGGATATATTTCAGAGTGCCCTTCGATTGTAATTTAATCGGAATGTCAAAATCACCATTATCAGAATGGTTTAAGAAAATGATAGTATATGTTGTCGGCTTCAACAGAGTTTCTTTTATCTCTTCTGGGATATTCTCCTTCTGGATACGTTCGCGGAATTCAATAGGCACAAATCGATCTTCCACATCAGGACGATATTCCAGGATGTTCAAGTCAGCCTTCTGAAGCATAGTGTTATAGAACTTACGCTTTTTGGGATTGTTGTAGGCATCCTTCAAAATCTCGACAATTCCTTTGTCTCCATCGCCATCAATCTCATGATAGTTATCCATAATCCAAGCGTGAAGCGCATTGAACGGAGCTATGTCTTCTTTCAAGGCGGCCTTTCTGCATACGGACAATACACTGTGGTTGTTCAGTGTATTTTCACGGATGCTATCCTGCGTCTTGACCTGAAGTTTGAGGCTCGCACCGAACTTGATGTCAGCCTGAACATTCTCCCCCACAAAACTACGTTCGTAGAACAGCGATTTTGATTTATTGGGGTAATAATATAAGGCTTCATTCAGAATGTGCTTGCTGTTGAACTTGACATCATAATCATATCGGGTGCCATCGGCATAGAATGACACATGCATTTCTGTTGGCTCATCTTTGGTTAGCACAAAGGGTATGCAACCGCCAATTTCGACTGTCGCATCCGATTTTGGCATGACCAACAAACGGAACACCTCGTTCATGGCTATCAACATATTAGACTTACCCGAAGCGTTTGAACCATATAGTATGCCTAACTTGTACAAGAAGACACCATCAGCAACTTCAGTGACAAGTTCCGAAGATGGTCCCTTGGCCACGAAACTTAATTCCTGCTTGTCGCGAATGGAAAGATAGTTCTTTACCCAAAAATCTCGTATCATACCGCAATATTTTATCTGTTATCGTAATTTTGCTACAAAATTACAAAAAAATTTTATTGCAAGAAGTAGAAAGTAGCGCAATACCTGTAGAATAAATACAATTTTATGTGTTTTTAACATTATTCTTGATGTTTGCATGGCTAATTGGCATTAAAAAGGCTTTATCTTGTCACTGAAACTCCATGACTATCCATGATGCAAAATAGCCGACTCAACTCGTTTGTTTACGCATTGTTTACGCAGACA
>JBNPOM010000061.1:0-16414 GCA_050315175.1 Prevotella sp. SGI.027
TGAGAAGTCAGCAGACGCCATAGTAGTGGAGTATTCGATAACGCTCCACGAAGGGCAGACCCGTCAATTAAACGGTAGTAACTGAAACGTATCTCGAAGGAATGGCTGAAAACAACTTGCCACACACCGTGTGGTGTAAAAGCACGAAACCGCCGTATGCCGAACGGCACGTACGGTGATGGGGAGGTTGGTAAATGTGAAAAGTAGGAGATAAATGCCTTATATGAATAACATTTACCTCCTACCCAATTTTATTTATGCCTGCAAGGAAATATCTCTTGCATGCTGTTTTCAGCCTTTAATGGCAGCAACGCCGGGAAGAGTTTTTCCCTCAATGGCCTCAAGCATCGCGCCACCACCAGTAGAAACGTAAGAAACCTTGTCGGCCAAGCCAAACTTGTTGACAGCTGCTACTGAGTCGCCACCGCCAACCAGAGAGAATGCACCATTCTTTTGCGTGGCTTGTGCTACATACTTGGCAATCTCACCAGTACCGTGTGCGAAGTTCTCCAACTCGAACACGCCAACAGGACCGTTCCACAAGATAGTCTTAGAGTCGAGAATAATCTTCTTCCAGTTCTCCAAACTCTCTTCCGATGCGTCCATGCCTTCCCATTCGTCAGGAATTTCGTTGATGGGGAACACCTTGCGTTCGGTGTCGTTTGAGAATTCCTTTCCGCAAACGGTTGCTACTGACAATGACAGGTTCACGCCCTTTTCTTTGGCGGCTTTCATCACATTGAGAGCTTCTGGCATCAAATCATCTTCGTGCAACGACTTACCGATTTTACCGCCTTGTGCTTTGACAAAGGTATAACCCATGCCACCGCCGATAATCAAGTTGTCTACCTTGTCAAGCAAGTTCTTAATAACACCCAACTTAGAACTTACCTTGCTGCCGCCGATGATGGCCGTGAAAGGATGCTGTGCGTTCTTCAACACGTTGTCAATGGCAGTCACCTCTTTCTCCATCAGGAAGCCTAACATCTTGCTGTCGGCGTCAAAGTAGTCGGCGATCACAGCTGTAGAAGCGTGCTTGCGGTGAGCGGTACCAAAGGCATCGTTTACATATACGTCTGCGTACGAAGCCAATTTCTTGGCAAAGTCTGCCTGACTGGTCTTCATGGCTTTCTTTGCCTCGTCGTATTCAGGTGTGCCTTTTTCAACGCCTACAGGCTTGCCTTCTTCTTCGGCATAGAAGCGAAGATTCTCTAACAACAAGGCTTCACCCATCTTCAAGTCAGCTGCTTCTTTCTCGGCATGGGCACAGTCTTTCGCAAATTTCACGTCAACGCCCAAAGCGTCTGAAACGTTCTTAACGATTTGCTTGAGTGACAATTCAGCCTTCACTTTGCCTTTGGGCTTGCCCATGTGACTCATCATGATGACAGCACCGCCGTCTGCAAGAATTTTCTTCAGCGTAGGCAGAGCACCACGAATGCGAGTGTCGTCAGTTACCTTTCCATTTTCATCCAATGGAACATTGAAGTCTACGCGTACAATTGCTTTCTTTCCAGCAAAATTGAATTGATCAATTTTCATTTTCGAATCTTTTATTTGTTAATGATAATTTATTCTTGTTGTGTTGACAAAGTTACGAAAAATAGCTGTGAATCCACTCTATTTTATGGGTTCTTTTTATTTTGTCATCACTCTGTAGCTTGATTGATTCCATTGTTTTTCTTCTGAAAACCAATCTCCATGACTTTAACTGCCAATGTCATTGACTTTGACAACCAAACTCTATCACTTTGACAACCAAACTCAATAAGATTGCACGGCAATGGTCAAAGCCTGTAAACACCTGCGTTTTGAGGTTGAATAAAAGCGCTGTTCAATTGGTCGGCAACCCTTGTGTTTACAGTCCGGCGCACCTGACCGCCCTGATGCCAATTTGTAAGCGTTGCCTACTCATGTACTTGTTGAGCGTCATCGGTTCTTCCACCACTTTTCCGTGAATGGAGGAGGCATTGAGCAGATGCAGGCCATCGTCATGCCAGATGGCTATGCCGACGTGACTGGTATCTAGCCCTTTTCGGCTGGTGAGCATAGCCAGGATGTCACCGTCTTTGATGCATTGCCTGAGGAGGGGCGTATTGCGAATGCTGTCCTTGGGAATGTACAGATATTCATTGCCACTTAGCTCAATCTCCATTTCTCGAATGGCTGCGATGACCTCCGGCTTGCCCTTCATCATCGGATAATATTGCGGATTGGTTGTCATGTAGTGCAGGTCAAGCACCTGTGTAGCCGAAAAAGGTGGGGCAAGCTCTTCAACATGCTGGATGTAGCCCATGCGCACGTTGTCTTCTATCCAGGATGAGAAGTAGTGAAGACGGTTGGGATAAGCTACTTTTCCATTGCGATATCTGACGAGTCGCAGAAATTGACAAAAGTCTTGAAAACGCTTTTGATGGTTCTTATGGCATAAGAAAAGTGCCAAAACATTTTCCACATACGTTGTACAGTCAAGTTCACGCAAGTTGATGACCAAGTTCTCCCGGTCGTTGTTTTCCAAGGTCTTGGCGATATAGGGCGTTCCAATCAGTTGACGAGCAAAAAATATCACCATGTTTGTGCCTTTGTCTTGCTGATGGGCAGAAGCGAGAAGTTGTTCAACCTTGACGCTGTCTGATTTTTCATATTGCAGGGTTTGCCCGAAGACCTGTAGGCAGAAGGTGGATAATAGTAAAAATAGCAGTCGCATATATCAAATTATTTTTGTTTTATTTTTCCAAAATTAAATCCTACATAGATGTTGAAGTTACCGAAAATGGTACTTGTTGAAAACTGGCCTTTCTGATAGTTGTATGCGTGGAATATGGTACTTGTGCCTACATAATAACGCGTATTGTTCCACACAACGCCAAGCCGGCCTACAGCATCTACGTTGAAATTCTTCAGATTGTAATCATGGGTGGTCGTTTGTTCTTTCAAAACGTCACCCACGCTGTGCTTGTACGCCAGTCCCAGGCATAGGGAAGAGGCGAACAGCCAGTTGTGAGCAAACACCCAGTTGTAAGCATATCCGCCAGAAATTGAAATGTCTGAGTAGTGATAATTACCAAATGTCAAACGTGTGTCTTCTTTCGTTTTTCCCTCTTCCCCTGGTTTTAACACCGATGTGACCAGATGATTGAGTTCAGACAGGTCGATGCTCATCTTGTGCTTGGTATAGCCAATGCCTACTAAGGGTGAGCCGTAACTTCTTCGTTGCACGGTAGATTGGCTGAATGCAGCTGGGTAAGAGAATTTTCGGTGATTGAAAATGTAATAGAGATTGAAGCCCTTGATGCTCGACTTGAACCCATTAAACGGTTGTTTCTCAAGAGGTTTGGTGTCGATTTTATCATCAATATACAGGCTTCTGATACTATATAAGTTGCCCGTTTTACGATAAAACAAATCTATGGTGAGGCGTGAAGAATAGAGGCTAAGGTCTATTTCTTGGCGATCCTTATTCTTGTCGTAGTGTTTGAGATCGAACGTGTAGCCCAGAAAAAACCACCTATAGCCAACGAAAGGGCCTATCTTGATGCTCGGTTGAGGTGCCAAAGTGACGGATTGGCCTTCGTGGTTGCGCAGGCGATAGCCCTCATAGGTGTTCGTGTTTTGCAGCATCACGGTGTAGTAGTAATGCTGTGGCTCGACATAATTGGTGTCTACGTCCGAAAAACTCTCCACAAACCTGACCGCCCCCTGCGTTAGTTTCTTGAAGAAACCTTTTCTCTCAGGTATGGTATCAGCCAGCATCTGGGTCGAAAATACGACCAACAACAGTAGTGTGTATCGTTTGTAGTGTAGCATCAAAATAGGTATGCAGTTAAAATTTACCCAATATTCTGTCCATCACCCAATTTACTGGTGTGGCACTGACGCTCGTGCAGGTGCAGACACCAATACCTTGCAGGTCTTCGGTAACCGCTTTGATGATGGGTAACTGAACGTACGACGGGTTAGGAACCGTGATGTTTCGGATGCCGTCAGAGGTGATTAACTGAATGGGATGATAGTTGTAAACCGAGAACGACAGTGAGCCTTGCTCGCCGACCACGTCGATGCTGTCTTCCTTCGCACTCTGATGACCCACGAAGCACCATGAACCGCTTCCCGGAAGTCCATTCTCAAAAAGAAAACAGGCACTGATGGTGTCCTCGGCAGAGTATAGGTGTGCGCGGTTGGCACAATAGCCATGTGCCCGCGTAATCACACCAAAGAATTCTTGTAGCAAGTCAAGTTGATGAGGTGCCAGGTCATAAAAGTAGCCACCGCCAGCGATGTCGGGTTGCAGTCGCCACGGAAGATGGCGGCTGCCGCTGTAGTCCAGATCCCGGGGAGGAACAGAAAAACGCACCTGCACGTTGGTCACCGTACCTATGGTTCCACTGTCCAGGATGCTTTTCACCTTCTGAAAATAGGGTAGGTATCTTCTGTAATAGGCTACAAAGCAGGGAACTCCCGTTTGCTGGCTTACTCTGTTGATGCGCGCGCAATCTTCATAACTGGCCGCAAGAGGCTTCTCAATGTAGACCGGCTTGCCTGCCTTCATGGCCATGATGGCGTAAGTGGCATGGCTGGAGGGTGGGGTAGCGATGTAAATGGCGTTCACCTCGGGGTCATCGATGAGCTGCTGCGCATCGGTATACCATTTCTTGATGTGGTGACGCTCGGCGTACGATAGCACTTTATCCTTGCTCCTACTGTACACAGCTTCTACATGCGATCCCTCAACCTCATTGAAGGCAGGTCCCGATTTCAATTCGGTGACCTCGCCACATCCTATGAATCCCCAACTGATATGTTTCATATTAATTGAAAACGAAGTTAATGATGAACAGAATGGCTAACGTTACGAGTGTGATGTTGAGTTGTTTCCAACGGCCAACACACAACTTCAAAATCACGTAGCTCAAGATGCCAAGGCAGATACCGTCGGCAATGGAATAGCAAAGTACCATGGTAATCATGGTAATGAAGGCAGGGAATGACTCGCTTACATCACTCAAATCGAGCTTTTTCACCGAGTCGAGCATCAGCACACCTACTAACACCAATGCGCCACTGGTAGCAGCACCAGGGATGAGGAGAAAGATGGGCGATACCAAAAGGGAAAGGAGGAAGAGAATACCCACAAATGCTGACGTCACTCCGCTTCGGCCACCTTCCGCAATACCCGATGCACTTTCAATATAGGTGGTGATGGTGGAGGATCCGAGCATGGCGCCACAGGTGGTACCAATGGCATCGCTCATCATAGCTTCTTTCACTCTTGGAATGGAACCGTCGGTTTGTACGATGCCCGTTTTCTCTGCCAAACCGACCAAGGTGCCGATGGTGTCGAAGATGTTGACGATGAGCAGCGAGAAAACCACCAATAGGGTCTTGATGTTGAGGAACCCGTTGAAGTCGAAATGACAGAAGATGGGAGAGATGTCTTGGGGTGCGGAAACCGGTAGCCAGCCATCAGGTATCATGGTGACGCCCATAGGTATGCCAATGAGTGTGGCGGCAATAATGCCATAGAACAGCGAGCCTTTGACGTTGCGGGCCATGAGGATGCCACTCAACAGAATGGCGATGATGCCCAATGTCGACTCGGGGGTGAAGGCACCCAGGCCCACAAACGTGCCTTCTTTGGCCACGATGATGCCCGCATTCTTAAGGCCGATAAACGCAATGAACATGCCAATGCCCGCAGAGATGGCATACCGCAGGTTTTTGGGTATGCTGTCGAGAATCAATTCGCGTACATTGAAAAAGGTGATGAGAAGAAACACGAGCCCCTCAATGAGCATGATGGCCAGGGCTTGTTCCCATGAATAGCCCATAGCCTGACAGAGCGTGTAGGCAAAAAAGGCGTTTAGCCCCATGCTGGGAGCCTGTGCAAAGGGCAGTTTGGCCATGAAGGCCAGCAGCAAGGTGGCTATGGCAGCTGACAAAGCCGTAGCGGTGAAGAGCGCGCCCTTATCCATTCCCGTGCTCGAGAGAATGGCAGGATTGACGGCGAGGATATAACTCATTGTTAAGAATGTGGTTGCTCCGGCAATCAATTCTGTTTTCATTTTCATGCTCTTGGTATCGAAGCCAAGAAGTTGTGTGAATGGTTTCATGAGATATGTTTTGAAGATTCTTACAGTATTGTTATTCTTTGTCTTTCTCCAGCCAGGCATCTATGAGCATTCTGGCAATAGAAAGCTTCTCTGGAATGGTGGGGAGATTGTTCTTGGAGAACCAGCCACCCTTACTTAATTCTGATCGCTGCAACCTTAACTCACCGCTCACATAGTCGGCGTTAAAGCCAACCATCAAGCCGGAGGGGTAGGGCCATGGCTGCGAACTGAAATAGGTTACGTTCTTAATCTTGATGTCCGTTTCCTCCATGACCTCGCGATGAACGGCTTCCTCCAGCGTCTCGCCAGTTTCGACAAATCCCGCCACCAGTCCATAAAAGTCGGTTTTGAAGTTTTTTGCATGAACCAAAAGCACCTCGCCTCCGCGGTGTATCAGCACGATGACGGCAGTGGCCAGCTGTGGCCACACTTCTTTACCACACTGGGTACAGCGTTTTGAAATGGCGGTGTGCATCTGCATCGGGCCACCACATACGCCGCAAAACTTGGTGTTGAAGTCCCAATAGAGCAGCTCGTGGCACTTTCCCGCCATTAAATAAAGGTCGTGGGGCAGCTTGTAGAATGAAGCGCGCAGTCCACACATCTCATATTGTGGGTTGTTGGTGATGGGTTCATCTATTCGAAATGCCCGAACAGGAGTGCCGTCTGCCATGTTTTCCACATCCATAATATGTGTCCAAGGCTTTATGGATATCGGAGGTTCATCGGCAAGCGGTATGGTATATAGACCGTTTGCTTGTTTTTCGAGCACGAGGTCTGTTTTACAAAATATAAAAAACAGGGTTTTCATTTCTCATCTTCCTCTCTTTGTGGTTGTCCAAAGATAAGCATTTTATCTCGTTTCAATGCAGGTATGGTCCACGCTGCGGGTACAAACTTCCAGTTGTTGTTGGGTTTGGGATTTATTTCTCCACATTTTTCAATCCATTGCATAAGATAATAACGCTGATCGTGCTTACTTTCGAACACAATACGTTGTTTCAATTCGGCCATGGAGATGCCCGCGCCACGTGTCAAGAGTTCACCACCGCCATTGCCTCTGTAACTGTTCATGGCAACCTTATACGTCTTCTTGAGGCTGAATGGCGTACCATCACTCATTTTCAAGATGTTAACTTTTTTCCCTTTTGGCTTGGTGACATCAACTTCATAATCGATGCCGGCAGCACTGTCGAAATTGAATGTGAAGTTTTTGAAGCCATAACGTTGTTGGTCATCCTTGGTTTTGTTGTCGATGAGGAGAATGTGGTCGTCAGGAGAGGTCATGGTGTTGACCCACAAATCGTAGCTCATTTCTAAGTAATTGCGAATTTCTTCGCCTGTCATCTTGAGCACATAGATGTTGTTTTCGTATTTGTAGAGGTTGAAAAGGTCACTTACAAACACGTCCCCTGCCTTGATTTGGGCATCAAAAGCAAGGGGTGCGTTGAACGAGATGTCGGCTCCGGTGACCATCAACTGTAAGTTGTGAATCAAATCAGTAAAGGCTGAACTGCCAAAGTAGCAATCACGACTGTAAATAGTGTGTTGAAATGAGCCAATCTTCCTATTGACAAAGGTGTTGACGGCATTAATTTCGTCTTGAAAATGCGCCATGAATTTTTGGTCAATCTGCTCATTTCGAATGTCTACCACGCGTCCGTTGACCTGCTTGCGCAATACGACATGGGTTTTCTTTCCTTTTCGTATCTGCTCATTCAGTGTTATCCTTATTTCGCTGTCGGTTACGTTGATGGCGTTACAACCAGGATTAAGACAAACAACAGGTTGGCCTTTGCTGTTGAGAATGGTGCTGTTGTGAGGGGTATGGTCGTGTCCAAAGAGTATCAAATCGAAGCCTGGAACCTCTTTTGCCACGCGCAAGGAGGCGTCTTCTTCGTAGGTTGGGGTGGTAATGCCGCCCTGTTTGCCCGAATGAAACAAACCAATGACGATGTCGGGGTGTACGGTTGTTTGTAATACGTTCATCCAGTGGCGTGCCGATTGAACCATGTTTTCAAACCGAAGTCCACTCCACAGCTTTTCTTGAAGCCAGTTGGGAATGGCCGGAGTGAGCATGCCAAGAACGGCAATCTTGACACCATCCCGCTCAAGAATGGTGTATGGATGAACGTATGGTTGTTGAGTTTGGGCGTTGACAATGTTGGCTCCGAGGGTAGGACACGACACTTCTCGAATCCACTTGTCGTAAACGGCATGCCCAGTTTCGATGTCATGGTTGCCTATGGTCTGTGCGTCATACCGCATGTAGTTGATAACAGATGCTGCGATGTTTGGATCTTGCGTGTTGATATAGTTGCTGTAATAGCAAATTGGCTGACCTTGTAATATGTCGCCGTTGTCCAGTAGAATGAGATTCTTCCCATATTTTTCCCGCAGTGAGTCAACATAGGTCATCACTCGGGCAAGACTACCTGCCTTTGGTCTGCGATTGATGAAGTCGTAGGGGAAGAAACTACCGTGGACATCACTGGTTTGGATGATGCGAAGATCAATCGTTTTGCTCTTGGCCATGATGCTTGTACTGCAACAAAGTGCAATGAGGCACCCCGTAAAATATCTTTTCATGTTTATCACTCATTTGTGCAAAGTTAGTAGAAAAAAATGACTAACCGAAACGAATGATAAGGTTATTTACGCAATTCGTTGACAGGTTGTTTGGCAGCACAGATCACCATTTCCACCAACGCTTTTTGGGTTTGGGCTCTTCGGCAGCTTGTCCTCGTAAGTAGGCTTCACGAATCAAGTCTTTGGTTGTTTTATGGTCGTGTATCATGTGATATATTTGTCCCCAGTCGGGCAATCCGCCAATGTTGCAATCATCGATGAAAAGGTCGGCCTTAATCTTTCTGGAGAAATGGTTGTTGTTGGAGGTTCCTTCCTCTTCTGGATAATCTTTGTTGACAGTCCAAAACTCAACCCCGCGTTCTTTGCACCAATCTACTGCCTCTTGCAGAAGAGTTCCCTCTCGTACGCTCCATAAGATGAGTCGATGATGCTCCTTGATGAGCATTTTAAGTGTTTCGGTAGCGAAAGGTATCTCTTGTCCTATCGCGGGGTACTTATGTTCTACGATGGTTCCGTCAAAATCAACAGCTATTGTCATCTATTTGAAATCAGTTAAATTTGAATGGTGGCGAATATAAAAATGGTGTTGGCACGTCACCAAGCGCGTTATCGCTTGATGGACGTGTCGTTCTTGTCTCCATAATGGCTGTTGGCATAGTTGCCGTAAGAACCGTAATTGCCATAGTGACCATACGATCCATATTTCCCATATTTTCCACCGTATCGTCCATACCTTCCATACTTTCCGTATCTGCCATATCCATAATAATAGCCATACTTCTTTTTGGACATGTCGATACCATTGATAACGATGGACATGTTAGGAAGTTTCTTTTCGTTTGCCAGGCTGTTGATGAGCCCGAAGCTTTCCTTGGGCGTAAAATCAGCTCGACACATGTAAACCGTGGCGTCAGCTACACGAGCTATTTGCAGTGTGTCGGTGACGAGTCCAACTGGAGCTGAGTCAATGAGAATATAGTCGTATTTATCTCTTAAAATGTTCATGATGATGTCGAGTGATGGGCGCGCAATCAATTCGGCAGGGTTTGGAGGAATGGGTCCTGACATGAGAAGATCCAGGTTGTTATTCACGCCCGATGGCAAAATTTGGCTCTGGATTTCTTCCCAGTTAGGCTGCTCCTTGGTCAACAACATGGTAATGCCATGATGATGGTCATTTATTTCAAAGAGTTCAGCCAAGCGTGGCTTGCGGATATCCAATCCCACGATAATCACTTTTTTGCCAAGCAATGCGAAGCTGACAGCCAGGTTGGAGGCGTTGAATGTCTTTCCTTCGCCGGAAGTACTCGACGTGAAGAGGATGACCTTCTGGTTTTCTTTCAACATGAACTGGAGATTGGTTCGCATGCTTCGGAAGATTTCTTCCATCTGGTTGTTCTGGTTTTCATGAACAACAATGTCGGCTTTTGTCTTTGCTGTATCACTGGCAACGGCGACGTCGGCCAAGATAGGCAACTTGGTAAGCTTGGCAACATCGTCATGTCCTTCAATCCTATAGCGGAAGAAGTTAATCAAGAACAAAATGAGTGCAGGAATGCCAAGTCCCAAGAGCAAGGCGATGAGGAAGATGAGTTGTCTTTTAGGACTTACTTGTCCACCGTTGGCGGGCTCATCTATCAATATGCCTTTGTCGGCAGTTGCTGCAAGCGAGATAGAGTTCTCTTCTCGCTTCTGTAATAACATCAAGTAGAGTCCTGACTTAACATCTTGCTGTCGTCCAATCTGTGTAAGCATTCTTTCCTGCTCCGGACTGGCAGTGAGTTGTCCTTGGTACTTGCCGTATTGTGAAGCAACATTATTGCGCTGAATTTGAAGTCCCTTCTTGGCTTGAGCCATGGCACGATGGATGCTGTTGTTCAAATCATCCAATTGAGAAGTGAGGGGTGTTACCGTTGGTGAGGTCTCAGAAGCACTGCGAAGGAGTCTTTTTCTTTCCAATGCAATTTCATTGTACTTACTGATCAAACCGTTCACTGTCGCGTCAGAAATGCCTACGTTGGCAGGGAGCGTTTGGTATTGGTTGCTGGGTTGCGACATGCTTTCTTGTACGCTGTTGAGCAGGGCTACTTGTGTGTTGGCTTCTGCCAACTTCTGGTCGTACTCGTTTGCATTTTGCATAGCTTGACCAGCATTCATCGCTTGGTCTACCATTCTGTTGCGTTTCTTATAGCTTTCCAGCTGTCCTTCAGTAGCTCCCAATTCTTCACTAATCTTTTCCAGACGGCTATTGATAAAGGCTTCTGTATTGCGTGCTACCTCATTCTTGTCCATGTTGGCTTGTCGGTTGTAGCAGATGACCAATTGCTTTAAGTAATCGCTGGCGCGAGTTGGCACTTCGTCCTTGACTCCCAGAAGAGCAATGGATGTTGTTTTATTGTTCTGTGCTACAGAGAAAGCGCCTCTGTATCCTGCTGCTACGCTTTTGGGTGGAAGAATGGAAACCTTGAACGATTGTCCGTCTTTCATGGATCCTGCATTTTCGTTCATGAACGATAGAATACCAACTTTGGTAACTATTGTGGATGGCAGTTGACTAATCTTCTTGTCAATGTTCGTGGTTTGCCATCCTCTGCCTTCGACGGGGCTATTGTAACTTCCTGTCACATGATATGTGTTGCCTACTCTCTGGATAACCATAGAGATGGGTGAGCGCAGCTTATCGAGATGGGCAGGATCGAGGTCCACGCTGATGGACTGACTCTTATAGATAACCATGTCTCTCACTCTTCCTTCAGAGGTATATTTAACGTAGAGCTTCAAGTCTTTCACCGTCTGTTCTGCCAGGTTCAGGGAAGATAAGATCTCCATTTCATTATCTATACCCGTTGAGTTTGACATCATGCCAAGGTTTGATGAATAGAGCAATGAGCTTCTTCCTCTTCTAGTTTCTTCCTCTTTAATTAGCAGCTTGGCGAACGACTGGTAGATGCGTGGCGTGTAACGCAAATAGATAGCAGCCGCTCCCAGACAAATAATCACAGACAGTACAAACCATTTCCAGTTGAGGACGAGTGTCTGTATAATCGTTTGTAAATTGAAGAATGAATTCTCCTCTTGTCCTTCGACGTTCTCCAATTCCTGATTCTTTATCTCTTCTTCCATTTTTTTTAGCTAAAATATAAATTCGTATTTCCTGTTCATTCCTTCCCAGCGATCCCGTTAAATAGTCCTGCTCGCGATGTCTAAAAGGTATTTTCCATAATTGTTTTTCAACATTGGCTCTGCCAATTTCTTGAGTTGTTTGGCATCAATCCATCCTTGCTTGAAAGCAATTTCTTCCAAGCAGGCCACTTTCAATCCCTGTCTTTTTTCAATCACCTCGATAAAGGTGCTTGCTTCCGAAAGACTATCGTGTGTTCCCGTGTCCAACCATGCGAACCCACGTTGTAGAGTCTTTACCTGTAGTTGCTGTCGTTCAAGGAATGTTTGGTTAACAGTCGTGATTTCCAGTTCTCCTCGTTCGCTTGGCTTGATTTTCTTGGCAATGTCAATCACGGAGTTTGGATAGAAGTACAGTCCCACTACAGCATAATTGCTTTTTGGATGTGCTGGTTTTTCTTCTATGCTCAGGCATTTACCTTGATCGTCAAATTCCACCACACCATAACGCTCAGGGTCGTTAACATAGTAGCCGAAAACGGTTGCCTTATCTTTTTGTTCGGCGTCTTTTAAGCTTTGTTTCAGCAGAGCGGTGAATCCCGATCCATAAAAAATATTATCACCCAGCACCAGGCATGCGGAGTCGTCACCAATAAAGTCTTCACCCAAGATAAACGCTTGTGCCAATCCGTCAGGACTTGGCTGCTCTACGTATGAAAACTTCACGCCGAGGTCATGCCCATCACCAAGAAGCCTCTTGAACCCTGGTAGGTCATAGGGAGTCGAAATGATGAGAATTTCTTTAATTCCAGCCAGCATCAAGACTGATACTGGATAATAAATCATGGGCTTGTCAAAAATGGGAATGAGCTGTTTGCTTATTCCTTTGGTGATGGGATAAAGGCGTGTTCCGGAGCCACCGGCTAAAACGATTCCTTTCATTCTTTGAATCCAATTGGTTATTAATCTGACAATCGTGACAGGATTGTACTTGTTATGGCTATCACTTGAACAATCAACTTGCATGATTAGATTGATCCTTTTGTTACCAACAGGGCTCCAGTGTCATGCTTGTTGAACTTTTTTCTAAAGTTGTGTACAAAGGTATAAATAATTATTGAAAGCGAAAAGTGCTACAGCTAAAATTGTTTCTTTTGTTTTGTATATTTATGGTTTTATCATACCTTTGTAGAGATTTAGGAATAAACTCTTGGTTACGTAATGAATTTAATTTTACAATATAATGGCAAATTTATTATCAAAACTGTTTGGAAAGAAAGATCGAAATGACACTACTGGTGGGATGGAAGACTACATGACACTCATCAGGGTTTACTTTCAATCCGCTATTGCAGCCCAATTGGGTATCAATAACTTAAAGATGCTGCCGGATCTCCGGACTTTCAAAATCACTCTGCGCGTGCCCACTGTTAACAACAAGCTGGGAGTGGGCGAGAAAGCGCGGTGCCGCAACATGTTGAAAGAAATGTATCATACGGATGATCTTTTTTTCAAAGAAATTGATCAGAGCATTCGAAAGAACTGTCGTAAGCTGGAAGATGTGCAGCCTTACTTGCTTCAGTTTCAGGGTTTCACCCAAGAGCTGATGATGCTCGTGGGAAACTTGATGAAGTTTAAGTTGCGCATGCCATCCATTTTCAAGAGTGCGTTGTATGCCATGACTGAAAAGACCGTGAACGACATCTTCAACAAAAACGATTATAAGGATGCCGGTGTCATCAAGGCTGTCGTTGCTGTGCGGCAATACAACAAACGACTGGGATTCTCACAAAAGTGGACTACCGATTTCATTCATCAGGTAGTAATGCTGGCTAAAAAAGAACCGAAGCCAGGAAATGAGAACCAGAAATAACAACCAATAAAACAAAACATGATGATTGGTTAACGTAAGTGGCAATGTCTGCAAAGATTAAAGTAATGGATAAAAAAAATACTGATAATTTGTGATTGTCAATTTATTAAGCTAAATTTGTGACCAAATTGTATGTCGATGGATGCTAATGAGAAGACTCTAACGCTCTTTACTACTCGCATGAGGCAGATGGTTCTCCAGTACAAGGAAACTAAACAGGAGAACAGCAGCCTATATGCCATGGTTGATGAGCGCGATGCCAAGATTAAACAACTCGAGGCAAAGTTAGATCAGGCGCAAAAAGACTACAACAGTCTCAAACTGGCCAAGATGATTGAAATTTCCACCACTGACCTCGAAGTGGCCAAGAAACGGTTGTCAAAGCTGATAAGAGACGTTAACAAATGTATCACGCTACTGAATGAAAAGTAATCGGAGCGATGGCAGGAGACAATAGAGATAAACTACAGATAAGATTGCATGTTTACGATACCGACATGAGCGTCACGGTCATGCGTGAGGATGAGGAGTATTATCGTAAGGCAGCCAAGCTTATTACCAACACTGTGAATACTTACGCTTCTGTTTTCAAGACAAAGAGAAGCGAGAAGGATATACTCTATATGGCATTGATAGACATAGCATTGCGTTACGAGAAAGAGTCGGCTCGCAATGATGTGGCACCATATAGTCAAATCATATCTCAATTAACTTCTGAAATTGAAGATGCGTTGAAGGAGTAGTTCACCCCTTCCATTATGCACGCTCACATAGTAGGAAGTTATTTCTTTCCATGCCGTTCTGATTTTTGGTGGAGATGTATGGTGCAATGTGCGGAAAACCGCAATTTGACACGCTTCATCCTTGCTTTTTTGTTTATGTAGCCAGTATCAATGGAAATTTAAACTTAAAAATAATGAGTATTATAATTGTTGCCATCGTTGCGCTAATTCTTGGCGGACTGGGTGGCTATGCGATTTTCCGTTACGTTGTCAAGGGAAAATATAATGAATTGGTAGCAGCCGCTGACAAAGAGGCTGAAGTTATTAAAGAAAAGAAATTGTTGGAGGTCAAGGAGAAATTCTTGAACAAAAAGTCTGAGTTGGAGAAGGAAGTTCAACTTCGCAACCAAAAAATCCAACAGACCGAGAACAAGCTCAAGCAAAGAGAAATTGGATTGACCCAGCGTCAGGAAGAACTCGGACGCAGAAAACAGGAGGTGGATAATCAGCAACAACGCATCGATAATGAAAAGAAATTGTTGCAAATCAAACAGGCTGAGCTTGACAAAATGCAACTACAAGAGCGCAACATGCTGGAAGAACTCTCCGGGCTGAGTGCAGAAGAGGCAAAAAGCAGATTGATAGAAAGCCTGAAAGACGAGGCCCGTACAGATGCAGCCGGCTACATCAATGAAATCATAGACGAAGCCAAGCTCAATGCCAATCAAGAGGCTAAGAAGATTGTCATACAGACCATCCAGCGCGTAGCCACAGAGACGGCCATTGAAAATTCTGTCAGCGTCTTCCACATTGACAATGACGAAGTGAAAGGCCGCATCATCGGACGCGAGGGACGCAACATCCGTGCCTTAGAAGCTGCAACGGGAGTAGAAATCGTTGTCGACGACACACCCGAAGCCATCGTTATCTCTGCGTTCGATCCAGTGCGTCGAGAGGTTTGTCGTTTGGCTCTTCACCAGCTCGTTGCCGATGGACGTATCCACCCCGCACGTATAGAAGAGGTGGTGGCAAAAGTAAAGAAGCAGCTTGATAACGAAATCATTGAAACGGGCAAGCGTACCGTGATAGACCTTGGCATTCATGGCCTGCACCCCGAATTGGTGCGCATCGTGGGCAAGATGAAATATCGTTCAAGCTATGGACAGAACCTCCTTCAGCATGCACGTGAAACCGCTAATCTCTGTGCGGTGATGGCATCAGAGTTGGGACTCAATCCCAAGAAGGCGAAGCGTGCAGGACTTTTGCACGATATTGGTAAGGTACCTGATGAGGAGAGTGAACTGCCTCACGCACTATACGGTGGCAAATTGGCCGAAAAATACAAGGAGAAACCGGATATCTGCAACGCTATCGCAGCCCACCATGATGAGGTAGAGATGCAAACCCTGCTGGCTCCCATCGTCCAGGTGTGTGATGCCATCTCGGGTGCGCGCCCTGGTGCGCGCCGCGAAATAGTGGAAGCATACATCAAACGACTGAATGACCTCGAGGCCATCGCGATGAGTTATCCTGGTGTCACCAAGACCTATGCCATACAGGCTGGCCGCGAACTTCGAGTTATCGTAGGAGCCGACCAGATGGATGATGCCGAGTCGCTGAAGTTGTCAGATGATATTGCCACCAAGATACAAAACGAGATGACCTATCCCGGTCAAGTAAAAATCACCGTCATTCGCGAGACACGCAGCGTGGCCTATGCTAAATAAGAAACGATAAGAATTAATATATATACTGTACGCGTAATTAAAAAAGGTGTGTCAAGATGTTGATGCACCTTTTTTGGGCCTTGTCAATCAAAAAGCTACCGCTAACCACTTATCGAGAATGCGCTGAATGGCAAAACCATCGAACCCATGTGCGGGTGACCATAGCGTGAAAAATGTTTGTAGCGCCTTATAGGTAGGGGCTATGTGGTGGCGTTCCGTACAGCAAACCGTTTGGTCAGTCACCGACTGCTTCACCTGTGGTGAATTCAACCT
>JBNPOM010000062.1:0-15879 GCA_050315175.1 Prevotella sp. SGI.027
TGTCATTGAGTTTGATAACCAAAGTCATTGAGTTTGACCGCCAAAGTCAATGAGTTTAAAAAGCAAACCCATAGAGATTGGTATCCAATCTCTATGGGTTTATATTTAACTATCATTCAGATAGTTACCAATTAAGATTATATTGTTTTCTATTAATTAGAATGTTCAGCTATCTCCTTCTGCGCACATTCAGTGCAGATGCCTTTGTAGTATAGCTGAATCTCATCGACAACATTTCCGTTAATGTTTCTGTTCTGAACAAGTTTCGGTGTATCTTCTTCAGGCAAATCTATCACCCTTTTGCATTTCTTGCAATAAAAATGCACATGAGGTTCTACACATCCATCATAACAAACACGATGCTCATCAATGGTTATCATTTGAGCAGCTTGATGTTCTGAAAATAAACGCAGCGTATTATAAACGGTAGTCCTGCTTAGAGTTGGAATTTTGGGACACAAACCTTTGTAAACATCCTCTACTGTTGGATGGGTATGATTCTCCATCAGGAACTCCATGATGGCCAAACGCTGTGCCGAAGGGTGTACACCAGCTTCGATTAACTTATTATATGCTTTGTTTTCTGATGTCATGTTCGTACTATTTTTGAAAGTACAAAGATACAAAAATCAAAACAATTACAAGCATAAGAACAAAAAAGAATGGTGAAATCTTGCTGACTTCACCATTTTTCTGTTTAAAATCTTACTTTCTTTGTTCAGAAAAGACATTCATAAAATCAGAAATAGGAACTAACATTTGTTCTCCTGTTTCCATGTTTTTGATCGTTATCTTATTTTCCTTCATCTCATTCTCACCAGCTATGGCCACGAATGCGATTTGCTTTGCGTTGGCATAACTCATCTGCTTCTTCATCTTAACCGAGTCTGGGTACATTTCTGCGCTAATCCCATGGTTGCGAGCCTCATTAACCAAAGGCAAACAGTAAGCCGTCTCTTTTTCGCCAAAATTGATGAAAAGAATCTGAGTAGAATTGGTTGTCGCTTTTGGATACAAGTCCAAGTCGTTCAACACGTCATGAATACGGTCGGCACCAAACGAGATTCCTACCCCACTCAATCCAGGCATACCAAAAATACCCGTCAAGTTGTCGTAGCGACCGCCGCCAGTAATGCTGCCGATAGAAACATCCTTAGCCTTTACTTCAAAAATAGCACCGGTGTAATAGTTAAGGCCTCGCGCCAAAGTCAAATCTAATTCTATCTCATTATGAAGCTGCATCGATTTCAACACATCCAAGATATAGGCAACTTCTTCCACACCCTTCAGTCCGACCTGACTGTCTTTCAGCACATTTTTGATAACATTGAGTTTTTCATCATTTGTTCCTTGAAGGGATATGATGGGTTGCAACTTCTCGATGGCGTCTGGAGAGATACCAGCGTTTGCCAACTCTTCGTTGACATTTTCCAGACCTATCTTGTCCAATTTGTCGATGGCAACTGTGATGTCTACTATTTTATCCGCCGCGCCAATCATCTCAGCAATACCCGTGAGTATTTTCCTGTTATTGATTTTGATGATTACTCGCACGCCAAACCTTTGGAACACCTCATCCACGATTTGCATCAATTCCACCTCATTGAGCAGGGAATCTGATCCCACCACGTCAGCATCGCATTGATAAAACTCACGATACCGACCCTTTTGAGGTCGATCGGCACGCCAAACGGGTTGAATTTGGTAACGCTTAAAAGGGAATTGAAGTTCATCATGGTGCATGACAACATAGCGAGCGAATGGTACTGTCAAGTCGTACCTAAGTCCTTTTTCACAAAGTTGCGATGCAAGTTTCAACGTATTTCTTTCCACAAGCTCTTTGTCGTCAACCTTACGCAGGAAGTCACCCGAATTAAGAACCTTGAAAAGTAGCTTGTCTCCTTCCTCACCGTATTTGCCCATCAGGGTTTGAAGGGTTTCCAGAGCTGGGGTTTCTATTTGTTGATAGCCATAAAGCGAATAGACATCCTTAATGGTGTTGAATATGTAATTGCGCTTAGACATCTCCATGGGTGAGAAGTCTCTTGTCCCTTTGACGATAGTTGGTTTATTAGTCATTTAATTTCTCTTTTATCATTAGTTTCTTACAATCGTTTGATTACGATCTGGTCCGATTGAAACGATCTTGATAGGTGTTTCCAAAAACTCCTCCAAGAATTTGATGTAATCTTTGAATTGCTGTGGAAATTCTTCCTCATTGGTCATTTTTGTTAAGTCTGTGTGCCAGCCTTGCAACTCTTGGTAAATAGGCTTCACTCCTTCAAGGCCATAAGGAAGTTCCTTCGTCTGCGTGCCATCCTTCAGTTCATAACCTACACATGCTTTAATCGCCTTGAATTGATCCAGCACATCACTCTTCATCAAAATAAGGTGAGTAACACCGTTGACCATGATTGAATAACGTAATTGAACCAAATCTACCCAGCCACAACGACGTTCTCTACCAGTAACAGCGCCATATTCATGGCCGATGTCACGAAGTTTTTTGCCATCCTCGTCGAAAAGTTCGGTTGGAAAGGGACCTGATCCTACACGTGTACAATAAGCCTTCATGATGCCATAGACGTTTCCAATCTTGTTGGGACCAAGCCCCAGTCCAATACATGCGCCGGCACAAATGGTGTTTGAAGACGTTACAAACGGGTAACTACCGAAATCAATATCCAGCATTGTACCCTGCGCACCTTCACACAAGATGCTTTTCTGTTCACGAAGAAGATGATTAATCTCATGTTCGCTGTCAACAATATTGAATTGTTTGAGGTATTCTATACCTTCCATCCAATGCTTTTCCGTTTCTTCCAAATCGAAATCTGTAAAGTGAAGAGCCTTCAACATGTCCAAATGACGCGACTTGTGAACTTCGTATTTTTCCTGAAAGTTATCGAGGATGTCTCCTACCCGCAAACCGTTTCTCGACGTTTTGTCAGTGTATGTCGGACCAATACCTTTACCTGTTGTTCCAACTTTGCTCTTTCCTCGTGCAGCTTCGTATGCCTTATCCAGCACTCTGTGCGTAGGCATGATGAGATGAGCTTTCTTGGAGATATGAATACGGCTTTTCAATTCGTGGCCACTCTTCTCCAGTTCTTTAGCTTCGTCCATGAAAAGATCTGGTGCAAGCACTACTCCATTACCGATAATATTAATCTTTCCACCTTGAAAGATGCCAGAAGGAATGCTACGAAGAACATATTTTTGGCCCTCAAACTCCAATGTATGGCCTGCATTTGGTCCCCCTTGAAACCTGGCAACAACATCATATTTTGGCGTAAGTACGTCGACCACTTTTCCTTTTCCTTCGTCACCCCACTGCAAACCAAGCAGGACATCTACTTTACCTTTATTCATTTTATCGTATGTATTTAGTTTTTTCTTTATTCATTTTCTTGCGTGTTATCAGCGTTTGGCATGTACTGCAAACCCCATAGATATACAATGAGAATCCATCTTTCTTGAATCTTCTCAACTTGGTTTCATTCACAGCCTCGACAATTGCTGGGGAGTTAACCTCCGACACTTTGCCACAAACCGTACAAATCTGATGGCAATGATTTTTATTGTCATAGCACGACTCATACACCGTGCCATCTTGCAGGCGATGGCAAATCACAAATCGCAGTTTTCTAAACAATCTTAAGTTATTATAAAGGGTTGCCCTACTAACCCTAAAGTTATGTTCAACGAGATATTTATCCAAATCCTCCAAAGAGAAATGTCCCCTGATGCTGTATATAGCATCAAGGATAGCATACCTCTCTGGCGTTCTTCGAAGGTTGTTTGTTTCAAGATAATCATTTAGAAGCTGTTTGACAGCATTTCTGATATCTTTTTTCATTTCCCGAAATTATAACTCCACAAAGTTACAATATTTCCTTCAAATATAGGTAAGGTATGGCTATATAAATCTTCACAACAACAAATTCAACCTATTCTCGGCCATGTTACGAAAATCTTCACTTAGCTCCGCGAATTTATTCACGCAATTCAACGCGGCATGGCGAACGCCCATGTTCTCACTATTGAGCGCAAGGGCCACCTCATCCATGAATTCGTCAATTCTACTTCCATGTGGATTTTCTCCCTTCATGAAGAGTCTCGATAGAATGAGATAACCACACATCTGCTCAATCTCTCGGTTGGATTTCATCAATTGGTAAGACAAATCAGCCGCATGATGTAAGTGTTGGAACAAATTAAAACATGCCATTTCAGCCAAATCTTGTGAATTGATATCCCCTACCCATTGCTCTGCGAGTGTCTCATCCATTTCTTCGGGAGGCATGATGAGAGTCGCCAGAATCTTGCATTCACGGATATTCTCTTGCCACAATGCTACGGCAAGACCATAATTCTTACCATATTGTTGAGCCATTTTTTGCAAGTCAGGCAGCGACACCCCCCAGTTAATCTTATAGTCCACCCCCTTCTGGCGCATGGAATGTGAGGCAACGCCGTTCATCAACAATCTAAATGAACGTTTGATTTCCCTTACCGTTTCGTTAATATTTCCATTCATCCGATTCTGCTGTTTTAGAATATCTCATCATTTGATGAGCATACGATTCCGTATAATCAAGTTGTATGTCAACGATGTTACCCTGATCATCGTACTGAGGCTTCATCCAGGGATTGATAAATCCTTTGTAGGGTGCGATATTCAGTTTTTGATAACGACTTAACACCTCTCTGTGCAAATCTACATCTATATCAATGGCGTATCTCTCAACGATGGCTCTTGCGGCTTCAAAGTCACCTTCGCTCTTGATTCGCTGAATCTCTGCCAGCAGTTTGGCAAACAGCTGTCTAAGTTTTTGATAATCGTTGATTTGAACGAAATGACGAACAGCATTATCGCCAGCAGCGCCATGCTTTTTTATTATCACCACCTCACCGTCGGCATGCGCCAACACCCATTGCGCAATGAGGGCTCGATTACGCATGTGAGCTTCCTCTATTTGATGACCTTCCTTGATTCTGACCATTTGTGTCAACAGGCCATTCATCATGTAGGTATAGTATTGAGATTTGTACGCATCTGCGTTTGGCAGCAATCCTAACTCTATGAGCTTCTCGTCTGCAATGTAATAAAGTCCAAACAAGTCGGCCCTGGCTTCCTCAATGGTATCACCATAAGCACCCAAGGCATCACCGTCGACTCCTGGCAACAACCGTCCACTGCCATGCCCCAAACACTCATGCAAATCAGTGTGCAAATCATCACAAAGATCCCCATAACGGTTAATCAACTCTAACGTTTCGTCATCAATCACAAACTCCTCATGCAGACCATTTCCTCTGGCCACATGATTGTAAGCTTCCGTGAGATTTCCTATCGTAACACTCTTAGAACCATACCTGGCTCGAATCCATTCTGCGTTCGGCAGGTTGATACCTATAGCCGACGACGGATATTCATCGCCACCCAACATGGCAGCGCAGATGACATGAGCAGTTACACCCTGAACCTTTTCTTTCTTGAAACGCTGTTCTACCGGTGAGTGGTCTTCAAACCATTGTGCATTTTTACTGATGAGTTGGGTGCGCTTGGTAGCCTCTAAATCCTTGTATTCTACAAGCCCCTCCCAAGAACCTTTCAATCCCAACGGATCGCCATAAACCTCTATAAAACCATTGATGAAGTCTACTTGCCCATCCTGCTCTTTCAGCCACTCTATGGAATATTCGTCGAACAACTTCAAGTCGCCCGTTTCATAATATCGTATCAACAGCGAGATAATCTTCTTTTGTTGTTCGTTTTCGGCAAATTCCCGTGCCTTGCCCAACCAGTAAACTATTCGTTTTAATTCCTTTTGGTACAAGCAATTGGTCGTGTATGGTATCTCTTTGATAACACCATCCTCTTTCACCAACTTGGTATTCAGTCCATAGGAAACAGGTTCATCATCCGAAGGCTGTTTCTGGGCAGCGTAAAATTGCTCAACTTCCTTTTGACTAACGCCATCATAATAATTACAAGCCGATGTCAACACTAAATCTTCTCCATCGGTCTTGTTCACACGCTTGGGCAAAATGTTCGGATCGAACATCACTGGAATAAGCTCATCGGCCAGCTCTTGCACCGTTTGATGGGGTGCCAATGGCAAGTGTGAGGCATCGATCCCGGACAACGCTTTTATAAAAAAATCTTCCGAAAACCCAGGAATCATCTTTTCACTGCCGTAATGATGATAGATGCCGTTCGAGAACCATATCCTTTTCAGATAGATTTCCAGATTCTTGAAGTCATCACCGTCCTTCGAGCCAGCATATTCCTCATACACAGCCTCTAGCACCTTTCTTATCTTCAAGTTATACTTACCAAACTGGTCGGTCGTGATATCTCTTCCAGCCAATGTGGCCTTTGCTAAAAAATAGATATAAATCTTTTGTTTGAGCGTCAAGTTCTCAAACCCTTTCAGACGATACCTTAGCATTTGCAAATCTGCAAATCGTTCGTCTGAATATTTAAATTCATGTGTCATTCAGCGACAATAGGATTATTACTTCTTTTTCTTCTTTGAATTAGCTTTCCGTTTTCCCTTCTTCTTGGTCGGTGCATCTGCTGGATGCTTGGCCAGGTGCTGCATCTTGTAGTCGCGAGGTGTACAGCCATTCAATTTATAAAAAGACGCATAGAATGATTGCCGATTCGAAAAGCCTACCATATCTGATATCTCTTCCATATTCAAATCGTGATACCTCTTATCCGTCAACACTGCCATGGCCTCTTCAATACGATACTTGTTCACAAACGAAGTGTAGTTCATGTGGAAGCGCACATTGACGACAGCCGAGATGTACCGCGTGTTGGTTCCCAAGTCCTCTGCCAATTTCTTTGCCGAATAATTCTTGTCTTTGTATTTCTTTTGGATGAGGATAACATCCAAAATTTTTTCCTGCAGCTCGTCCATCAATTCAGGGCTGACCAGAGAACGGTAGGCTGCATCCTTATCCTTTTTCTTAACAATGTTATATTTTGCCATATCACCTAAATTAAATAAATCCGAAACTGTTCTATTTTTTGCAAATATATGTATATTTTTTCGTTTCGTCAAGTTTTTCAACAATTTTTTGATAAGATTTTATGATAAAAATAAGTTTTTGGGGTATTTTCCTTCGTTGATGCATGGAAATGAAAATAATGGCACATCAACAAGATTTTTAAGTACTTATATTTTTTGTGAAGAAAATGCTTTAGGATAGTAACGAACAAAACTATGGAAATTTAGAAGAATGTATCGTCATGATACATGTCACTTCACAATAGACCATTTCATCAAGTATGTTTTTGCATACGATAGAATGTTATTTCATGAAAAAGAGTTAATAAATTTCCAAACAGACATTGGCTTCCCAGCTTAGAAAAAAATATGAGGAATTCCTTGGGTTTAAGATTGAAAAACAATCTCCATGACTTTACCCTTCAAACCCATTGAGATTGGAGGGCAAACCCATAGACATTGGAGGGCAATCTCATTGAGTTTGGACACACAGGGGCAAAAACGAATGTGGTTAGTGTTATTTCGTGTTTGACTTGTCGCCTTTTTTCAAAATGGTAATCCCCTCTTCCTTTTCGGTTATCTCGATGAGCTTCTCGTAGGCGTAGTTGCGAAGTCGCTCGTATTCAAGTGCTTCTTCCAGTTCCTTGATGCGTTGACGATATTCGCTCTCAGTCAATTTTTTCTGATTCATGATTTGTGTATATTTTTCAACGACGGCCCAATGACTCTATCAATAAGATAAGGTGTTGCCTTGCAATTGATCGATTACTTTCATCACTTGGTGAGAAATTTGCAGGTAGCGCTTCATTTCATCAACCTGATTGGAGTGATAAATATCACGAAAATGCTCGAATTCAAAAGCCAACCGGTGCTTCTTAGGCTGAATGTTGATGGTTTGCTGTTTGCCGTCCTTACTCAGTTCCAATTCAGATAGCGTACTGACGGGTCCTGTGACGTATATGCGCCCCTCGTCACCCTGTATAGCTCCAAACGAATGCCCGTCACAATCTTTAGCACCAATGCAGGTAGCCACGAAATCAGGATAGGTCAAAATGGCCACTCCAGAGGTGTCAATCTTGTTATATCCCACATTGGGATGATACTCCGCGCGAATGGGCTCTCCAAACAATGATACAACAAAATTAATGTTATAGATGTTGATGTCCATCAAAGCCCCACCATGGCATGCCGTATCAAATGCAGGCGTTAACTGGTGATTTAAATATAAATCGTACCTACTGGAGCGTTGGCTGTAATTGCACGCTATCAATTTGATATGCCCCAGTTGCGCCAGTAATTCGTCTTTTATCAATTGGTAATGAGGCATGTGTAATAAGGTAACAGCTTCGAATATATACAAGTTGTTCGCAAATGCCAACTGCATCAATTCTTCCAATTCAGCAACAGACGAACAGATGGGTTTTTCGATGATGACATTTTTCTTGGCCAACAAGGCACGCCGTGCATAGGCTGCATGTGCATGGTTGGCTACAGCCACGTAAACAAAATCGATGTCACTCTCGTGGAGCATGGCGTCATAATCATTGTAGACCTCTTTTATATGAAACAAAGCAGCCAACCGCTCTGCCTTTGAAAGACTTTGCGGTCGGCTGCAAATGGCTTGAATCGTGATACCATTGATTTGTTGGACCACGGGAATCATTTCGTTGACGATTTTTCCCGTTCCAATAATTCCGATGTTCATTTCATTTTTGTTCAAAGTTTGCCACTGTCGTTTATCGCTTCGCTTCTGTTTCGTCCTTCACATAGTGTGGAAGGTGGAACTCGTATGAATTATCAAACACCTGCCCAACTTTATTGATTTCGAGCAAAGTGGTACCACCGTTCTTCCCGAAGCTACCGCTAAGATAGGCAATTTTATCCTCTGGTGTGATATATCCCTTCTGACGAAGCATCCTAAGGGCTGCGGTAAAGAGGTATTCAGAGCTGGTATGTTCTTTTTGGTAAATAGGAATAATTCCATAACTCAAATTCAGCAATCGTTGCGTTTTCTCTCTATAGCAGATGGCCAAGATAGGTGTAGAGCCACGGAAAGACGACAGCGTGCGAGCTGTTTGCCCCGTCTCGCTGGCCGTGATGATGCCCTTCACGCCCAGTTTGCGAGTAGACTCAATGGCTGAATGCGCCAAAAATTCCCGTTGCCCTTCATAACCATGAGCCATGGGATCGATGGTTGTTTCCCATGTTCTGTCGGCTTCGGCCTGCTCAGCTATGCGTGCCATCGTCTGGACAGCCTCTACAGGATATCGCCCAGATGCCGTTTCGCCACTGAGCATCAACGCATCTGTCCGAGAATAGATGGCGTTGGCAATGTCGGTTACTTCGGCTCGTGTGGGACGTGGATTGTTAATCATGGTGTGAAGCATCTGCGTGGCCACGATGACCGGCTTTTTCTTCATGACGCATTTACGGATGATCTGACGCTGAATGCCGGGTATTTCCTCGATGGGAACCTCGATACCCAGGTCACCACGGGCAATCATGATGCCATAAGAGGCATCGATAATCTCATCGATATTATCAACCCCTTCTTGATTTTCTATCTTTGATATAATCTTGATGTCGCTGTGATGTTCATCAAGGATATCTTGCACGGCTTTTACGTCCTGCGCATTACGAACAAAAGAATGCGCAATGAAGTCAATATCCTGCTCGATGGCAAAGAGAATGTTGTGTTTGTCTTTCTCGGTAAGTGCCGGTAAGTCGATGTGTCTTCCTGGTATGTTCACACTTTTATGTGCCCCGAGTACACCGTCATTCATGACTTGTGCCACCAGCATGGGGCCGATGATATCAATAACTCCCAAGTCGAGAGCACCATCATCGATTAAAATATCGTTGCCAACTTTCAAATCTCTTGCGATGTCAACATACGAAACGTTGATGATGTCGTGCGTGGAGTCTACGTCCGGTCTGCCGAAAATCTTCACAATTTCTCCCGTCTTGTAAACCAATGGCTCAGTAACGTTCGTGGTTCTCACTTCCGGTCCCTTGGTATCAATCAACAATGCCAGGTGGGAAGAAACTGCACGAGCATTCTTGATGATCTCTTTCATCCCATCAATAGTGGCATGAGCAGTATTCATACGCACGACATTCATACCCGCGAAAAATAATTTTCGTAAAAACTCCTCACTGCAATTTCGATCACTGATCGAACATACTATCTTTGTTTGTTTCATGATGATGATGATTCATTTGATGCATGGCCAACACAAAAAGGATGTTCAGGCCAAATCACCGGTGCAACTATTAGCTTAATTATTCTATGCAAAATTACGAAAGATATCTGATACGTCCAAATGAATAATGGTATTTAAAATGCCCATCACTTGCAGTTTGGCACGGAATGGAAATAGGACACGTCGCTGTTACCATGATTGCAAGAAAGAAACTTTATTGGGCATCTTTAAAACCATCAATCCAACCTTCTTCCCATCGTATCTCCTTTTCTGCCTTATCATCCGCATGAGGGTTGTTGACAGACAGTCCCATCAGCCTGATGGCTCGATGGGAATAATCCACCTCACGCAACAAACTTTTTGCCTGAGGCAGTATTTGGTCTTTGGTCTGTAAACAATGATCTACCGTAACACTTCTCGTTATTTGCGTAAAATCATCAAATTTGATTTTCAAGGTCAGCGTTTTGCCTTCAAAACCGGCTTCTTTGATTCGTTCAACCAGTTCCAACACCGTGTGGTACAGTTCGATAACAATGGCCGAGCGCAGGGTGAGATCTTCCTGAAATGTACGTTCGCAGCCAACAGATTTACGAATCCAATTACTGATGACGGGTCGCTCATCTTCGCCTCTGGCATCATGATAGTAGACACTGCCCATCTTGCCGAACACGTCAATCAAATGTTTTTCAGAAACCGTACGCAACTGTTCGCCCGTAAAGATTCCCATTTTATGCATCTGCTCAGCTGTTTTTGGTCCGATGCCCCAAAACTTTTCTATCTTCAACTGACTAATAAAATCGTACGCATCTTCATGACTAACCACAAACAATCCATCAGGTTTTCGATAATCAGAAGCAATCTTGGCCAGAAATTTATTGAAGGACACTCCGGCAGAAGCTGTCAAATGAGTGGTTGCTCGTATCTTCTCCTTGATTTCAAGGGCGATGGTCAACGGATTGTCTATATCCTTTTTATTGTTAGTTACGTCCAAAAATGCCTCATCCAAGGATATGGGTTCAATGATGTCTGTGTACTCACGAAAGATTTCACGAACCTGCATGGAAACCTCGTGGTACACCTCTCCTCTGTGAGGCACAACAATCAACTGCGGACACAGACGCTTAGCTTTGCTCATAGCCATTGCCGAGTGCACGCCAAACTTGCGCGCCTCGTAACTTGCCGTGCTGACCACACCACGCGGTCCGTCGTGACCTACAGCGATCGGTTTTCCTCTTAATTCGGGATGGTCACGCTGTTCTACCGAGGCATAGAAAGCATCCATGTCGACATGGATTATTTTTCTCATCATGCAAATCTACACATTTATTAGATAATGAACAAAAAACAACGCATGAAAGCTGGTGCAAACATAGCTTGTAAATGCAAGCAAAATAATGCGAGGAATATTTTGATATCTACACATTTTCCGCTATCTTTGGCGATAAGAAAGAAAACCTATCATAAACTAATTTAAAACAAAGATGACTTACAAGATTATCGACGTCGAGGGAATTGGCAACGTAAATGCAAAAAAGCTTGTTGAAGCAGGTATCAATACTGTTGATGATTTGCTGCAAAAGGCAAAGACTCCCGCCGGCCGTAAAGCCCTTGAGGAAGCTACTGGGATTAGTGGAAAAAAGATTTTAACGTGGGCAAACCACGCCGACTTAATGCGCATTAACGGTGTTGGTCCACAGTTCTCTGATCTATTGGAGGCTGCTGGTGTTGACACGGTAAAAGAAATGAAACACCGGGTGGCAGAAAATTTACAGCAAAAACTTGAAGAAATTAATAATAAGAAAAACTTGGTAAACCGCGTACCCTCGGTTTCAGAAGTTCAGAAAATGATTGATCAGGCCAAAGAGTTGCCTGTAGCCATGGAATACTAAGTCTTCCTAATCGGCAAAACATCTTCCATACCACGCCACAATGCATGCTGTTAGCCTACGGCATGTACGTATGTTTTGTTCAATGTAGCCATTTTCATGTAAAGATGGCTTATAATCATTATAGCATCAAGGAAGCGTTTATGTTTTGAAAAACATTTTTCACCAAAACAATTTTAGTTATCATTACGATGCCTCAAAGGCAAAACCTCGCCCAGAATCTATGGCTCTAAGTGGAGCTTATGGTAAAATTAAACAGAGTAAAATAAGGGAACCCATCAATGATACAAAAGAAGATTCGAAGGAAAAAAATAGGCTCATTCGCGAAGGTGTGGAAATATAAGTTCTTGGGAAAGAAGAACTTCTGAAATATTTTTATCGTGTATTTTGGCAAAAATAACTAAATATATTTTTCTATCACGTAAAAAACCACTATATTTGCAAATCAAAATTGAGATGCAAGGTAAAGAATAATAACAAATAAATTATAAATAAAATGACGAAAGCAGATATTATCAACGAAATTTCAATGTCTACCGGCTTGCAGAAAAAAGAAGTAGCAGCTGTGGTAGAATGCTTCATGAGTACTGTAAAGGATAGCCTTCTCAATAAAAGAGAAAATGTCTATTTGAGAGGCTTTGGCAGCTTTATTATCAAGCACAGAGCGGCAAAGACAGCCAGGAACATCCAAAAGAATACCACTATTACAATTGATGCACACGATTTGCCCAGCTTCAAACCATCTAAAAGCTTCATCAATGCGATGAAAGCGTAAGGCAACTTTTGTATTAAGAATCATCAAACAGGTATTCTACATCTATTAGTATAGAAAATTTAGTACAAAACATATTATTTTTAAACATTTAAAATTATGCCAAACGGTAAGAAAAAGAAGGGCCACAAGATGGCAACGCACAAGCGTAAAAAAAGATTAAGAAAGAATAGACATAAGAGCAAATAACATTGCGTGACAGTCTATACTGACAGTGGGGCGCGTCGAAAAGTCCTATGGAGGATATTTGGCACGCCCTTTTTTGATGTAACTAAGCAAAGTAAGAAGAGAAATGACCAGCGAAGTTGTTATTGACGTCCAGGAGAAAGACATTGCTACGGCACTGTTAGAGGATAAGCGTCTGGTTGAATATCAGAACGAACCTCGCTCTGCAACTTTCTCTGTTGGAAATGTCTACATCGCAAAAGTAAAAAAACTCATGCCAGGCTTAAATGCCTGTTTTGTGGATGTAGGATATGAACGAGACGCTTTTCTTCACTATCTTGACTTAGGGAGCCAATTTAATTCGTATGCAAAGTACTTAAAGCAAGTACAAAGTGACAGAAAAAAACTTTATCCATTTGCCAAAGCCTCACATCTGCCTGACCTTCAAAAAGACGGTAGCGTTCAGTCGACACTGACCTTGGGGCAAGAAGTATTGGTGCAAATTGTTAAAGAACCTATTTCAACCAAAGGTCCAAGATTAACTGCTGAGCTGTCTTTTGCAGGCCGCTTTTTAGTTTTGATACCTTTTGGTGACAAAGTTTCCGTTTCTTCAAAAATCAAAAACGGTGAGGAACGCGCCAGGTTGAAACAACTCGTCCGCAGCATTAAACCTAAAAACTGCGGCGTCATCGTACGCACAGTGGCCGAAGGAAAAAGAGTTGCTGAGTTAGATGGCGAGATGAAAGTGCTGGCAAAGCGTTGGCAAGATGCAATTGTCAAAGTCCAGAAAACCCAAAAACGGCCTCAACTTGTATATGAAGAGGCTGTACGAGCAATCGCTTTATTAAGAGATATATTTAACCCAAGCTTCGAGAATATTTTCATAAATGACGAAGAAGCATTCAGACAGGTTAAAGACTATGTTTCGTTGATAGCCCCAAACAAGTCGGGCATCGTGAAGAGATACACGGGAAAAGTGCCCATCTTTGATAATTTCAACATTACAAAGCAAATCAAGTCAAGCTTCGGCAAAACCATCAATTACAAGCATGGAGCCTATCTTATCATCGAACATACCGAGGCCTTGCATGTGGTGGATGTAAACAGCGGGAACCGAACGCGAAACGAAAATGGACAAGAGGCAAACGCACTTGAAGTAAACCTTGGGGCAGCAGACGAATTGGCACGGCAACTTAGGCTGCGTGATATGGGAGGCATTATTGTTGTTGATTTTATAGATATGCATCTTGCTGAAGACCGGCAAATGCTCTACGAGCGCATGTGTAAGAACATGCAAAGTGATCGTGCACGTCACAACATTCTCCCACTTAGCAAGTTTGGATTGATGCAAATCACAAGACAACGAGTAAGACCTGTAATGGACGTCAATGTTGACGAGACATGCCCCACGTGTAATGGCACAGGTAAAATTAAGTCAAGTATTTTATTTACCGATCAACTTGAACGAAAAATTGACAAACTTGTCAATAAAATAGGAATTAAACGGTTCACTCTCCATGTTCATCCGTATGTAGCCGCCTATATCAATCAAGGAGTGTTCTCCCTGAAACGTAAGTGGCAGATGAAATATGGACTTGGAGTTAATGTCATCCCTTCACAAAAACTCGCTTTTTTGCAATATGAATTCTACAATTCAAAAAAGCAGTTTATTGACATGAAGGAAGAGATAGAAACGAAGTAAACTTTCTGATACAACGGGGATGAGCATGCCACAAGCGTGTCCATCCCTGTTGTTTTTATTATTTACCATACAGCATATTCCACCAAAATACACTGTACATGATGAAAAAGAAACTTCTACTCACACTCATTTCATGTTGCCTGCTCACGGGCATCCACGCGAAAGAAATGTCGCAATACGAATGCTTCAGCCTCTTGAAGGGCAAGATAAAGCCATCGGTGGCGCCCATGCTCAAGACGACCTGGGGACAGAACGCACCCTACAACCTACAATGTCCACTGGCACCAGGCAAGAACGTACACTGCAAGACTGGCTGCGTGGCCACTGCCATGGCACAGGTCATGAAATACTACGGTTATCCAGCGCGCGGACAAGGTAGTGTGAGGTACACATACGAGGGCGGCGACGGACTGGCATACATCGTTGAGACCGACTTCAGTAAAAGCACCTACGACTGGGAGAAAATGAAAGATGCCTACACATACGGTGACAACAGCTCGGACGAGGAGAAGCAAGCAGTGGCAAAAATCATGGCCGACTGTGGCGCTGCCGTGGAAATGCAGTATGGACAATATGACAGTGGCGCATTTGACATGGATGTGGCGAAGGCACTTAAAGACCATTTTGCGTACGACAGCTCGGTGACTTACCTATCAACCTTCCTCAACGAAGTAAGTGACAGCACATGGTACACCACGCTGTACCAGCAACTTTCAGATGGCATGCCGGTCATCTACGGAGGCAGCACGGCCTACACGCCGCATTGCTTTGTCATCGACGGCTACGACGACAAGGGCAATTTCCATGTGGTATACGGACTGGGAGGCGGAGACGGATTTGTGGATCTCAAGGAAATACCCTACCAGAATCAGTCGATGACATTCAACATCAAACCACGAAAGGTGTCCAACGCGGTGGACAAACACCTTGCAGACAGCCGCAAGCCCATGGAGAAGGCACGCTACCGACTAGACGGAACCAGAATCAGCAAGCCGCAACGGGGTATCAACATCATCGTGATGGACGATGGAACGGTGCGCAAGGAGATAGTAACAGAACCTTAACAAGTATTCCATTGCTGTCTGCTAAAACTTTGTTTGAGTATGAAAAATAAGAAGGGTGTATC
>JBNPOM010000063.1:0-15028 GCA_050315175.1 Prevotella sp. SGI.027
TGTTAGTGTGAAAGTCGGCAAATATTGGATGCTTACAAAAGACAAGGCAATTGGAGCTGTTTGCATACTAATCTTATCCCGAACTCGCGTAAGTTAATAGTAAGGATAGACCGTGATATCGCCAAAGGAACAGGTACATTGCTTTCTCCTAATGATCGAATGTTAGGAGATTCTTTCAGAAAGGAACTGGTATTAACGATGTATCGTGTACTTGGAAATCAAGAAAAGGGATGGAATGGCTTTCCCTTATGGATCCCTAATATAAAATTCCCAGATGACTGTTGTTTCTATAACACTGAAGAATTGCCTTAAAGACAAGGGAACGTTCTCTTCAAAGTTTACTTCTTCAGTATATCGTAAGCAAGAAGGCCGCACAAAAACGGCTAATGTTGGATGCTTACAAAACAACAAGACGGTAAGTTTCGGATGGTTACGAAACAACAAAGATGAACGGTGGGTAACTAAAAAATGAGCCCGGTAAATAAATACCGAACTCATCATTTTATGAATCGTTCAACCGTGATTACTTACGTATCAACTTAACGCTGCGCAATGTCTTTCCGTCTTTTGCGACCTTCAATACATAAACGCCAGCCTTAGGCAGATGCAGACGCACCTTGTTGCCGGTGGCAACACTGAGGTTCTGGTTCAACACCTGTGCACCGTCAATGCCATAAACAGCAAAGTTGTATTGGCCTGCTTCAGCACAATCAACGAAAAGGTCTTCGCCTACGGTGTAAGCACGCAACTGGTTAGCCTCAACGCCGGCAACACCCGATGGAGTGCCCACCTTGATGACCGGGAACGAGCGAACGTCTTTGCCGTAAGAGTTGGCCATGGTCAATGTCACGGTGTAATCGCCATCAGCAGCATAAGCCACCTTAGCTGAACCAGCCTTGGCATCACCCGTTTGGTTGGTGAGTGTTCCGTTGATAGCATCCCATTTCACTGTTGTGGTCACAACATAAGCCGTACCAGGAGTAAATGGAGAACCGCTGTAGAATACTGATTCAATAGGCTTAAAGCTACCTTGTCCTTCGTTAGAACCTTCGGCAATCTGAGCATAAGCTAACTTCAATGATGGCATTGTACCCGTGCTGGCAAACTTAAGATCGTTTCCATACTCGGTTTCGAAATCCCAAAGACCTTCAGGCTTTGGTGCGTCAGGGGCATTCTTAAACAACTTCTTCACGTCGTCTGCTGTCAAAGCCGTAGTGTAGAAGCGCACGTCATCAATAACGCCGTCGATACTACCGTTAGGATTGGTACCACCACGGTTACCACCCAAGAGCATGTATGGATCGGGTTGCATCATCGTAACACGGAGGAATTCATTGTTCATGCCTGTACCCTTTTTGTAACTGTTAATCTTCCAGTCTTTAGCTTCTGCTAACTGACCGTTAACATATACGCGTGTACGAACACCATTGCCGTCGGATTCCTGAACGATGGTGAGATAGCTCCATACGTCTGGTGTGAACTTCACTTTCCAGTTGTGGGTGTACTCATCACTGCCACCTGCCCATTTCTGGCGGATTGTTGTTGTGTAAATGCTTGAGTTGGGATCATAGGTAGACCAGAAACAGCCCCAGTTGTTTTGAGGCCAGCTGTCGGCCTGGTCGCGGAAGTCTACTATCTGTGTTCCACCGTTGAACGAATTGAACTTAACCCAGAAAGACAAAGTCCAAGGACGGTTGAACTGTTGTGAACTGTTACCATCGGCAAAGCCAGCATCTTGCAGACGCATCACGGCCACTTTTTCTTTCAGGTTAATACCACGAGAGGTTGTTCCGTCGGCATATCTACCGGTGTAAGCCAAATCAACTGTCTTGTTTACATCAGTTGTCACGGTCTCTGTTCCGCCATTGGCAGTAAGCGTATAAATCTCGGGCAATGCACCGACAGTCTCTGATGTGATTGGAATCAAGGCACTGAATGTGCGAGTTACCGTTGGGCGTGAGCTTCCATCGGCAGAATAAACCGGAGCTGTCACAACAACATCGTACAATCCTTCAGCGGGCAAACCGTCTTTCACCTCAATCTTGAGACCAGAACCACTCTTTACCGTTTGGCCTTGAGCGTCTTTGATTTCCCATGTACCTGTTTCATGACGTGGGTCGATGAAGGCAACTTCGAATGCTTCGTTTGGCTTGATGACTGCCTTGCTCACTTCAATTTCATCAGAATAAACATAAGCGGGGAAGGGGAATTCCTGGCTCCATGCGATGTCTGACTCAGACTTCATGTCGAGTGACAATGCAGAAACACCAATCTTAATCTTGTTCTCTCCGGTAGGAACCGTTGGGATTTGATACAACAATCCTGCCCAAGAAGTAGTGATGCCCATGAGGACTGGTGCCTGACCTGTCTGTTGTGCATAGAGTTTAAACACAGATGTCTTCACATCGATGTTGTAGCATGGTTGACCTGGTGCTTTATCGTTTGCCATGTTCCAAGTAATCTTGGCATCCACACCTTTGCTGTTGAATGACAACACCTTAGCGTTGATATTCTCGGGCATTGCAGGCTTGGTAGCTGCGGTGCGAACGATAGACATTTCACCCAGACGGATGTCAGCGTTGTCGGCTTTCTCAAACTTCAGGGCTATCAATGCCAAAGTCTTGCCTGCCAACTCGCTGCCAACAACAATCTCTTTAGCTGCCCATTTACCGGTCTTGCCACCGTCCATGAGGTCGTAAGCAATCTCTGTTGATTCGGCGCCTTCAGCGGTCAACACGAGTTTTGTTGTAGTTGTACCATCTACGATTTTGTAGCGAACAGTAATCTTGTCGCCATCTTTCAAGGCATATTTTGTCTTAAACAGGTGCAAGTATTCAGGAGCAGATGTGCTGCCATACAAGCGCAGTGAAGAACCACCAACATAGGCTTCATCCCAAACAAATTCTGCATCCATGCCATTGGCAGGAACGTCTGAAGCTTGTCTTCCCAAGAGAGTGCTGGTGAACCACCAACGCCATGTAGGCAGATAGTCCTGTACGGCTACGTTAGCCCACTCGCCGTCGTGCTGACGCTCACCCATCCAGTTGAAGAACTTACCATTACCCAGGTTGAAATAAGTAATGAATGGCTCCTCTGTCAAATCCCAAGAAAGAGTGCTCTTGGCCGAGGTGAACTTAGAGATACCATGGAAGTTATAGTTGTCGGCAGAATACCTCAAACTGTTGATGACAGGAGGTGTGTTCACCGGGTTGCGAGATCCACCGGTGTACCAACGCTCGGTGCGCAGCATATAGGTGGCTTGCTGTGTTTCAGGTGAACTACCTTTTTCGCCGCGGCTTTCCCACATCATGTTCTTTGAATGCGCGCCCCACAAACCGATAGAGATGGGGTTTGCCTGCAGTTCAGACCAACCTGTGCCCTGACCACCTTGCATGTTCATACCTGCATAGAGGTCGTAGCGGCTCTTGCCCATGCCTTCTGCATAAGAAGCAGATTTGCGAAGTAACGAACCGTACCAGTTGTAATTGAAGAACAATGAAGCCCCCTTGAACACGTCGTCATTGGCACTTCTCAAACCTTGGTCAAATGTAATGCTTCCATAGTCATTGGTTCCATCATACCAGAGGTTTTCAAAGATGGGATTGAGTGGTTTCATCTTTGCCACCAAAGCTTGATGGAAGGGTATGATCTTGGGCATCACGCTTGAACCTCCACTAAACTCGGAGTTGTAGCCAAGACCGTCAACACCATAATAATAAAGTAAATTTCCAATCTTCTCAGCTCCCACATTTGCCAAGTTAGTCAGAGATTGTTTCCAATCACTACCGAGTCCACCCCAGGGAATACCGGCCACACTCGATACGGCCACACCATTCTTGTGGGCAACGTCCATCAGTGAGCCAGGCACACGGCCTAAAGGAGCTGACCAGTTGCCCCAATGGTCAACATAAGACCAAATGGAGAACACTTCGGAGTCGAACTTTCCGTCGGGCAATGCGTTTACGCCTGGATCATTCCAAGGCACCCATGCCAGCACTTTACTTTGTGCGCCCACTCCGAATGCAGGATTCACCTGAGTGGCTTTATTTTCAAACCGCGCACGTGGCTTCACACGTGAGATGAAGAAATTGTCATCTTCATTTACAGGCGTTCCGGCCTGCCATGTAGAAGCTGTGTTGGCAAAATCGATTCCGAATTTGCCCCACTCCACATAGCCTTCTTTGAATGTTTGGGCATGGGCATTGCTACCACACATCACCAAACCCACAAGGACCAATCCTAAGTTTAATTTTCTCATAATTAAATTGTTAAATTAGTAATAAGGTTTATTTATTAAATAATGGAGGGTGCATTCAAGGGAACACACCCTCCTTATTATGTTTGCGAAATGGTTATTTCACCGCCATGGGCATTATCTCACCACCAATTTCTCAGTGCGGATCATACTGCCACTCTGGAGTTTCAACACATAAACGCCATTCTTGATGGTTGCACGGCTAACGGTTGTAGGCTTCTGGAGGAAGCTAACTAGTTTGCCGTCAATGGTGTACAACCAAGCTTTGTCCACATTGGTGAACACCATGTTGTCGGCATTCACAACCACTGATGCGTCTTTAGCAAATACCGTGTTTTCAACACCTGTATTCACCTTTTCGTTGTAGATCTGTGCTGCGCTCTCTTCAGCTTCGCCCTTATCGTGCTGCGTGTCAACGAATTGACGCATGTTGTCGGCCGGTGTGCCTTGTATTTCTACATCGAAGTCGATGGTGAAGCCCTTGGCTGTCAAACCTGTCGGAAGGAATGTTCCTGCAAACCAAGCGTCTGAGAACACGATGCGCAAGCGGCTCTTGCCGATGCAAGCATCTGCTGGAATCTGGAAGGTGAATGTGTAACCATTGTCAGATTCAATCTCATTAGAAGAAGCACGCAGATTTCCTACGAAGAAAATACGCTCGCCCAATGGGTCGGTTGTCTGTGAGGACTCTCCTGGCTTGCGCCCACCAGGAACAGGGTCTGGGTGATTGAATGTGCCAGAGCCATCGAGGTCTAACCATCCACCACCGAAGCAATAGCGAAGACCATCGTTTGACAGAATGCCATCTTTTCGCTTATTGTTGTAAGCCTTGAAGGTCATGGTGATGTTGTCACCAGGCGCAACGATCAGCTTATGATCACGTGCATTCTGATATTGAGTACTGTCGCGTGGCGATTGTGTATTGCTATAGTTGATGTCTCTAAATGATGCACCCTTAGTGACAACAGAAGTCAAGAAACGTTGCTCAATAGCTGTTTTATAACCGTCTGCATTAGCATTGATTTTGCTTACACCATAGGTGTCGGTTCCACCTGCTGTTTCTTCAGGCAGCACAGAGGCATCGGCACGCTTGATTTCTACCCACTGGATGGGCGAATAGTTCTTCAGGTCGGTAGAAACAGCCACAACGCCAAGGAAAGGTTGGTCGCCCAATGGAGAAACGATGTTTGGCACGTATGTACCCCACTGTGTGGTGCGGCCTACTTCAAACACCTTACCGTCTTTGCCATTCTTATAAAGAATCTCGAAGTGATCGATGTGAGCTTCATGGTTGAACACCATGCCATATTGTAAACGCTCACCACCTACATGGTCAACGTCCCAATAGAGTTTTGCAGAGAAGCTCTTCTGTGACTCCTCTTTCACTTCAAACTTCAAATCCTTGACATTGGCTGGTGTAACCTTTACGTCATCATTGAGTTCGAGTTTACCAACCAGCACGTTGTAGTCGGGAGTAGAACCTTTCACGCGCAACGCAATGCGCTCGATGATGTTGCCTGTTGAAAGATCACTCAATGAGATGGTCTTTTCTTCCCATTCGGTTCCTTTCGTTTCAGGCACTGCATAGGTCTTCCATATGCCACCGACACGCAGAGCAAGCTCTAAGCCTGTTTGGCCGGCTGCCTTTGTCTTCACGGCAAGCTTTGCAATGGGATTGGTTGAGCCAACGGTCAACTTGGTTTGGTAAAGCACCACGTCGGTGCCTGATGCAGTAGGCTGGCCGGTGAGTTGCAAGCAAGAGCCTCCCATGTAGGAGTCGACGTGGGTGAAGGCAGGAGTGATGTTGGTAGCATAAGTCAGTGTTCCGGGTTCAACTACCAGCCAACGGTAGGTAGGCACCACGTCTTGGTTGGCCATGTTGTACCATGTGCCGGCAGTCTTCTTTCCTTTATAGTTGTAACGCTCACCGTTACCGAGGTTGAAGTGTGTAGCAAATGGCAATGGCTGTTCGATGGTTGAACGCTCGGGAATCCATGTTGCCAAACCGGGGAACGTAACCAAAGCATTCTCGCCTTCCCAATTATGACCTCCATCCGTCACAGCCGGACGATTGAGCGGGTTGCGCCTACCCCCGGAGAATCCACGCTCTAAGAGACGCTGGTAGTTGCTTTGCGCATTGACCGCATCAGAACCAGAGTTGTAGCTCCAGAAACGGCTGTCGGCATGTTCGCCCCAAAGACAAATACCCATTTCCTTGGCATTAGGATCTTGAGTAACGTCATATTCGTATGTATCCCAATTAAAAGTACGTTTTTCACCATTCAGTATCGACCAAGCGCGATCCATTTTCACAATCCACGCACTTTGGTAAACGCCATCAGCGGTGCCCATGGCATCTTTGGCAACCTTTGCCGAGCTGGCGATGCCACTATCAAAGTCACCAGAGGAATAGTTGAGCATGACATCAAAGATGCGGCCATTAGTCTTATCGCCCAGCAATGAACCTACATTGTAGGTTGTCAAGCTGGAGTTAAGCGTATAAATGGCAGCATGGAAGCTGTCGAAGCCTATTTCCTTTGCCTTTTTGTATAATGCCTGATGGAAGCCCTTGACATCGGGGTATGTATATGTATTGGTTTCCCAGTTGTAGTTGATTCCATCAAAGCCGAAATACATCAAACAGTTGAGCATGGCATTAACATACTTGTAAGTGCCGTCTTGATTTTTCATGGCCAGCATGGCTGCATAGCCGCTACCATCGCTTCCACCTTGATTCCAAGAAGCTGGGGTGAAGAACTGTATACCCGAAAGGATGTCGGTACCATTCTTGTGAGCTGCGTCGGTCCATGCGCCCGGAGCTTGGAAGGATCCGTGGTTCCATGAGCCGAAGAGATTGGTGTAGTTCCACATGGAATACACGTCGTTGGCAAAGTTGGAAGAAGGATAACCGCCGATGCCTCTACCCGAACCAGAAGGTATGTTCATGAAGAGGTTACGATTCTGGTAGGTGTCCGTTACCACACGGTCACTACGGTCCATAATCTTGCGACGGGCTACATGAGAACGCACGAAAGCGATGTCGGACATTTGGATACCTGCAGCCTCAAACTCTTGGGCTGACGGAAATTTTTGACCTGCTTGATCAGCTTTGTAGAACAGATCCAAGAGGGTCTCTGTGCTAAAGCCTGAGAAGTCGTACAATTCTGCACTCGCTGTCGGCGAGTAATTTTGCGCTTGCAAATGACTAGGGGCTACTAAACACAATGCTAAGGCAAGTGCTGAAATAGTAGATCTTTTCATAAATGTTTAAATTGTTGTTGTCAAATGATTAATACAAAATATAATAATGGTCGCCGACACAGTTTGATTGATCGGCAACCATACAATAACATTATTGGAAGTTAGGCACATTCTTGTCCCACCACAGACGGGTTGCGAAGTTGTCGGGACCTCCGAGAGCCGGCAGACCAGTTTTGGAGATGTCTAACAACGAAGCATCGTCAGTGTTTGGGAAATGCAAGCGACGCGGTGTATCGCCATCGAAAAGCAAGCTGCCATCGCTTTCCTCGACATTGACCACTGGCAAGAGTTTGGGATAGCCGGTGCGACGCATGTCAACCCATGCCTCCATAGGCTCGGGGAACAAGGCGATGTACTTCTGGGTGATGATCTTCTCGAGCTTTGTCTCTTGAGAATCGCCATCGTTCCATTTCACGCCGATGGTTGTGGGGCTTTCGATTGGATCGGTGTCGCCACTTGGATCAACGTAGGTAACAGGAGTTGCCTTATCAACCTGCATATATGCCTTCAACATTTTTGGAGATTTCTGATAGATTTGAGCATACTGTGAAGTAACATCAAACATGTGGGCATTTTCTATACCACGCTCATAGAACTCTTTGGCTGTGCCACCCATGTTCCAATCACGCAAGGCTCCTTCAGCACGAAGGAAGTCTACTTCGGCCCATTTCATCAAATAAAGCGGTGCTTTTTCGATTGCGAGTTTAGAAACGGTGCTGTAACCGATGAACTGGTTACCGGCGTAATCCTGACCTACACCCACTTCCACACCAGCACGAATACCTACCTGCTCGGTGTTTTCGGCGATATCAACATTACCATCGGGTGAAACCAATCGACCACTGTTCTTGGTGATCACGTTAGTGCCATCCTCGATGGGAAAGGTAAGATAGGGGTGATTGAGACTCTTGAGCAACGTGATGAATGCAGCTGTAAGGCGTAAATCACGCCAAGAATCAGATATCTCAGCGATAGGATGATTTTTACCATGCTCAACTGGACGCAACGCTATTTGAGATTTGGCATCCTCGATAACGCCGGAAGCCACTGCTTCTTCGGCCCATTCCTTAGCCAATGTAGGTTCAACCTTGACGATGTGCATGGCCATGCGCAACTTCAGCGAATTGGCGAAACGACGGAACTTTTCAATGTCGTCTACCGGATTGTAGTCAAAAATGGCCATGCCCCATGTGTTGCCATAGAGTACACCTGCCACACGTTCCCTATACCATTCGGGTTTTTGCTTGAAATATTCAAAACATGCCACGATGCTGTCGAGATTGGCTTTGGTCTCCATATAGATGGTTCTCACGTCATCATAAGTGAATGGTGCGGAAAGCTTGTTTCCTTTGAAATCATTGTAGGCCATAGGACCATACATGTCCACATTTTCGATGGCGCCATAGTTATAGAGCAACAGTGCAAACGCTTTCATCTCAGGAATGGTATCGATAGCAGTTGTATTGAGCATAGGGGCGAGCACATTCTTAGCACCTATGAATTGGCTGTTTGGCGCATTGTTCCACCCTGCCGAGTAGGTATAAGTGGTGTAGAGATCTGAGCCGAACGCAAAGTTGTAGTGAGGCACTGTGAAGTATTGTGCATAAGCTAATGGAATGGTGTATTGAAACTGATAGGCGTGAGAGACTGGAGGTTGGCCCTCTTTACCACCTCTCATGATACCTACGGCTGTTCCCAGCTGTCTGAATTCATTTTCCAACTTATCAAACGCTGCGGTCACTTGTGCCTCTGTGTATTCAGCTTTGAAGTTCAGTTTGTTGGCTTGTGCAGCCGAACCGATAATATCTTCCTTGCCCAACTCGATGTCGGACAGTCTGAAATCATCTTCCGGACGATCGTAATCGAAGCATGATTGCAAACTCGCTGTGCATGCAGCGAATGCCATAATGACAATATATTTGTTAAGTTTCATTGATTTAACGTATTAAAAAGTAAGTTTCATTGATAATCCGTAAGAACGAGATGAAGGCATGTTGAAATATTCGAATGCGCTCAATCCGTTGCCTGTTGAAAGTGACACGTCGGGGTCAACCGGTGATTTCTTGTACAAGAAGAACAGGTTGCGGGCGATGAACGAAACGTTCAACGAAGCCTGTGACTGGAACAGGTTGCGGAAGGTATAACCGAAAGAAAGCTCACGCAAACGGAAGTTGGTTGCATCGTAGATATACTCTAATGGGTTCTTGCTTCCACCAATGGCTTTGTAATAGGTTTCAACGCCGACAACGCGACCGCTGCCATCGGGCAAGTACATACCCGGAGTTTTGCTCTTAATGTCACCATTGGGCTTCAACTCATTGAACCAGATGTCGTTGGCTTCGGCTGCCAGACGGGCATCGGCTGTGCGCTGTGACATACCGAGGTTGTCCAATTCGGCTTCAGTCAAAGAGATGACCTTGCCACCGATACGGCCATTGATCATGAAGAACAATTGGAAGCCTTTGTAGGAGAAGGTGTTGCTCCAACCCATCTGCCACTTAGAGTTCATGTTACCGGCATAGACGGTGTATTGCTTGGATGGGTCGGTCTCGAAAGCGATACGTCCTTTTGACTTACTAACCATGATCTTGCCTTCAGCATCACGACGATAGTCGCTCACGTACATGTCACCAATCGAACCGCCTTTCTTGTAACGAACACGAGCACCAGCCACGTCGGTGAACACGAGTTTCTCGCTTCCATCGGGGTTGTAGGTTGTTTCAAGAATTTCGTTGTGGTTGTAAGACAGGTTGTAAGACGTACGCCACTTCCAGTCTTTTGCCCAGTTGAAGTTATAAGCGATGGTGGTTTCGATACCTCTGTTGAGAATCTTACCCGAGTTCATGGGTTCTGATTTGCCGGCTGCATTGGTTCCAACCATGTATTGGTCGGCAGACACTGCGTTGTAGAACGTGAAGTCGAAGTCTAACTTAGAACCGAAGAATGAAGACTCGATACCTGTTTCAAACGAACGGGTCTTCTCGGGGCGTGGATTCTTGAATGCTGAGTAAGGACTTGGTGTCACGATACCAGTCAATGGGTTGTAAGTACCTTTGGCAAGAACGGTGTTAGGAATGGAGTTACCCACTTCTGAATAGGAAGCACGATATTTCAAATAAGAAACAACTTCGGGCAACTTGAACAACTGGCTGACAATGGCATTTGCTCCAAAACCAAAGTAACCATAGCTGGCAGGTGTGCCACGATCTTCGAACTGCAAGAATGCACGGTACCAGTCTTGACGATAGGAAGCGTCAAAATAAACCATGTCTTTCCATCCAAACTGTGCTGTGAACAATGCTGCACGGTCCCAGTTGGTTGATGTGGAATTTGACACGGGGGGATTAACAGCGTTGCCCGGAGTCATCGAAGAAGCCGAAGAAGCGTCGAAGAAGTTGACTGTTGTGATAGGCGTCTTCATCGAGCCGTCTTTGGGTGTTGCACTGTTATAGATGGAGAATCCATGAGTGCGTGAGATGTGACCTACATAACCTGCTGTAGCCGAAACGCTCCAAATGTCGTTGAATGTCTTGTTGTAAGAAAGCAAAACGTCAGAATACATCTCGGTTCTGCGATCCATTCCGCGACCGTATTGGCCTGTTGCATCCATGCCTGTCGGCCACCAATAGGAAGCATAACGCTTGCTCTCGTCATTGAACTTGGTGTGGTCGTAGTTGAAACGAGCCTGAAGGTCTAAGCCGGGCAGCAGTTCCAATCTTCCGCTCACGGTACCGAACACGCGGTCGACATTGCTGACGCTGCTGCGCATATTGAGCAGCCAGAACGGGTTGTTTTGATTGCCACCAACCATTGCCCAGCGCATCATGGGCTGATCTTTTGTGAAACGGTCTTCCATGTGGCGTATGAGGTTGCCGTTGCCATCATCGGTGTACCATGTAACATCTTTCAAGCGCCAGCTGCCGTTGGCAATCATGTAGTTGTCGCGATAGTAGTTCATGTCTACGTCGGCAGGAGTGGTATACATATTATATATAGGGTTCATGTTGCCACCACCACCGGGACGGTTTTTGGTCTTGGTCTGCATATAGTTCAGCGATGCGTCAATGTGGAGACGATTGAAGAAGGTGTATTGCTGGCGGAAGTTGAACGTGTTACGATTGTAACTGTTGTTAGGCAACATACCGGTGGAATGTGAGTTAGAATAAGAGAAGTAGGTCTTCAACTTGTCTGTACCACCCGACAATGCGATAGATGTGTTGACGGTTGTTCCCATCTGATAGAAGTCATTGAGAGAGTTCTTGCCTTTGTTGCGCAAGTGAACTTCATTCTCGGCTCCGTCAGGATACATGGAATCACTGCCATAACCATGCTTGTGGATGAGCTTGTCATCGGCACGGTCGGTAATCCTTGCACCCCATCCGTTGCCTTCAAGACCACCACCGGCACTGATACAAGAACCAAAGACGCTCTGCAATTGAGGTGTCAACAGCGGTGTGTCTAACGTGACGTTTGAAGTGACGCTCACCTGCAGTTTGCCAGCCTTACCGCTCTTGGTGGTGATCATTACCACACCGTTGGCAGCAGCCGAACCATAGAGGGCAGCAGCATTGGCACCCTTGAGGACGTTCATTGACTCGATGTCGTCGGGGTTGATCATTGACAACGGGTCGCCGCCTTCAGAACCGGCCGAATAGGTAATGTTGCCAGAGCCGATTTGTCCACGAGTAGAGTTGCTCATGGGCACACCGTCAACAACAATCAGTGGTGAGCTGTTACCAAGAATAGACTTGTTACCACGAAGAATAATCTTAGAAGCACCACCGGCACCACCGGCACTTGGCGTGATGGTAACACCAGAGACCTTACCTTCCAGAGAGTTGACGACATTGGGATCCTGCACACGCATCAAATCATCGGCCTTCACCTGCTGAGTGGCGTAGGTAAGAGACTTTTCCTTGCGCTGAATACCCATGGCGGTCACCACCACCTCGTTGAGCATGCTGCTCTCCTCGCTCAGGGTAACGTTCAGCCTTGCGCCGGTGGCCACCAATGTCTGCGGGGCATAGCCTATATACGAGAACTCCAATGTGGGAGCCGTCTCTTTTGTCGTCAGGGAGTAGTTCCCGTCAATATCGGTCACCACTCCCTCTTTTGAGTTCCTCACCCTGACCGTTACACCGATTAGCGGCTCCCCTTTGCTGTCCACAACAGTTCCCTGGATCTTGCGCGGCTGCCCCACACTGTTGGTCACCGTTGCCACTCCATGGGGATGTGCGCCACGGCGATAGATGGTGATCATCTTGTTCTCGATCGTGTACGTCAATGACGGGTCAAGCACTTTGTCGAGCACCTTGCTGACCGGCTCGTTCTTGAATGACGCTGAAATTTTCTTGTTGGCATCTACTTCATTTACCTTGTAGATGACAGACATCCGGGTTTGTTTTTCCACCTCTTTCAGAACGGTCTTCAGTGGAGTTTTACTAAACACCTTCGTGACTGTCTGGGAAAGGGCTCTGACAGGACACAGAAGGAACACGGCAAGAAGCGAATAATAAAGGTATTTTCCTCTCATGGTTGTTGTTTACTTTTCTGTTAGATTAGAGATAATTTTATTAAATAATGTATGGTTTTTTGTTCATATTGACGCAGTCATTACATGGAACAAACGCGCACTAACGTTCAAGGATTTGCACATTCTTCCCCTGTCTGACAACTCGTATAGGTATGATTCTCTGCAACCCTCGCATGATACCGTCAAAATCCTCGCCGTTATTCAGCGAGATGGCCAGCCGCTCATCACGCAAGGAGGGCGACTGTACGGTGATGTTCATATTGAACCTGCGCGAAAGCACTTTAACCAGATTGGCCAGGGTAATGCTCTCGTACTCGGTATTGCCATGAATCCAGGCATTAGTTTTGGTCGACGCTTTGGTCTTGATCAGTTCTCCTGATACCTGGTTCAGTGTAACCTTCTCTCCTGGAACCATCATGACACGCTCATTGTCGAGGCTCACCTGCACACTTCCCTCTAACAGGGTTGTCGTAACAGTGGCATCGTCGTCATAGGCTGATATATTGAACTTGGTTCCATGGACAATCACGTCATATCCTTTGGTGTTTACCGTGAACTTGGATCCCGCATGCTTGGCTACCTCAAAATAAGCTTCGCCGTTGAGTTCAACCATACGGCTGTCACCACCGAACGAAGCAGGATAGCGTAAGTCTGACCCTGCGTTGAGCCACACGCGCGACCCATCGGGCAACACCACCTCGGCCTTGCCGCCAAGTGGTGCTATGCAGGTGTAATAAGCCTCTGGCCCAGAGTGATGGCTGCTGAAAAAGTAAGTAACGAGTGACGACACCAGAACCAAAGCTACAGCTGCGGCAGCAAGCTTACGGCGAAGATGTATCTTGCGTGACCTCATGCGGATAGGACTTCTGCCTTGAATACGGCACCAAACCCTTCGCCATTCTTGCTCAACTTCTGCTGATGGAACATGGGTTGCGTTCCACGCCTGCTCCATCGCATCGAAGCGCGCACGCTGCTCCTCATTCTCTTGAAGAAAGCCAAACAGCATCTGCTCTTCATCATAGGAAAGCGTGCCCTCAAAGAAGCCTCGGGCCAGTTCTGCCAATTGGTTGTCTGTATTTTGCATGTCTGTTTTTCAATAGTCTTTATATATAAAACACCGAACAATCGCTTTACCCTAAACTAAACTTCAAGTAAAATGCACTTTATTTTTCAGATTCGTTTGCTATTTATGCAGACATTTTCTATCTTTGTGCTATACGTTCGCGCGAAATGGTAAGATATACAATGAATTCCGCTGAATTGTTCGATGACTTGAGGTTAGGAAAAGCCGAAGCGTTCGAATTTATCTTCAAGACCTATCAGCCCAGACTGAAGGCCTATGCCCTTCGCTTCATTCATCAGCCAGACGACTTGAACGACATCTTACAAGACTGTTTTGTAAAGCTATGGGAAAGCCGAGAAAAGCTGACCCACATCTCCATCTCCTCCCTCCTTTACACAATGGTGAGGAACGCGTGCCTCAATTTTCTGCGACACCAAATGGTGGCTAACCAGTACTCGTTTGACGAACTACCCCAACAACAGGGCTCAGAGCAGTTGTATAGCTTGATCTTTCACCACAATGCGGAAGAAGAACTGGTATATGAGGAGTTGCACCGGCAAATTCATGAGGTTCTTGACTCCCTGCCCGAGCAATCAAAAATGATATTCAAGATGAGCCGCGAGGAGGATTTGCTGAACCGAGAAATAGCAGAGAAACTTGGTGTCTCCGTGAAGACCGTTGAATATCATATCACAAAAGTATTGTGTGCTCTTCGCTCTCTTGCCAGCAAATATGACGAACAAGCACTGATGGTACTGGTCGTGGCGGAAGCGTTGCTGTTGGGGCAAACAGACCTCAGCGTTTAAAGCATTGACATTGACTGCCAAACTCAATGACTTTGACCACCAAACTCTATGACTTTGACAGGCAATAGCATAGTAATTGGGAAAGTGCATTTAAAGCATTGCTAACAAAC
>JBNPOM010000064.1:0-14542 GCA_050315175.1 Prevotella sp. SGI.027
CATCAGACCGGTGCTGAGCCATTTTTTATCACGGTACAGTCGGTTGATTCTTATATTTTTTGTGTAAATTTGCCAATGTATGATAGAAATTAAGGATGCCACCATCAAAGTGGGTAGCCACGTTGTATGCAAAGACCTGTCGTTCATGGCTATGGATGGGCAGCTGACGTGCGTGCACGCACAAGACACAGAGGCTTTGGAGGCTTTGCTGCATGCCTTTTTAGGCTTGCAGCCACTCGAAAGTGGGTATGTGTCAGTAGATGGCGAGCGCGTCACCTCGCTGTCGGCACCTTTCTTTCGGCAGATGATGGCATACGTTCCCAGCAAGTTTGAGTTTGGCGACATTTCCGTGTCTGCGCTTTTCCATTTGCTGGTAGACATGGAAGCACCAGCACGACACGAGCAAAAGACGGCGCTTTTAAGGCAATGGCAGTTGTTGGACGTTGACAAGTCGTGTTATGAGCAGCAGTTGTGCTCGCTTCCAAGCGACGTGCAACAGCGCGTCATGCTCTCGTTTGCTGGCGTTCTCAATCGAAATATTATTCTTCTCAACCAGCCAACGGCTTGGCAGACACCCGAAAATGTGCCTTTGGTGCTGTCGTACATGCATTCGATGAAAGCCGCCGGGCATCTTGTCTTGTGGACAACCACCGACGAGCAAGTTGCCGAAATGGCTGACGTGGTTATCAATTTGACACCGTAGACAAAATGGACATCACTTTCATGCAATGTATTTTGGGACTCTTGCTGTTGCTTGTTCCCTGCTATGTTTTCTATGTATTCAACATCCCGCTGCTCACGAAGACGCTTCGTTCGTTCCTTAAAATGGCGGGCAGCCTTTTGGTGCTGGGTGTGTTGCTGTACGAGGTTGTCGCTCTTGACAAGCCGTTCTTCACGCTGTTGTTCGCCCTGCTCATCATCGTATGGGGAGCCACGTTGTCCATTGTGCGGGCCAAGTTGCCCCTGCGGCAATTGTTTCTGCCCGTGTTGGTCGGCACGTTTGCAGGTGTGCTGGTCGCTGGCATGTATGTGCTGCTGTTGGTTATGGGAGGAGTAAATGTGCTTGAACCCCGTTTTGCGATACCTGTCGTGGCGATGCTGACAGGGCATCTCATCCACGCAAACAGCAAAGCCCTGCATGTTTACTATATGGGATTGCGCCACCATGGGCAGCTTTACCACTATTTGCTGGCCAATGGTGCCATCCACAGCCATGCGCTCGGCTACCTGTTGCGGCGTGCGATACAGCAGTCGGCGCTGCCCAGTCTGTCAGGTATGGGGTGGGTTGTCATGGGCATGTCGCCTTTGGTGATGTGGGGTATGCTGTTGGGAGGCGCCAGTGTGCTCACAGCCGTGGCGTGCCAGGTGGTACTGTTGGTTGCCATGTTTACGGCAGCGGTACTCTCCATCATCGTCACCGTGACGGTTTCGCGCCGATATTTGCTGGATGATTATGCCCAATTAAAGGGGACTGAGCGGCAGGATGCCAACTGATGACCAGCCACACACAGGGCCATGTTTTCCCCATTTTTTAGTATAAACAAGGCGAAAATGCCGCTCCGTTTTCTTTACAACAGCCTTCTCATAATTCTCGCCAAATTCATGACGTACTTGGTTGCTCGCAAATATCGCAAGCATTTGACGGTTTCTTATCGTTCAATGTGTCAATAAGTTATGCGAAAAATCCATTTCTTCTATCCTTTTTCCATTGATTTTTCGGTCGAAAAGCAGCCTTTTTTCGTGCAAATGCAGTGCTTTTGGCCTTCAAAAGCATGACTGTAGACTGCCAAAGTGATGCATATTGCAGCGTTAACTCAATGCTATAAAGGTGATGTGGCTGTGTTGAGCGTGTTGAATACGGTTGTTTTGCTGGTTTTTATCGCTTGTTTTTTCTATTTCATGAAAAACCAAATGCTGTTTTTTTGTCATTTTATTTAACAGATGGGGGAGCCTCCCCCGACCCCTCCGAAGGAGGGGAGAGATGAGCTGAAGGACTAATCAACTTGTCAACTCGTCACCTTGTCAACTCGTCACCTAATAACTTTTTCTGGTTAAAGTATGTAAAAAAAAACAAAATATCAATATTATTCCTTATTTTTGCATTGTCATCTTCAATCAACAAGTGACGGATATTGGAGCGTGAAGCAATGGCCTTGAAATGTTAAATTCTTTACTAAATAAACACCGTATGAAGAGATTATTTGTTGCATTCATTTGCATTGTTGCTTGTTGCATGTCAACAAACGCCAAAATCAAGACAGACTTTGGATCTTATGCGTTCGGAGCCTCAGCCCTTTATGGAACAAGTGGAGATTACAACCATGGCGGTGCCGGATTGACAATGCAAAAGTTTTTTGGCGATGAGTTCCGTTTTAGCATCTTTGCCAACTATTTTTTCAAGCAAAACAACGCCAGTTTTATTGAGTTTGGCACCGACTTCAACTATGTGTTTGCATTGACGCCTAAGCTGGGCATTTATCCTGTTTTAGGTTTGGGATATTCCATCATGAAGCTAAATAATGTGATAGAGAAGCCCGCCGGTGTCGACATCCTTCCTGATGACTATTCGGACGATTCGGAAGGCAATCTCAATTTTGACCTCGGGGCGGGATGTGAGTATTATTTCACTCCATCGTTCAAAGGTTTTGCCGAAGCAAAATACCGGTATGTTAAAAACTACGATCGGACGTTGTTCCAAGTAGGAGTGGCTTACGTTTGGTAGACCACAAATTGACTATTAACTAAATATACAGATATGAGGAAATCACTGTTTGCCGTCATTGCCGCTGTATGCGTGGCGATGACCCTTGGTGGGTGTCAAATTTATGGATTGGTTAAAGACGCTACCGACAAGGAAGAAGGAAAGGTTATCATGAAAGATGGTAAGGAGTATGTGGGACGTGTTGAGATGCCCAATGTCAACACCAAGCGCCTTACGATTGAGGTCAACGGTGGGCAGAAGACTATCTTGGAAGCTAAAGACATCGAATCGCTTACCGTGTGGAAGAAGACGCATCCTGAGCTTAAGCACACATTGAAGTATCTCCCGTCAGAATGGCTGAGGAAAAAGAAGCGTAAACCATACTGGATGGCTGTGACAGCAACAGGACCGTATGTCGAATTCTATTCATGCAGTTTTGATTACTCCATTCCTTCGAGTGGATACCTTAAAATTACCAGCGTTCAGAACGGCAGCATCGACTATCTGGCACTAAAGAGAGGGGACACAATGCCGAGGACCATTTCGGTCTCTGATATGAGCAAGCGACAGACGCGCAAGCTGTTGTTGCAATACCTCAATGACGATGCAGCTTTGGCGAAGAAGATAAACAACAAAGACATCCGCCCGGATGATTTTGAAACCATCGCTGAAATTTATCATCCATAAATATCGGAGCATGACATGTCACAAGCGCTCAGTATGCGCCTGCATGAAATCATCAGCCAGCTTTCGCCTCTGGTGCGTTTGCTGGCTGGTCGTGATGATGAGCGCATGCCCATTGAAGGTTAAAGCGCAAATCATCCGGATAGAGCTTTCTGGTGGTCTGCAATACTTCCCCGGCATGACCAAAAAGATAGGGTGGGACTATAATCTCGCCGGTAGGTGTATGGTGACAGACAACTGGTTCGCGGCTGCCCTGATACATGGTGGCTTCAGTAGGGGAACATACCCGGGCGTTTATGCTAACGAGACGACAAGCCTAAAGCACAATCGGGATGCTTTCTTCATGGGTGTGGGTGCGGGCTATCTTCACCCTGTGAACGATCACCTGCATGCTTATGCGCAGTTGTTGGGAGGCTGGGGTGCCATTGAAACGACGGGCAATCCGAAACAGAAAACAGTGAATGAGGCGGAAGGACACGAGTTTAAAGGCTTCTCTGCGGCCAGCGTGTTAGGTGTAGAGTATTACCTGCCGTCTTTTGGAATATGGGGTGCTGATGTCGTGATACACTATATTGACGGTCATGTCATGCCCTCCATCAACCTGAAGTATGGTATCAACTTCGATCTGTAGCGATGTCATGGCTCACGACATGTTCACAATCATCCATTCCTTGTTTGTCAGTGTTCATCTGGTGCCATGCCCGTATCTTCTTTTTTTGAAGGGGATGCAATTGCGATGGGTGCATGAGTATGGGATTTTATTTTAGAAAAAATTGGGTTGTGAAGAGCATGTGAAACGGAAAATTACGTTAAACTGCGTTGCGGTCTTGCGTATTTGCCGTGAAAACATTATCTTTGCAACAGCTAAATAATATAGGTAGCGTGAAGATAATAGAAGTGCTGAGTGCCCTTGAACGATTCGCGCCTTTGCCCTTGCAAGCAGATTATGACAACGCTGGGTTGCAAGTTGGATTGACAGAGGCGGAACTATCAGGGGCTTTATTGTGTTTGGATGTAACCGAACCGATTGTTGACGAGGCTGTTGCGCTGGGGTGTAACCTCATTGTGGCGCATCATCCGCTGATATTCCGCAGACTGTCGTGCATCTCCGACCAAAACTATGTGCAGCGAACGGTCATCAAAGCCATCCGTCACAACGTGGCCATTGTGGCCATGCACACCAACCTGGACGGTGCAAAAGGTGGCGTGAACTACAAGATTGCCGAGAAGATGGGGTTGCAAAACCTGTCGTTCATCGGCAAGACGCAGCAGGTTGATGGTGTGGAAGGTGGTGAAGGCGTTGTCGGATCCTTTGCAGAACCAATGGCGGCCGATGACTTCATCATGATGCTCAAACGCGAATTTGACGTGGAGTGCGTGCAGGCCAATCAGCTGTTGCGGCGACCCATCAAAACCGTTGCAATGTGTGGAGGTTCGGGTTCGTTTCTCTTGAAAGACGCATTGCAGGCTGGTGCCGATGCCTTTGTGACGGGCGAAATGGGCTATCATGAGTTTTTCGACATGGAGCAGCGCATTCAGTTGGCCGTGATAGGTCATTACCAGAGTGAGCAGTACACGACCGAACTATTGAAACAGATTATCGAGGCGCAGTGTCCCGGAGCTAAATGTCATCTGACCAAGATCAACACGAATCCAATCATCTACCTTTAATAATGGGTTGAATCAATTAAAAAATCAAATAGAACATGGCAAAGAAAGATCCTACAGATTTATCAGTAGAAGAGAAGTTGAAGGCGCTTTATCAGTTGCAAACCACCCTGTCGGGCATTGATGAGAAACGAGCCTTGCGTGGGGAACTGCCACTTGAGGTGCAGGACCTGGAGGACGAGATAGCCGGTCTGACCACTCGTATGGAGAAGATTAAGACCGACATCGACGAGTTCAAGAAGGCCATCGCCCAGAAGAAAGCAGACATTACAAGTGCTGAATCGAGTGTGGAGCGTTACAAAAAGCAGCTTGACGATGTTAAAAACAACCGCGAATACGACACGCTGACCAAGGAAATTGAGTTCCAAAGTCTTGAGATTGAGCTTTGCAACAAGAAAATCAAGGAAGCCTTGATTAAGGTGGAGGAGAAAAATGCCGACTTGGCAGAGGCTGATGAGCTGATGAAGGATCGTATGGCCGCCTTGAAGGAGAAGAAGGAAGAGCTTGATGAAATCATGCAGGAGACGCGTGACGAAGAGGAAAAACTGAAAAACAAGGCCAGAGAACTCGAGCTGACAATAGAACCTCGTCTGCTCTCAAGCTTCAAACGTATCCGCAAAAACTCACGAAATGGACTGGGTATTGTCTATGTGCAGCGTGACGCGTGTGGTGGTTGCTTCAATAAGATTCCGCCTCAGCGACAGCTGGACATCAAAATGCACAAGAAGGTCATCGTTTGTGAGTATTGTGGTCGTATCATGATTGATCCCGAATTGGCCGGTGTGAATGTAGAGAAAAACGCAAAGGAGGAGAAACCAAAGCGCAAGCGTTCCGTCAGAAAGACGGCCAAGACCGCTGATGATGCTGAATAGGTGCGCTGAAACCGCCAACTGAACAACAAGCAAGCTAGGAATGGGCTCATAAGCCTCTTCCTGGCTTGATTTGTTTTGAGATGTCTCATGTCTGCTGCTGGATACCATCGGTAAGAGAACAATCATGGTTTCTGATGTGACACATGAGGTGGCGCTTTTCCAAGTTGTCCGTAAGACTTCTGCTAAGACAAACGAGCGAAAAACGCTTTCCCTCTCCAACTTTCATCGCTTTCGCCCTTACCTCACCTAAATAAAGTACCTTAGCAGATGCTGTAACAGGGCGAGGGGGCGTATGGCTACATGCCGCGGGCTTTGTAGATGAGGTCTTTAGCGTTGTTGATTTCCTGAAACTTCTTCTGGGCAGCCTTCTTCACGTCGTTGCCCAGCGTGGAAACGCGGTCGGGATGATGCTTCAAGGCCATCTGCCGATAAGCCTTTTTCACCTCATCGTTGGTGGCTGAGGGGGCAATTCCCAGCACCCTATAAGCCGCTTCGAGGTTTGTGGAACTGTCTTTGAGGTTGAGCATCGAGTCGACATCGGCAGCAGAAAGTCCAAGGTATTGGGCTATCTCTTTCAGAACATTAACCTCTTCACTGACAATCATGCCATCGGCTTGGGCGATGATTACCAGGAAGTTGAACAGCTGCAACCGTTCAGAATAGCCCATATTGAAACTAATTTGGATGCATGCTTGCCGGATGGTGTTGCTGAACTGCTGCCACCCCATTTGCTTTTGTTGCTCGAAAAGCCTGAGAAGAATCTCCTCTCCCTGCTTCACTGCCACCTCACCAAAGTTGTGTCTGAGAAAATTACGCACCGTTTGCATCTCCGAATGCATCACCTTGCCGTCGGCTCGGATGACATACGATGCCAATGCGAGGATGGAAAAGAGGAACGTGTTGCGCTGTCCTTCGGCGTATTGTCGTTGCTGTTGATTGTATTGTGCATACCTGTTGCCCTGCCGTTGTCGATATTCGTCACCCGATCCTCCTTCGCTGAAACTGTCTAAACCACTGTCGAAGAGCCAGCCAATTGCAAATCCAGCAAGTGCGCCTAGTGGCCCTCCCTGCATGAAACCTAGTATTCCACCTATCCATTTACCTGCTGCCATTATTCTCTCGTTTCTTTTGATTCATGTTCGCATGGCGTGTTGCCTTTGTATTTCTTTTTATTTTTCAGGCTTTTCGTGTGTTTCAGAACTTCCCCTTGAGTTGATATTGCCCGTTGGTGATGTCCTCAAGTTTTAGGCTTTGATAGTCGATGTTGTAGATGGTGGGACCTGACTCCCATAGAAATCCAATTCTCCCATCTTTCTGAAGCGTCATGGTAGAGTAGGCTCCCAGACCTGTTGCCAACATCATGCCTCGCAGCCAGCCGTCAGCTAACTGCTGGGATGTGAGATGTTTTTTGCCCAAGTCTTTGTAAAAGAAGCCGATGCGTGTTCGCTGAGGACCGAAAGGAATCGACTGAATGGCTACGAATGTTTTCTTGCCATCAGCTTTTCGAATGGCTGGGACGACCAAGATTTCACCATTACACTCGTTCTCGATGCTCGAGAAGGCAGCCGCTTTGGTGCGTTGTCCCCACGAGCCTTCGGCTTTTTTGAGGTTGTTGAAGGTGAAGACATTGAACAGTCGGCCGTTGTGACGCGAACTGAGAATGAGGCTGCCGTCGGGCAATTCCTCGCATTTCACCTCGTCACCGTCGCGACAGGGCGATGTGTTAATGTCGCCCAACACGTTCCACTGCCGGCCAAAATCGTCGCTGTAAAGCACGAAGTTGCCAGACAAGGTGCACAGGCCGACATACAAACGGTAGTATTTGCCTACCTTGACGTGGCGGCTTTGGTGTATCTTGCCCGACGTGAAGAAGAGCGACTGGATGGGGCCGGCCTTTCGTTGGTCGAACAGGGGGTATATCTGCTCGGTGATTTCGTGGCCCTTGTCCCATGTTTTTCCGTTGTCATGACTGCGGAAAATGGCAATGCGGTTAGGGTTGTTGCGCGTTGCTTGGAAATATACGGTTTTGCCGGCCGCGCAAACAGCCAGCACCTCGCTGCTCTTTTTGTCGGCCACCAAGGCGCAGTCGCCAAAGGCATAGTCCCACTTGATGTCAGCTTCGTTGCCTTGTCCGTCGGCCAATATCTTCTCTGCCGACCAGGTCTTTCCGTTGTCGCGGCTCATGCGATAGACCACGTCCACGGCTCCATAACCAATGTCAGATCCGCAATAGCGGTAGTCGGCCGCAGCGATTAAGTCGCCGTTGCTACATGTGGCGATGGCGGGGATGCGATAGGGGATGGCATCCTTTTCGGCTGTTGTGAAAAGTCGCTGCCGACTGTCTGTCTCATTGGTGGCATGGGTACTGATGCAGAGCGTGAGCACGGCGATGCTGATGACCGTGCGAAGGTGCGTGTTTACTAACTGATGGATGTGGTTGTGATGTGTGCGCATAGCAAAATTTTTGTTGTTCATTGTGTTCTAAATATTGTTTGATGTTGGCAAATATACTGAAAATTTTTGAAAGCAGCAGTGATTTCATCGCTAAACTCCTGCAGAATAAAAATTCGGAAAGATTCAAAATTTTCTTTACAATAACCTCTTCAGGATTCGTCCGTAGGTGAGCAACACACGCCCTGGTGTCAAATATGGTCAAAATGAGCATCTTTTGCAAGTTGTTGATTGTCAGGTTAATATGCCATACGTTCTTCGCTTTCTCATCGCCTTCTTCTGTATTGCTGCTCAAAAGCAATGCTTTTGAATGCCAATAGGTATGCTTTTGCACCCTAACATGTAAGTTTTTGCTCATCAATGGCATGGTTATAACAGCACAAGTGATGCCTTTTGTCGCATTTAGGTCGTGTTTTTAGATTAAAAAACAGACCTTGACGCTTCCAAAGATGCATGTTAGGTGAGTCCGTGCCTATCAATTTTTTCTATTTTGTTATTTTTCATGTACCGTTTTACATGTATGTTTTTCTTACAAAACAGCTGGAAATGATAGTGGACAATGAGGCTGAAGATTTCACGAAACGCATTGTTTTCCGGCCATACACCGTTGCTCTCATGATGGCGTGCGGTGTACTCTCTTTGGCAGATGTTTCTCTGTGTTGCCCGAAAGTACGGTCAACTTCTCCGCAATGTCATTCAGTGAGGAGAAAAACAAAAGCGCAATCTTGATGGCTTGGCCGCATGTTGGCTGTTTTTGGGCGATAATCAATGAGTGGAAAATTGATGCGTGTAAACTTTAATCGGTAATCGAGTAGGAGGTAAACGCCAATGATTAGTGTTTACCTCCTATTCAATTTATGGTTTAATAGGAATTTCCTTCCTTTTTAATTTCAGCTTTATGAGCGTAAAAAGGTGTTATTTTGTCAAATATTTTCGTACTCGGGAATATGGTCTAAATATAAATATTTTTTATTTTCATAATCCATTTTGCAGCAATAAGAATCAATGCCGTTGCTGACAATAAGATAATCGACGTGCAGCAGAAAATTATAGGTGGATATTTGGTCGAACACCTTTTGTGTGATGGGGATGGATGGAGCCTTATATTCTATGATCATCCTGGGACGCAGGTGCGAATCGTACAAAACACTGTCGGCTCGCAGTGTCTTGCCAGCCATGTTGAGTTGTATTTCATTTGCTAACAAGGTGGCGGGGTAATGTTTGTGCTCTATTAAATAATGTATGAAATGTTGTCTCACCCATTCTTCTGGTGTAAGTGCGACATATCTCCTGCGGAGAATGTCGAAAATGGTGGGCTTGTCTTTCGTGCCGCCTAATTTTATTTGGTAATGGGGTAGGTTTAATGGATACATTTTCGTAATTTTGCATTCAGATACAAAGTTAATAAAAAAACAAGAAACAAAAAAGACCTGGTGGAGATTACACAGTTCTTGATTGAAATGCCGATTGGTATGGCTTTTTGGAATGCTCATCTCGTATCAAGTCTTTTGCAATGATGGCTAAAACAGGACCTACATACGATTCTATTATGCGTGACCTTGAGGCACGACATTTTTCACCTATTTATATATTAATGGGGGAAGAGTCGTATTTTATCGATAAAATTTCGGATTATATCGCCGAAAATGTCCTGCAGCCCGAAGAGCGTGACTTCAATCAAAACATAGTTTTCGGTTCTGACATCAATGCTGCACAGATTGTAGATCTGGCAAAGGGATATCCAATGATGGCCGAATATCGGGTCGTCATCGTGAAAGAAGCCCAAAACTTGCGTGGAACTGACGTGATTGAAAAATATCTGAAAAATCCCGTAAAATCAACAATCTTAGTGCTTTGCCACAAAAATGGCACCATTGACAGACGAAAAAAACTGATTGGAAGGTCTGAGGCTTTGGGCGTGGTTTTTGAAAGCAAAAAAATGAGAGAGTCTGAACTGCCTTCTTTCATCGCTTCGTATCTGAAACAGAAAAATGTGACCATCGATTATAAGTCGACAGCGATGATTGCTGATCATATTGGCTCGGACTTAAATCGGATGATTTCTGTGCTGGACAAATTGCTGATTTCGCTTCCGGAAAACAATCGAGTGGTTGTGCCTGAGGTCATTGAAAAGCAAATTGGCGTGAGCAAAGATTTCAATGCATTCGAACTAAGAAGTGCCTTGGTCAATCGAGATGTTTTCAAAGCCAATCAGATTATCAAATACTTTGACAATAATCCCAAAGCTGGATCTATCTTTTCTTTCCTTCCTTTACTCTTCAGTTATTTCCAAAATCTGATGATTGCCTATTATGCTCCCTCCAAAAATGAGAATGCTGTTGCACAATTTTTGGATCTAAGAGGAGGGTGGGCTGCGCGTGATTATATCACAGGAATGAAAAATTATTCAGGTAAGAAAACCATGCAGATCATTGCTAAGTTTAGAGAAATTGATGCTAAAAGTAAAGGTATCAACAATCCCTACACATCGACAGGGGATCTCATGAAGGAGCTTATTTTTTATATTCTGCATTGAAAAAGACTCGTTTTGATTCACAAATAACATCAAAACAGGCACCTCCTAATAAACTTCAAAAAGCTCTTAATGACTCCAAATAGTCCTCTATCATCTCCAAATAACCCCTAAAATAACTTCAGATGTGGCCCTAATAACTTCAAATGAGCCTCTAATAGCTTCAAATAGGCCCTTAATAGGGTAGCTATTTCCACCTAAAGAGGGCTTTTCGCATGCTTAAAAAGCTCTTTTTTGCCTAAAATAGACCTCATTTTAGCTTATTTTTGTCTAGAATACAACTTTTAAAATTCATGTTTTTTGCCGTTAAACCCCGATGGAACCTGGGTTTAGCGCATTTTAGTATGCTCATAATTCGCGTATTATAGCGCGCCCTGTACCTTAGTTCAAAATATTGAAATTATGGCGATTTTTCATCTTTCTACTACCTGTTAATTTACAGTTAACTATTTTTATGATTTCAAATAGTGAAAGATTACATGCTTTTGAATTTATAATTACGAATTTATAAGTGGTTACTCTTTATAAATTCACGAACGTATACGTGAATCGCAACATGAAAACATGATTGTAAAACGTAAATATTTAGATTTCATGTTTTATAATTATAAATATACGACAACAAGAACTTATCATAAGTTATTGATAATCAACAATAATAAGTCTTTTCTTCTTCTGTTTTCTACAAATAACCATTGATTCCTACTTAATTTCATGGAATAGAGCCTGAACACAGTAGATGAATAAACAATAATGCATTTATTCCCAGCTTGTTATAGTTTTTTGCTACATTCATACAAAGCCATTATTTAAGGATATAATTTATGTTTCCATATATAAAGGTTGGATGTTATATTTATTTTATATTGTTTTATGAATGTAAATATATAAATTTATTAATATTAAATGGTAAATATGATATTGATTTGTTTGTTTTGTCATTTTTATTGTTTACCTTTGTAAAACCAAAGAGAATTGCCGTTTCAGGCCTATTTTATGTTGAATGACGAAGAAAATGAAAGATCGAATTAGACAATTGATGAATGCTCAGAACATGAATCAGCAAACTTTTGCTGAAACATTGGATATTTCACCAGCTTCTTTGAGTAGCATTTTTAATGATCGTACAAAGCCGACATTGAACCATATCGATGCTATCAAGAAGAAATTTCCAACTATTAATTTAGATTGGTTATTGTATGGCAATGGTCCTATGTTTATGGATGAATATACAGGTGACATCGATAATCATGCAGTTCCGACGTCTTCTGCTGAATCTGTTTTAAATTTCGATGATTCTCCTTCTACTCCATCAGAGAGTAATGTGGTTCAACCACAATTAAGTTTTTTAGACCAACGTAACCAACTTCGACAAGTCACAAATAACAATACGAAATATATTGACAATATTCCACGTAAGATTGCTGAAATAAGAGTTTTCTATGATGACCAAACGTGGGAAACTTTTGTGCCTAAAAAATAAACTTTTTGAGAAGCACTTACTGAACCATTACAGCCGATTCGTTTATCTTTATTCCATACTCATAATAAGCTTTTCTATTTTGCTCAATCTTTTATAAGGTTGAACGTTTATTGCTATAGGTGCTTTTATTTATTTCTTTCATTTGTGAGTGTGTTCTATTTGTGCTAACTTTGCACTTAATATAATAATGTGTTTCACGATTATTCAATTAAATTAGGTGTCTATTCAAAGTTGAACTTATTCATTGTTCGGACCAGAGAGGTTTGCGTGTGCTATCATCACCCTCGCCGTGTCGCAGTTGAAGATATGTTTATGGCTCCCTATTCCAATACTATTATAACGAAATTGTTTAATGAGAAAGATTTGTGAAGATTTCCTTGTACAAGCAACAGAGCAATTAAGCGGTCGTCATTGGCTCATGCGATTGCGTTCATCATCGACATTGCCAGAGATGCATCCAGGCCAATTCGTACAAGTGCGTATTGACGATTCACCTTCTACTTACTTGCGTCGGCCCATTTCTGTTAACATGGTGGATTACGAACGCAATGAGATATTATTGCTTGTAGCTGCAATCGGTGAAGGAACTCGTCATCTGGTGCGAAAGAAACCCGGTGACAAGGTCAATTGTTTGTTACCACTCGGAAATAGTTTTACCATGCCACGTTCTACCAATGAGCGTGTCTTGCTCGTTGGAGGTGGTGTTGGAATCGCTCCAATGCTTTTCTTGGGAAAGCGATTAGTGGAGATGGGAGTGCGCCCTTCGTTCTTATTAGGAGCGCGAACCGCTGATGAATTGCTTGAAAAGGATATGTTTAGTGAGCTTGGTGACCTGTATCTCACCACGGAAGATGGTTCAGAAGGCGAGAAAGGGTATGTAACCAATCATTCCATTCTCAAGGAAAAACAATTCGACCGAATTGCCACCTGTGGGCCCAAACCCATGATGACGTCAGTGGCACGCTATGCCAAGCAGAACGGTATAGAATGCGAAGTTTCGTTGGAGAATGACATGGCGTGCGGTTTGGGCGCCTGTCTTTGTTGCGTGGAAGATACTACCGACGGTCATATCTGCGTCTGTACAGAAGGTCCAGTGTTAAATATTAAGAAGTTATTATGGCAGCTCTAAATGTAAAAATAAATGACATTGAGTTTAAGAATCCAATCTTAACCGCTTCGGGTACTTTCGGATATGGCCTCGAGTTTGCCGATTTAGTGCCATTGGATCAGCTCGGTGGCGTCATTGTCAAGGGTACAACACTCCATCCTCGTCAAGGAAACAAGTATCCACGAATGGCCGAAACGCCGCATGGCATGCTCAACTGTGTGGGATTACAGAATAAGGGTGTTGACTATTTCTGCACAGAAATCTATCCAAAGATTAAGGATATAGACACCCACATGATTGTCAATGTCAGTGGAAACACGCCCGATGATTATGCCGAGTGTGCGGCCCGTATCGATGCCCTAGACAAGATTCCGGCCATCGAACTCAATATTTCCTGTCCTAATGTCAAGGAAGGCGGCATGGCTTTTGGCGTATCTTGTGCCGGAGCCGCAGCGGTTGTCAAAGCAGTTCGGCAGACTTATCACAAGACACTCATCGTCAAGTTGTCGCCCAATGTCACCGATGTGGCAGAAATAGCACGAGCTTGTGAGGCCGAAGGAGCCGACAGCGTTTCGCTTATCAACACCCTCATGGGCATGGCCATTGACATAGAGCGGTGCAAACCCGTGTTGAGCATTGCCACAGGTGGCCTCAGTGGGCCGGCTGTAAAGCCCGTAGCATTGCGCATGGTATGGCAAGTGGCCAAGGCAGTCAAGATTCCTGTCATTGGGCTTGGAGGGATTTCTACGGCGAAAGATGCCATCGAATTCTTCATGGCAGGTGCCACGGCCATTCAGATTGGCACGGCCAACTTTGTCGATCCCATGGCTACCATCCACGTTCGAGATGGTGTGAACCGCTGGCTCGATGACCATGGTTGTGCTTCGGTGACAGAAATCATTGGCGCATTGGACGATTAATCCGACTTAAACCTGCGCATCCCGTTCATCTGCTGAATCCGATTAAGCTTTGGAAAAACATTTTATATAAAAATACAAGATACATTGATCTGCATAGCCTTTGCTTCTTTTTTATGTTCATG
>JBNPOM010000065.1:0-14149 GCA_050315175.1 Prevotella sp. SGI.027
CCTTACAGGGCGTACGCCTACTCACATGCTTACCCAAGGCGATGCCTTGGGCTATAAGCTTTTGGGCTTACAGCCCGTGAGATGCCGTATCCTGTAGCCGGTAGGATGCGCATCGCTTAACCGAAAATAGATAAGATTGGTTATCTATGACTTACAAACTTCTTATGAAAATGTTACAACGTAAAGAGAGGATGGTCGTGTTTGTTAACTACAAATTGAATAACACGAATTTAATAGTTGGCGTTTATGGTCGCGTGTACTTCATTCGTGTAATTCGTGTAATTCGTAGTTCTACAACACAATTTGTGGGCGTGTGTACTTCATTCGTGTAATTCGTGTAATTCGTAGTTAACAACACGATTCGTGGTTACATCAGCGGTTGGACTCCACCACCTGATAAGCACCAAGGAAGACAAAGGTGAGAATGGTGAGATAGACCATGATGGGCGTTTGTATACCCAGTTCTATGGAAGCTATCCAGCCATTGATGTCGCCCACGAAATTGCTGAACACCATGCGCAGCTGGTTCAGCGCGTTGCTCATCAGCAGGAAGACCACGCCCAAGAGGCAACAGAAAAACACCCAAATGCGATTGAGGTTGACCAATCGCCGTGGCAGCTTTCGCATCACCTGTTGGGTAAAGCCATTGTCGGCGAGCTCAAAAGTATGTTGTGCAAAGAACTGTCTGAGCAGTTCGTCGTCCTTATTTTCCATCATAACCATTTTGTTTTAAATAAGTTGTTAGTTTTCCCTTGCCCCTGAACAAGTGCGATTTCACCGTTCCTTCCGCCAGTCCCGTAATGTCGGCAATCTTGTCGATGGGCTGTCCCTCCATGAGCTGCAGGGTGATGCAGAGCCGTTCGGTGGGTGTGAGGATGTCCAAGGCATCATACAAGTCCATCTTCAGCTGACTGTCGCTCACCGTAGCATGGCGTGCGGCAACGACTGGCGAATCCAGCCCTTCGGTCATCTTCCGCTGTCGCGTATAGTCGTAGAACACGTTGTAAGCGATGCGGTAGAGCCAGGTAGAGAATTTCGACTGTCCCCTATACTGCGCCAACTTGGTGTAAGCCTTGACGAAAGTGTCTTGCGCCAAATCGTCACTCAGCGGTTGATCGCCTAAGGTCTGGCTCAGGAAGAAACGCCGAATGGGCGACTGATACCTCACCACCAGCTGGTCGAAGCCCCGCTTGTTGTGAGAAACAGTCACCTGTCGCACAAGGGTTAAATCGTCAAGGGTATTCACGCTATTTCAGTTCATCGCGATTTTTGACAGAGGTCTTCGCCATGACGAGCTGTCCGATGCCCAGACAGACAATCAGTCCACCAATGCCAATGAGCGTTTCAGATCCCCAGATGCCGAACATCACCATAAGTCCCACGCCGATGGCGACATGTCGGATGCCCGTCTTCCACAGATATTCGGAGCTCTGTTTGTCAACCCGCAGCAACTCTTCGGGAATGGGCTGCCCGTTCTCCACGGCCTTTTCGGCCAGCGCCACCTTATCGTTGTGTCGCTTGATGATATGGCGCAACACCATAATCACGATGATGACTGGCAACAAAATGAAGAACAACACGCAGAATAACACCACGATGGCGAAGGCCTTGGCCCCGAAGGAGCCGCCAAGATGCCTCAACCAGGAGGGAATTCCTTCGACAACAAAGTCGGAGTCTGCGTCATCCCAGTAGGCGTCGTCATCAACAGTGGCATCGTACCCCGAATCTTCCGCCATCGAATCAGCGGGAGCGGATGCCGCGGAGGTGGTGTCCGAATAGGCCTCAACACCCTGGTTGAGCGAGTCGACCGACGTAGTTACACCCGTTACGGGCTGATGGTGACGATGATGACCTTGAGCCGTGGCACCATTGATGCCTATAGCCAGCAACATCAAACATGCTAAAAGATACTGTTTCATATTTTCAATCCTTATTTTTTAATTTTCTGTTTGTTGGACGCAACAGCCATGCTTTTAGTTGCAAAGAAACAAAATTTTTTCTACATTTGCACGAAACAAACAAACCAATGCATCTTCCCGAAGCATTTGAAACCTACACCCGCACCCTGATGGGCAACCACTTGTACGATGACTTCGTGCAAGCCTTGCAAGACGAACCCGCTGCTTGCATCCGACTGAACCGCCAGAAATGTCCATCGGCACGGGTTGCCGTGCCCCATGTCCGGGTGCCTTGGTGCGACCAGGGCTATCGCTTGGCATGCCGGCCCGCGTTCACCTTCGACCCACTGCTGCACGCTGGTGCCTACTATGTGCAGGAGCCGTCGTCGATGTTCTTGTCGGCCGTGCTCAGGCAATATGTTCGAGAGCCGGTCAAGATGCTGGATCTGTGTGCCGCCCCTGGCGGAAAGTCAACACTGGCTCGTGCGGAACTGCCCGAGGGAAGCGTGCTGATGTGCAACGAACCGGTGAGAAACCGTGCGCAGGTGCTGGCGGAAAACGTGCAGAAATGGGGACATCCGGACGTGATCGTCACTAACAATTATCCGGCAGATTACCGCAAGGCCGGGCTACGATTTGACGTGATTCTTTGCGACGCACCATGCTCTGGCGAAGGCATGTTTCGCAAAAACAGCAACGCCATCGATGAATGGAGCGAACAAAATGTGGAAAGTTGCGCTCGCCTGCAACGCGAAATCGTGGCTGATGCCTGGGAATGCCTCGAGGCAGGCGGACTGATGATTTATTCTACCTGCACTTTCAACGCCAAAGAGAATGAGGAAAACGTGGCTTGGATATGTAGTGAATTGGGGGCTAAAACCTTATCTATTGACGCGGAAACCCATTGGGTTATTGCTCCGACTCCATTGCATTTAGAAAACCAGGGCAGCATCCCCATCGGCGATTCGCCTTATCTCGCTGAACCTCTGCACGTTTACCGCTTCATTCCCGGTTATCACAACGACCAGGGAAAACAAATGGGCGAAGGCCTGTTTATGGCGGTGCTGCGCAAAGATAGGGAGAGAAATCCGGAGAAACCTACCAGACAGCAATCGAGTTTGAGAGGGGCAAAGGGCAGAGAGGCGAAAAGTGGCAACGGCAAGGACAACGACATGGCTCGTGAATGGCTGCTGCAACCCGATTCTTTTTGCTATATAAATAAAGGTGACGAGCTGCTGGCCATGCGACCACCGCTGGTTGGACTATACGAAAAGGCTGCCAGCCAACTGCGCATCTTGTCTGCCGGCATCTGCCTGGGTCAGCAGAAGGGCAAAAATTGGATTCCCAGTGAGTCGCTCGCTCTGTCCACCTGTCTTAATCCAGCGGCTTTTCCAATGGTGGAACTAAGTTATGCTGAGGCCCTGAACTATCTGCGAAGCCAGGCCATCCCCCTGCCGGCAGACACCCCGCGGGGCTTCATCCTCGTGACTTACCGCAGTCTGCCACTGGGCTTCATGAAGAACATCGGCAACCGAGCCAACAACCTCTACCCCAATGAGTGGCGCGTGAAGAGCCAGTACGACCCCGGGGAAGAGCCACACATCATAGACATTGAATAAAACAAACGAACAATGCAACAATATTTAGACCTGCTTCATCGCATTCTCGAAGAAGGAAAGGTGAAGACTGACCGCACCGGAACTGGCACGAAGAGTATTTTCGGCCACCAGATGAGGTTCAACCTGGAGGATGGATTCCCTGTGCTGACCACGAAGAAACTGCACCTGAAGTCCATCATCTACGAACTGCTATGGTTTCTCAAAGGAGACACCAACGTGAAATATCTGCAAGAACATGGCGTGAGCATTTGGAACGAGTGGGCGGACGAAAACGGTGATCTGGGTCCCGTGTACGGACATCAGTGGCGTTCGTGGCCCGATCATCGCGGCGGCACCATCGACCAGATACAAAACGTCATCGACCTGATTAAGCATCATCCCGACAGCCGCAGAATGCTGGTCACTGCTTGGAATCCTGCCGACATCAGTAAGATGGCGCTACCGCCCTGTCACTGCCTGTTCCAGTTTTATGTGGCCGACGGGCGTTTGTCGCTGCAATTGTATCAACGCAGCGCCGACACCTTCTTGGGCGTGCCGTTCAACATCGCCTCGTATGCCCTGCTGCTACAGATGATGGCGCAGGTCACAGGACTGAAAGCGGGTGATTTCATCCACACCACAGGCGACACGCACCTGTACCTGAACCACATCGAGCAGGCTAAGTTGCAACTCACCCGCACGCCTCGTGCGCTGCCGCAGATGAAGCTGAATCCAGACGTGAAGAGTCTTTTCGACTTTAGATACGAAGACTTTGAACTCCACAATTACAACCCCTGGCCCCACATCAAGGCTGAGGTGGCGGTGTAGAGATATAGTTGACGAGTTCACAAGTTCACGAGTTGACGAGTTGATGGCTTTTAAGTTTGTGGGTTTTTAAGTTTCTAAGTTTTTGAGTTGACGAGTTGATGGCTTGTCTAACCATATTGTTCAAAGTTCAAAGTTCAAAGTAACTGGCTAATCACTCCCCTCCCTTTTGGGGAGGGGCAAGGGGGAGAGGCCGCTTTTAAAAGTAAATATCATGTTGATTACCATCATCGCTGCCGTGGCGCGCAACCGTGCCATCGGCTATCAAAACAAATTGTTATATTGGTTGCCCAACGACCTGAAACGGTTCAAGGCACTCACCACCGGACACACCGTCATCATGGGGCGGCGCACCTTCGAGTCGTTGCCCAAAGGCGCATTGCCCAACCGGCGCAACATCGTGCTGAGTCGTACGCAAACCCATTTTGAGGGTTGCGATAGCTTCACATCGCTCGACGAAGCACTGGCTCACTGCGCTGCCGACGAAGACATCTACATCATCGGCGGTGCCCATGTCTACCAACAAGCCATCGAGCGAGCCGACCGTCTGTGCCTCACTGAGGTAGACGATGTGCCAGAACACGCAAACGTGTTCTTCCCCCCTTATGACGACTGGCACGAGATATCACGCGAGGAACATGGCATCGACGGGCGCCATGCCCATCGCTACGCCTTCGTCAACTATATGAGAAACAAGTAGGGACGTGACTTATCACGCCCCTACCTTTTTTATTTTCGTTCCCAACGTAACGAGATGAATCACGTCCGCGCCATCTCCGTTGACAAACGCCGCTATTCGAATGGCACGACATCAGCCGTCGCCTTGTTGCTGACGATGAGATGATTCATGTTATATCGGATAGTAACCCGCAGATTTTTCTTATCAAGCTCAAAAGCGTCCATGCCCTGTCCAAGCGGTATGAAGGTTGGGATATGTGCTTTGATGTAAGGAGTGGCAGTAGGATTGGCTTTGGCCTCCACCTCGCTGATGGGTAAGCGGATGCCCAAATCGTTCATGCGCCGCCCCTCTGCGATGAAAATTTCTTGGCGCATCAGGTAAATCAGCTCGAGCAGAGCGTCGTGACCTTGACACCGGTCTATCATCTCTTCCGTCACCGACGTACCCGAAACCGTGGGCACGCTCACCACTTGTGGCTTCTTCCGGCTCAACACCAACCCCTCGCGATAAGGTTCACCCGGCGATGCGGCAACAGTGTAGGCGGCTCCGTCGGGATATTCCTTGATGCCTCCCACGGCACGTGTCTTGGCCCAATCTTTCACATCGTGCCGCACGGGACGCGACTTAACCAGACCAAGCAGTTGCTTGAGTTGCGCCTTGCACTTGTCCATTTCTTTTTTGGCCAGCAAGGCTTCGGCCATGATGAGGTGGTTCTCCTCGGCCTTGGCTATACTGATGGGACTTTCATAAGTGGACGTGAGCTGCACATATTTGGGATTGAGAAAGTTAAGACGCGGCAATGGCTGATACAGGGCTTTCCAGATGTCATCCTGCATCGCGTTGAACACACTGTTTGAGCCATCAAACTGTACCTGCCACAGCAGATTATCGCACAGCTTCAACGCCTTGCCGCTCTCCTCCAACGCCTCGTCTACCTTGCCCAAGCGGTAATAGGCGCGCGCCTTGAGTGTATGAACAAACGACCGAAGCGTGTCGTTCGCAGCATATTTCTCACTTTCTCCCAGCGATTGCAGCGCCAGTTGCAACAGCTCTTGCCAGGTTTTCACCGCACCCCGCTCGCTCACCGGCAGGGCCATGAAGTTCTCACCGCCGAGCAAGAAGTCGTATGCCTTGATAGTATGAAGTTTGAACAGCTGCGCCTTCGTGACGTTCTTGTCATACTTACTCACCTTGTCAAAGGCGAAATCGGCCGTGGCGCGCAACTGCTGCACGGCTCGTTCCAAGCCATTCACGTCGGGATCGTTGTACAATATTTTCGGCTCGTCAAAGAGTTTGCTCTCGCGTGTGTAGTTATTGAAATAGTTGTCAGAGATGATTTCGGTCTGCAAGCAGAAGTCACCAACCGTAAGGGCCAGTGTCTTCTCGGCACCGTTTACCCAAGTGTCCATGGCGTTTCCGCCTTGAAGATAACCATCTTCTGTGACGTTAGGATTCTCGATGTCGCCGGGAGCCACCAAGTTACACGAGGCCAACAGCAACGTTCCCCCGATGATGAGGGTATATGATAGGTTTGATTGCATGATTTTACAAATTGAATTTCAGTGAGAAAATATATTGTCTGGGTAACGAATAAGTGGCATAATTCAGTCCTCCCGATGCCACAGCCCCTTGCGAGTGCGCGCCCGAGATGACCGCTTCGGGGTCTACGGATGCCGCGGTGAAGTTCAACGGATTGTTGACGCTCATGCTGAACAGCACACTCTTCACCACCGGCTTTGAGCCTTTGAGGTGATAAAGATAGCTCAAGCCAACGTTTCGCACCTTGAAGAAGTCGGCCTTCTCCACAAAATAGTTGGTAAAGTTGAGCCATGCGTCCTTCTGCTTCCTGCCCATGAGTGCCTTCTGGGGCACCACATTGTCCTTCAATCCCTTTTGAAAGCGGAACTGACGGTCGAACGAGTGAACGTAACTACCTGTCTGATAGTCACCGCTCATCCACAGACTACAGTTTTTATAGTGAACATCCATCGACACATTGCCGTAGCAAGTGGGGATGGTAGAACCCAAATCTTGCATGCGAAGCACCTCCTTGAGGGTGCCATCGGCATTGAGAACGGCCTTGTTGCCACGCAAGAAGCCCACGGGCTTACCCTCCTCCACTGCCGTCTGAATGGTTTCAGGACCGAACCCGCCAATACTGAACGGCACCGTTCCACCTGCGCTCAACACGCGGTTGCGGTTGGTGTTAACGGCCGTGCGCAGGGTGGCCTGCCAGTCTTTGGTACGCACGATGTTGAGGGCAAGTGCCATCTCAACGCCCAGGTTACTGATTTCGCCAATGTTGGCCAAGTAGTTAGCCGCGCGTCCGGCCGATGGTAAGGTGGGAACCGTGAACAACGCACCCTTGGTAACGGAGTGATAGTAAGTGAATGAGAGCGTGGCGACATCATGGAGGAAGGATGATTCAAAACCCACCTCGAACGAATGTTTCTTCTCGGGTCCCAAGTCGGGGTTGCCAAACTGCCCGAACGTGCCAGCCTGCTTGCCTTGATAGCCTGTCACGGAGATGGTGCGCTGATAGGCGAATGGCGGCGGATAGCTGCCCGCAACACCGTAGTTGCAGAACACGCGCAGCATGGACAGCATGCCACTGTTGACCCATGGGGCGAGAAATGGCTCGTCACTCATCACGTAGGACAGGCCGAGCTTGGGATAAAACTGCCACTTCACATTGTCACCAAATGCGGTGTTGTAGTCCACGCGCGCGCCTAAATCAACGTAATATTTATGGAACAGCCCAATGTTGTTCTGCGCATAAAAGCCATAACTGTGCAGGAAGTTGAGCCACTCGTCGGCCTGAACGGAACCGGCTCCGCTCATCACCTTGGCCCCATCGCGCACATTGGTACCGCGATAGATGGCCTGACGGTCATGCGTGTTGAAATATTGGAAGCCGGCAGTAAGCACGTTGCTCAACCGGTTGGCATGGTAAAACTTGTACTGTGCGTTGATATCGGCGGTGAGTCCGAAGTAATTGCGGTCGAAATTGTTGACGCGACCGGCATCTGTCGTACCCACATGCTTCTCACCAATATGAATGAGATACTCGTTGGTCACGATTTCCTTGTTGTTGTTAGCTCGATAGTCAATTCCAAAAACGCCTTTAACGGTGAGTTGGGGCAATGGCTTGTAGAGCAAGGTGTGCGATGTTTGGAAATGTTTGGTCGACTCGCGATAGTGCTGCAAAGCCTCGGCTTTGTCCACAAAGGCACGCATCTTCTCAAACGTTTCACCATCGACAGCATCGATGTCGGCAGGATATCTCTGCTCATGGCCTTTGGCATCGGTAAACTTGAAGCGGCTGGAAGCACTGCCCTCAGTGAACCACAGTCCCGTATAGAAACCCTGATTGCCATTGCGACTGCGATTATAATCATCGGCCACAAAGCCAAATGAGTTCTGATACTCCAGTTGGGTAGTCAGCTGAGCGCGCGAACCAAAACGCAGGTCGTACCGCTTATGGGCATTGTTGTTGTGTATCACCACACCCGTGTTTTCCATCATGTTGGCACCCAGGCTATACCCATACTTGCTGTTTCCGCCGGCAAGCGACAGCCGATAACGCTGCTCGAAGCCCGTCTGGTTGAGCAAATCGGCCGTACGGCGGAAGTGATAAAACTGCGTGGTGGCCTTGTCCCATCCCATGTCCACGGAGGCGGAAGCATGAAAACCGTCCGAGCTTCCCTTCTTCGTGAAGATTTGTATCACGCCATTGGCTGCGTCAGAACCATAGAGCGTGGTGGCCGCACCACCGCTCACATATTCTATATGGTCGATGTTCTCCATGGAGATGTCGCTCAGTGCGCTCGATGCCGCCATCTCACCCATGGGCATGTCGCCAATGGTGTAAGGCTGGGCACCATAACCTTTCTTGGAATAATTGAGAATGGCACCGGTATTGAGGTTGTCCGTGCGAACGCCATCAATGTAGATAATGGGGGTAGAATTTGAAAACGCCGAGGACAATCCCCGGGCTTTGATGACAGAGGTGCTGCCGGGCTGCGCACCTGAGAGTGAGAACTGAACCCCGGGGATGGCGTTGCGCAGCATTTCGTCCATGCGTCCCACGGTCAACTTCTGCAAATCTTTACCAGAAATTTTGGTTACATTCGAAGATAACCTTCGCCGTTCAATGGCTCCGCCCTGCCCCGTCACCACTACTTCGTCAAGACTGATGGGCGAGTTGAACCTCATCGTGTCTACCATCTCTGCATGCACATTGGCATGATCGTCATCCGTCACCATCATCGCCCTTGTGCCAGGATTTGCAAATGCGGGCATGTGGGCCAATGATTGAAAAGCAACCAATGATGTTATCGTCAACAAATTGGCTTCTCTTTTTAAATGAATCATTATGTGTAAAATCTTTTTACATTAAAAAACTAATGGTTGCAAAGGTAAAAATATCCTATGAATCTATCAAAAACTAAAGGGAAATATCATGACAGAAACAGATTTTTATAAAAAAAGCGAATAACCTTTTGTTAGTATACAAAAAAAATATACTTTTGCAGTGTCGTCGTTCTCTACGATGCGACAAACAGGGGTATAGCCCAGATGGTTTAGAGCGCTGCAGTCACATTGCAGAGGTCATCGGTTCGAGCCCGATTATCCCTACCCACCCAAAAAAGGTTCAAGAAAACAAATTTCTGTTTTTCTTGAACCTTTTTTATTTTTTCCAGCTACCTGGCTGCTTCTTCCATTTGACACCCTTTCATGAATGCCGTTCGGCGGAGCATGATGAATCACGCCCCTACCATTTTCATTTCACCATTCTTTTTTAGAAACTCTAATGCGGAAAGTGCATTACAGCTTAATGCTCTTTTTCTTTTTCTTTGCTTTGCTCTCGTTATTCATTCTGTCAAGCGCAGTAACCACATATCGATATTTGGTTTTGCCATCGACATAAGGCAGCTTATACATCGTTTCCGAAGTGATGGCGACAATCTTAGAGGGATCTTCCAAATTGACACGCTCTCCCTTGTTGAAACGGTAAACCACATACTTTGTTGCTACGTCATCCCAATCTTTACCACGAGGTTGTGTCCAAAACAGAATGTAGCCATCGCTTGTCCATACGGGTTTTAGCTTTCGAGGTTTCTTTGGGCGCTTGCTGTCAATAAACGGCATCTCGGGTTGCAAGGCCGGGTACTTCCAATAATAGTTGCGAAGAGCCGTTCCGTAGTTGCCTACATTATCCACCACAGCCTTGGCATACCACAAAACAGTTCCCTTCACATTCGACATCTGATCATGCAAACGGAATTTTGCCGGTAGTTGATTGCTGTTCGGGTTTTGTAGATCGGCATACTTCGCTGTACGATCCACACTCTCGCCAATATATAAAGGTCGGTTACCAGCATAACGGTTCCACCACCTGATGAGCGTGTCATAATCGGCCGTTGGGTGACCTATTTGCCAATATAACTGCGGAACGCAATAATCTACCCAACCCTTGTTCACCCACAACAAGACATCGGCATAAAGATCATCATAATTTTGCAATCCCCGAGTGTTGCTGCCAAGTGTTGGATCATTCTTCTTGTTGCGATAAATTCCAAAAGGCGAAACGCCAAATTTCACCCAAGGCTTGCGCTGGTGTATCTTTTCTCCCAACTCTTTGATGAACAAGTTGACGTTGTAGCGACGCCAGTCATTGACGTTCTTCAATCCATTATTATAGAGTTGGAATTCGCGACCGTCGGGAATGACTTCATCAGGAGCTGGATAAGGATAGAAATAATCGTCGATGTGCAAACCATCTACATCATAGCGACGCACAATGTCGTCTACCACCTTATAAATATATTCCCTGTTGGCAGGATCGCCCGGGTTGAGAATAAACTGTCCGGCATACGAAAACACCTTGCCAGGTTGCTTGATAGCAATATGATTGCCGGCCAGAGCGGAAGTACTCTTGGTTTTGGCACGATAAGGATTAATCCATGCATGCAGTTCCATCCCGCGCTGATGACACTGCTCTATCATCCATTGTAGTGGGTCCCAAAAAGGATAGGGTGCTTGTCCCTGCACGCCTGTCAAGAAGCGACTCCATGGCTCATAACTACTTTGATAGAGCGCATCGCACTCTGCCCTGACTTGGAAGATGATGGCATTGACACCATCCTTCTGCAATTCATCCAGTTGATAACTCAACGTACGTTGCATGTTGGCCGTTCCCATTCCTTCGAACTGGCCATTTACACACTGTATCCAAGCCCCTCGAAACTCACGTTTTTTCAGATTATCGGCCTTACTTACCAACAAGTTACTACATACCACGAATAAGAGCAACAGTCTTATCTTGGTTAAAAATTTATTCATATCTACTTTCTTTTTTTGCAAAGATAGTGCAAGCCGAACACAAAGAAAGCTTGTTTTCTTTGTTGAGGCGAAGCCTATCTTCTGCAAAGTTAGTGCAAGCCGAAGACAGAGAAAGTTTACTTTCTTTGTTAAGGCGAAGCCTATCTTCTGCAAAGATAGTGGTTGTTGGCTGAACTGCCAAATATATTTGACAGAACGAGCCTCCCCGAAGAATTATCTGATGGCCGCCGCATATTTGCCTAATAATGATTATCTTTGCAGAAAGAACGTAAGAATATGGAAATAAAGAAGGCCGAATTCCTCATATCATCGCCAACCCTCGACAAATGTCCCAAAGACAATCGGATAGAATATGCATTCATCGGACGCTCGAATGTAGGGAAATCCAGTCTTATCAACATGCTCTGCAACCACAAGGGACTGTCCAAAACATCATCCACACCCGGCAAGACCCTACTCATCAATCACTTCTTAATCAACGATGAGTGGTACTTGGTTGACCTGCCGGGGTACGGATTTGCCAAGAGATCCAAAAAAATTCAGGCGGATATTGAGAATATGATTAACACCTACATTCTGCAACGAGAGCAGTTGGTCAACCTGTTCGTGTTGGTTGACGTGCGCCACGAGCAACAAAAGATAGACCGTGCGTTCATCGATTGGTTAGGAGAAAACGAGATACCCTTCACCATTGTGTTCACCAAAGCCGACAAACTGGGCACGGTGAAGGCGAAAGCCAATGCAGCCCAGTGGATGGAACAATTAAAAGATGCATGGGAAGAACTGCCACCTTACTTTATTACGAGCTCGGAAAAACGTACGGGCCGCGAAGAGTTGTTGGCTTATATCGATGAAATAAACCAATCACTTCAGTAAACATGGCCGGACCAATACCTTATTTAGACGTTCAGAATCTAACGAAATCTTTTGGCGACCTTATTTTATTCAACAGCATCTCCTTCTCCGTTGCCGAAGGTCAGCGCATCGGTCTCATCGCCCAGAATGGCACCGGCAAGTCTACTCTGCTGTCGGTTCTTACCGGTAAGGAAGGCAAGGACGGTGGCGAGATTATCATGAAGAAAGATCTCAAGATTGGCTATCTTGAACAGAAGACCCGGTTTGATGAAAACGAATCGGTGTTAGACGCTTGCTTTAATCATCAAGGCGATCCGCAGAAAGTGTTAAAGGCCAAGCAAATACTAACGATGCTGCACATTGATGATCTTGACCAACCCATGGGACAACTGAGTGGCGGACAGCAAAAGCGGGTGGCCTTGGCGAACGTTCTGATTACCGAACCCGAACTGTTCATCCTCGATGAGCCGACCAACCATTTGGATTTGGAAATGGTGGAGTGGCTCGAAAGCTATCTGTCGCGTGGCAACAAGACGCTGTTGATGGTGACACACGACCGCTTTTTCTTGGACCGCGTGTGCAATTCGATTCTTGAATTAGACGACCGAAGCATCTACGCATACCGCGGTAATTATAGTTATTATCTGGAAAAGCGCCAAGAACGCATCGAAAACAAGCGGGCGGAGGTGGCGCGGGCCAACAACTTGTATCGCACCGAACTGGAATGGATGCGGCGCATGCCACAGGCTCGCGGACACAAGGCGCGCTATCGTGAGGAGGCTTTCTACGAACTGCAACAGGTAGCCAAACAAAAGGTTGAGGAAAGACAAATCAGACTGAAATCGAGCAACGTGTATATCGGTTCCAAGATTTTCGAATGTCAATATGTATCGAAGGCTTGGGGCGACAAAGTGATACTGAAAGACTTTTATTACAACTTTGCCAGATTTGAGAAATTAGGCATCATCGGCAACAACGGAACCGGGAAATCAACGTTCATCAAGCTGTTAATGGGACTCGTTGAACCCGACAGTGGGAAGTTCGACATCGGTGAAACTGTTCGTTTTGGCTACTTCTCGCAAGAAGGATTACAGTTTGACGAACAGCAAAAAGTGATTGACGTAGTCAGTGACGTTGCCGAGAACATCAATCTGGGTGGCGGCAAAAGCATGACGGCCTCGCAGCTGCTGCAATACTTCTTGTTCACGCCCGAGCAGCAACACAACTTTGTTTACAAACTCAGTGGCGGTGAATTGCGCAAGTTATACCTTTGCACGGTGCTGATGAAAAATCCCAATTTCCTGGTGCTTGATGAGCCTACGAACGATTTGGACATTCAAACACTACAGGTGCTGGAAGACTATTTGCAAGACTTTCCCGGGTGCGTAATCGTCATCAGTCACGACAGATATTTCATGGACAAGGTAGTTGACCACATCTTAGTGTTCAAGGGTGAGGGCGAAATTCAAGACTTCCCCGGCAATTATACGCAATTCAGAGAGTGGAACAGCCTGAAACCCATTGAACAGAAACCTGAGGAAAAGAAGGAGAAGTCCGCTGCCAAAGACTACAGAAACAACGAAAAGAAAAAGCTCTCTTATAAAGAAAAACGTGAGTTTGAAGCTTTGGATGAGGACATTACAAAGCTGGAGCAACAGATCAAGGATTTGGAAGAAGAGATATGCAGCGGGAAGTTGACCGTTGAAGACCTCACAACCAAGAGCATGCTGCTGCCCACCTTAAAAGAAGAGCTGGATGAAAAAAGCATGAGATGGCTTGAATTGTCCGAACTGTCCTAAGGGAATGGCTCGACACTCCTGGCCCACCTACTTACTTTTGTCACTTTTTTTCACGAAAAGGGTGTAGAACATCTTGCCAACTTTGCTGACGTGTAGTTTTAGTAAACTATCCAACAGGTACGCAAGCGCCTCCACCTCGAGCGCCAATGT
>JBNPOM010000066.1:0-14149 GCA_050315175.1 Prevotella sp. SGI.027
ACCAGCCTTAAAATGACACGAAACACAAAGAATTACAGGCAAGATGTCCGCTTACTCGAAAATAATCAGTACCTTTGCCAGACGTTATAGAATCATAAATTGAAATAGATATGGCACAAGAAGATGTTTTCAAAAAGATTGTGAGCCACTGCAAGGAATATGGTTTTGTGTTTCCCAGCAGTGATATATACGATGGTTTGGCAGCCGTTTACGACTATGGACAGAATGGTGTTGAGCTGAAAAAGAACATCAAAGAATATTGGTGGAAGAGCATGGTGCTGCTGCACGACAACATCGTGGGCATCGACTCGGCCATTTTCATGCACCCCACCATCTGGAAAGCCAGTGGACACGTGGACGCTTTCAACGACCCTTTGATAGACAACCGCGACTCGAAGAAGCGCTATCGGGCCGATGTGCTGATAGAGGACCAGATTGCTAAGTACGAAGAAAAAATCGATAAGGAGGTGGCTAAGGCTGCCAAGCGGTTTGGTGATGCTTTCGATGAGGCGAAATTCAAGGCTACCAACCAGCGCGTACTCGACCATCAGGCCAAGCGTGATGCCCTGCATGAGCGTTACACCCAGGCCATGCAAGGTCCCGATTTGGCAGAACTGAAACAGATTATCCTGGATGAAGGCATCGTAGACCCCATCAGTGGCACCAAGAACTGGACCGACGTGCGCCAGTTCAACCTGATGTTCTCCACCGAAATGGGCTCGCTCTCGGACGCTACCAATAAGATATATCTGCGACCAGAAACGGCGCAAGGAATCTTTGTGAACTATCTTAATGTGCAGAAAACGGGGCGCATGAAGCTGCCTTTTGGTATCGCACAAATCGGTAAGGCCTTCCGCAACGAGATTGTGGCACGTCAGTTTATCTTCCGCATGCGCGAGTTCGAGCAGATGGAGATGCAGTTCTTCGTGAAGCCCGGCACCGAGTTGGAGTGGTTCAAGCAATGGAAACAAACACGCATGGCGTGGCACCAGGCACTGGGTTTCGGCGCCGAAAACTATCGTTTCCACGACCATGAGAAGCTGGCTCACTATGCCAATGCGGCCACCGACATCGAGTTTAAGATGCCATTTGGATTCAAAGAGGTTGAAGGCATACACTCGCGTACCAACTTCGACTTGTCACAACACGAGAAGTTCAGTGGCAAGAACCTGAAATATTTCGACCCAGAGACCAGCGAGAGCTATGTGCCATACGTCATCGAGACCTCTATTGGCGTAGACCGCATGTTCCTCTCCGTGATGTGTCACAGTTATCAGGAAGAAGAATTAGAGAACGGCGAGAAGCGTGTCGTGCTTCGTTTGCCGGCAGCTTTGGCCCCTGTAAAATGTGCGGTGATGCCTTTGGTGCGTAAGGAGGGCTTGCCCGAGAAGGCGCGCGAGATAGTAGACTTGCTCAAGTTCCACTTCAATACGAGCTACGACGAGAAGGATTCCATCGGTAAGCGTTATCGCCGTCAGGATGCGGTTGGCACACCTTATTGCGTGACGGTTGACTTTGACACGCTGAAAGACAACAAGGTGACGCTGCGCCATCGTGACACCATGGAACAGCAACGCGTGGACATCAGCGAGTTGTGCTCGGTGATAGAAGAAAAGGTAAGTATCACCAGTTTGCTGAAAAAAATGCAATAAATCCCACTGCCCGCAAGCCATCCAAGGCTTACACAGGCAGATTAGAACGAAACGACAATGAAGAAAAATTCAATATGCTACCTTCTCCTGCTCATGATGGCTGTCTTCACGATGGCATCGTGTAGCGAAGACAGCGGCGAGGTGGAAGAGTTTGCCGATTGGCAACATAAGAACGAAACCTATTTCGCACAGCTTCATGCCGCCACTCAAGAGCGAATTGCGAAGGGCGACCAGAACTGGAAGATCATTCGCAACTGGTCGTTGCCAGCCGACGGACAGAACTTTCATGCCGATTTGAACAATTATATCATCGTGCATGTGTTGGAACGAGGCAACAGTACCTCTGGCAGTCCGCTGTACACCGATTCGGTGATGGTGAACTACCGTGGCCGCCTCATCCCCTCAGCCACCTATACAGCAGGCTATTTGTTCGACCGTAGCTATTCGGGTGCGTACAATCCGCAGACCATGAATCCTGCCAAATTTGCAGTGAGTGGACTTGTCGACGGCTTTACCACGGCTCTGTTGCACATGTCTGTTGGTGACCGTTGGGAGGTTTACATACCTTATAAATTGGGCTATGGTACGGAGAAAGCTCCCAAAAGCGAAATCCCCGGCTATTCAACGCTAATCTTCGACATCGGTTTGGCGGGTTATTATCGCCCCAAAGCTCCTACCCGAGCCGGTGTGGCATCTGGGCCTTGGATCAAGAAATAGGCTGAATGCCAACTAAAAAGGCCAAGCAAGTCTTTCGAATTCGGATGACTTGCTTGGCCTTTTGTCGTTATATGGATATGTCATTTTCATTTTGATTTACATCAAGAAACACCGTTTTTGTGTAAAAACCACCTGTTGTTTCTTGGTTGTGTGCGGAAACAGTGGTATCTTTGCAACGTCAATGAGACAAAAAGGATGTCGGGAAACGTTCGAAAACAAATTGATTCAATTGAAAATTTGAGAGATATCATAGGTATTAGAACCAAAGGTAAAAGATGAAGATATCAGGTATTAGTTGGTAAAGAGAAGGTTTTACACAGGATAACATCGAAGCGGTATTGGTTAAGGTAAAAGATTTTTAGGATTGACACAAAAGAGGTATTAGTCAAGGTAAATAAGATTTAGGATACACAGAAGTAGGTTTAGTCAAGGTAAAAGTGTTTTAGGATAGACGAAAATAGGTTTAGTTAAGGTAAAGTTTAAGGTTGTTAGTAAGGAGAAATCTTCAATAGATAAAGGCTCCAACCACATGATAAGCGTTGGAGAAGGTTAGGTAATAGATTGTTTAGGATTGGATGAAAAGCCTAGTCGCAGCCAAGTGCTGCACTGGCTACGCCGGGGGAGGGGCGTGAGAGAAACAAAAAATACTTCCCTTTTTGAGAGATTATAGAAAGAAATCAATATGATAAGGAGCGATTACACTGAAGAGGTGAGTCGCTTTTTTTATGTCTTGTTTTCTCCATCTGCTCGTTTGATGATGCACCCAGCGACGTTGTGGTTAAGCGGGCAATGGCACCTGAAAAGGATGATGAATAATGGAAATATTCTTGACAACAGCCCTTCTATAATTTGCTTCTAAATCATCAACCTCAACCGTAAACGAAAATACGCCAGAAATAAAGGACTTTTATAATTGATTGTACATCAGTAGATTGCGAATTAACAATCGCCTATTCAGTCTATTTTTCATGTTTTTACCAGCAAAAGCATTGCTCTTGAGGCTCAATAAGCATGCTTTTACACCGCAATCTGGTACCTATTGCGCAGCAAAGTGACCCTAATAGTTGGGTAAAACGAATGATTTTGCACCAAAAATGAAGTTTTATTACCGAAAATGGTGACCGCTTGCCTACCATAAGCCTATTGATTTTTTCTACATTTCACATTCTTACGTTCCATTTTATTGTCATTTTTTCGGACAAAGTAGGAGCGTGATTTATCACGTTCCGCCTCACAGGACGATGTGTTGATATGGGGAACGTAATCGTAAAGGATTTTCTGAAAAATCTCATTCAAAACAAATTATAATCTGTACCTTTGCAGAAGATAGGCTGCGCCTCAACAAAGCAAGTAAATTTCCTTTGTCCTCGGCTTGCGCTATCTTTGCAGAAGATAGGCTGCGCCTCAACAAAGTAAGTAAGCTTTCTTTGCACTCGGCTTGCACTATCTGTATCACAGAATTAAACGAGATGTTTTCAACGACCAAAACAGATGCACTGCTGGCCAGCATTCGTGAGGGTAGGGTCATGACGAATGGGGAGAAACTCAACTTGATAGTACAGTTGAGTATTCCGTCTATTCTTGCCCAAATCACGACCGTGCTGATGTTCTTCATCGACGCATCGATGGTGGGACATTTGGGAACCAATCCGTCAGCATCTATTGGTTTGGTGGAGAGTACTACCTGGTTGTTGGGCAGCGTCACCGCTTCGGCATCCATGGGCTTCTCCGTGCAGGTAGCCCATTTTATCGGAGCCAACGACTTTGTGAAAGCACGACAAGTGTTCAGGCATGGACTCATCTGTTGTCTTCTGTTAAGTGTGGTTATTGCGGTCATTGCACTATTTATTTATCAACCCTTGCCTTATTGGTTGGGCGGAACGGAAGACATCGCACACGATGCCTCGCTCTACTTCCTGGTGTTTGCCTTAGCCATGCCTTTCATCCAACTGGCCAACCTCACTGGGGCCATGCTCAAATGCTCAGGCAACATGCAAATACCCAGTATGATGAGTGTGGGCATGTGCATCATGGACGTGTGTTTTAATTATTTTTTCATCTACATCTTGCATTTAGGGGTGTTGGGAGCGGCTTTTGGAACCGCAACTGCCTACCTTATTGGTTCGGTGATGCAGGCTTACTTCGCTATCTTCCGCAACAAGATTTTGGCTTTGAAGCAAGACGAGGGCCCTTTCAGATGGATGTCAAACTATGTCACGAACGCCTTGAAGATAGGTGCGCCTATGGCTGCGCAATCCATTCTGATGAGTGGCGCACAGATTGTCAGCACTATCATCGTGGCACCTTTGGGTAAGGTGTCCATCGCCGCCAACACCTTCGCCATCACCGCCGAGAGCCTTTGTTACATGCCGGGGTATGGTATCGGGGAGGCAGCAACCACGTTGGTGGGACAAAGTGCTGGTGCCAGGCGATATGACATTTGCAAGAGCTTCGCCCACATGACGGTTTGGTTGGGCATGAGCGTCATGGCTTTCATGGGTATACTGATGTACATCTTCGCTCCAGAGATGATTGGTGTGCTCACACCGGTGGAGGAAATCCGTGTATTGGGCATCCAGAGTCTGCGCATCGAGGCCTTTGCCGAACCCTTCTTCGCCGCTGCCATCGTTGTTTACAGTGTGTGCGTTGGGGCTGGTGATACCTTGAAACCGGCCTTGATGAACCTGCTGTCCATGTGGTGCGTGCGCCTTACCTTGGCCGCCATGCTGGCTCCTCAGTATGGACTGGCGGGCGTTTGGACAGCCATGGCCATAGAACTGGCCTTCCGGGGCTGCATTTTCTTGTACCGATTGTTCAGCGGCAAGTGGCTCCATAAGATGCAACAGGCATCTTCTTAGCCTTCGCATTTTGTCGTTTGAGAATAATTCTTTATTTTTGCGGTATCTATTACAATCATGAACAGGAGACAATGGAGCGGTCTTGGAATGCGCCGTATCTATTGAAAAAATCAACCCTCAAACAACAAGATGCATGGAAAATGAACAACTTAAACAGATTGTTTCTCACTTTGAAACCGTGGGGACGGTAGACCGCATATTGCCTTTGGGCAATGGTTTGATTAACGATACCTATCGAGTGGTGACAAAAGGTCAGGACACTCCTGATTATGTGTTGCAGCGCATCAACGATGCCATCTTTACGGATGTAGACCTGTTGCAGCGCAACATAGAGGTGGTAACGGCGCACATCCGCCAAAAACTGGAAGAAAAGGGTGAAGACGACTTGGATAGAAAGGTACTGCGATTTGTTCAAACGGCGGAAGGAAAGACTTATTACAAGGATGATAAAAGCCAGTATTGGCGGCTCTCTTTGTTCATTCCTGATGCCAAAACCTATGAAACCGTCAATCCCGAATACTCTTATCATGCCGGTAAGGCCTTTGGAAACTTCGAGTCGATGTTGGTGGACGTGCCTGAACAGTTGGGCGAAACTATTCCTGATTTCCACAACATGGAACTGCGCATGCGCCAATTGCGCGAGGCCGTAGCCGAAGATAAGGTGGGAAGAGTGGCAGAGGTGCAGCCCATCTTGGACGAACTGGAGCAGTATGCCGAGGAGATGTGCAAGGCCGAACGCTTGTATCGCGAGGGAAAATTGAAGAAACGCATCTGTCATTGTGACACCAAGGTGAACAACATGATGTTCGACCAGGATGGAAAGGTGCTGTGTGTCATCGATTTAGACACGGTGATGCCCAGCTTCGTGTTCTCTGACTATGGCGATTTTCTGCGCACAGGGGCCAATACCGTTGCCGAAGATTCAAAAGAATTTGACCAAATAGACTTCCGGATGGACATCTTCGAGGCGTTCACGAGGGGCTATCTTGAATCGGCTCAACGCTTCTTGGAACCCATCGAAATAGAGAATCTGCCGTATGCCGCCAAGCTCTTTCCGTACATGCAGTGCGTGAGGTTCCTGGCCGATTACATCAATGGCGATACCTATTATAAAACCAACTACGACAAACATAATTTGGTGCGCGCGCAGAATCAGTTGTGTTTGTTCCGTCGTATTTGCGCTCATGAACCCGAAATGGTGTCCTTCATACGTACTTGTCTGAATCAATAAATCTGTCATGGAAAAACTAACAGTTAAGAAACTCAAGCAGCATCCTTATGCCGCAGCCATCATTCCTTCTATGATGGATGAGGAGGGGGTAGAATATCATGTTATTGATCAAGCCAACTGGGCCGAGAAATATCCCTATACGCCACAGGTAGTCTTCCGAATTGCTTATAGTGACCGCGCTATCTTCTTGCACTATCGTGTGAAAGAGGACTCCATTCGCGCAGTGGCTCCTCAGGACAATGGGCGCGTGTGGGAAGACTCTTGTTGTGAGTTTTTCTCACAACCTGCCGATGATGGCACCTATTATAATATAGAATGCAATTGTGGAGGAACCATCTTGGTAGGATGTGGCAAGGGAAGAGAAGGCCGAACGTTAGCGCCTCAGACGGTATTGGACCAGGTTGACCGCTGGTCATCGCTTGGTCGTCGACCTTTTGAAGAACTCAAAGGGCCTTATGATTGGCAGATGGCTTTCATCATTCCGTTGAAGACTTTCTTCATGCATGACATCAAATCCCTGAGTGGGAAGACCATCCGCGCCAACTTCTACAAGTGTGGTGACGCCTTGAAGAAGCCGCATTTCCTATCATGGAACCCTATCAACATCGAGAAGCCTGATTTCCATCGTCCCGATTTCTTTGGTGAAATCACGTTTGAGTAGATGAGTACCTGGGCGGTTTTCATTCTTTTCTTTACGATAAGTTGTTTAGGAAAGAAATGATTAACTTTGCAACCTATGAGGAAAATCTTTAGAACGATGGCTGTTGCGCCAACTCCGTTGATGATATTGATGAGTGTTGCACTCCTGTTTGCGGCTTGTAGCGATAAGCACCAGGAAGAACCGAAAGGAAAGAAACTTGATATAGCGATTGACGACAGCCTGCGTTCGCGCCTGGCAACGTTCGCACAAGGCCCCAGGGTGCAGGGAAAATTTGCCTTTCATGTGTACGACCTTACTGCGGATAAACCCGTATATGGCTACCACGAGACCTTGACACAGCCTTCGGCGTCGTGCTTGAAGTTGCTTTGTGGCGTGGCAGGTCTACACCTCTTGGGCAGCGATTATCGTTATATTACAGGCTTGTATCAGCGGGGAAAGGTGTCTAATGGTGTCCTGCAAGGCGATCTAACCTTCAAGGGAAGCCTGGATCCACAGCTCAACGAGCAGGAACTTGTGCGATTTGGGCAGGCAGCAAAGAAGAGAGGTATCAACAAGGTGAATGGCAAGATTTATGTTGATCTCGTGATTCAGGAACCTGTTAAAAGCGAGGAACATTGGTATCCTTGGGATTTATCTTTCAGTCGGTACGGCTTGTTCTACAAAGGTGCGCCTCGAGTGATGAAGAGTTTGAAGAGTGTGATACGCACTCAAGGTATCGCTTTCGCTGACAGTCAGGTGGTGTTGGGCACGATACCTGCCGGTTCAAAGGTTATTTACAGATACGGTACCCCCATCCATCGCATTGTCAAGCGCATGTGGAAGAACAGTTCCAACACCCAGTCTACCGCACTGCTGTACACTATTGGTCACCATATTAACACACAAGCCGACCCAACAGCCACGGGGGTAGCATATCTTAGAAAGTTTTTAAGGGAAGATCTCGGTATGACCGATACCTCATTGGTCGTACACGATGGGTGTGGTTTGTGTACCCACAATCGTCTTTCTCCCCAAGCGTTGACGGCGATTCTCGTGTATGGTTATAAGGATAAGAATATTCATGCCATGCTCATGCAGAACCTTGCCATAGCAGGTGTTGATGGTTCGTTGGCTCATGAGATGGCAGGACCAAAGACAAGGGGCAAGATACGCGCCAAGACGGGTACCCTGTCTCATCCTTATGGCATCAGCTCACTGGCGGGTTATTGTCGCGGAAGCAACGGACACGACCTGGCATTTGCCGTTATGAGCAGCGAGATGTCTGTCCTCGATGCCCGCGTGCTGCAACGCAGGTTGTGCGAGAAATTGGTAGAATGACATGTTCATTCTTACTGAAATGCCGTGTATCAATATTCAATGGTGATATTGATACACGGCATTTCGCATGTTTTGTCTTCCTATCCTATTACTCGTATAGGTGCGGATATCGATCAGTTCCATAGACATGAACAGGTATCGACTTCGAAGTGTAGAATCCTACCAAGCCTGTTCCACCCTTTACATTGGATGGCATCTTGATGGGACCGGTCAAATCGTTATAGTCACTATAATACGTTGACTTCTTCAGATTCATGGCTTTCAGATAGTAATAGGCCGCTGGTGTGTACGATGAGATGGTTGCCTCCAGGTCAAGCGATGTCTTTAAATCTGGATCAGATATTTTATTGAATTGATACAGTTTGGAATATACGTTGATGGAACATTCCTGTCCGTTGAACAAAAGGTCGTTGAAGACGCCCATCTGGTTCACAACATTGTTGGGTGAGGCAAAGCCCATGTCGGTTGAAGGTGTGCATACCCTGCCTTCCATGATGATTGGGTCGCCCGTGGCAATGTACGAACTGCCCATGTAGCTGACGAAATACCGGTAGGTGGGCTCTTTTCTTTGCAGCGTGTAGTTAAACTGTGTGGTCATGATAGTCTGGTATCCTGTTAGTGTCAGACGGTAATAATCGGCCTGCTTTCCATTGTCTTGAAATGAGAGATTGATTTTTTGTAAGTCGTCTACCCGCGCCATTTCATATTCGTCCACATAGCTTACATCCTTGACAAACTCGGTGCTGATGCGCTCAATCTTGTCAATGGGTTGCGGCACCGTCTCGTCTATAGTAGCCTGATAGTTGCTGTCAGGTGTAGATACCTCAATACGCACATGGTCACCTGGATTGAAACGACCATGAATGATGTATTGCTCCGAACCAGTTGGAAGCTCACGCACGGTCTCGCGCAGGTTTCCGTTGACCGATATTTTGATAGTGGCATCGGTGACAATCGTAGGATGGTCAATGCCCGTGAACGAAACCAACAGCCTGTTGATGGTGCTGTCGGCATTGATGAATCCATTCACCGACAGTTGCTTGCTGGCCGTCTTCGTGTCAAGTTCCAACTCGTTCTCGCATGCTGACAAACCGAAGAGCATGACTGAGAGGCAAAAGTATAGGTAAGTTTTCATTCTGTTCATTGTCATTAGAATTTATAGGTGAGGGTGAACGATGGCAGACAGGGCAGCAACGTGTATTTGGACAGCTTGTTTGGCACTTCCTTTCCGTACTCGTCAGTCTTTCTCAGTATGAAGTTCGGGTTCATCGCATTATAGGCGTTGTACACGCTGACGTTCCATGTTCGCTCAACGCCCCGTTTCAGTGTCTTGCGGAAGTTGATGCCTAAGCAGAGCAGGTGCGTAGGCGGAAGCCTGTAATTGTTGCGACTTGATACATAACTACTCTCTCCGATGCTTTCGGGAGTCATCTCGTATCCTCTCTGCAAGGATATCGTTGCGGTTGCTCCAGAGTAGAACGACCATGTTGCATCCAAGTCAATGCGCTTGGTCATCTTCCAGTTTGCCACCATATTCACGTTGTGTCGCCTGTCGTAGGTGAAGGGGAATCGCTCTCCACCATTCACGCCACTATCCTCACTGAACTTGCGGTCGCTCTTGGAAAGCGTGTACGACAGCCAGCCAGTTGCACGTCCTGTGGTGCGTCGTAACATTAGTTCGATGCCTTTTGAACGTCCCTCACCCATGCTGACCAGACGTTCCCAGTTGCCCGAGAATCCCATAAAGCTCATGCCATCCTTGTATTCCAGCACGTTGTCGAGCTGCTTGTAATAGCCTTCTGCCGACAGTTCCCATCCTTTCCATCCCGTGTAGTAGGCGCCAACACTATATTGTCTCGACCTTTCTGGTTTGATGTTGTCGGTGATGGGAACCCACAAGTCGGTGGGAAGGGCAATGGGCATCGAGGTGAGCAGGTGGATATATTGCGACATCTCGCTGTACGATGCCTTCAATGCCACGTCGGACAGGGCTTGCCAGCGCAGCGAAACACGAGGTTGAAACGTGAGGTACGACTTGTTTCTAACATGAAACATCGATACAGACCCGCCGGCATTGAGGGTAAGCGATGGCAGAATCCGCCAGTCGTCCTCGGCATAAACCAAAGCCTCGTGAGCGTAGATGGGATTGCTGGGGGATGAATACCCGCCCGATCTGTTGACCTTTCCATCTTTTCCCTCTTCCGTGAAGAAGCTTCCCGAGGTCTCTGGACTGAAGGTATGATAGGTGTAGGACGACCCGAACTTGATTCTGTGTGAGGGAAGCGGCTCGTAATCAAAGTCAATGGCGGCCGACCAGTCACGTATTTTCGACTGGTAGCTGGCGCTGTTCTTCTCAATTGCGTCGGTGCGCCATGAGTGATCATAGCTGGCTAAGTGCATGTTGTAATGGTTGTAGGCCGCCGTGATGTTGGCAAAGAGGTTGTTACTGAAGATGTGGTTCCATCGTAGTGAGGCGATGGTGTTTCCCCAGTTGATGTCGTCACCGTAGGCAGAATTGATTTCGTAGCTGGATGAGTTGTAGCGATCCTTGTAGTCTTCTTTCAGCATATCGTGTCCCCGGTACAAACTCAGGTACAATCGGTCTGTGTGCGAGAAGCGGTGGTTCAGCTTGAAGTGAAGGTCATAGAACTGATAGCCAAACTTCTCGTCGCTTTTCATGAACGGTTGCAACACCCAGTTGATGTAGGTGGTGCGCGCTGAGAAGTTGAACGAGGTACGATTCTTTACGATAGGCCCTTCCAACTGCACCCTGCTGGTGAGCAAACCCAGCGACGCCGTTCCGTGAAAGTGGTTCATGTCACCATCCTTCGTCCTCACGTCGATGACCGATGACAACCGCCCGTTGTAGCGTGCGGGGTAGGAACTTTTGTAAAAGGTGACCTTTTTCAAAGCCTCTGGCGTAAACACCGAGAAGAACCCAAACAGGTGGTCAATCTTGTAAATGGGCGTGCCGTCGAGCAAAATCAGGTTCTCGTCACCATTGCCTCCCCTGACATAGAGAGCCGATCCGCCATCGGATCCCGGCTGAACGCCAGGCATGAGCTGAATGGTTCTGATGACATCGGTTTCACCGAGCAGTGAGGGCGTGTGTTCTATCTGGCTTACACCAACGTCTGTCACGCCCATGCCGGTGGCGAGGATTCCCGCATTATCTTTCGCCGATGACACCACTACCTCGGGCAGGTTAGCCGATGGTGCCAGCTGGATGTTGATGACGGTGTCTTTGTCCAGCACAAATAACTTCTGAACGCGTGCGTAGCCTACATACGAATAACTCACCTGAACCTGTCCGGCGGGGAGCGTCAGCGTGTAGAATCCATACGAGTTGGTTGTGGTCCCCATGTGGCTGCCAGCGTCTTGGATGGTTGCCCCGAGGAGCGTTTCACTGGAGTGGATGTCCTTGACATATCCGCTGATGGTGAACCGCTTTTGGGCTGAGGCCGCAAGACACAATACGGCGGCCAAGCATAATACACATTTCTTCCAAATGTTCATAAATACAAAAAACATCTTGCCTTCTTGCTTCGAAGGTGTTACTAAAGGATTAGTTGTAAGATAACTGGCTGCAAAATTACTAAAAATGTTGGATGCAGCCCCTTTGGTTCCATCTTTATTTTGACCATCGTGTGTTTTTTTGTGCACATCAGTATTGATGATAATTTTTTGATTACCTTTGTCCTCCCTAAAAGCCATGCCCGTTTGAGGCTCTTGGTCGCAGGGAAGATGGATGTAGGCAGTTGTAACTTTGCTGGCATTCATCATTGATAGGAGAAAGAAACATGGATCATTTGCCATTGCATGATACGCCGATGTTGGTGTCGGTCATCAACTTTTTGTTGCGTGACGAGGAGTTTGATAATCTCGACCAAATCTGTTATCACTTCAATGTGGATAGGGTAGAACTGGAAAAGCGTCTGGCAACTGGCGGGTTTCAATATTCAGCCGAGCTGAATAGGGTTTGGTAGTTGTTGATGTGCCATCAACGGTACGTTATGCGTCGATAGAGTAAGTTCTTAATGCATAACCTTTTAACTCATTAACCCACCAACGAAATAACTCTAGAACTCACCAACTTACCAACTCATTAACTCAAAAGCTCATCATCTTACCAACTTACCAACTCACGGACTCATAAACTTATAAACTTACCAACTCACCAACTCACCTCATGATTCCCAAAGACAGCATAGAAACAGCTTATAGTTTTTTCCATCAAAAGTGGCAGGTGTATCGTTATTCAACCATGCAGTGGCAGAAAGAAGATATTGAATATGCCATTAGTTCGTATGTGGATGGCATGAACAAAGAATTGTATGCCCTGCTGGCAAGGGGTCGTGAAAGTTTTTTGCAGCCGTCAGAAACTTTTGCAAGTGAAATGGCTGAGGCTGTACATCAATTGGAGAAAATGATGAATGGCATAGCAACATGAGTCCTCATGCTGCCACGAGTTTCGCCTATCCCTACCGCCATGCCTTTTTTAGGTATAAAAAATATAGGGAAACACGGATGGTGCTTCCCTACAAACTTTGTAACTAAAATGTAGTTGCGAATGGCTGTATGCCGATTAGTCGGCATGAATATTTTTGACAACAGCTCTCTTCATGCTTGTAGAATTTGCAAACAAACCTGCCTCTTGCTGTGAATACGCCCAAAATTCGGCATGTTTGTATATCATTAACATATAGCGGTTTACGCTTCTCTCGCACGATTTCTTCCCCGTTTGGCAAGCGTTTTGAAGGGCAAAAGCATTGCATAAAAGGTCATATCTGCATGCTTTTGCGCAGCAAAGTCATGCAGATTGTCAACCAAAGTGGTGCTGTTTAACGGGTAAAGTCAATGCTTTACCGCTAAAATTTGCTTTTCCTGGCCAAATCATCCCCACCTTGCAGCCTGTTTGCCTATCGTTTTTTTCTAGTTTGAAAGTTTACAGGTGCCGTTTTTGAGGCAATAATTGGTCAAAAAACACAACAACGCGTGCGTCCTGGCACGCATGTTGCCATCATTGAATGATTTGCGCCTACGGGTTATTTAAACCCAAAGATGTCTTTCAGTTTCTGCCAAAAGCCAGAGCGTTCTACCTTGCCAGCAGCCTCCTCAACAGCCTGAGAGACGTCATCGCTCTTCTCTTTGACAAACTTAGCTGCGTTTTGCACTTTGTCGTTGTCTTTCAGCTTGTCGGCCACCTCATCCGTTTTTTCTTTCACAGTTTCAGTGATATCTTTTGCTTTATCTCGCAAATTTTCAACGACGTCCTTGGCGTTTTCTTTTGCGTTTTCAACCGCATCCTTGGCCTTCTCCTTCACATCGTCAGCCGTTTCTTTCGCTTTCTCTTTTAAGTCTTTTGCTGCTTGCTCAACTTTCTTTTCAGTTTCTTTCTTGCACTCGGTTTTGTTGTGGTCGTTCACCACTTCTTCTACCTTCTTCTTGACATCCTGTACATGCTCGTTTTTCTCCAGGTCATCAATTCCTTTTTCAACCTTATCCTTGGCTTTGTCAATGACTTTGTCAGCCTTGTCTTTTGCCTCGTCGGCCTTCTTGGCGATGTCGTCTGCCACTTTTTCTACTTTCTTTTCAACTTTATTTGCTTGTTTTTCTGCCTTATCCTTTACTTCTTCGGCAGTCTTTTTCACTTCTTCTTTCATATTTTTTTATGTGTTAAAGGGTGATGTCTACGAGCCAATGTGGCTGTAGG
>JBNPOM010000067.1:0-14059 GCA_050315175.1 Prevotella sp. SGI.027
AAAATTAGGGAGTGCTTTTCAATAAACTATAAAAAAGGAAGGTACTAAGTTAACGTATTGTTCGTAGTAAATATACCGTAATTATACTATTTAAAGCATAACAAATAGATGATTGAAAATAATAAAACAGAAATAAAACTAGACCAGAAAGAGGAGGAACGGCTTGCGTATGAGTGCGAGGATGCTTTTTTGCGTCTAAAGTATGCTAAACCAAATGTCATTGCAGCGTGGGAGCAGCAAAAACTACGCATGCACCCCACTGATGAGAAAAAAAGTTTGCGAGGACTAAATGCAATGGGCAAATATGTCGCCGTGGTTGCTGCTGTCATTGTTTTTATCGTAATCTATGTTCTTGCATATACACACCAAGACTCACAAAAGCAAATGATCATGCAAGCCACGTTAATGAAACCAACACAAAATACGGAGTTTTTGCTGGAAGAAATAGGGATGAATGGAAAAGTCAGCGAAAGCACAAAGTTGGTTGATAGCGTGGAGCGAAGAAAATTGACAAATGGGGCAGTAGTCTCATCTCAATTGGCAGATTATACGAATGTGTTGAGAGAAGCTACCTATGTGAACATAGTTTCCATTCCTGGAGACCAGACATACAAAATAATATTGAGTGATGGGACAGAAGTATATTTAAATACAAACAGTCGTTTTGTTTATCCTACATGTTTCAGAGGACGTGAAAGAGTGGTCTACTTATATGGTGAGGCTTATTTCAAAGTGAGTAAAGACAAGCGACATCCATTTATTATAATGACTGGCAGAACAAAAACTTCTGTTTTGGGGACAGAATTAAATATCAAGTCTTATAAGACTGAGGAGCATGTCACACTTGTCAAAGGTTCAATAAAAGTGGAAATTCCTGAAATGAAAAGGGAAATTCAAGTGTCGCCAGGGACAGACTTGTCATATTCTGATAAGAAAATTTCAATCAGGAATGTTGACACGACCATTTTTACACTGTGGAAAGACGGTTATTTTTATTTTGACGAAAAACCTTTGCAGGAAGTCTTGGATGAGTTGGCCCATTGGTATCATGTGTCTGTCCATTTTGAAGACAACCCACAACTAAAGCAGATGAAACTTCATTTTATTTCTAATCGTAACGAAAAATTGGAGAACGTGGTGGAAAGCCTTAATAATTTCAATTCGTTTACGGTGAGCTTAGTTTCAGATAAATTAATAGTCAGAGAAAAAAGAAAGAAATAAATAACAGGGACTAAACTTCACACTTCTTCGTAGTATTATATAGATTTTAATATTCTAAGTGTTATGGAGAAATGTGAAAGAACAAATCGGAGAAAATCGATAGTCGGTTTGCTTCTCTTATTCATGGTCTTTTTTTGTTGGCAGCCCTTGTCTACCTATGGTCAGGATTTGGGAAAACGGTTTGACTATTCGTGCATAAACGAGCCAATGCCAAATGTGCTGAAAAAATTAGAGAAGCTTTCCAATTTTAAGATACTCTTTGTCTACAACGACATTCAGACTTATAAGGTAAGCGTGAACTTGCGTTCCAAAACCATAGAAGAAGTGGTGCAAGCAGTGTTGGACTCGTATCCGCTGAACTATAAGATAAAAGAAGAATATATCACCATTTCTTCCCGAAAAGACAAACAACGTCAACGGTTAGTAGGAACAGTGAGAGATGCGCATGGTGCCCCCTTGGCGGGCGTGATTATTACGACAAATGACAAAGCCGTTAGTGGACAAACGGATAGTAATGGAAATTTTGAAATACCCATTCCGGCGGAGCGAGAGGTGTCTACGGTGGCATTTTCTTATCTGGGTATGAAAAAAGTGGAAAGAAACTACAGTGCGGGTATGATGTTGGTTACCATGGAGGAAGATACCCGTAATGTAGGAGAGGTCATTGTTACAGGTATCTTTGAGCGTAAGGCAGAAAGTTTTACGGGTGCTGCCGTTACTGTGACTTCAAAGGATTTGAAAAGAGTTGGAAATCAAAACGTGCTTCAAAGTTTAAAAAGTCTTGACCCCACAATCTATATGCCAGACAATTTATCGCTTGGCTCTGACCCAAACTCAGTTCCTTCGGTGTCTATGCGTGGAACTTCAAGTTTCCCTGTTGAAACATCTTCTCTTAAAAGCAAATACCAGCATCAGCCCAACGCGCCACTGTTTATACTTGATGGATTTGAGACCACCGCAGAGCATGTAATGGATTTGGACATGAACAGAGTAGAGAGTGTGACTATTCTGAAAGATGCGTCGGCAAAGGCTCTTTATGGAAGCAAGGCAGCCAATGGCGTTATTGTCATAGAGACAAAAAGACTGGCTGGCACAGAGACAAGGATAACGTATAATGGTAGTTTGGATATGAGCGTTCCTGACCTTACCAGCTATAACATGACCAACGCCATGGAAAAGTTGCAGGTGGAGCAATATGAGGGAATTTACACTGCTGGGTCGCGTTATAACAACGATTGGGTTACTACGGAGCAAAATTTGAGACAGCTTTACAATTCAAGGTATAAAAGGGTACTTGAAGGTTTAAGTACGGATTGGTTGTCAAAGCCCTTGCGCACGGGTGTTGGCCATAAACACAATGTTAATGTTGAGTTGGGAGATGCGCGGAATCTGCGCGCCATCCTAAATTTCACCTACAATGATATTAAAGGCGTGATGAGAGGGTCGAAACGTCGTAACTTGTCTGGAGATGTGAGCGTATCCTACCGCAATAAGAACTTGCTGTTCAAGAACATACTTTACGTTGTCTCCAACAATAGCATGGACTCATCTTACGGTCTGTTTTCTGACTATGTGAGGATGAATCCTTATTGGCAAGCTGTGGACGAAAGAGGAAATGTCTTGCGATGGGCGGAGAAAATGGTACAAACGGCGAGCAACTCATCGCTTTCTGTAGCCAACCCCATGTATGATGCCACTATCGGTACTTTGCTCAAATCCACCTATTCTGAATTTACGGATAACTTCTATACAGAATGGACGATAAATCCTGACTGGAAAGCCACTGTCAGACTTGGGGCAGAACAGAAACGCAATGACGCTGACAGCTATTATCCGGCCCGTCACTCCAAATTTGCCTCTTATCGTAATGAGGACAGGAAACGAAGGGGACAATATATTTTAGAGAATGGTAAGCAAACCCAACTGAGTGGTGATATTAATATCAATTACAACCGCACATTCGGCTTGCATCATGTTTTTGGAAATGGTGGCTATTTTGTTTCGGAAACCAAATATCAGGCTTACCAACACATTGCAGAGGGATTTGCCAACGAAAATGCGGCCGACGCTACATTCGCACGACAATATGCTGAGGGCAGCACTCCTACAGGATATGCCACAATAAATAGGGAGATGAGTTTTCTGTTGGCTCTGTCTTACGATTTTGATAATAGATACCTTATGGATGCCTCAGTCCGCGAGAGCGCATCTTCGCTATATGGTGCAGATAAGAGATGGGCAAACAGTTGGTCGTTTGGTTTAGGATGGAACGTGCACAATGAGGCATTTATGAAAGAAGCCAAATGGCTGAAAATGCTAAAGATACGAGGCTCGTTGGGTTTGACCGGTAACCAGAACTTTAACACCAACGCTTCTATTGCCACTTACAGGTATTTCCCGGGAATCATCTATGAGGGCCAGATGGGTGCGTACCTGAGCAACATGCCCAACCCCAAGCTGATGTGGGAACAAAAAATGGATTACAACGTTGGTTTTGATATGAGGGCCTCGATATTTTCCTTGTCATTCGACTGGTATAGTTCAGATACGAAGAACATGCTTACGAACGTGACGATACCTACATCAACTGGTTTTGGAGTGGTCAAAGATAACTTGGGTTTAGTTCGAAATTCAGGAGTGGAGATTAAAGGCAGCTTCACGCCTGTCCAAAACAATAATGGCTTTTTGTCTGTCTACGGAGCGTTTGTTTACACCAAAAATAAAATCATTAATCTCTCAGAGAGCATGAGAACCTATAATGAACGAATGCTTGCGCTTGCTGAGAAAAACACTCAGTCGGCTCCTGTGCTGATGTATCAGGACGGACTGTCGATGAACACTATTTGGACCGTACGCTCTGCTGGGATAGACCCACAGTCGGGTAGAGAGTTGTATATCAAAAAGGATGGAAGCTATACATACGTTTACGATTCCTCAGATATGATCGCAGCAGGCGATGCCACTCCAAAGTTCCGTGGAAATGCAGGCTTCACAGCAGAATATAAGGGAGTGGGACTTACAGCTACGTTCACTTATCTTGCGGGAGGACAGCTTTATAACCGTACGTTGGTAGACAGGGTGGAAGATGCAGATATACGATACAATGTAGACCGAAGAGTTTTGGATGGGCGCTGGCAGAAGCCGGGGCAAATCAGCCAATACAAAAAATACAGCAGTGAAACTGTTACACGAGCAACGACACGTTTTGTACAGAATCGCAATGAACTAACACTGTCGTCGGTCAGCGCATATTATGAGTTTCCCAAGTCTGTCTACTCGAAGCTCCGCATGCAACGTCTTCGGGTCGCTGCCTATCTCAATGATGTGGTGACACTCTCATCGATCAAGGTGGAACGAGGTACAAGTTACCCGTTTGCAAGAAACTTTTCACTTTCATTATCAGCAACTTTCTAAAAAGGCAAGACATGAAAAGCAAAATATTGACAATCTTATTCTTGGGAATTGCATTTGTCTCATGTGATGATTGGTTTGATGTCACGTCAAGCAATGAGATACGAGAAAAAGATCATTACAAGACAGAGACCGGCTTTATGCAAACGCTGACCGGTTGCTATATCAGTATGGCAAAAGAAAATTTGTTTGGGAAAAACCTTTCGTGGTATCTGCCATGTATTATTGGCAACGAGACGAGAAGTTTTCCGGGAATTAGCTCTAATGTTGTGGAAACACAGTTTCAGAGGCACGACTATGCAAGTCCACACACCAAACCTGTAATTGAGAGCGTTTGGGCTGCAGGTTACAACGTTGTTGTAAATGCAAACGAGGCACTTTTACAAATAGACAACCATGAGCAGCAAATGAACGCTATCAACTATCATGTCATAAAGGGTGAACTGCTTGCCATACGTGCATTTATGCACTTTCAACTTCTAAGACTTTATGGTTATGGTGATTGGACAACGCGGAAAAGCGAGTTGGACAAAAAGAAAACGATACCTTATGTCTTTTCTGTCAGTAAAAACATGACAGAGCAAAGCACAGGTGCTGAAGTAATAGGCTTTCTCATCAAGGATTTAACGGCTGCGTTGGAATTGCTCAAGGATTATGATCCTGTTTGCCAAGCACATGAATCAGCGTATTATGATGAAGTAAACGAGGAAGGATTTTATAATTCCAGAAACTCCCATCTGAATTACTATGCGGTCAAAGCCTTGCTGGCGCAGGTGTATATGTGGGAAGGTAGTGACGAAAGCAAGGGCAAGGCTTTGAAACTTGCAGAAGATATTATCAATTATGTTGATGCAGGTGTTAGCGTGACATTAGACGGCAGCTCGGCATTTACTTTGAATTTCCTGGATACCAACAGCCTGACAAAATCTACGTCAAGCATGGTCGGTGAGGCCTTGTTTGCTTTATCAGTACAAAACATGGATTTGCTGACTTCGTCTTATATCAATCCGGATTATGTGGACACGGATGTTCGCGCCATGTATCTGACATCATCCCAGGCCGTTGAACTCTATAACGATGCGGACACGGAGGAAGACGAGACATCAACCGACATTCGGTTTACCACCTTGCTCACTCCAAACACGTTGAGTTCGGAGGCCGGATATACGCCAATCAAGTTTTATCAGCCATCGCTTGGAGCATACTTTAAGAACAAAATGCCAATCATCAGATTGCCCGAAATTTACTATATTGCAGCAGAGTGTTATACAACGAGTCCTGACCAAGACTTATCAAAGGCTATGAAGATGCTCAATATGGTGAGAGGCAAACGTGCTCTGTATTCTCCTCTGGAAAACCTTTCCCGCGAGCAAATTTTGAAGGCTATCAGGAAAGAATATCAAAAAGAATATCTCATGGAGGGAGAAGCATTCTATTTTGATAAGCGCACAGGTCAGAAGTCAATCCCCAATTTCCTGGAAATGACGGACAAAGACTATGTGTTGCCATATCCGGACATCGAAATTTCTGCCGGGCGCATACAATAATTTTTTAAGTCAAGTCAAGATATGAAGAAGATAAGTTATATATTTATGGCAGCAACCGCCCTCTTTACGGTTTCGTGTAATAAAGAGGAGGTCAGCACATACGATCAAGATAAGGCGTCGGTAAGGTTTGCAAGTATTAAAATCTATTCCGGAGAACTAACAATGGGAGGGTCTTCCTATGACGAAAATGACGGGGGATATCTATATAATGGCTACTCTTTCCTGGACAGCCCATTAGAAGATTCACACCAGGTGGACTTGCCCTTGGTGCTTATCGGGAAAACCGAAAATAAAGACAGAGAAGTGTTGTATGAAATAGATGAAAAATCAACAGCACCAAAGGGATCCTATGAGGTGTTGAAGGCTGTGATTCCAGCCGACTCTATCTATGGCTATATCCGTCTGAAAATATACAATGATGAAGTGTTGGTAGACTCTACCTATGAGCTTATAGTAAGATTGAAACCCTCTGATGACCTTGGGGTGGGCCCTTCAAAATATGTGACGGACAAATTCTCATGGAGCAATCAAATTCCGGAGCCTACGCACAACAATCTTGTGAGGACTTATAATATGCTTATAAAGGGAATGAGAAACTTTGTCTCGACGAGCAGACAGTGTTACAGTCCAAATGGATTGAGAGCAATTGTTGCAGCTACAGGATGGAATGACTGGGACAATCAGGAAGTTCATGGCGTAAAATATAATAATCCTACTATTTATAAGAGCTATAAATATCTGCCACGCTATACTTGGATATATGCAGATAAATCTTATTTAAGCTATGCGATGTTGTTAGACAGATGGCTGAAAAAGTACGAAGAAGAACAGGGAAAGCCATTATTGCATAATGCCGGAGCCTTAAAAGGGAAACCCGTAGAGGCTCGTCAATATTAACAATGAACTAAAAAGAAGGTGTCATGAAAAATAAAAGCAATAAATTCATTTTCCCGATTGTTATAATGGCGTTGATGATAACATCTTGTTATCAAGACGACAGCACGCTTAAACAAAGGGAAATAAGTGATGTTATCATCACTTTAGATGGAGATAACGACAAAGAGGAATTATTCGTTAGCTATCTGGATACGCTCAGGATAGCACCTACAGCAAACAGAGGCTTGGACTCTGACACAGCAGGGTTGGAGTATAAGTGGGAAATAACGGAAACAGCTTCTGATAAAGCTGATTGGGTGGAAATAGGGAGACAGCCTCATCTCAATGCTATCATGAATAATATGATAGCTACAACTCCTTATTTTTTGAGGTATAGCGTGACGGATCTGAAGAATGGTAATTTACAATACGACCGATTATGGAAGGTATATATAAAGAGTGCCTTTCTTGATGGTATTGTAGTGTCGGACACCAAAGACAATGTGACATCAGACTTATCTTTGATTATGGGCAAGCAGTTCACGCTAAACTACACCAAGAAGGACGATGTAATTTACAATATATATGAAAAGGCTAACGGTAAACCTTTCGAAGCGTTGATGACCCAACTCACCTACAATCTATATGGAAGATATTTCAGCAGGCATACAAATCAGCTTTGGGCAACAACAGAAGACGGGGATTGTGTGATATTTGACACACAAGACTTTTCAAATCTTGGCAAAATCAGTACAGGTGAGGTTCTTACCTATAAGCCAGATGGCCTGAAATGTATCAATACGTTCATGGCAGCCCAGTCGCTATATATGAACACCAGTAAATATCTTTATACGGTCAATACAACGAGTGCAAGATCTTTCGGTTGGCATGACCCGGATGGCAGTAATTACAAAATAGATAATGGCATTGTTGCTGCAAATACTTTTTATAACAACTTTTATCAGTCGGTAGTTTGGTACGATGCTGAGAAAGGCTGTTTTGTATATAGTAACAGTGGAATTACTATTACTTATGGGACAGATTTTAAGGCCAATGAGTATTTTGACCCAACAGACATGCACGGCTACACAGCTGTTGCAGGTGGAATGACCACAGACGCTATGACCCCCGCAATGGTGCTGAAGAACAAAGCAACGGGAGCGTATTCCATCTTCACATTTTCATGTTACAAGCCAAGTCAGGGATATTGGAACGATGACTATACCGAATATACGGAAACAGCTCCGGAAGTGCCCCAGTCTGCAAAAATGCGCTATGACATACCCGCCGAGGGAAATGATTTGATGGACAAGGCGGTTTCTGTTTTCTTTGCCAACAGACAGTCTATATTGTATATCGCTACTCCCGATGGTATTTACTCGGTTAATTTTTCAGGCATGAACCCCATTCTCAGCAAGTCTCCTCATTTTGTTCCTGCTAATGGAGAGAAGATTACCAAGGCTAAATTGTATTTACAAGGTCATTATATGGTTGAGGCTGATAATGTGGGGAAACAAAATAATCCGGATTTACTGTTCGAAGAATTACCGTTGAATGGTAAGGCGGTCGTGGTGTCCACTCAAAATAACGAGAATAAGGGCAAGATAACCATACTTCCGATGATACAACTGGGAACAGGAAACTTAGATGCAGGAAATGCAAAAAGTTTTGGAGGTTTTAATAAAATTATAGATTTCTGCACAACAGGATATTGATATTATAAATTATATATTAAATAATGAACAGAAAAGGATTATTGGTGTTTTTAACGGTATGTTTGTTATCAACATCTGTAACAGAGGCTCAGGCCAAATGGCGTTGGTGGCCTTTTGGCAAAAAGAAGAACAAGACAGAGAAGGTAGACTCTCTGGCTAATAAAACAGAATACGAAAAGCTTTTTTCTAAGAAGCATACTGTCGCAAAGGGTCTAATTACGTTGCATCAGTTAGATGGCAAGGTTTATTTTGAAATGCCTATATCCCTGTTAGGAAAAGATATGCTTATCGGGTCCACGGTCACAAGTGTTTCTGACAACGGCAATGCTATTGTCGGATCAAAGCCAACGGCACCTCTCCTTGTTAGATTCACCCGGAATAAGACGCATGTTCAGCTTCGCGAAATCAATAAAGATTATATCGCAACAGAAAGTAGTGTGGACCAAGCTTTAGCGAATAGTAATATAGGGGTGGTCTTGGTCAATAAAAAAATCTCTGCGTATAACAAAGATTCCACCGCTGTCGTATTCGACATGACATCTTTTTTTGTGAGTGATAACAAAAAGATGTCTCCGTTTGACAAAAACTCAGCATACACATCAAGTTATAAGCGTACAGAGAGCTACAAAAGCGATTGTTCTTACTTGGTAGGTGTCAAAGCATTTGAGGATAACGTGTCGATTCGAAGTAGTTTGTCTTATACCTTTTCTCTATCTAATGCTGCAGGCACTGAGGTATTGAAAGACAAACCATTCACTGCAGAGATGACACGCTCAATCATGCTGTTGAAAGACAAACCTTATCGCCCAAGGATTGCCGATTACCGCATTGGATATTTCTTCACGGAGCGCACGCAGTTAGGCAATGCGTCTGCAACAACACGCCCTGTGTATTATACCAACCGCTGGGACCTACAACCCAAAGATACTTTGGCATATATTGAGGGAAAAGTAGTGGATGTAGTGAAGCCCATTGTCTTTTATGTTGACAATACCTTTCCTGCAAAGTGGCGTCCGTATATTAAGGAGGCTGTTAACCAGTGGAGCAAGGTCTTTGAGGAAGAATGTCGTTTAAGAGGAGCGGTTGTGGCCAGGGATTATCCTTTGGATGACCCTGAGTTTGATCCTGATAATATAAAATATAATTGCATTAGGTATGCTCCTATCAGCATAAGAAATGCCATGGGACCATCATGGGTGGATCCTCGTTCCGGCGAAATATTAATGGCGTCGGTGTATGTGTATCATGATTTTATCAAGCTCATTACCAACTGGCTTTTTGTGCAGACTTCACAAACAGACAAATCGGTTAGAACCATGCAAATCCCGGAAGATATTATGGGAGATGCTGTTCGGTATGTGATTGGACATGAGGTGGGACACTGTCTCGGCTTGATGCACAACATGGGAGCGTCAAACAATGTTCCCGTTGAAAAACTCCGAGATCCTGCCTATACACAGAAATATGGAACGACGCCAAGTATAATGGATTATGCACGGTTTAACTACGTCGCTCAACCCGGCGACAAAGAGCGTGGAGTGAAATTAACGCCTCCACAGTTTGGTGTGTACGACCGTTATGCGATCAAGTGGGGATATACTCCAATCTATGACAAGTCGGAAAAAGAAGAAGAAAGGTATATGAGCCAATGGATAACCGACTCTGTGAAGGCCAGCCCTTTGTATCGATATGGCAAGCAGCAGTTTGGTATGCCATTCACAGATCCAAGGTCTATGAATGAGGATTTGGGCGACGATGCCGTGAAGGCAACAAAGTATGGTATTAAGAATTTGAAATACATTGTTGCCAACATGAATGAATGGCTCAAGGCAGAAGATGTAACGATGGAGCATCGATCGAGTTTGTTACAAGAGATTGTACAACAATATGCGCTCTATGCTGTTCACATTGCAAGTAACATAAGTGGATATTATGCCAATGAGGTAAAGGAAGGTGATGGACAAATCAGGTATGCTTCCTTGAATAAGAACAAGCAGAAAGAAGCGTTCAACTATCTGTTTACGATGTATTCGGATTTGGAGTGGATGGACAATAAAGAATTGTTAAGCAAAATACCATTGTCCGGTTCTCCTAAATCAACCTTGCGAAACTTTCTTCAACGGTTTTTGTTTTCCGCTCCAATAATCTTGTCAAGATACAACAACTTTGATAAAAACAGTCTTCAGCCGGACGAGGCTTTAGATATGTTGTACCGTTTTGTGTGGAAATCCACCATTGCAGGCAAACAGTTGGAAGACTGGGAGCGTAGTCTGCAGAAGGCATATATCCATAGCTATATGGAAAACAGTGGTTTTCAAACGTTACGCAACAAAAAGGCGCTGGCCATTTCGCCGATGTTAGATCATTCTGCAAGGTTATGCTCTTGGGATAATCAGGACACAACGCCGATAGCCAATCCGGTTGCGGGTTTTGAAATGGTACCAAGAGAAATCTTTAACATGCAACCCTCCATCACTCAGGCAGACATGTTTGTCTATGTTCAGAAAGTCAAAAAGTTGTTGAAGATGCGTATAGGTAATGCAAAAGGGACAACTAAGGCACATTATGAATTGTTGCTCAAAGAAATGACCAACACTATAAAATAAGTAAAAACTTTCAGAATGATGAAAAAGATAATCATACTTTTTTCTTTCATATTGTCTCTGCAAACTCATGCAGGCGGACCAATGCCGTCTTCTTTAAAACATAAGAAAAAGACAGAGGTTAAAGGCAAGTCAGATGCAAAAAAAGATAATAGGGAATACAGTAAAGAGTTTCCTAAGAATGAAAAGTTGTCGGTTTGTCAATCCAAAGACCTCAGTCTATATCTATATGACGATAAATTATACATGGAATTACCCATTAAGAATATGGGTCGGGAATTTCTTGTTAGTTCTACCATATCGGCCTCGAGCAGTGTCAATCTAAGTGGCAGAAGGACAAACCGGTTGTCATGCCTAATTGTGGATAAGGCCGATACACTGATTACTTTTAGCAAACCTCGTGAAAACTATGTAATTAACGAGGAGGATACATCTCATGTGCAAGCTTTCGGCTTGTCAAGACGCAATGCCGTTTACAAGGCCTTTCCTATCAAAGCGTGGAGTAAGGACAGTACAAAGGTGTTGTTTGAATGTAGTGATTATTTTAAATCATCAAATAAGGATATCTTTAATTTGGAGGGCATGTCTTACGAGCCGGGTCTGAGCATTGCTTCGTTTAATGCGAAAGACGGAAACGATTTCTTCGAAAGTGTACAGGCTTTTCGTAAGTGTGTATGTGTTAATAAATCTCTTTCGGGAGAACTTGTTTTGAGTATGTTAGGCTACGCCATTAGTGACAAGCCGGAGGTACAGGTGTCATTGCAAGTCATGATTTCGCAACTGCCAACGGGAGAGGACATGATGAAAACGAGAGAAGCCAATGGAAGCGTTGGCTCCGGTTATGTCAGCTATCATGATTATAGAGATATCGCTAATGTCAAGAAGGGGTATCATGTTACAAAACGCAAGTATAGTAAAGGTGATAAAATCATTTTTTATGCCGACACCTTGATAAGTGACACTTGGTATCAGGCTGTCTTAGATGCTTCCGAAAGATGGAATGACGCGTTTGAGTCACAAGGATTGGGCCGTCCGCTAATCGTTCGGACATACCCGACAACTGCAGATTTCAGCGAGAACAATCCTATGGAAAATGTCATTGCGCTTGCCAATACCCCCCAGCAAAGCTTTCTCATAAGCAACATAACCGATCCGCGGACTGGCGAGATTGTCAGCTCAAGAATCAGTGTTCCGCGTAATTTGGCTGATGATGTACGCCGAAATGGAATTGCTAAGATGGCCGAAGTAGATAGTCGTTACCGCACATATTTCCTGCCGGACGATTTGTTATGCGAGATTCTCAAGGCGAGAATGCTCACAGCGTTTGGACGTAGCCTAGGTTTAATACGCAACTTAGCTGGGTCGGCCGCTTATAGTCCTGCGCAGTTACGGTCGCCGGACTTTACTCGACAGCACGGAATAACTGCATCTGTGATGGACGGTATGATTTATAACTATTTAGCGATGCCCGGAGATCGGGAAAAAGGCGTTGTTCTCACATTCAATAAGCCAGGTGTATGCGACGAGTTTGTTCTCAAATACCTTTATACACCACTTGGCGCTGATGAAGACAGCGTTTTAAAATCATGGGTAAAACAGCATGCCGGTGATGCCAGATATAGGTATGGAAAGTCTTCCGATTATTATGCGCCGAACCCGCAAAGTCAGGCTAATGACATGGGGAACGATGCCATACAAGCGTCTCGTGCCTTGCTTCGTCATATGAAATACACGGCGAAAAACGCTGCAACGTGGTTTAGTGCGGATACAATTCCCAGCAAGTTTTCGGTTTTTTTTCCTGAGTATATGGTGCTTGATGTCGTAAACGGTATCAGAATTCTAACTCAGCATATTGGTGGAGTCTACAATAATGAATATGTGAGCGGGACACAACTCCCGATAAATGTTCCTGTATCCAGATCTCTTCAGAAGAAAATTGTATGCGAACTATTCAATACTTACGATGACATTTCGTGGTTAGAAGCAGATCCCAAGTTTTTTCAAATGAATGGTATCTCAAACGGTATAGACCGATGGGGACAGACGTCAGGACTCCTGTTTACAAGTGTGATGTCCAGATTGAGCAAAATGGATATCAGTGTTTCTCATTCAAAACATCCATATACACAGCGTGATTTTATGGATGATTTGGAGGATTATGTATTTGAGAGCGTAAAAGCAGGTAAGAAAGTTACGAATAAGGACGTAATAAAAATGTGGAGATACATAGAAACTATAATTGGAAAATCGCCTGTTATGGCAGCTATGGCAGCGTCTAAGAAAGGTAATCAAAGTAGTTTTCTGACAATCCAAGCAGGTGATATAATCGATATTCGTTCCATATCGGTTGAACAATTGCAGGGTGTTATGCCAATTCTTATGCTTGCAAAAAGCGTCCAAGCTGTGGAACCCGTGCGTGAACTATCTTATTTTAGTCCTAAAGATATAGAACCTTTGCTATATGACAAACTCAAATCTGCAAAGAAATTGTTAGATAGGGCAAAGCGACTTACAGTAACAAGAAGAGATGTTGAGAAAATAAACTTTATCCTATTATCTGTAGATAGAATTTTAAAATAGTCTTTGGCATACTATTCTTAAAGTGAAGTTCCAAAAGGCAACCGTAACCTTGATGCGTAAATATAGGTGGGTAAACGGTAAAAGGTGTATGTCTTATCCCATGAGG
>JBNPOM010000068.1:0-13743 GCA_050315175.1 Prevotella sp. SGI.027
ATTAAAAGAAAAAAAACTAATATGGCAAAACAAGTAATGGATCTCATGCCCACAAAGGGCATTACTGTTGCTCAAAGTAATGAGCATCTGCGAAACTTCTCTGCGGAAGCCTACAAGAGAAAACTATCATATGCTTTTGATCCAACCCGTGAACATCTTAACTTTGAGGTTCGCAAGGGTGGGGTAATAACTCCTGTCGACAAAAAACTCTCAATCACACAAAGAATCAAAGATAATTTGAAGGCAAGGAATATAATAGATCCTAATCTCGGACTTCCGGAACCGAAGTATCGAACTGTTGCAAATTTTATCTTGGGTGGTTCGAGGGATCAGATGCACCGTTTGGCATTCGGCGAGCAACAAGTAAACTTGGACAAAGAAGCTGACAATTCCAAAATTACTCGTAGTTCTGAAATAGAAAAATGGGCTGTTGATATGTACAAGTTTATGAGTAAAAAATATGGTGAAAAAAATATCGCAGCTTTTATAGTACATCTTGATGAAACAAATCCACACATTCACTGTACAATTTTACCAATAACAGAGCGGAATAAATTCTCTTGGAAAATGGTCATGGCTGGACAGAATAAATTTGAATACAGTCAACGAATGACAGCCCTTCATAATGAGCTTTCGGAAGTCAATAAAAAGTATTCTCTTGATCGAGGTGATAGCATCGCAGAAACAGGACGTAAACATAGATCGATGAAAGAATACTATGCACAAAAAAGAGAAGACCTAAAGAACGAAGTTGACAATTTGAAAGAGAATGTTGCTGATCAAAAACTACAAATTTCAAGGAATAAGGTTACACTGTCAGAACAAGAAAAAGCGATTAAGCATGGAGAAGCAAGATTGAAAGGTTTGAGTACTATGATAGCTAATCTTGAAAGTCATAAGAACGATTTATTAAAAGAAATTGAAAGATTAGAAAACGATGTCAAGGCTGGAAAAATTACCAAGGAACAGGCAGATGCTGAACGTGCGAGAATTATCGCTGATATTGAAAAAACAAAAGGAAAAATTATTGACAAACAAGAAAAACTTGCAGAAGCAGAAAGAAAGCTTAAATTGGTGAAAGGACTGACCGAGACCACCGAAGAACGATATAAGGAAATAAGGAGTGACATACACTCTATTGCACCGAACTTGAACACACAAGCCTTACATGAAATGCAAGCTGTTGGCTGGAATATGGCCTCGATAGAAGCACAAAAGTCTTATAGTAAATTTAATGCTTATCGTGAGTCTCTTCCGCAGGAACAGAGAGCTGCATTCGATAAAGCTACAGAAAACCTTTCAGAAGGGTCTGTCTTCGAACAGATGGCAGAAAATTCAAGCCAAGTGACGTTGGTTGCAACAGCCCTTTTTCTTGGATATCTCGATAAGGCAACGGCCATTTCGGAGAGTGCTGGAGGTGGGGCCGCCCCAAAAGGAGGCTGGGGAAAGAAACCCGACGAGGATGATATGGCTTTCCGGCAACGCTGTTTCCTTATGGGGATGCACATGTTGAAATCGGGTAAAAAACGAAATGTCAAGCGGTAACGCCACTACTTCCAAATCCGAAAACTTAGGAACAGGACCACAGCGTAGAATGTTACCATTTTCATTGACGAGATTTTCAGAGAATTGCTTGCATATCTCAAGTATTTTGACGAATTTTGTATAAAGGTTGTACATACAATGGTTTGAACTTAACGTTTTGAACATTAATAAGTTACTAAAAATCAACAATATGTGGAACTTTTTATTCATGTTTATCAACTTTAATTAATTCCGCCAACGGGTTTATAATGTGAAGTAATATGGATAATAAGAATTTTACAAATCAACAGCACAAACATGCGCAATCCAAACAGGATGCTCAATGGTCTCAAGTACAAAGTTTTGTGGATGGTTATAGACAAGCAGTCTTGGACTTCAAAGCTATTCTCCAAGAGCAAGAAGGAAAAGGTTACAAAACTCTTAAAGACCATCTGTGGAATAAGGTTAACGAAGACTTTGTGACTATCGAGACTGTTAAGAACTATGAGAATAGTCAACGGGTACCCGATAATAAAACTCAAATGTATCATGTTAGGTTTGTATATGATCCAACGGGAACTCATCAACTTTACTTTGATAAGGATATGCCTTTTATTCCTGTAGTGGGGCAAAAGTTCTATTGGAAAGATTGGAACGACTTAGATTCCGCCTTTATCATAGAAGAAGTGCATTTGGCTTTTAAGGATGACGGATTGCACAATTTTGATGGAATTTGGTGCTGGTGTGATTAGGCAACAGTAAAATATATGCAGTTAAAATGAACAAGCAGGATATTTTAGATACACTGGAAGAATATAAGCGTTTGGGCTTCCAAGAACAGATAGACTATGAAAAATTCTATCTCTATTCTATCATAACGCATTCAACGGCTATCGAGGGATCTACGATGACCGAGATAGAGAACCAACTGCTTTTTGATGAAGGTCTTTCTGCCAAAGGTAAAAGCATTATAGAGCAAAACATGAACCTTGACCTAAAGGCTGCCTACGAAAGAAGCATGGACATGGCAAGGAAACATACGCCTTTCTCCATTGACATGCTAAAAGAGCTATCATCAATAGTCATGAGAAGAACTGGGACAGCATACAGTACGCTTGGAGGAACATTTGACTCCTCAAAAGGAGATTTGCGACTGGTAAACGTAACAGCTGGGGCAGGTGGAAAATCATATATGAACCACCTGAAAGTACCACAGAGACTAAAAGATTTCTGTGAGGAAATGAACGAAAGACGGGAACAATTATTAAAAAATCCAGATATATACGAGCAATACCAGTTGAGCTTTGACGCACATCTGAAGCTCGTGACGATTCATCCATGGGTAGACGGTAATGGCAGGATGTCGAGGTTGATAATGAATCATATTCAGAATGAGTTTGGGCTGGTTCCCAGTAAGGTTTTGAAAGAGGACAAAGCCGAATACATCGAAGCGTTGGTTGAATCAAGAGAGAAAGATTCATGTTTGCCGTTCCAAGATTTTATGTTCAAAGAACATGCCAGGAATCTTCAACAGGAAATCGATAATTACAAGTTATCTATGGAAGAGGAGGAAGAGGAAGAAGAACAGAAACCCCGTCGCCATTTCAGAAGATAAAATTAATTAAGGGTCATTTAGGACTTTATCATCCAAGTGACCCTTAATCATTCTGTTGAAATAGAAAGAAAACCATCATTGTTTGGGAGGCGTTCTGTTACTCTTTTTATGTGTCGCTTGAGAGCCTCCCTCTTTTTTGAACTCCGTCTGGATATTCTTTATCATCTTTTTTACTTCTGCCTTAATCTGCTCAAAGTTGGCATATAAGATGCGTTCCTTTGAGTCTTCAGAATCGAAGTGATAGAACTTCGGAATAGGATAATTTACATAATCTTTTTCTTCTGCCTTAATCTGCTCCATGTCAAAAGAGGTCTTGCAAAAGAACTTGGTTGTCTTGAATTCTTCGGCAGTTTGAATATCCATAGAGTCCCGCCTGCCAGTTTTTGTGACGACAAAATCACGAGCGGTCTGGCCACACAGCCATCCTGATGCCATGTCACTGATTTTAGAGGCGGGAACAAGGCTGTCCATGTTCTCATTGAGATTGATGGATGTTCTGTCCCTGTCAATGGTAATGCCCTTTTTGAGTTGTACTACCTTGCCGAAAATATCGCCTGACAGCCAGTCGAGCGTCTCTTTTGCTCGAGCAGAACCGGAAACAACATTACCAACGGTGGTTATAATCTTATCCTTTCCCACCTTGCCATAATCTGCCTCGAGCTGTGGAAGTTCCTGAAAGCCTAACGTGACGGCGACCTTGTTGCTTCTGGCTGTTCCTATCAGACGGTCTATCTTATGGAAATATAGAGTCGGCAGCTCATCAACGATGATGCTTACCGGGACATTCTTTCCCATACCGCTGTTGACACGGGTAACAAGACGGTTCAGAATCAAGGCGTTCAATGCACCGATAATGCTTTCCATTTCAGGATCGTTGGCAATGAGCAGATAACTCGGGTGCCGTGGATCAGATACCTTCAGGTCGAAGTCATCCCCACTGAACACCCAGTATGACTCTTTGGTAGCCAAACGAGAAGTTTGTACACGTAGCGTTCCTATCATACCTTCGAGCTGTTCCATGGCTCCATTTTCAAAGGCTGTCATGAAAGGACCCAGTAGAGGATAAACTTCGGGGTCAGTTGTCAACACTTCAAAGATCTCATCATAGGAGTGGTTTAGAAATGAGAGAACGTGTGGCATGTCAGAATACTGCCCCTTCCAATAGGATGGCTGCACTTGGTATTCCTTGTTGCCTATATGTTCTTTGTCACGGAAGACTCTACCTGTCAAACGCTTATGAGGATTTTCCTTATCCTTAACATACTCTGGGAAAAGTTCATTTCCATTCTCATCGAAAGGCTTTTTATTGTAGTTTACAAAAAAGAAAATACAGGCTGCAAGAAAGTTGGTTGCGGAGGTCTGAAAGAATTGGTCGGAACCACCTCCAGATCCTTTCTGTCCTTTTTGAAGTGACTCTATCAGTGTCTCCGCTGTTTCTTGTGCAGCTGCCAAATTTGTTATGTATTTCTGCTGAATAGGATTGACACGTGCGCTATATTCTATATTGACAAAGTTGATGATGTTGAAGTTGCAATCCTTGGGTAGGTTTCCTTGTATTTGGTTCTTTCTATAATGGTAATAGAGTTTTGTTGCAAGCGTCGGGAACTTATAGTCGTAGACCACCATCGCAAAGCCTTTTTCCGAATGTTGCCGGATGTACGGTTCGATGACAGAGAATGTTTTACCAGAACCGGGAGTGCCGACAACCCATGTACCACGGAATGGATTGACAATGTTTATCCATCCTTTCCTGAACTTTCCCTTATAATAGTAACGCATGGGAATATTGACGGAATACTTGTTTTCTACAAGGTTCGTTGTCTGTTCAAAACTTTCGTTCTCAAAATTGAACCGATCCTTGAGCATACCGTCCCTGAAATACTTCGACACGTTGTCAAGAGCAACATGGACGAGTACCGTTCCTACGACAGATAGAACGATATAGATCCACATGTTGGATTTCAAAATCCATAACCTTACATGCCAGTCGAAGTTATAGACAAATACCGATGCCGCTACAAGGACAAGGCCGAAGGCAAGGGGGTAGAATACCATTTTTCGAGCATCGAACTCTATTTGCTTCTTGTTCTTGGTACCTATGCAAGTGATGATTACCAACATGAGCGTAACCATCTTCGAATATGGCAGGAACTGATACATGGATAATACACCAAGTCGGTGATGGAAAGTGTTGACGATTCCACCTAATCCATGTAGGGCGATAGGATCCATGGCATACATGAAGAACTCTAAAAGGAGCGATACGTATATGGCTGTCCTGAAAATACTATATGTGCCTTGTATTTCTTTGCTTTCTTCCATTGTTTTTAATATTTTACGCTTTTTGCATGTTTCTTCCAAGTCTGTAGGCAGTCCTTTGTTACAGCTGCCATTTTACGTGGCTGGTATTCCTTTCCTGTACCTTTTAGGTCGTACCATGAGTCCATTATTGTAGTGTAATGAACCAAACGACTTAATGTTCGGAGCTTCCGGTTGAGTGTCCGCAAATTCACACGTATGTTATCCATCACTTTGAGCCGTTCGTATTGTGTCATCTTTGCATTTTTGTCCTTGTTCTTCTTTAGTGGAAGGACCTGCTTAACATCGGCTGCGAGTTTCAATCCTTCTTCAATAAGATCGGTGTAAATTTTATTCTTTGACCTTGATAGGGCAACCGCCAAAACGTTAGCAGGCTGTCGCACAACTATCCCTTGGACAACCTTGAGATTCTTCCGTGCTTCATCCACCTCCATGTAAATACCATAGATGTTAGCAGCCACAGTCAGGATGTCATCAAACTGGTTCAAATAATTATTGAACTGTCGTTGGAAGTTTGTTGTAGCAGCAACTTCTTCGTTCAGATATTTATGCCCCGTGAGGTTCGCACACAACAAGGCATCCTGTGCCATTAAAGCCTTTTTCGCTTGTTTGGCATAATTATAAAACATTGTCGCCCTGACAGGATCAGGGCCACTCTGCGCAAATAGGCTTGGTGTAAAAAGAATAGCTACAACGATGCCAATGAACTTGAAATAAACGCTCTTTATTGTCCCCATGGCTTATGTGTTTGTCTGTATTTATAGAATTTAGCAACATTGCTGATGGCTCTGCGCATTCGCTTGGATGAATCTTCGGCCAACATTTTATTGCTCTTGTTGATTTTTCCGCTAATTGCTCTGTTCCACACGTCATCAAAAGAGTGTACGGTTATACTCACCGAAAGCCTACGGAGCTTTCTGTTCAACCGCTCTAAATTATCATTCAAGTTCCACACGAGCTGTGTCCTTTCTGCTCCGTTGAGCATGTTGCCTTCTCCTCCCTTGGCAAGTATGTTTTTCAAAATCCTGTATGTACGGATAAACTCCGCTGCCGTTTCCATATAGAGATTATTCATCGACACAGAAGCAGCTATACCTTGCGGATTGATTCTGCAAGCTGTGTGGACTTCCCATAGTGCGGTAAGCGTCTGTAATCCATCCGCATAGAGCGTAGTGGCGGCTTTTATGGCTGAAGCATAACCTGACACAGTCTTCAAATAAGAATTGTATTTACTTTCCCATTCTTTCATCTTGGTATTGGCACGTGTCATGGCTGCCTGCTCTATGGAAAGGGCTGCCATAGCTCTTGACTGTTTCTTTATCTGACTGGCAAGACGTTCCTCACCTCCAGCAATAGCTGCGTATTCAAGCGGATTGGATTGCGTTAGTCCTTGTCCTGATGCTGTTATAGCTCCTAAAAGAAGAAACATAAAAATTGAAATGCGCTTAAAGCCTGTTTGTAATTTCATAAATACCCTTTCTTTTCTTGTTAAATTCGACTCGTTGACGTATCTCATCGACAATATTCATCCTTGCCTTAATACCTATCATATCCAGCTGTGGATTGTTTCTGTCTCCAGAATAGATGGTGATGGTCTTCAGTCCAAACAGTTGCTGGGGCAACGACTGATGCTGTCGATAGTCGACAACACGATAAAGCTCGATATAGTCCGTTGAGTGCGAAAACAGACCATGAAGAGTGATTAACTGTTCCCCTGTCAGGACATATTCGATCCTTGCCATATAAACCACCTGGAAAAACAGATAGAAAGCAAGAAACAATGCTGGCCATATGAAAAACTCATGGAAACGAAACTCCATAAATTTGCTTATCCAAAAACTTGCCAGGCATAGCAATATCCCAGGCAGCTCATTGATACAGAACTGCCCCCAGTGGGGACGAATTGTTACCGTTTGGAAAGGCATAAATTCATGATTGAGCATATAGCGAATATTGTGAGTGGTTAAATACCCATACCTCTGCCTTCAGATGGACCTCTTCTAAGCTGCTCATTCTCTGACTCGTAAAGAGCCGCAGAAACCGCTTCGGGAGAAACAACGCCGGGCTTGGAAAATACGTTTCGGCTCGCATAAATTTCAGGGCGGAAACGTGGCTCTGCCATAACAGAACCAACAACATCCATTCCCACGGAGACGGCAGCAAGGATAGCAGCTCCTAAGTTAAAGCCGTGTCCCGCTTTTGTCTTCATCTCCACTTCAGGGAAAATCTTGTCGAAGAGCTTCATTCGCTGGGTGTCATTGATGGCACGGAACTTATCAAAATCTTTTTGAGTAATCTCGTGGGAAAAGACATTGCCGTCTATGACGGCGGTCATCTTGTACTTCCCTTCTATTATCTTTCCTTCTGCGTCACGCAGACGCTCCACGGCTATATCTCCGACTTCGGTTGCCCTTCCATGTCCACCGCTCCTGACCCATTCCTTGTTTGGTTTCAGATTCTCCAAGGACTCACCGTTTACGTTAGCCTCTCCGTTAAGGGCAATCCTTACGCTTTGACGCAATTCAGTCAATGTGGGTTGGCTCTTGCCTTCAGCTACCAAAATCCTTTCGCTCTTGGAAACGATTTTTTCATCCGACTCTGATAGGGCTGTGGCTTTGATATGTTCCGTATCTTTGAAAATCGTTCTGTTCAGGGCATCTGCCATACGTTCATTGTACTTCTTTTCTACCACGGTTTCCAACGAATCTTTTATATCAACATTCTCGGAATAGGAAGATGTGCGTTTCTCTGTAGTAGAAAGAGGCAACTGAACTTCCTTGACGACTGACAGGGGTTGTTGTTTCTCATCAGTTATGGGAATGATGGTGGAAAGTAGTTTCGCCTTTCCCGCATCATCCGCATTCTTGAAAGCAAGATACTGCTCTTCGGTGATTTTGTATGACCACATGCCAATATCTTTACTCTCACGCATATTCAGCATATACTCGCCGGAAATTTTATCCTTGTAAGCCATTGCCCCCATAATGGCGGCAGTGATGTTGTCGTTAACAAGGTTGTAACGACCGCCCAATACGGCAACACCGTCGGCTTCTTCAATCCTTCCAGAACGCACAGGGTCTTCCAATATACCATTGGAAGAACTCTTTATCTTTACTTCATCAAATACTTTGTCGAACAGTTTCAGACGATACTCGTCATTATAGTTGATGAACTTAATGTAGTCCTCTTTGGATATGTCATGTGTCATGACTTGATTGTTGATTACGGCGGTCATACGAAACGTGGTTGCCCCTTTGCCATCATTGACAGGTGACACTTGAATCTCACCGACAGAAACAGCACGTCCGTCCTTTACTGGAAGATAAAAACCTTCATTTGGATTAAGGGCACGCCCATCAACGACACCGATAGAGTTCCAGCTGTCTATAAAGCCGCTTCGGTAGTCCTCACGCATGTCTTTCATTTCTATGATATCAAGTTTGGATGCCATATATTGATTAGCTACCTCCTGATGAACCCCTAATTCTTTCTCCACTTCGGGCTTCAGTTTGATGTCTACATAATCCTTGCTGTTCAGCATCTCTATGGTTATCCTGTCGGCAAAGTCTTTCCCTATGACGGCATTTAATATGGCGAGGCGTTCATTCACGGACACACCGTCCTTGTTGTGTACGCCCTTCTTATCGCTGTACTTGAATTTCTCATTCATAAGTTTCTTAGTCTCATCGAGATTTAACTTATATTCGAGATTGGTAGGAACGGAGGCGGACTTGATGGTCAGCAAGTTACTTTTTTCGTCTATGACAACTCCGTGTGAAGACAATACTTGTTGGAATTTCTCAGCGGACATATAAACTGGCGAACTGATGGAGTCAAGGGGTACAGCCTGTCCTTTCGGTCTTTCAACCTTGGGTTTCTGCTGTTCACTTATACTCATGGACTGAAGAACGTCCTGTTTCTGCTTCACACCTTTGTCATAGAAACCATAGGCACCAGTTTTCATCTCTCCGGGACGCAAACGTCCGTCAGGACGGTCTATAACAACAGGTGCGCTGCTGGCATAGAAGGGTCTGTCATCTATACGCCTGATACGTCCACCGTGGACAAGTCCTATCAAGCCATCTATAATATTGTCAAAACGTCCGTATCTCGGTCCTTCAAAGGGAAAGAAGAAATGTGGTTTTCTGTAGCCATATTCTCCATGAGCAAGGCGGTGTCCGTCAAGTCCCATGTTGATAGGGCTGTTGGCATTGCGAGCAGCGACAAACGATCCAGGAATGTAATAATCCTCCTTAACGATGTCAACAAAAGTATTGTAGGCTTTCTTATCCCAGGCATTTGTCCCACTGTTCATCAGGTTCTCAACCTGCTGCTGGTTGAGAGGATAGCGTCTTGGCTCTGATGAATTATGCGACAAAGTGACAAGCTCATAGTCACCTGTCTGTGTCATGGCGATGTGCGCTTGCATACCGTTGGCGTTGAGAGTGTCTTGAAGACGCTGTGATATATCTGTAACGCCATAGTTGATGTTTTTTCTTAAAATAGCCATATTCTTTTGTTTTAGTTTTTCTTATTTTTGTCTATAAAGGATAACACAGGTGTGACGGTTGGCGGTATAAGGCTTGTAAAGATTGATTCCACCTCTGCTTGCTCCCGTCATTTTCGACTTAGGCACTCCAGCGTTTAGTAACAGTTTGGCAATATAACGACAGCGTTTGATGGCCAATCTTCTGTTGTGCCTTGGTGAACCAGTCTTGCTGTCTGCAGCACCGACAATACGTACGTCCAAGTTATACTCCTTAACGGCAGCGGCAATCTCTGGAATATTAACTAACTGTTGCCTGTCGACAAGTTGCGTGGTATTGCGTTTGAAAAAAAACAAAATAGGAGCATCAAACATGGCAATGTTCTCATCAACAGTTTCTTTTGTGCTATCTGTATTACCTGCAGCAATTCTTTCTTGAAGGGATTTAAGACCGTTGTAATTGTTGCGTGGATAGGTTAACGGAAGCCGTGACAATTCATCATTTACAGCTATCAATCTTTTTTTCTTAGCTTTCCAGCCCAAATGACCAATGCCTAGGGTAAGACCGATACTCCCTGAAAGAAGGTTGTCACCAAAACGCTCCTTCTCTCCATATCCATCAAAATTCTGACCGGCTGTTATTCCGTCAAAGGAAGCGGACAAACTGATACGTTCAGTTAAATTGTAACTTCCAAAAATACCGTATGAAAAGGCAAAGGAGTTTTCCTTCAGGTTATTGTGTCTTATAAGTCCCGCACCTATATAAGGACTTATATTCCATTTTGCAGGCTTCTCAAAGGAGGGACGGAAGAATGAGGATATATTCAGAAGGAGATCGGCATGATAGCTGCTAAAAGGCTGGGATGTTCGTTGGCTGTCGACAAATCTAATGCCTTGATAAGCGATTCTCGTGCCGAAATATGGCGAGTGCCATTTACCTATAGAAAAATGCAAACCGAACTTGGTTCTTCCGTAAAAATCCGTGTGTGAGACAGGATTACCCAAAAATGATATAAAACCACCATGAGCGGAGACAAACCAATTGTCTCCCAATCCTGACAGTTCATATTTCACATGGCTGTCTATCGGATTTGACAGGGTTGCGGAAGAACTCGCATAGTTCGAGGAAACCTCGTACTGGGATTTTACATAGATTTGTTCATTATTACCGTACACTACTTGTGCATGGGTGTCGTGACCTATAAGTGTAAGGACTGACAACAAAAGGAGATTCTTGTTCATCATATATTTTATTCTTTGCTTATATTTATATTCTATTACAATCTCTCGGCCGCTGCATCATAGAGGTAGAGCTTATGTTTCATGATAATGCGCTCGCATCTTTGTACATAATCTCTTGCTGTGGCATACCCAGCGGCTTTAATGGAAACAAGCCAGTTATGAAAATCTTTAGAGCTGTATTTTCTGCACCGCTTGTAACGTTCGCTTAACAATAGTCTTGAATGATATTCCATGCTGGCTTCTGGAGAAGCGAAATTGCAAAACTTCTCGTTGGGACGGTCATCATCATGGAGGCTATACGGCAGTCCACTGTCCAGCCAATCTTTATTGGCTTTGATACCGAAGTAATTGAATCCTGCTTGGGCAAGACTGCTTTTCCCCCAACGGCTTTCAAGTGCCATCTGGGCGAGGATGACAGAAGAGGGGATGCCGTATTTCTGCTGCTGCCTCATGGCGGCATGCGCATACTTCTTGAAAAAATCATCAGGAGTGAGAATGTCTTTCTCGTTGACGTGAAGTGCTGTGATACATTGCAACTTTACATCCCGGATATAGGTCAGGAGGTTGTAGGGGTCTTCTAAATTTCCTCTTAACCTACTGGTGATATGGAGATGTGCGCCTGTCGAGCGACCTGAAGAACCGCTGACACCAACAGGGTCACCTGCATAGATTCGCTCTCCTTTCTTCACCCAAATTTGAGATAAGTGACAGTAGCTCACAGTGTAGTCACCGTGCTGCATGATAATGTAATTGCCGCTACCAGAATCATAGCCAGTGTTCATGACATAACCATCAAACATGGCAAGTACATTTTCATAGCGTGCCTTTAAGTCCAAACCACAATGCTCCTTTGCCTTACCAGTAAACGGATCTTTGCGCATGCCGAAAGCAGAATTTACCTCGATGCTTTGCAAAGGAAAACTTACACTGAAGTATTTGTCTATCCAATAGTCTTGAAGGCTGTTATCGACAGTCTTCTTTTGTGCAAGGACAAAGAGACAAGATGCGCTCAAGACTGCAAGGAAAATATGTCTAAGAAATATAACCATCGTCTCCTTTTTTATGCTTACAAAAGTAAAATAAACCAGTTTAATAGCTGGCTCAAAAAAAAAGGAAGTCTTATATTAACATTTCAAAAACTGAAAACCCCACAAATCAGCCTAAAATCGTTTTGAAAATGTTAATATAAAAAGTTTATTATTTTGGAAGGCAGACTTTTCAAGTAACAAACTATCTTTGCAAAAACAAAAATCAATGAATTTATGAAAACAACTTTTGACGAGAATGAGATTCCGTACGAGAAATTTGCAAGTCTCGGATTGACTCAAGAAATGGTGGATGACCTTCCTGAAATAGTGATGAAAAAGATGCTTGGAGGTCAATGGACTCCTATCTTACCTATCAGCGTAGACTTGGGTGATGGTGTACGAAGATCAATTCAAGCCCGCATAAAACTTGAAAAAAGAAATGATGTCGTAGATATAATGATCGCTCCAAGAAGCGAAATGGCAGACTTGGAGGACTTTACACCCGAGGAACAGAATACGCTCCGAAGTGGTAAAGTTATCATAACTAAAATGCCAGGAAAGGAGCAATGTTTCGTACAACTCGACGATAAGACGAACAGGGTCTTCTATATCCCAGTTTCCTTGATGGAGGATAATTTGGCATCACTGCAAAATGAGCTGGAACTCACTAATGAACAGGTGGCGCAGATGTGTACTGGGAATATTATATCGGTAGACAAGCAGGAAGGAAAATTCACCTTCGGACTTGATTTCCTTGCTGACGGATGTATCAAAGTCGTCAGTGGTGATAGGGAAGAATACGACAGTGTTGTTTCTCGTGAGATACCTACATATAATTTCGGTATATACGGATGTTGGGTAAAAGAGTCTGACAACTCTTTCAAAAATTATGTTCCCGAAGAGGAATATACGGAAGATATGCAAAGGGAATTCTATCATTTAGGAGATGAAAACTCACAGAAAGCGGAACAGAAGAACAGAGGCATGCACAGATAATCTTATAAATTTACAATATGGCAAAAATAATAAATGAGTTAATTGATAAACTCGACCGTGAGGAAATAACAAACCTGCAGTGTATCACAATGCACGGTCAGGAAATGGTGAATAACTATAAAGAATGGTGCCAAGTATTGGGCTTTCAAGAAGGTGATGAAGACGGAGCTGAACAGTTTGTCAACGAATTGCGATACGGTGATGAACCTGATGATGGTGATTTGCCCGAAGAAGTGTGGGGAGAATTTAAGGAAATTTTCAATAAGGAGCCAGTTCATGCCTATAAAAACAAGAATGGTAATGAAAATCCAGAAGATCAATTATCACCAATGGAGTTGTTTGAGAAATGGAAAAAAGATAAAGGCAGACTTAACTCTTTGAAGAATTCTGTAAATGCAGTAAAAATAACGCTCTGGAGGTATCAGAATCCTCTTGCTACTAAACGTTCATGCTCGAAAGCTCTTGATATTACAAGAAAGAACGTTATCAAATGGTGGAATATCCGTTACTTTATTGATGCTGCCCTTGCTGAC
>JBNPOM010000069.1:0-13580 GCA_050315175.1 Prevotella sp. SGI.027
AGTCTACCGTCGTGCCTTTTCGCAATGGCATCATGCTGGCCATAGGGTGTGGACTGGCGGTGAGCAACCATTTACAATATGTGATGATAGCCAATCATGGCGGCGATCATACGATTTATCCCGACTGCCGTCCCGAGTTTATCGATAGTTTCTCGAAGGCAATGTCAGCAGGCACATTTGAGGGCATTACCATCTTGGCACCTTATACCAACATCAGCAAAGGCGAGATAGCCGTACATGGTAAGCGTTTGGGAATTGATTATTCCGAAACGTGGTCGTGCTACAAAGGCGGAGAGAAACAGTGCGGCAAATGCGGCACTTGCGTTGAGCGCAAAGAGGCTCTGGCGTATGCCGGCATCAAAGACGAAACGGCATACGAGGAATGAGGATGCCGCGTGAGAAGTAGGACTATATATTTTTTCATCGTTTTCGTTTCAGAGATTTTACGAGTTGGTCGACCAAGCATTCCACCTGCACATAACCGCGTGCACCGCAGGTTCCGGGTACGTTGAACAAAGTGACACCCGAACCCAAGGTACTGGGCTTGTAGTTGAAGAGGTTGTCGATGCCCAAGGTCACTTTGGCTTGGTTCCAGAACGTTTGCGGAAAATAAAGTAGGAAAACGCCTCACGCCAACCCTTCTATCTTCAGCCGAAACAGGTTGAGCAGGTTGTCTACATGCATCTGTGTGGTAGGTTAAACAACAAACAGCATTTATCTAACAAGCTGATTAACAATAATATATAGATACAAGAACAAACTCATTGACTACGTTCTTCAAAGTCCAGCAGTTTGGCCTTCAATTGCAAATCATTGACAGTCCAAATACAAAGATATTGTTTCACTCCTTCAATTTGTAGGTAAAACAAAGAAAAATAATTGTTTTTAGCCATCAACAACCTTTTGTCATAAAAAACAAATCGAGACATACTCTCACGGCTCTTTCATTAAAAAACAATAAATTTTATTTTTATAAACAGCGCAGATGAAATCAACAACGAAATAAACAGAAAACACGAAAATTTGCAAGTGATGTAAAGGAACTAAAGAACGTAGACGTTCTGGCGAAAAAAGCTAAAATCAATGCATTGTAATCTCTCTCTCCGTTGTTTCGTCAAAAGTGTAAGGCTGCAACGCTTTTTTTCGTATTTTTTTAGATTGAACGGGACGTTCTTTCGTGAAATGTCTTTTGCGGCAATGTTTTTTTAGATTCTTTTGTGTCTTTCGTTGTTAAAAAATCGTGACTTTCATCTCCATATTTCTTCCACAAAACTTGTCTGTTTTATGAATAATGGCTATTTTTGCATTAACAACTACAGAAAAATGTAGATTAACACACTTTTCTGCACTTAAAAATGTAAATAATGGAAATACGAAGAGACATCATAGACACTTTGAGGAGGTGGAAGGAAGAGACTGACAGGAAACCAATCCTATTAAAGGGAGCAAGGCAGATTGGCAAGACATGGGCAATGGAAGCGTTTGGCAAGGAGGAATTTAACTATTGCGCCAAGTTCGACTTTGACCGTCAGCCAGAGTTAAGGTCTGTCTTTCAAACTTCCAAAAGTCCAGAGAGAATCCTGAAAGAGCTTTCGCTGTATACGGAGGTTCCCATTGTGGCAGGTAAGACGCTGATAATCTTCGATGAGATTCAGGAGTGCGAGGAGGCATTGAACAGCCTAAAATACTTCTATGAAGATGCGCCCGCGTACCATGTCATTGCCGCTGGCAGTCTGCTTGGCGTAGCGGTGAAGAGGCGCAGCATGACGGTGCCGGTGGGCAAGGTGAGCATCGTGCGTATGTACCCCATCACGTTCCGAGAGTTTCTGCGTGCTGCCGATGAGAAAACGTTTAGCTATGTAGAAAATCTGCATGATGCCAGTCACCTGCCTGAAATTGTCCTCAACAAGTTGAAAACGGAGTACAGGCGTTACCTCGTGTGCGGCGGCATGCCCGAGGCGGTCATCAGCCTTCTTGACAACAAGGGCATGGAGGCTGTGGAGAAGGTGCAGCAAGACATTCTTGACCTCTACGAACTTGACTTTGCCAAGTACGCTACGCCGAGGGAGATTCCACGCATCCATGCCATCTGGCACTCGCTGCCCTCGCAACTTGCCAAGGAGAACCGAAAATTCATCTTCAAGATAGTAAAACCAGGCGCAAGGTTAAAGGACTATGAAGACGCACTGCTTTGGCTGGAGGATGCTGGAATGATTTACAGGGTGTTCAACATTACCAAGCCCGGACTTCCTATTTCAGCCTACGCAGATCCGTCGGTTTTCAAGGTATATGCTTGTGATTGCGGGTTGCTTCGCCGGCTGGCACGGCTTCCTGCCACTGTCATCCTAAATGCCAATGCCAACTATACGGAATTTAAGGGCAGTATGGCGGAGAACGCCATCTTGCAGTCGCTCATGCCGTTGTTGAATGATGACATTCCGTACTACTGGTCGCCCGACAGTCGTGCGGAGATAGAATTCGTTATCCAATGGGGTGAGCGTATCATACCGATAGAGGTAAAGGCAGAAAATTGTGTGAGTGGCAGAAGCCTATCTGTCTATAACGAGCGATACCACCCACAGGAACGTATCCGTTTCTCTTTCCTCAATCTACAATACAATGAGGGATTGCTCAGTTGTCCTTCACCCTTGGCAGATTGGTTTTATAGGCTTTTACCAAATGAACAAGAAACTGGGGTTTGCCCCACTAATGAAAGGTAATGATGGTAAAAGAGTGAAGAGCGAAGTTGTGATTGTTCCCGACGCTACCGGAATTGCCCATCCTACAACCGACGCACCTACTTCCAAGAACGGCGTTTATACCCTCGACGGAGTGTATCTCGGCACCCACGTTGAGAGCTTGCCACGGGGTGTGTACATTGTTGGTGGCAAGAAGATTGTCAAGAATTAAGGCCGATAACAAAAAAAGAGGGTGTATCATACGCACAAAGTTATGATACACCCTCCTTTTTGTATTATCTTTTTGGCTTAGATGATAAGCTTGAAAGCTATCAAAGCCAATGCGCTGAAGCCAGCATCCATCCTCTTAATCGCTGCTGTGGCAGCGATGCTTATATCTCCCAGCCAATGGCACTGGCTCCCAACACGGCGGCCGATGAACCATCAAGCCCGCTAATCAAGAACTTGGCCTTGTCTTTAAATATCTTCAGCACATGCTTGTCGTAGCTTTCCTTCAAAGGCTTCATCAACAAATCGCCAGCCTTCGTCAAGCCACCGAAGAAGATAAATGCCTCGGGAGAAGAGAAAGCGGCAAAGTTGGCGCAAGCCTCACCGAGCATTTCGCCCGTCATCTGATAAACATGCTGCGACAGCTTGTCACCCTTACCTGCGGCAATGCTCACATCCAATGACGTAATGTCTTCAGGAATCATGTCGCGCAAGAGAGAGGGTTCTTCGGTAGTCTCGAGCAATTCGCGGGCCGTGCGGGCAACACCGGTGGCCGAGCAATAAGCCTCTAAGCAGCCAAATCGACCGCAACCACACGAACGTCCGTTCTCGCGACGCACGATGACGTGTCCCAACTCGCCAGCGAATCCATCGCTGCCGTAAACCAACTGACCATTGACAACGATGCCCGAGCCGACACCTGTGCCGAGGGTAATGACGATGAAATTCTTCATACCGCGCGCCACGCCATAGGTCATCTCACCGATAGCTGCCGCATTGGCATCGTTGGTGAGTGCCACTGGGATGCCCAACTTATCAGAGAACAGCTTGGCCAATGGCACAACGCCACTGTTTCCCCAACTGAGGTTGGGTGCGAACTCGATGGTTCCGTTGTAGAAGTTGCCGTTGGGTGCACCGATACCCATGGCTTTAATCTTGTCGATGCCCCCCACTTGGTCGATGATCAACTGCAAAGCTTCTATGGAAGCGTCTACATAGTCGTCTACGTTGTCATATCCTTGCGTCTTGATGGATGTGGTGGCCTTGATGTCACCACGGCTGTCAACGATGCCGAAGACAGAGTTGGTTCCACCTAAGTCTAAACCGATTACATACGGTTTCAATTTAGAAACTGCTTTCATGTGATGTTTTCGTTTTTATTATAAGTTAGTATAGAAATCGTTTACTACCTCCCCTTGCAGGCGTGGATGCGTGTAGGCTCTCGGCCGCACCTGCGTTGCACCCTTTGGCTTGCAGGAGGTAAGCGATGGCTTTCCGCATGCAGATGAACCTTACCAGGAAGACCCGATGAGGGGTTCTGACCCGTTTCGCAAAGGTATTAAAAAACTTGTAGAACACAAACTTTCACTTCATAAATTTGTCCATCTCGCATTATTTTCGCAATTTTGCATACGCTATGCCGTTTGAGTTTCACATCGATATCATCGACCAAATATGGAAGGGCATCATCATCGGAGTGATTGCTTCGGGACTGATGGGCCCCGTGGGTGTGTTGTGCGTTCAGCGAACGTTGAACAAAGGGCGCTGGTATGGCATGGTGACAGGCTTTGGCGCCACATGCTCTGACATTATCTATGCACTGATCACGGGCTTGGGCATGAGTTTTATGATGGATTTGATTACCAACCCCAAGAATCTTTTTGTTTTACAGATATCGGGCAGCATGCTGCTGTTGCTGTTTGGCATTTACAGTTTTCGCAGCAACCCCACGAAACACATGCACGTTAGCGGTAAAACAAAGGGTTCGTATCTATACAACGGCATCACAGCATTCTGGCTGACGTTTTTAAATCCGCTCATCATCCTGCTGTTCATCGCCATGTATGCGCAGTTCAAGTTTGTCGTCCCCGACCATCCTGTCGAGATGGTCAGCGGCTACTTAGGCATCTTTGGCGGCGCACTGCTGTGGTGGTACGGTCTGACCTGGGTTATAGATAAGGTGCGTGGCAAGTTTGACAACAACGGCATCGTGATTATCAACAAGATTATTGGGAGCATCGTCATCGTATGCTCCATCATCATCCTCATCGGGACGGTGTTCAATCTTTACACCTTCCACTATTAGCCAGTCATTGTCAAACCGCTGACTGGCACAGCTTGCCGCTGCCGTTTCACTTGGAAACGACGAAGCACCCCACCGAATATTCAACCTCTTAATACAACATCAAACGTGTATATCTCACAACAACTACGCAAAAAGAGCATCGCCGAATACATATTATATATGTGGCAGGTAGAAGACATCATCCGCGTGTACGAATGCTCGCTGTCGCGCATCCGCCGCGAATACATCAGTCAGTTCGACTACACGGACGAACAGAAGGAAGAAATGGTAGACTGGTACGGCAACCTCATTCGCATGATGAACGAGGAAGGCAAACGACAGGGCGGACACCTGCAAATTAACCAGGTTATCGTTACCGACCTCATAGACCTGCACCGCAGACTGCTGCAAAGTACCAAGTTTCCCTTCTACTCGGCACAGTACTACAAGGTGCTGCCGTTTATCGTGGAGCTGAGGCGTAAAGGCGAACATGAGGAAGACGAGATACAGGTGTGCCTCAATGCCTTGTACGGTGTGATGCTGCTGCGGTTGCAACACAAGGACATCTCGCCCGACACCACACATGCCATCCAGGAGATTACTACCTTCATCGGCATGCTGTCTGATTATTATATCAAGGATCGCAACGAAGGACTTCAATTTGAGGAGGATTAAAACTATGAACATACTCATCACAGGCTGCAACGGCCAACTGGGAAACGAAATGCAGGTGCTGCAGAAGGATTATCCAGAGCACCACTGGTTCAACACCGACGTCAACGAACTGGACATCACCGACAGCGACGCCATCAACAGGTTCGTGGAAGAACACGAAATCGATGGCATCGTGAACTGCGCCGCCTACACGGCCGTGGACAAGGCCGAGAGCAACAAGCGATTGGCAACGGCTCTCAATGCCGAAGCACCAACTTACTTGGCTGTTGCCATGGCCAAACGTGACGGATGGATGGTGCAAATCAGCACCGACTATGTATTTGATGGCACGCAACACACGCCTTACATCGAGACCGACACCCCCTGCCCCAACAGTGTGTACGGCGCCACCAAGTTGGCAGGTGAGGTGGCCGTGGCGAAGACATGTCCAAAACATGTCATCATCCGCACGGCATGGCTCTACTCTACTTTCGGCAACAACTTCGTCAAGACGATGTTACGACTGGGGCAAGAGAAACAGCAGTTGGGCGTAATCTTCGACCAGATAGGCACACCCACCTACGCCCACGACCTGGCTCTGGCCATCATGACCATCATCGACAAGGGCATCGTGCCAGGCATCTACCACTTCTCCAACGAGGGAGTCACCAGCTGGTACGACTTCACCAAGGCCATCCATCGCATCGCGGGCATCACCACCTGTCACGTCAAGCCGCTGCACACCGCTGAATATCCCACACCAGCTCAACGACCAGCCTACAGCGTGTTGGACAAGACAAAAATCAAAGAAATCTTTGGCATCGAAATCCCTCATTGGGAAGAGAGCCTCACGAAGTGCATGCATACGAAATAACAATTTATGAACGAAATACAACGCAGGCGAACCTTCGCCATCATCTCACACCCCGACGCAGGTAAAACCACCCTCACCGAGAAGTTCTTGCTCTTCGGTGGACAGATTCAAGTGGCCGGAGCGGTCAAGAACAACAAAATTAAGAAAACGGCCACCAGCGACTGGATGGACATCGAGAAACAAAGAGGTATCTCGGTATCTACCTCGGTCATGGAGTTTGATTATGAGGGTTACAAGGTCAACATTCTCGACACGCCGGGCCACCAAGACTTTGCCGAGGACACTTACCGCACCCTCACGGCTGTTGACTCGGCCATCATCGTGGTCGATTCGGCCAAAGGTGTGGAGGCACAAACCCGTAAGTTGATGGAGGTGTGCCGCATGCGCAAGACGCCGGTGATTATCTTCATCAACAAGATGGATCGTGAAGGGCGTGACCCTTTCGACGTGCTGGACGAACTGGAGAAAGAACTCCAAATCAAGGTGCGCCCACTGAGTTGGCCCATCGGACAAGGAAGAAAGTTCAAAGGCGTGTACAACATCTACGAACAGCAGCTCAATCTCTTCACGCCCAACAAACAACGGGTGACCGAGAAGGTGGAGGTAGACATCCAAAGCGAAGAACTGGACAAACAGGTGGGCGAAAAAGAGGCCGCCCAACTGCGTGATGACCTCGAACTGGTTGATGGCGTGTACCCCACTTTCGACAAGCAAACTTACCTATCGGCTGAGGTAGCACCGGTGTTCTTCGGATCGGCACTCAACAACTTCGGCGTTCAGGAACTGCTCAACTGCTTTGTAGAGATTGCGCCAAGCCCCAAACCCACACAGGCAGAAGAACGCGTCATCCGCCCCGAAGAGCCCAAGTTCACGGGATTCATCTTCAAAATCACGGCCAACATCGACCCCAACCATCGCTCGTGCATCGCCTTCTGCAAGGTATGCTCGGGCAAGTTCGTGCGCAACCAACCTTATCTGCACGTGCGCAATGGCAAGACAGTACGCTTCTCGTCGCCCACCCAGTTCATGGCGCAGCGCAAGAGCACCATCGATGAAGCCTACCCCGGCGACATCGTGGGGCTGCCAGACAACGGCATCTTCAAGATTGGCGACACGCTGACCGAGGGCGAAGAGATTCACTTCAAGGGACTGCCGTCGTTCTCACCCGAGATGTTCAAGTACATCGAGAACGAAGACCCCATGAAGTCAAAACAGCTCAACAAAGGCATTGAGCAGCTCATGGACGAGGGTGTGGCACAGTTGTTCATCAACCAGTTCAACCAACGTAAGATTATCGGCACCGTAGGACAACTGCAATTCGAGGTGATTCAATACCGTCTGGAGAATGAGTACAATGCCAAGTGCCGATGGGAACCGGTTCGACTGTACAAGGCTTGCTGGATAGAAGCCGACAACCAGGAGGAGCTGGAAAACTTTAAGAAGCGCAAATACCAGTACATGGCCAAGGATCGACAGGGGCGCGACGTGTTTCTGGCCGACTCAAGCTACATGCTGAGCATGGCGCAGCAAGACTTCAAGCACATCAAATTCCACTTTACCAGCGAATTTTGATGGACGGGGAATCTCCGTTCGGTCGCATGGGAGAAAGACATCTGGGCTGAGAAATATTGACCTACCACATTGATTTCTCAGCGCCTATTCTTGCCGTTTGAAATATTATTCGTACATTTGCATCATCGCACTCGCCAGCAATGGTTTGGCGAGACATACATTGAAAAATCAAAACCACTAACCATAGCACCCAGGCAGATGCCTACCCTGCAAGTGAGTTTCTCACCAGATGGGCAGCCCGTGGTGCTCAATTCAAACATTGATATTATGTTAGGAACACCGGAAATTGTACTCATCGTACTTGTCGTACTGCTCCTGTTTGGAGGAAAGAAAATCCCTGAGCTGATGAAAGGCTTGGGCAAAGGAGTGAAAAGTTTCAAAGATGGCGTGAACGGCATCGAGAAAGACCTCGATCCAGACCAACAAACCAAAGATACTGAGACGAAGAAATAAGACGACAGCAGTCTTTCTCTCACACTCCCCTATCCCACCACATTAGGAAGGGATTGACACACCACCCATGGAGGGTTTCATGATGGAAGAAGATTTAGAACTCACCTTCTGGGAACATTTGGACGTGCTTCGCGGCACGCTCATACGCATTATTGCCGTAGCCCTCATCTGTGGCATCGCGGCATTCATGTTCAAGGAAGAGCTTTTTAACATTGTACTGGCACCCAAGGACAGCCACTTCGTGACGTATCGTCTGCTGGGCGTTGAGCCGTTCAACATCCAACTGGTGAACATCGGGCTCACCGAGCAGTTCATGATACACATGAAGACGGCGCTCTGCTTCGGAGCCTTGTGTGCCTCACCTTATATATTGTACGTGTTGTACAAGTTCATCGCCCCCGCTCTATACCAGCGCGAACAGCGCTATGCACTCAAGATTGTGGGCAGCGGGTACGTGATGTTCATCATTGGCATTCTCATCAATTATTATCTCATCTTCCCCCTCACGGTTCGCTTTCTTGGTACCTACCAGGTCAGCAATGAAGTGCAAACCATGCTGTCGCTCCAGTCGTACATGGATACGATGCTCATGATGAGTTTGGTGTTTGGCATCGTGTTTGAGATTCCCGTCATCAGTTGGCTACTGGCCATCTTCGGACTGCTGCGCGCCGAATGGATGTCCAGGTATCGCCGACAAGCCATTGTCGTCATTCTCATCCTTGCGGCCATCGTCACACCTACGGCCGACGTGTTCACCTTGCTCATCGTCTCTCTGCCTATTTGGATGCTGTACGAAGTGAGTATCGTGATTGTGAGGATGACCAATCTTGGCGATTCCAAACAACCCGAACAGGCTGTTCCCTCAACAGAAGAAGAAGATAACGACTAACGCCAGCCACATCCACATGCTGGTGCGCATCATGCGCGATTCATCATCAAATATTTCCACTGCTGACTGTTGCCCACTTTTGGTTATCAGTCATCAGTGGATTTTTTTATTCATCCTTCAGAGATGCCCAGAACAATCAAGGTTCCTCCACGCACCGCTCCGTCAGAACTTTTTAAGGAAGCGTTTTCCGTGGCACAACAGGCAGACGATGCCGATTGCGCATCTTGCCCATCACAGTCATGGGTGGCATCATTTTCTACAACCCTGAACTTCACATCCTTTCCATCAAACGGCATGCCGTATGTTTTTTCGCTCGACCGTTGGTAAGCCGGACGCGGATCAAGAGAGAGAACCTCTTTCAAAGTGCGCAACTTGTCAGGCGTAAACAGGTGCGCCACCTCATCGGGAATCACCACCTCCAACCGCTGAATCTTCGACAAATCGGTAAAGCCGCTTCGGGCTTCCGGATGACAGTCGGCATAAGGCACGTAGGGTTTGATGTCGTAGATAGGCGTCCCATCCATCAAGTCGGCCCCCAGTACATGCAACACAGGTCCCTGCGGGGTGTCCCACTCCACCCGCTCCAGCAACACCGATGACAGACCGATGGGGTTTGGTCGGAAGGGCGAACGACTGGCAAACACGCCTACTTTCTGGTTTCCGCCCAACACGGGCGGGCGCACCAACAGACTGTCCGACTGATGTGGATTGGCGTTGAACTGCCAAATGAGCCACAGATAGTCAAAACCCTCAATGCCCCGCAAGGCATCAGCTTGGCGATAAGGAGGCTCAAGGACAATCGTGCCGTGCAAACCAGCAGCCAGTCCGCTCTGTTTGGGAATGCCAAACTTGGACGTAAAAGGTGAGTGAAAATAAGCAACGGGATGAAAAGACTCGCCACAACCGACAACCTGTTCTCCGACAGGTGCCGAATCGACAGCACCGTTGTCGCCGCATGATTCCTGCAAGGATTCGTCTAATCGTTGATGGTGATTGGTCATGTTTTCAGCTCCATTCGTTGTTCTGCATTGTTGTGTTCCTGCCGCTAACAACTCAGTCCCGCCATCATCAACATCGTGAGACACCCCACGACAAGCGGACTGTACACATGCACCATCTTTTTGGGTTTCACCTCATCGGCATCGGCAAAGCGTTTCAACAAAAAACGAAATAAAAAATAGATGAGGGTGGCACACAGTACACCAATGAACATGCCTGCCAACAAGTCGCCGGGATAGTGAACGCCCAGATACAGGCGCGAATAACACGTGAGCAAGGCCCAGAAAATCAGAAACAGACAGAGGTAACGTCGCCGCATGAGAAGAATCATGAAACTGGTGAGTCCCCAGCTATTGGCGGCATGGGCCGACGGAAAGCTAAAGGCTCCACCACGGTATCCATCCACAATGTGCACAAGCGGTGAGATGGGATTCGCCAAATGACTCGGTCGCAGCCTCTCCACCCAAGGCCGAATCAGCGTGGATGTGATTTGGTCACTACATGTGATGACCAAGATGATGCACAGCACGCACAAGATGCTTACTTTCAGGGAAAAGCTGCGAAACATCACATAAGCCAAACTGGCATATAGCGGCAACCAAGTCCACTTGCTGCTATACATCCACATAAAATCGTCCCAAAACTCAGAATGATAGCCATTCACAGCCAACAATGCCGTGGTGTCCCAATTCAAAAGCGTGTTGTAAAAATAAAGAATCTCATCACCCATCAGCCTATCAATATACTATGAAATGTATTGTAACTTACTATTTTATGCGCAAAAATAAGCATTCACCCATACGAAACCAAGAAAAACGTATGAAATATCTGTAACAAACCTAAAAATGATACTTTTTTTTCCAACAATTAGTCTTCACCAAACCGATTGTGCCACTCCCCATGCAATGCCCCGATTCGCCCTCTCTGTAAAAGCAGCAATCCTTTGATGCATCAGCCAAAAGCAAAGCCAACCGTGGCGGGTTGGCTTTGCTTGTTTCAGGGTGGTTTTTCAAATCAACTTTGTTAATGATCCGCCCTTCAGAGAATCCTCGAGCAACTGAGAATAGCCACGATGGCTGCCAGAAGCAAAAGTACGTTCGTCACGAGGCGCAGTCGAACGTTCCATTGTTCGATACGCCCAGTCCAATGGTCCTCCCGTGATGCTCTTCAATTTTCGTTGTAAGGCAGTTTGTCTTGCGAGTTGAGCATGCCCAGGATGGCGGTGGCGATGGTGATGATGATCTTGAATATAAGTTTCCAATTGATGCGTTTCATAGTGATTGATTTTTTTCTAAAAACTCCTCCCCACCCAAGAGGGCAGGGAGGATGGAAGATTTAAGGTTTCGGATTGGGGGTTGCGTTTTCCTCAGGTTTTCCTTCGGCGGGTTTCTTCGTGTCCACGGGGTTCTTGGGAGCCTCTTGAACCTTGAGACCGTCGAGGAACTTGCGGTTGCGCTTCTTGCCCTTACCGCCGCCACCGGTCATCTCAGGAAGGAAGTTCACGCGATAATTCACCACGTTGCTGGTCACGTTAAAATCGGCTGCCTTGTCGGCAGGCTTAGTGCGAAGCCCTATTTTAAACGAACCAAATCCGTTAAGTTTCACCACGCGACTCTGTTGCAATTCGTCTTGCATCACCTCTACCAACTCGGCCAGTACGGCCACCACGTCACTGCGTTTCACGGTACAGTTGCGCTGGATGCGTTCGGCCAGAGCGTCGGTTTCGATCACTTGTGGATGAATGGCGCGGGCATACCACTTGCCTTTGGTTGAAGAGGTAACTCTCTTGTCTTGATACAGTTTATACATTACTGCCATAATAATTTGTGTGTTTTTAATGATTGATTATTTTTCCTCGGCTGTGTGTTTTTCATGGTACGCGGTTTCCTGTTCGATGCCGGCTTATCGTCTGGGTTACCGCTTCCTGGATTGATTGTCTGCCGAATCAGTCTCTCTGACTGACGATGCAAAGGTACAATAGAATAAAGGTGAAAACAAGAAACATCAATAGGCAAGTAAGGAGCAAAATGAAGAATGTGGAGTTTTCCTGATTTCATCACACTATCATTAAAGGTATACGCGAGTTCGGGATAAGAAAATCTTTAGAAAAGTTCCAATTGCCTTGATTTCTCTATGTGTACCGGCAGGGCTTCCGGCTTATTGTCAAAGAAACAACAGGCTGTAAGAGCAGAACACAAGTTCATGATGAAATTATACGCGAGTTCGGAATAAGTGACAAAAAGTGACCCATTTTAGGTCTCTTATTGTTACTTGTGTCGAAATCGACCGCCAAAGGCGGTATTTATGAGCGGACCTTTTAAAAGGGCACGCTCTAAATAAAACTATCAGAAAGACTACTCAAAGGGCTGCGCTACAAACCCGTGGCTGCGGTAGCTGCCGTTGTACAGGCCCACGAAATAACTGTAATTACTGCTGAAGCTCAGGCTGTACGCGCGACTAATATTGTCAATATTGCCGGGATAAGCACTGGACGACCAATAGTCACCGACTTTACCAAGGAGGGCAAGCTCACCAATGTCGCAATAGCCCAACGCAGGGAGGAAGAAGTAGTTGCCAATCATACTATCAGCGGGCTTGCCTTTCTTAGGAGCAATGCTGTAGCGGTCTAAAGAAGTAGAAGTAAGCAAATTTCTATCACTGGGATCTGCCTGCTTTAAGGCAGCAGGCTCCTTTCCGTTTTCTTGAGCGATGACGCTGAGCTTCTTCAACCATATACCACCGATGTGAAGCCCACCGAAAAGCTCCCACCAAGTACTATCATCCCAATGGGCATCACCCTTCAATATGTACCAACCCATTTCATTAGCATTGGGAAGCTGCTTAAATAGAGGATTAACGGAAGCCTCGAAAGCACCGCTGCCCTCGTTATACCAACGAGCACCATCGGCAGTCTTGGACTTAGGATAACCGTCGTTTGATTCATAATTCACTGTTGGCTGCCAAGGATCAGCAGAGTCCCACTCATGACCGGACCAATAGTTCTCACGAGCATCCCACATGTAATAATTGTGACCGCTGTAATGTCTAACACCAAGATTAACGGGAATATCACAAATCTTATTGGCACCAAAGGCATGTGATTTATAACTTTTGGTTATTGTCATAACCGTATTCTTTGCGTCTGAAACTGTATATTTTACTTTCAAA
>JBNPOM010000070.1:0-13360 GCA_050315175.1 Prevotella sp. SGI.027
CAGAGCCATCAACATAACTCCTTCCATCCTAACCTCCATTCATGTCGGCATTGGCTACGGCAGATTGATTTTTAAGTCCATTCTATTGTCACAACCAATCATTTTCACTACTTTTGTTGCTGTAATCATCATCGCATCATGAAAACTACTTTTCAGACAGGTACAAGGCTTGCATTGAGCATTCTATGGATTGCCCTTTTTGCCAACAATGTTCATGCAGAAGATACTGACACCTTGCAAGTGCCGCAGAAGACCATTCACCGATTGGAATGGGACGTTGTGCCATCGACCATTTTGCACACCAATCCGTACCTCAAAGGGGCTAACGATGAGCGACGAACGATGAACCACGCCTTCACCACTCGCCTGAAATATGCCTTTCAGATGCCACAGGCCAGCGTGCAAGCACAAACGTACAAGGATGCTTACCAAGGCATTGGTTTGGCTTACCACAACCTGAATCCACAATTGGGGAACCCACTGTCGGCTTTTATCTTTCAGGGTGCGCCCATCAAGAGATTCACCTCCAGCCTGTCGCTCAATTATGAATGGAACCTGGGGCTTGCCTTCAACTGGCATCCTTACAATCAGGAAACCAACCCACAGAATAAGGTCATCGGATCGAAGGTAACAGCCTATATCGACGCCGACTTCTATCTGAGTTGGCGACTCTCCAACCATCTGGACTTAAACGCAGGCATTTCGCTTTCTCACTACTCCAATGGTAACACCTCAATACCCAATGCTGGGCTCAACATCATAGGCGGACGTGTCAGTCTGGCCTACTACCTGAATCGTGAAAATGACAAACTGATTCCGAAAAGAGCCATTCCGCCGTTCAACAAGCACATCAGCTACGACCTCCTGGTTTATGGTGCATGGCGCAAACAGGGAATGTATTTGGATGGCAATCCCGTAGCTTTGCCAGACAGATACGGCGTGATAGGCATCAACTTCACTCCGCTCTACAACCTGAACCACTGGTTCAATGCCGGCATTTCACTGGATGGCGTGTACGACAGCAGCTCGAACCTGTACATTGAAAACTACATCATGGCCTATGGCGAATCGCACAACGACCTGGATCATGTCGTAAGTCCGTCCGCCATCCGACAAATGTCTCTCGGGCTGTCTGCCAGGGCTGAGTTTGTAATGCCTTATTTCACCATCGATGCGGGCATTGGAAAGAATATCATCAACGCACATGCTGAACTGAAAGGATGGTATCAAACACTGGCTTTGAAGGTAGATGTAGCGCATTCTGTTTTCCTCAACATCGGTTATAGCTTATACGACTTCAAAACACCCAATCACCTCATGCTGGGCATTGGCTATCACTTTCATCACAAACGAGGCCGTTAGTGTGGTTTCCTACCCTCATAAAAAATGCCGAACAACAATTGCTGCTCAGCATTTACTTGCCCCACATCGGGCTAATTTATGTATGTTGTCCAACTGGAAGAAAGATGCAATGACTCAATAGATGACTGGTTATCGATTATTTCTTTGTCGGAATATTAAACTCGCAAACCTTCGAGATGGCTTTGTTTCCCTGTACGACAGACACGCAAATCTTAGCCGTTCCCGCCCTCAACTTATTGTTGGCGCGAACCACAGCCGTGTACCGAATGCCTGCACCCGGTTCGATTTTCTCCACATGCAGACTGGGTGAAATAGACAGATGCTTATTGCCAGACATCTCTACCACCGTTGGTTGGATGTCGTACAAGGTCTGAGTGCCACGATTGTACACTTCAAAAATCACTTTACAGATTTCACCTCGCGAAATAGCATTATCTTGATTGTCGTCTACAAAACGAGCGTTACGAATCTCGATGGCCGGAGTATAGCTGAGTCCCTTCGCCAACTTTTCCACACTTGACGACTCGGGTAGATGGGTGGTGGGCTTCTGTGCGCTGTAATCACCCGTGTAATCACTGCCCTCGAAATCGTACAAGCGGTCGTCACCACTATTCGTTTCATCGAAGCCGCTATACGCCTTGCCCTGCTGCTCGTAATTAGAGCTACGGTCGTCGCGCTGTTCATTTTGTCGCTGTCGGCGCTGCATTCGCTGATAAGCGCGTTCCTCCTTGTCGTGTTGATATTGTTCCAGATCGGCTTGACGCTTCTTGTCGGCCTGCGCACCAATGGCGCCACCCACGATGGCACCACCCGCCATACCGACAATCGTGCCGACATCACTGCCGCGGGCACCATTACTAATGCCACCAATAGCACTTCCCAATACGGCTCCAAGGGTGCTACCCGTATAAGCACCGCTACCCGTATAAGTGCCGCAGCTACTCAACAGCACCGTAGCACAAACAGCTGTAACCAAACCTCTTCTCATGTTTCTTGTATTTATAAATCCGAATTTTCGTCTGTCAAGCATACCCAACAGACCTCAGCTTAACGCCAGGGCATGACCCGAACAATATCTTCACGCCCGTTTTCCAGCACTACAAAGATAGCAAACAAAACTTTCATGCAGCGGGGATTTTCCCGATAAAACCGTAGGGAAAACCCTATTGTAAAGGTCCCCATTACCTTCCAAAATCCAATACGCAACACCCTCGTTTACAAAGTATGATCAAGAATAAAGTAAATCTATAAGTCAGATGGTCAGTAAGTTAGTTTTAACTCAGGTCAAAATTGACCCACTGATTAAACTACATACTTAACTCAGTCGATAAGTCAAGAAGCTAATAAGTCGATAAGTCTAAACTTTGGTCAGGAAATATTGGGAGGTAATATCAACAACAAAAGTATCATTTCTTTATACTGGCAAGGTGTGTCTTTGTGACACAAACTGCCGTGTGTTCCACAAAGGCCCTTACCCTGAGGAGGATTAAATCACTCAGAAGTCGTGATTTGCAAATTTATATTCCATTTTTATTACACTATGTAGTATCCTATACATTAACTTTAATATGCTTATCAATCACATATATATGATTCTTTTATTAACATTGACGGGAACATGGTCTCCAGGCAATCCTCTACTCCTATATTTTCCAATGAGCTTATTCCGTAAAAAAGTAAGATATATCAAGTCTGGCTCGTATATTATCTGAGGATAACGAGAATCTTTCAAGCCAAATTTCTTGTATATTTTTGGAAAGTATTTCTTTACCTCCTTGCCAAAGCTTTTGTCATCTAATTTGAAAACGGGGCTCATAGCCAGCGATTGTCTCGGATTCGCCGTCCACATCACAAACAAGATGTCCTTACCATGAACTTTGCTTTTAAAATTATATGGACATCTATTCCACGAATCATAATCAATCTCATCGGATATTGTATATCGCTTCAGAATGTTGCTGATATCCCGACAATATACTCTTATGACATAGTCCTCGCCTTTATGAATGGAATCCAAGGAGTCAACATAAAAAGCCAGTTCCCTTTTCAAATCTTGATTGTCTATCTCCATGTACCTGTCTGTCTCCTTATAGCCTTCATTGTTACATGAAAGACATAAGAGAATTATCGATATTAAGAAAAATATAACTTTATACATTCCTTTAAATTTAAAATATTATGAAAAAACTTACCATTTTTTCTGTACGGGAAAAGCCAGTCCATTTCCATTTACCGAGACATTGAATAATTGTTTCGTTGGGACTAGCAAAATATTAATAATTCCATCAAAATATTTATTAGCCAAATTTATATCTGCCCCACTTATCCCTAGTGGATTTTCAGTCTGAGTTGGATTCCAAGAAAGATGGGTATGCACTTGTCCTGTTGCCAATACTGTATGACGTTTACCTCCAAGTATAAACTCAACTTCATTACTATTACTAACAAAATAATTATGCGAGGAAGTGTATGTATTGTCAACTTCTTTGTATACTAGCACTCCTTTATCATCTAGATTCACGGCCGCAATTTCTATTCCAAGTTTTTTGATCTTCTAACCATGTAATCATAAGCTCTATGCCGTGCATTTTTTCCCTCGGAACCAAGTATGCCATGTTTTTGGATGCATTAAATCATTAAACATGAAAGAGTTAGCGCATTTATTATCAATGTATTACAACGACAAACAACAGCAGAAATCGACCATACCAAAAAGGCAAACCATTAGATGGCCTCAAAGCCTTTAATGCTGTTGGTCTTTAGAATATCCCTCAGGCTCAGCTCGCCATCCGAGGCGTGTGAAGCGCTGTTAAAAGCACCCTCCTCGTCGGCTGATGGGCAGTAGTTGAACCATTTGTCGTGCAGCACACCACACCCCCAGCCCAGAAGGGCAATGGCTATAAACACCAGTAATGCTATGATTTCCATACCTTATATATTTATATTGTACCTTGCAAAAATAGAAAATAAAGATGAATCGGCCATGGATTCTGTAGAAAACATTCGACGCGTTCGCCATTTCACCCGCACATACATCGAGCTGACCATCCACCCAAGAAGACGCACGCAGAGGAAGCGACGACATGGCGAGGCATGCGCTTCCTCGCGATATAATATCGGTAAAAAGGGCTTGTTTTACCATCGTTGTCACACATTGAAGCACAGAATGAACATCATCCTACAACTTTTTTTTGAAAATTACGTTTTACGCAATGCATTGAAAACAGGAAGAAGAATGTCAAATCGTCACCAATGTGCAGCAAATAAAAATAAAGGTGAATAAATATGACACTTGCCATTGACGAATTGTGCGACTGCCGAAAACAACATGGCACATGTTGCGTGATTTTTTTCCTTGTTTTTTTTGTTTCCTTTGGCGAGAATTGATATATTTGTAGCGGTTAACAACCTACAACAATCTACAACCTAACCGCCACCAGCCCTTGAAAAGTGCGAATGCAAACCACTATTGGCAACTGGCAAGAGCATAAATGGGGGTACGTGCGCAGCACGAGTGAACAAGACTATATTACTAACCTAATTCTATAAATATGAAAAGACGATTATTCTTGATGATGTCGTTCCTTCTCTTCATGATAGGAACTGCATTTGCACAAACTGATGTGTCAGGAACCATTATTTCAAAAGAGGATGGACAACCCGTCGTGGGAGCTACCATCCAAGTTGTTGGTTCTGGCACAGGAGCTATCTCGGACATTGACGGCAAGTTTAAACTAACCTTGCCACAAGGCAAACGAACACTGCGCATTACCTATGTAGGCATGGAGCCGCTGGACGTTACGGCCAAAAACAACATGCGGATAGTGATGGAACCTGTGCAGAAGAGCATTGACGAAGTGATTGTTGTAGCCTATGGTACTGCAAAGAAATCAGCCTTTACTGGTTCGGCAGGCGTACTGAAAGAAGATGAAATATCTAAGGTACAAGTAACCAACCCAGTAGACGCATTGCGCGGAAAGGTATCTGGTGTACAGATGACCCGACAGTCAGGACAGCCTGGTGGATCTTCTCCTGCTATCCGCATCAGAGGTATCAGCTCTATCAATTCGGGCAACGCACCATTAATTATTCTCGACGGTGTGCCTTTTGATGGCGACATGAACTCTCTCAACCCCGCTGATATCGAAAGTGAAACAGTGTTGAAAGACGCTGCCTCAGCTGCCTTGTACGGTGCACGTGGTGCCAACGGTGTGATTATTATCACCACCAAGAACGGGCGCAAAGACCACGCTTCCATCACGTTTGATGCCAAATGGGGTGCAAACAGTCGAATGTTGCCTGACTATGAATATATCAACCACCCTGCCGCATATTACGAAATGTGGTACAAAGGCTTGTACAACTACGCCATTGACAAACGCAAATCTTCTCCTTTGGAAGCCTACAGATTTGCCAATGAGAACTTAACCTCGAACACCAGCTTTGGTTTAGGATATAATGTTTATAACGTTCCCGCCAATGAATATTTGATTGGCAAGAACGGAAAATTGAACCCTAACGCTACGTTGGGCAACGTAATCACGGCACCTAACGGTACCAAATACATGCTCTATCCAGACAACTGGATTGACGCTATCTACAAGAACAGTATGCGTCAGGAATACAACTTGTCTGCAAACGGCAGCACGGAGAAATCAACCTTTTTTGGTTCGGCAAACTATCTTAAATATGATGGTATCTCGCCCAACTCTGATTACACCCGTTTCTCTGGACGTATGAAAGCTGATTATCAAATAAAACCTTGGTTGAAACTCGGTGGAAACTTCAGCTACTCGCACTACAAGAGCAACTCGTTGAGAGACGGAGGTAACAGCGGTGCGCCTGATAACGTATTCGCCATGGCTACCATTGCTCCTATCTACCCGCTCTATCTTCGTGATGAAAATGGCAACATCATGACCTTCGCTAATGGAGGAATCCCCGCATACGACTATGGTGACGGTCAAACATTAGGCATACCAAGAGCTTTCTTGCCCAACGCAAATGGTCTTTCCGACAACTTGCTGAATCAAAACGGCGAAGAGGGCAACTCGTTCAGCGCCATTGGCTCTGCTGAAATACGCTTCCTCAAAGATTTCAAGTTCACCACAACCAACAGTGTGTTTGTGGATGAATACAGAGGAATCACCACGCATAACCCTTGGCTGGGTCACTATGCTGCTCAAAAGGGTGCTGTAAAACGCTCACACGATAGAACATGGAGCTACAACTACCAGCAGTTGCTCAACTGGCATCACGAGTATGGCGCACATGAGGTTGAGGCCATGCTGGGACATGAATATTACCGTACACGTGGTTACAACATATTTGGCGAACGCCAAAAAACCTTCTCAAACGAAAGTAGCGAGATGAACCAAGCTATCTTAGTTATTGACACGGGTTCTTCTATGGGCGACTACAACACTGAAGGATGGTTCGGTCGTGTTCAGTACAACTATGACCAACGTTATTTTGGTTCGATGTCCTATCGTCGCGACGCCTCCTCTCGCTTCCATCCCGACCATCGTTGGGGTAACTTCTGGTCTTTGGGTGGTGCCTGGTTGGTAAGCAAAGAGTCTTGGATGAAGACTAATTGGATTAACGAATTAAAACTGAAGGCATCGTACGGAGAGCAAGGAAACGATCGAATCGGTAACTTCCGATATACTTATATGTACAACATTGTGAATTCTAACGGTGAAGTTGCCATTACACCAGCAACGGTAGGAAACGAGGATATCACTTGGGAGAAAGGTGGAAACTTCAACACCGGTATTGATTTCACGCTCTTCGGCAGCAGATTAAGTGGTTCTTTGGAATACTTCTACCGTACCACAACAGATATGTTGGCATGGTACACACTGCCTGGAACGACAGGTTACACTGGCTATTACAAAAACATTGGTAACATGGCCAACAGCGGAGTTGAGATAGAACTCAACGGAGACCTCATCCGAACCAAAGATTTCACATGGTCGGCACACCTGAACTTTACAACTTACAAAAACCGTATCACCAAGCTGGCTAAAGAAAGCAAGAATGCTGTAGTAGACGGTGTTGAAGGTTATATGTCTGGTGGTTACTTCTATGGCGAGGATCAACCCCTCAACGTATTCCGTATGTATCGCTATGCTGGTGTTGACCATAAAACGGGTGAAGCCTTGTATTACAAGAACGTTTACGAGACCGATGCCAATGGCAAGCGTGTGTTGGACAGCAAGGGACAACCCATTGTGAAAGAGTTAACCACCGTAAAGACAACAGGCGAGGCTGACTATTACCTCTGTGGCACCTCACTGCCAGATGGTTATGGTGGGTTTGGAACATCCTTTAACTTCAAAGGCTTTGATTTCTCTATTGACTTTGCTTATCAAATTGGCGGTCAGTACTACGATGGCACCTATGCCAGCGCCATGTCGCTCAGCCGTGGATACGCTTTCCACGTAGACATGTTAAATGCTTGGTCGCCAGAAAACACCGAATCGAACATTCCACGCATCCAGAGCAATGACGAGTTCTCGACAGCTTACAGCGATCGCTTTTTGATTAACGCATCAAGTCTGTCACTGCAAAACATCACCCTAGGATACACACTTCCAGCAAAGTTAACCACTTCATGGGGTTTGGAAAAGATACGCATTTATGGTGTTGCCGACAATGTATGGCTGTGGTCGAAACGCCAAGGCATGGACCCAAGACAAAGCATTGACGGAACTGGTAACAATGTGAACTATTCACCCATTCGTACCATTACAGGTGGTATATCGATCACATTCTAACTTAAATAAATAAGAAGATGAAACTAACAAATATAATCACAAAAGCATTTGTGGGCTCGTTAATATGTTCTTCGCTGCTCACAAGTTGTATAGATGAGACCTTCCCAACGTCTCAAGCTACAAAAGACCAAGTTGGCAAATCACCCACGGCAACCGAGGCGATGGTTAACGCCATCCCTGCTTATGCCAAAGCTGTATGGTGGTCATGGGACATTTCATACAGTTGGGGGTTGGGAGCCATGATGCACATCCGTGACGTCATGACCGAAGATTTGGCCACCGTGGACAATGAGTTCGATTGGTTTTGGCCGTGGGCAAACTGTACTGGCATCGGTCAAGACCGCCTCGCAACGCAATTCCTGTTGCAATATCCCTACAAGTATATATTGAACACGAACAATATCATCGGAACCATCGACCCCAAAAACGCTACTGATGAGCAAAAAGGATATTTAGGCGTGGCGCAAGCCAACCGGGCCATGATGTATTTGGATATCGCTCGTATGTTCGAGTTCTTGCCAAACAAGGTGACAAGCAACATCAATGCAGACGGGAACGACGTTATTGGGCTAACCGTTCCTATCATCAAACCTAACATGAGCAATGATTCCGCACGTGTGAATCCTCGTGCTACAAAGGAAAAGATGACTGCATTTATTCTTGAAGACCTGAAAAATGCAGAGCAAAACATCATTCATTTGAAGAGTACCCGTGGACAAACCCTTCCTGACTTAGCCGTTGTCTATGGTTTGGAGGCACGCCTCTACCTTTGGATGGGCGACTATGCCAATGCTGAAAAGGCGGCTCGAAACGCTATCAACAAAGCAAGCGTACAACCCATGACTGAGAAAGATTGTCTTGATCCAGCAAAGGGTTTCAACCAAGCTGACAAATGGATGTGGGCTGTTCAATACACCAAGGATGATGAAGCGGTTAAAGACGGATGGCTGAATTGGACGTCATGGAAGAGCAACGAAATTACATACGGATATCTCCAAAATCCATGTAAGCAAATGATTGGTAAGAGCGTTTATGATAGAATCGGTGATACCGACTTCAGAAAACTGATGTGGAAAGCTCCTGACAACTCACCTTTGGCCGCTAAAAACGTCTATGTTGACAATCAGTTTAAATCTATTCTTCCCACATACGCTTCCTTAAAATGGAGACCGGGAGAAGGCCGATTTGATGACATGATTACTGGCGAGTCTACCGCTTACCCACTCATGCGTGTTGAGGAAATGTATTTTATCGAAGCCGAGGCAGCCGCACATCAGGATATGGCACGTGGAAAGAAGCTCGTAGAAGACTTCATGCGCAACTATCGTGATAAGCAATATTCGGCCACAGCATCCACGAAAGACGCTTTGGTAGAGGAAATTGTTTTCCAAAAACGTGTGGAACTTTGGGGCGAAGGACAAACATTCTTCGATGTAAAGCGTTTGAACTACTCTGTTAAACGTGGCTATCCCGGCACAAACTTCTATGAGAGATGCAGATTCAACACCGACGGTCGTCCAGCCTGGATGAACATCGTGTTTGTTGACCAAGAGCAAATCAACAATAAAGCGCTTGTAGGATGGAACAATCCTGACCCATCCAACAAATACACGCCATGGGTGAAGTAATTAATATAGTAACATCATATCATTATAAATTATGAAAAAGACATATCAAACCTTGAAGGCTATACTACTGTTTGTGAGCGTAGCGTTTCTCGCTTCTTGTGTTGAGGAGTTCGAGTATGAGCCTGCCGCAAAACCTGATAGTAGCGTTGCCACACAAAAAGCATATATCCTCACTGCGAAAACAGTCTTAGACTTGGAAAACAGCGAGCCACAAAAACTTGAGCTGACGGTGGGGCGTCCTGATGGTTCTGCAGCCGCTGCCATTCATTTAATAACTAACAACAGCAAGTTCAAAGTACCTCAAAGTGTGGAGTTTAAAGCTGGGGAAAAAACAAAGAAGATCAACGTCAACTTTGACATGCAACCCGCAAGTACTGAGAAAGTAAACATCAAGGTGGGTGATGCACAAGCTTACGAGTATGGTAACACCGAGCTTGACATCACCGTGAACAGATACATCCTGCACCATGCCAATTGGGACAGCTGGTATTATGGATGGATGTTTAAGAATATTGATGTCATGGAATTTCCTAAAGGAACTTACACCATTAAAGGTCTACATGCAAAGGCCGAATGGATTGACAGCGACATGGGAACCATTACTTTCTGGAAAGATAGTGAGAACATACTTCACATGAAACCCCAGTACATCCATACGCAGAAATGGAACAACGATGGCATGAAAGATTACTGGATTGTTGGTTTATTTGGTGATAGCGAGCAGCTTTGGAAAAAGGCTGACATTGACGCTCTGACCAAAGACGAATGTGGCAAATACCATCCAGATGATGACACCTTTGAGTTGTGGCTACACTGGTACTCGCCTGATTGGGGATGGTGGACCAACAATCAGAAGCCTGAATGGATTGCGCTTTTAGACTAAAAAATGAGCGAACAATAAAAAGATAACACACACTGTGTTGTTATCAATTACAACCCAATGGGCGGTGGGACAACTCTCGCCAATGCCCATTGGGTTTTTCCATCAACTGTAACAAATACGTATATGATGAGATTCAAATTATTTACTACTTTTTTCCTTAGCTTGTTGCTTAGTCTTTCGGCATCGGCAAAGCCTCGCACCATAGCACAACTCAAGGCTATAGCCGCCCGACAGCTATCCATAGCTGCGCCCGAAGACACCAGGGGCACAAATATTGGCAACATGCAAATGCTTCAGCAACTGTCTGACTTGACCGTGATTGGCAACCGCCATGTGGGTTTTGTTGTATTGGCTAACGATGATGCCATTAAAGCCGTTGTCGGTATATCAAACAAGCCACATACTAACGACACAAACATCAATCCCGCTTTTCAATGGTACTTACGTGCAGCCAACGCAGCCATAGCCTCGCGTTTAGCCAGCGGACAAGGCTACAGTGGTGTCATCGCACCATCAGCACCCCTACCCGACCATGTAGACCCACTCATAGAAACCAGATGGCAACAAGAAGCGCCCTTCAACAACGATGTGCAAAAGGATGAGAACGGCAAACCTTATCTTGTAGGATGTGTCGCCATTACCATGACGCAGATTATGCGCTATTACAAGTATCCCACGGTGGGCAAAGGGTCGAACAGCTATTCGATGAACGGTGAGACACTCTCCGCCGACTTTTCCGCATCCCCTTATCAGTGGGACAAGATGCTGCCTATCTATGAAAAAGGAAAATACACAGACGAAGAGGCCAAAGCTGTGTCAGAGCTGATGCGACAGGTGGGCATTTCCGTCAATATGGATTATAAACCAGGCTTCAGTTCCTCATACACCATGTCAGCACAAAACGCATTGATCAACTATTTCGGCTACAATCCCGACATGAACCGCTACACCCGCAACTACTATTCAGAACAAGAATGGATGGACATGGTGTATAAGGAATTGTCTGAGCAACGCCCCATTTACTATTCGGGCAACGACTCGAAATGGGAAAACGGTCACGCTTTTGTAATCGATGGTTATAAGGCAGACGGCAAAGTACATGTCAACTGGGGTTGGGGAGGCTATCAAGACGGCGACTTCGACATCGGCATCCTGACACCTGCTCGCAGTAACTATAGCTACTACCAAGACATGATTGTTGGCATTCAGCCCGAGCAGCAAGGGGCGTGGATGAGTCACCTCACCCTGTATTACGGCAACCAGCTCACCATCGAGAAATTCTCCAAACGAGCTATCAGCATGGGCGAAGCGAAGGTTTGGAACGTGAGCAGCACTCCTGTCAACGGTACACTGGCACTGGTCATCGAAGGCAATGGACAGCAACGCGACCTTGTGACAACAAACTATCAAGCCAAAGACAGCTACTGGAAGGCAATTTCGTGGCAAAGAATCATCATCCCTGCTGACCTGCCCGATGGCGATTATCAAGTATACCTACGTTTCAAAGATGAGCGCGATGCCAACTGGCAAGTGGTAAGATCAGAGTATGGCAAACCCAACAGTGTGGTGATCAACATCGCGAATGGCACTTTTACTATCAAGGGCAACCGCACCAATTACGACTGGGTAACAGCCATCGAGACACCTACGGTCAGCGATGCCGAAGCACCCGTTAGCGTGTACGACTTGCAAGGTCACAAGCTATTGCAACTCCCAGCAGCCGCCTTCTCTGTAAACCAGCTGCCCATGCATGGCCTCTTCATTGTGAAGCAAGGCAAAAAGACCATGAAGATCGTGAGGTAGGAATCGTTTTTCCTCCTGACTTCGTCGTTGCGCCACCCGGCTCGATTCAATCGCATACGACCTCTGGCGGTGTACAATGTGAATATTGGTCGAGGTGGCGATGGACAGTGAAAGCCCATAAACACGTTAGCCCAGGGCAGATGCCCTGGGCTAACGTGTTTACAGCTCCACCTATCCAGTTGGAAGTGCTTCTGGAATTATAGTCCCAGTCCTTTTCGGATTTGTCCCCTGGCCTGGTTTACTTTTTTGTTGGCTTCCTCTGCACTTTTGTCAAGCGCCTTACCGGCTTTGTCCTTGGCCTCATTCATTTTGGCATTGGCCTTGTCAGTGGCTTTCGTGGCTTCCTGCTTGGCCTTATCAATGGCCTGGTTGGTCTCAAATTCAGCCTCTTTCATCATTTCTTTCGCATTGTTTTTCACCGCTTCCTCAGCCTGTTCGGCTGTTGCCTCAGCTGTTGTAGAAAGGTTCTGAATGCCCGATACAAGTGCGGCAATAGAGGGATTGTTATCTGCGGCAGCCTTGATTCTATCTGCATTGTCGTTCAAAAGCTGCTGAATCTTGGCGGCATAGGCCTTGGCCGTCTCCAACTTGCCAGAAGCCACCAGCTCTGCATACTTGTTTTGCAGCGATGTCAGGGTAGCCTGAACGGCATCCGTGTTGTTCTGCGATAACTGTGTATCAAGTTCTGACGTCAAGGAGTCGGCGGTTGCGTCCGCACTTTCATCCATCACAATCGTTGTGTCTGCCTGATTGTCGTTAGGTGTTGTCTTCTTGTCTCCGCAGCCAGCAAAAATGAATGCTATAGCTGCCATTACCATCCAAAATACTTTCTTCATCTCAAATAATTGTATGGTTAGTCAAATTTATTGTTGGTAAATATAGTATTTTTCGCAACATGCTGTGCT
>JBNPOM010000071.1:0-12962 GCA_050315175.1 Prevotella sp. SGI.027
CTAATTATACTCCAAATCTGTTAGAAACACAGAGGATTATAAAGTCATTAAAAGAGAATGATATTGAGCAAAATGAACAATTCACCTTTTCTCAAAATCGCTTTAATACACTGAAAGAGATTCGTTTGGCATATGGAGGGAAAGAATGCATCTCATTAGACTCCTTATGGCTACAAAACAACAGTATACAGCTTCGATATCAATCCTTTATTGTATATAGCTTGAATCAAGTAATGGCACATTTTTCCCTTGCTGATGAAACAGAGAACATACTGTCAGTATATCCTGTTGAGAAAAATCATTATGGCTGTATTAATTCGATAACTCTGGGGAAAATATGTTATGTCATAGCAGCGATAGAAAACCATAACGATGATGAACGAATAAATACAGCTGTTTCAATAGAAAACAATGGTATTGTACGCAATGCACTGATTATCACATTTGACAATCAGTGTAGACCTATTGTTCAACAACGTTCAAACTTAACAAAGCAAGATATACTGAATATTTTTAACCAACAACCCATTCGGCCTCTATATTTTAATATATATAGTATGAAGAATGGCGCAATTTGTACGTTAAGGAATACGATAAACATAAAATAATATTTATGAAACGCTTTTTAGTTGTTATTCTGCAGGCTTCAACCATGATGCTTGCATTAACTCTTGTTTTTTCATGCTCTAATCAAGAGGTCAGTCTTCAAACCATTTCAACAGAAGAAAACAATCCATATAAGTGGGATGAGTCATTTCATGTGAATTCTTCCACAAGAGCAGTTGTAGGCATTATCCAAAATCAGTCTGGAAAACATCTGCGTAAGCATTATTACAGGTATAGATGTTCAGCACATACCGCCTTGATGTCCTGATCCACTTGGCTGGTACAGAGATAAACCTGAAGACAAACGCTTTTATGCGACTTGTTGCATTGAGTCCGAACTTCTTTACGTCAAGTCTTTGTGGAGTCAAATTGCTCCATGATGGAAAATAATCCCCCAAAAGGAGTGAGTCACTCAGATTTAATTTGTATCTTCGCCATGTCTATCGTCGGATTCTCTTGTTTTTTTGCAACACTAAGATAAGAGAAAATTCTGACATGGCAAAATCCGGAGCAACTTTTTGTTGCTCAGGTACTTAAAAAGTTTAATTTATAATAGTGTCGCGGAATTAAGGATGAAATGAAAAAAAAGTATTAACTCTTATATGCACTATCTTGTGTTGTGTATCTGGTTTTTCTCAGAAACAACAAGGAGTTTATTTAGAAGCTTTTGGTGCTTCAACAACTGTTGGAATTCATTATGATACGAGATTTAATGAAAAAACTAGATGGGGAGGAAGAATAGGTATTGCATATACAAATTCTTCGTCTCAGGACTTTTTTGATTCTGCCCCAGAAAAAACAACAGGTTTAACATTCCCTATAGCCTTTAATTATTTGATAGGTAATAAAAAGCATAATTTAGAACTTGGTATCGGAATAAGTTACGGAATATATTCTTGCAAATATAATACAAACGGATATAGATTGGAAGAAACAAAAAATTCGGTTTTTGGATTTGTAGATGTGGGGTATAGGTATCAGGCTAATAATGGTCTTATGCTACGAATAGGGTTAAATCCTGGCACAGCTCTCGGAATGCATGACGAATTAGGAGAAAAAGATCATGGGGTAGATAGGGCTGCTGTTATATATCCATATATAAGTATAGGCTATAATTTTTAAAATACCTCAAATCCGCAACTAAGCCTTTGAACGTCCTTATTGCGTTTACACGTCCTCTCATTACTGAATTTGCAGATAATTTGAACTTGAAGCACCCACTTCTGCCTACAATATCCCCTTACCCCACAATGTGATTTGAGGCAATACACAATATCATTCCCATAAGTTGTAGGCATTATCCAAAATCAGTCTGGAAAACATCTGCGTAAGCATTATTACAGGTATAGATATTCAGCACATACCGCCTTGATGTCCTGATCCACTTGGCTGGTACAGAGATAAACCTGAAGACAAATGCTTTTATGCGACTTGTTGCATTGAGTCCAAACTTCTTTACGTCAAGTCTTTGTGGTGTCAAATTGCTCCATGATTGAAAATAATCCCCCAAAAGGAGTGAGTCTCTCAGATTTAATTTGTATCTTCACCATGTCTATCGTCGGATTCTCTTGTTTTTTTTGCAACACTAAGATAAGTGAAAATTCTGACATGGCAAAATCCTGAGCAACTTTATGTTGCTCAGGTACTTAAAAAGTTTATTTTATAATCGTGTTGCGGAATTAAGGATTAAGATATGTCCTCAGTGTAACCCTTCTCATATTCACTTTAGGATTATATGTTTTTGGCCACGGCCACAGCCTGCCGAATGCGGTCTGCCATGCCGATGCCTCCCTTGAGGTTTCCTGCCAGGACAAGGCCTGGGTAGCGTTGTTCCACTTGGTCAATTGCCGCGAAGCGTGCCCCACTGGTCACCTCGTATTGAGGAATGGCCCGATGGTGGCGGAATATACGAAGCACGTCGGGTTGAATATGCTTTGGCAATTGCAGCATCCGGTGCAAGGCATCATCGACAATGTCTGTCAACTCATCATCAGTCTTACTTATAAACTCCTGGTGTCTCACTCCTCCCAAGAAGAATGAGAACACAGCCCCGTGCTCTGGCGCGCGCCCCTCAAAGCAAGCCGACGGGAAAAGGATGCCCAACACTTGCTGCCGTTCACACGAAGGAACCAGACCGCCAAACGCTTGATACTGCCTTCCGCCAGTGTTCCTGATGCCCACGCCTACCTGCACGATGGGTGCGTAGAACAGGTTGTTGACATCTTTCATGAGCCTTTCATCCACGAATGGCAGGAGGGCGGGCAAAGCATAAGCACCACATGTGGTCACTACCTTGCGGCAAGCAATGCGATGTTCCATGCCGTCTGCCGTGGAATATCTCACCTCATACCCACTTGCATCAGGAAAAACTTGCACGCCATTGGCCCCGGTAGTGATATGCTCCGGCCCAATGGCCGCGCCCAAAGCCTGCACCAGGTGCTCCAGACCGCCTTTAGCCGAGAACACCTGCTTGGTAGCCAGTCGGTCGCGGTCACTCTTAGGCTCTCTGGCCTTGGCCATGGCACCACGGATGAATCCTCCATACGTTTGCTCCAGATTGTACAACTTAGGCAAGGCATAACGGGTAACGAGCGTCATGGGATTGCCCGCATAGACACCCGACACGAAAGGATCCACGGCATAATCAAGATACGATCTCCCTAATCGTCGCGCAGCCAGCTCTCCAACCGATTCATCAGGATTGGTTCCTTTGGCACGGAACGGCTCACCCAGGATGCGAAACTTGTCGTGCCAGGTGAACAAGGGCGTGCGCAGTCCGCCAATCAGTCCGGACGGCAGCTCTCGGAAGCGGTCGCCCTTCCATATCAAACGGCGCTTGGAAGACTCGAGCGCCGTCTCCAACTGGCAGTCACCGTCCAGTGCGTTGAACAGCTCGACAATCTCCGGATAGGAGATTGCCCCCGTGTTGGGGCCGCTCTCCATCACGAAATCGCCTACCCGGTGCGTGTGGACTTGTCCTCCAATGCGGTTGGCCTTCTCCACTACACGCAGGCTACGTCCTTTTTTTATCAGGTGGAAAGCTGTGGTGAGGCCGGTGATTCCGGCGCCAATCACGCAAACGTCAACGGGTTCTGGTGTTTCCGTGGACAAGGCAGACGGTTGGTCGGCCACAGCCACGGTACCTTGTTGCCCTTGAATATCCTCTAATGGCATAATTCTTTCTATATTTTAACTTATACTGGCTTTGAAAATTTCTTGTCGGTGTGTTGCATCAGCGGGTCGAGAGTGGCCACTACATTCCGTACGAATGGCGAGCCTATGCTGGTCATGGCCACGGCATCATCGCTGAGCTGTATCAGTCCGTCGGCCTCCATTTCGCGCAACTTGGCCTCGTCGTAGTTGGTGGCAGCCTTCACCTCGGCCGGCGTGATGCCGATTCGCCCAGCTATCTCAGACCAAGAAAGATGGTAGTTGCACATCATCTGCTCAATGACCTCGCGCACGATTTGCTCCTGCCGCGTGAGTTGGTAGCCGCGCCGGGTGTACAACTTGCCCTGTCGTATGGTGTCGATATAGGTCTGGATGTCACGCCCGTTTTGCGCATAGGCCGTTTCCAGCTGACTGATGGCCGTTACGCCGAAGGCATAGACCTGCCCTGTGGTGCGGCGCGTGCAATATCCTTGGAAGTTGCGGTGCAGCTGCCTGGTGTCCAGTGCGATGCTCAGTTCGTCGGTAGGCAGCACAAAATGATCCATGCCAATGCTGCGATAACCGGCGGCATGAAAGACATCCGCGGCTTTCCGGTACATCTCCTGCTTGTCAGCATCCTTGGGCAAGCCCAGCTTCTCGAGTACCAATTGCCTTTTATGCACCCATGGCACATGTCCATAGCTGAACGTCACCACGCGGTCGGGATGCAGGGCTGCCACTTGCTGGGCGGCCTGCGCGAACGACTCGGGTGTTTGAAGCGGCAGCCCGAACAGCAAATCCATGTTGATGGTCGCACCCTGGGCGCGCAACATGTCCATGATTTCGCTTATAGGCATCAAGGGCGGCCTGCGGTTAACGGCCTTCAGCACGCGCAGGTCGAAATCCTGTACGCCTAAGCTGTAGCGCGTGAAGCCACATCTGCCTAATTCCTCCCAGTTGCTGGCCGTGAGATAGCCGGGATGGCATTCGATGGCTATCTCAGGATTCTCTATGGCCGGCATCAGTGACAACAGGTGCTCGTTCAGCTCCTGTAGGTAATGGATGGGCAGTGCCGTAGGACTTCCGCCGCCATAGTGTATCTGCGAAATCTTCCGTGTAGCTGTGTCGAGCCGTGAAGCCACCAAGTCGATTTCCCGATGCAGGGCGTCCACATAGTGGCCTATCACCACATCATCCGCCATGGGGTAAGAGTTGCAGCCACAGTAATGGCACAGATGCCTGCAAAACGGAATGTGCAGATAGAACGACACCAGCGGCTGGCGCGTCTGATGGTTGGACGCGTCGACGGCAGCAAGATATTCGCGTTCTGTAAATTCGTGGAAATAGTTGGCCGGTGGATAGCTGGTGTATCGCGGCACGGGAATATTGTATTTGTTTAGTAATTGCTGATTCATCGTGAGAAAAGATTATCACTTACGCCTCGTCTCATTTCCAGAAGCACCCATGTCCGCCCAGGCCTTCCAGCCCACGGAAACTTTGGCAATTGCCCCCACCTCTGCCAGCATGGCTACATGGCTTGGGCAAAGGCGAAAAAAAATGACATGCGCAGTATAAGTAGTATTCATCTGTCTGCATGCAAATTTACATAAAAATTGCGATATATAAGCCAGTGGGAATAAAAAACGGGAAATAAAATCCCGAATCCCTTACCTGTAGAGTCAACCAAAACTCTTACCTTAGAGATTATTCATCTATTATATTTGCCATAAGCTAAAAAATGAGTATTTTGTTAATGTTTACTCTTTGAATCAAAAAGTATGCGTCCATTCTACCGAAACGCCTTCATTGCCGATAGATAAAGGAACATAGAACTTTGATTATTTTTTTACCCGACAGCAATATATAAATCCACTATACATTGTGGTATAGTGGAAATAATATATTGATCAATATTAAAAATTCTATCCTAATCCCAAACAGGAAGATTATTCCATGCACCAACTGCGGAACCAACAGCTGCACCAGCCAACAAAGCTGTACCGCCAGATGCTAATCCTGCTATTTTATTTACGGTCCAAACTCTTAGTGCGCCACCACCATCTGCCTTAGCCCACTTCTTCACACCGTTTTTAACACCTTCCCAAAGCCAATGTGCCCTTGTGTCTTTTCTATCGGTTAACATTGACATCCATTTGTTAGAATTGTTATGCCAATAGATACATGAATTATAAGTAATTCCCGCTACGAAAAACAATCCGTCAAGTTCTTCTTTTGTTAAATTAGGAAATGATGATTTTACTTGTTCAATTACAACAAGAATTTCATTAACCAAATTGTCAATATCTAACTTTTTAGAATTGAAAAAATCGTCATAGGACTTGATCAAATACGCTGGGATTTTTTCTCTATTTTCAGATATGCCTCTTGTTTTATCTTTGAAGGCATAATTATCAACAATACATTCTTTCAAAAAGGAAGAAGTGGGAAAATCCTCGCTGCTTACTCGAGTGTTGGTTTTATTATCAAGATTGAAACTCTTATTGGCTATAATAAAAAGGTTTATGCAGGAATCCAGTGCCTTTTATTATTTAAAACCTTTGTTTAGACACCTCAGTTTTGATGTCATCATTAGAACAAGAAGAACAAAGACCGAATGAGCATAGAATTAAAAGAATGCTCAGATAACTATTTTTTTTCATAATCTAAATAAATTAACAAAATTGTTACTATAAATGTAAAAATAAAACTCTTGAAAGTTATGATATTCTGTAAACTAATTTCTATCTCGTCAGAAAAACAACATTCAAAAAAATTAAATATCCAACACGTTAATAATAAAATAACGGGAAATGCCTTTTTTCTCATATATTTTAGATTTATTTGATTTTTGATGATACAAATATAACAAATTTTCAACATGCAAACGCACTAACGATTGAAAAAAAATAATTTTTACAGTTCGCTAACATTTTAGATAATGGCTACGCAGCTTTCCGTTGCCAGCCAAAGAGTTCTTTGATAGTATTACTAATTAACTTTCGGTTCGGTATGTTCCGACACCTGTCGAAATTTAATTTTGCAATGTATGTGCTCACCATGAACTCCTTGAAAGAAGTTATGGAAGAAAGTACCAACATGCGGAGTCTGCTTCCCTGGCTTACCGAATATAGCTTGGGTCAATGGCTATAAAAAGCAAATTACCTTGATTGTGGCTCAATGAACGGTGCGTACATAGTCTGGTTTACTTCATTCGCTTTCATTTTTTGTAACAACAATTACCCTTCAGCGGTCTGTTCATCCTTTTGTAATACCTTTTGTAATAGGTGTGAAATCCGTGAAAATAAAAATGACAAAAAATTGTTAGTTCTGTTTTTTTAGTATATTTGCAGCCAAATTTTGAAGTAGAACTAACTCGTATTCTATATGGTACTTTCTCCTGATGACAAGCGTGTGACTCATGGTGGTTTGAGTTTCATAGGTGTTGTCGTAACGTTAGGTATTGTTTTTGGCGACATTGGTACTTCGCCACTGTATGTCATGAAGGCAATTGTTACGGCTGGTAGTGCCATCAATGCCCAATATATCATAGGTGCCGTATCTTGTATTATTTGGACGTTGACGCTACAAACTACGGTTAAATACGTGCTTATTGCGCTTCGTGCCGATAACAATGGCGAAGGTGGTATCTTGGCTCTGTATGCGCTTATTAGGCGACATAGTCCAAAATGGCTCTACCTGTTGGCTATCATTGGGGCGAGTACGTTGGTTGCTGATGGCGTTATTACACCATCGATTACGGTGCTGTCTGCCATTGAGGGATTGAAAGTTTACGAACCCAATACGCCTACTGTACCCATTTGTCTATGCATCATTACGGTGTTGTTTGCCATACAACAGTTTGGTACCAATGCTATTGGTCGGTTTTTTGGACCCCTTATGTTCGTATGGTTTGCCATGATGGGAGTGTTAGGCATTGGTCACATCGCTGATTTTCTGCCCATACTCAAGGCATTCAATCCATATTATGCGATAGAGCTATTAGTGCACGACTCTAAGTGGTTCCTCATTCTTGGCGCTGTTTTCCTATGTACTACAGGTGCTGAGGCTCTTTATTCCGACCTTGGTCATTGTGGCGCACAAAACATACGTGTGAGTTGGGCGTTTGTTAAATTGATGCTCATCCTCAACTACTTAGGGCAAGGTGCGTGGATTATCAGTCATGCTGACAGTCTTGTTCCTGGTATCAACCCTTTCTACGCCATCATGCCCCACAGTTTTCTGTTTTTTGGCATTATCATGGCGACAATTGCAGCCGTCATTGCCAGTCAAGCTCTTATTAGTGGTTCGTTCACTATTTTCAGTGAGGCAATGAATTTGAAGTTTTGGCCCAGACAGAAGATAAAATATACTACCGACGTTAAAGGTCAACTGTATGTACCTTTTGTAAATATGGCTCTCTATGTGCTTTGCGTTCTCGTCATTCTGTTTTTCCAAAACTCAGGAAACATGGAAGCTGCCTACGGCTTAGCCATTACTATAACGATGCTCATGACCACCTTCCTGCTTTTTGCCTATTTGTATATGCGTAGGGTGTCACCCTTGTTGATTCTGCCCTTTGTCTTCTTTTTTGTAGGGATTGAAGGGATTTTCTTTATTGCCAACATGTTCAAGTTTGTTCATGGCGGATGGGTAACGATGCTCATGGCTGGTGTCATGTTCTCTGTGATGTATGTATGGTACAATGCGCGCCTTATTCGAGGGCAACAGGTTGACGTACGTGATGTAAGAGATTGGTATGGCGTTATTTCTGATATTAAGAAAGATACCACTATTGCTAAGTCTAATACAAACATAGTCTATCTTAGCAAGCTTTCTGGAACCTACGAAATAGAACAAAAAATTCTATATTCTATCATCAACAAGCATCCCGTTCGAGCCGACCACTATATATTATTGCACATCAATTATCAGGATGAGCCTTCAACGCTTGAATATGAGTTTACCACGCTTATCCCTGATACGCTCTACCGCATCAACTTGAATTTGGGATTTCGCATACAACCCTTGGTGAATCTTTATTTTCGGCAAATTATAGAGGAATTAGTGGCTCGCAAAGAGTTTACAATCGACAGCAGCTATCCATCGCTCAGGAAGCATCACATTCCTGCCAATTTTACCTTTGTCATCATTAATCGAATTTATGCAGCTCTCAATCACTTCTCTCAGAAAGAGCGCATTATCATGGGATTATATTCGCTCATTTCGCACATAAAACTAAGCATGACACATGCGTTAGGGCTTGATACAAGTAACGTATTCATCGAAAATGTGCCATTGGTGGTGAAGCCTCATCGCCAGCGTGCCATCCGCCGAATTGACAACAACGGCGACGCTGAATGACATGGCTAAAAGGCAGTTGTACGAAGAGTGAATGTACATCAACAAATTTGTTAAGCATAGCTGTGCATCCCACCCAGCACGTAATTCACACCAAAATAAGTCATCAGCACCGTCAAGAAAGCCAATACGATATAGACATGCAAGAATATTGGACGGCGAAACGCAGGTAATGACTGTTCGTGGAACGTCAAGGAATAAACCAGCATCGTAATCAATGCCCATGTTTCTTTGCCCCCCAGTATCGATCTCACCTTTATTATAGGCTACTCCAATTGTGGCATGTTCTTTCATTTTGCCTCCAATTTTCTCGACAACAATAGTTCCGATGTTGCCAGATGGATATTTCTTTTTGCGGACAAACATAGTTAAAATATCTTTCGTGTCACCTAATATTAGGTGACACAAAGGTACAAAATACTGTTTGTCTAACAGTTATAAATACATGTTTTTTGAGTGACGATGTCTGGAGAATCGACCGCAAAAGGCGTTAAAATATGAGCGAGCCTTTAAAAGAACCCATTCAAAATAATACAATCGGGGAAGGCGACTCAAAAGGCTGCGCTATACACCCTCTAGTGCGGGGCTCGTAGTACAATTCCACTGCACCATAGAAGAAGTTCAGGCAGTAAGCACCCCTGTTATAGCTGGGGTCAGCAGTAGACGACCAATAGCTACCACCAAAACCGAAATGATAAGTATCACCTTGCGTGTAATGGCCCATCGCAGGGAGGAAGAAGTATTTACCAATCTCACTATCGGAAGGCTTGCCAAACTTAGGAGGAAACTTATAGGATTGGGGGTTGGAAAAAGTAAGCAAATTTTTACCGTTGGGATCGTTTTGCTTTAACTCAGCAGGCTTCTTCCCATTTTCTTCAGCGATAACGCTGAGCTTCTTAAGCCATATACCACCGCTGTGAACCTTATCGAAAGCCTTCCACAGAGAACTATTATCCCAATAACAATCACCCTTCAATACGTACCAAGCCAATTCGTTAGCATTGGGAAGCTGCTTGAAGAGAGGATTGACGGAAGCCTCGAGAGGGCCCTCGACGTCGTTATACCAACGAGCACCATCGGCTTCCTTAGACTTAGGATAATCGTCGTTGCCTACAGTATTCTTTGTTGGCTGCCAAGCGTCAGAAGCGTCCCACTCGTGACCTGACCAATAGTTCTCACGAGCATCCCACATGTAATAATTGTGACCGTTGTAAAGAGGTATAGCACCAAGATAAACGGGAATATCACAAATCTTATTGGCAGCAAAGTGATGTGATTTATAACTTTTGGTTATTGTCATTGCCTTACCCTTTGCATCTAAAACTGTATATTTCACTTTCAAGGTATGGGTGCCAGGAGCTATAACTACATAAAGCGAATTATCAATGTTTGACGCTTTAGCTGTTTGATTCGCAAGCAAAAGACCATCAGTACCTACGTGAAGCGTAATAGTCTTTGACTCATTCGTACCCGTAGCGGAAAGACCTGATTGGGTAAGTTCATAAGTACCAGCAATATTGTTATCAGAGGTTATCTCTATACGCTGGATCTTAAAGCTTGCGCGCTGCACCTTAAAATCTATATAGGGAAGGAAGCAAAGATAAGATGCCTTGTGTTCCAAGTCGAAACTATAACCGCTCTTGCCTTGAGCTGTAGTCTTCTTTGCCTTTGCTACACCGCAATCGCCAACGGCACCAAAATGCTTGGTATTATTAAATGCTACTTGGGTCTGATCCTTAGCTATAACAACCTTCTTTTCGTCAGCACCAGAGTTAGTACCACAATAGTATACATCGTATTGGCTCTTAGCGATGTAAGAACCACCTACAGAGAATGTTGTGCGTTCTACAGCATCATTGATAGTATTCTGACTCTTAAATAACTTATTATTATCGTCCTCTACATAGATCACGTCTTTAGGCCCCCAAAGGAAGGAGCCTTCACCACCGATGACGCCACGATCCATAGAAGTACGAGTGATAAAACCGGGAACTACTGTTGAAATTTCAGACGTACAAATCTGTACACGCTCCATAGGAGCCTCTGTAACGATACCACCTGTAAAGGCAGTAAGCTGACCATTAGCAGCAGTGCTCTCTTCGTTAGAACAGCTACTCATCAGCACAGATGCAACCACGCAAGCAGCTAATGAGATAAATAATTTTGTTTTCATCTGTATCAATTGTTTATAAAATTAATTAATGTAAAAGTGGAAAATTATTTGGTGACCGAATAATTTGCGTTAAAAGAAGAAAGTTGTTTTTTCTTTGCAGCACATCCTGCCCCAAAGAATATTTGGTGCAAGACAGTAAATGGATAACCAAAAGATGAAGACTTTAACGGCGGAGGCATTATTAAATGAAAGGCCCGTGTGTATTAATTTTGAAGAAAGCAATATTTTCATATCTTTAATAAATGTAAAATTTTAACAAACCGACCGCCAAAGTCGGTAAATATGGGCGAGCCCTATTAAGGGCTCGCTCAAAATAAAACAATCGGGGGAGACTACTCGAACGGCTGAGCTACATTCCCTTCGGTAGGCGTGTCGCTGCTGCTTACGTACACTTCATCTGTGCTGAAGTACAGGCGATAGGCGAAAGTTTTATCTCCGTAGATACCGCTAGACGACCAGTAGGCACCGCATACACTGAAGAAAGAAAAATAACCACGATGGTAAAAGCCCAACGCAGGGAGGAAGAAGTATTTACTAATCTCACTATCGGAAGGCTTGCCATACTTAGGAATAACCTTATAGGTATTGTAAGAAGTAAGCAAATTTTTACCATTAGGATCTTTAGATTTTAAGTCAGCAGACTCCTTACCATTTTCTTGAGCGATAATGCTGAGCTTCTTAAGCCATAGACCACCAGTTTGAACTCTACCGAAGACCTCCCACCGAGTACTATCTTCCAAATGAGGATCACCCTTCAGTATGTACCAAGCCATTTCGTTAGCATTAGGAAGCTGCTTAAAAAGAGGATTGACAGAAGCTTCGAAATGACCGCTACCCTCGTGATACCAACGATCACCATCAGCAGCCTTAGACTCAGAATAATCGAGGTATATTCCACCTTCCGTTGTTGGCTGCCAAGGTTCAGCAGCGCCCCACTCGTGACCAAACCAATAGTTCTCACGAGCATCCCACATATAATAATTGCGACCGCTGTAATAAAAAGCCATCTTGTCCTCTTGTAATTTATCAGAACCATCGGCATTCTTATGATCACCGCCAAAACCTATACCTAAATTAACGGGTATATCACAAATCTTATTGGCAGCAAAGTGATGTGATTTGTATTTTTTAGTTATTGTTAGTTCCTTGGTTTTATCCTTAGCGTATACGACTGTAAATTTCACTTTCAAGGCATGGGTGCCGGGAGCTATTACTACATAAAGCGAATTATCAATGTTTGGCGTTTCAGCTGTTTGATTCGCAAGCAAAAGGCCATCAGTACCTACGTGAAGCGTAATAGTCTTTGACTCATTCGTACCCGTAGTGGAAAGACCTGTTTGGGTAAGATCATAAGTACCAGCAATATTGTTATCTTTAGAGGTTATCTCTATGCTTTTGACCTTATAGCTTTCGCGCTGCTCCTTAGAAGCCATATAAGGAAGGAGGCAAAGATAAGACGCCTTGTGCTCCAAGTCGAACCTATAACCGCTCTTACCTTGAACTGTAGTTTTCCTTGCCTTTGCCACACCGCAATCGCCAGCGGCACCAAAATGCTTGGTGTTATTAAAGGCTACTTGGGTCTGATTGTTAGCTATAACAATTTTCTTTTCACCGGCACCAGAGTTAGTACCACAATAATACACATCGTATTGACTCTTACCGGTGTAAGAACCAC
>JBNPOM010000072.1:0-12746 GCA_050315175.1 Prevotella sp. SGI.027
CGCTATTAGGGCTTACTCGGGACTTCCACCCGTTAGATAATGCTCATGCCGAGCGTACCGAAAAAAAGTCCCTACCCGATGGCATTTCAAATGCCAAAGGATAGGGACTTCATTTATGTATATATTTGTAAAACTACGAAATGGCTACCGAAGCCGCATGTATCCAATCGAATACCATGTAGCACACGCCAAACAACACTACACCTGCTGTGCATACAGCCAATGCCAACTTGGTATTGGTGTGGCTCTTGAACGTAGGCAACGGATTTTCACTTTTCTTGATGTACATCGCCTTCACAATCAAGAGGTAGTAATACAAGGAGATGACCGTATTGATTAATGCAATGAACAACACGATGTACGCCCATGCCCCTACTGAAGTGCTTAAATCGGCATCCTGCACGGCTGCCATAAAGATAAAGAACTTAGAGAACATTCCCGCAAACGGTGGAATACCACCCAACGAGAACAATGCCAAGGTCATGAGGAACGCCAGCTTGGGATTGGTTTGATAAAAGCCATTGTAACTGTCCATCATCACCGTACCGTTGTTATGTTCCTCTACTGCACTGATAATGGTAAAAACTGCCATGTTGGCTACCACGTAAATCAGCACATAGAAGCTCAATGCAGTGACACTCAACGCCGAGTTACCAACAATCGCCAAGACAATATAACCTGCCTGAGAGATAGAACTGAACGCCATAAAGCGTTTCAGATTGGTTTGACGAATGGCGAACAAGTTGGCTACCGTGATTGACAACACAATAACGATGTACAACAAATATTGCCAATAGACGACCATGGGGGCAAATACTTTCATCAAGATAGTGCAAAGAGCAAAAGCTGCTGCACCTTTACTCACTACCGAGAGATAGCCCGTAACGGTGGTTGGCGCACCTTGATACGAGTCGGCTGTCCAGAAATGGAAAGGCACCAAGCTAATCTTAAAGCCCAAGCCACTGAAAAAGAACACCATGCCAAGAATGGTAAACGGTGTAGCTGTGAGTTGTGTGGCAATATCTTCAAAGTAAAGCGTGCCTACCGCACCATAGATAAAGCTGATACCGTAGAGCATCACCCCGCTTGAGAAGGTGGCTGTCAATATGAACTTGGCTCCTGCTTCGGCTGAGTCGTGACGATATTTGTCAAACGCAACCAAGCAAGCCATAGGTACACTCGCCATTTCCAAGCCCAAGAAAAAGAGCAAGAAGTGGTTGGCACTCACCATCATATTCATTCCCAACAGCGTTGCTATCACCAATAAGTAAAACTCTCCCTCCTTAAAAGCGGTATCGGGACGTGACAACCATTCTTTTGACTGAATGAGAACGATGAGCGTTCCAAAAGCCAAAATGGCCTTTATCACCCCAATGGCAGGTGTAGCGATGTACATTCCTCCAAAAACTGTGTGCGTCTCTATGGGGAACAGGTTGATGAGGATGTGCGCAAACATAAGCAGACAAATCATGGGATTGAACCATGAGCGACGCTTGTCGGTGGGCGCAAGCGTCCTAATCTTCTGCGATGTGGTAAAGTCGGCAACAAACGTAACCAGCAAAAGCACCACTAAGGTGACCTCTGGCATCATATATAGGAATTGACTGTAATTCATCTTCTTCTAAACTTTAGTGTATTATATTGAGTAGGATAGGTCCTACGGCATCATTGATGACATTGCTTGCCCACAGAGGTGCGATACCTAAGCCAGCTACACAGAATATCAAACACATCACAGCCACACGCTCGTCCCATGTAGCATCAGTGAGTTGCTCAAAATGAGGATTGGCTACCTTTTGATAAAGAATCTTTCCAACAACTCGCAGGATATAAACTGCGGTGACAACAATGGAGGTACAAGCGATAATAGTAGCGGTGCGATGGAAAGTGTCGTTGTTGGCAAACGAGCCTACAAAGATAGTCATCTCCGCTACGAAGCCCGAGAAACCAGGTAATCCTAAGTTCGCCAAACCTGCCACTACATAACCTACACCCAAGAAAGGCATGATTTTCATCAATCCACCCAACTGACGGACATCACGTGTATGCGTACGTCCGTAAATCATACCAATGAGTGCAAAGAACAAAGCGGTCATCAAACCGTGCGAGAGCATTTGGAGAATGGCACCCGTACAAGCGGTTTTGGTCATCATCAACAGAGCGAACAACACCAAACCACAGTGACTTACCGAAGAATAGGCGTTGATATATTTCAAGTCGGTTTGCACACAAGCCGAGAGAGCACCATAGACAACAGAGATGGTGGTGAGGATAAGGAAAATCCAAGCCAACTCTTGTGCCGCCTCGGGCAACAAGAACATGGCGATGCGGAAACAGCCGTAGCCTCCCAACTTCATCAACACGCCAGCATGGAGCATAGAGACAGCGGTGGGCGCTGAAGCATGTCCATCGGGTGACCATGTGTGGAAGGGGAACAAGGCACCTAACACACCGAAGCCAATGAATATCAATGGGAAAAATATCTTCTGAACATCAACGGGGATGTTGTGCAGGGCAGCAATCTCAAGTACGTTCATCGTGGTGGCTCCACTATAGAAATAAATGCCTAAGATACCGATAATCAGCAAGGCACTTCCGCCCATGAGCATCAACGTCAACTTCATAGCGGCATATTCTTTAGGACCACTACCCCATACACCTATGAGCAGATACATCGGGATAAGTGCCACCTCGTAGAACATGAACATGGTAAATAAATCGATAGAGATAAAGAAACCAAACACACCAATGCTCAACAAGGTGAACCAAAGGAAGTATTCTTTAGTCATGGGTTTGAGCTGCCAAGAGGCAAAGGTACCTGTAAAGACAATGATACTCGATAAGAGCAACATGACAACCGAGATACCATCCACTCCTACCGTATAGGCAATGTTAAGCGGTTTGAACCAAGGTGCACTGTACATAAACAGCATGGCTTCGGTATTTCCTGCCTGACGCATTTGGATAAATGCAATAGTAAGCCAAACAGAGAGTGCCAGCAAAGCGGTAGAGCCAGCCACCATGACGCCACGTACTTGACGGATGTTGCGAGCCAACCAAAGCCCAAACAACATCAAGACGGGAATAACGACGAATAATGTTAATATACTCATTTTTGTATTTTATTCATTAAATCTTTCTAACTAAAGCATTACAACAAGCAAATCAATGCCAACGTCAATGCTACACTACCTGTAAGGAACCAAATGGCGTATTGTCTCACATCGCCACTCTGCCAAGGTCGGATGCTTTCGCCTGCCTCTTGAGTACCCCATGCCAAGAAGTTAAAGAATCCATCAATAACATGACGGTCGAACCAAGCAATGGGACGGCTGACACAACGGAAGATAATTTTGTGTGTCACGAACTGCCAAACCTCATCCATGTAGAAACGTTTGTAAGCAGCGCGGTGCAAGGTAGGGAAAGTACTTGCCAACTTGTCTGCCACTGGCGTTTTCTCTCCTTTATACATAAAGGTGGCAAGACCGATGGCAAGCAATGCCAATACAGTACTGGTAATCGCCACCGACCAGTTGGTATGCGTATTAAACCCAATGCCGTTTGCAGACACCAGCTGTCCTGCACGTGTTCCCCAAAGGAAGACAGTACTAGTGATAAGCGACAAGAATATCAACGGAAAGGTCATCACTGCAGGAGCTTCGTGAGGCTTGTGTACATCTGGTTCGCCCTGATGCGACTCGTAATAGCTCTTGCCCCAGAAGATAACGTAATACAAACGGAACATATAGAAGGCGGTCATCATGGCAATACCGCTCATCACCATTCCCATGACGGGATGAAAGTTGTAACAAGCCACCAATATTTCATCCTTTGAGTAGAATCCAGAGAAAGGTGGAATGCCCGAAATAGCAAGACATGAAATCAAGAACGTAATGTGCGTGATGGGCATGTACTTGCGAAGTCCTCCCATATAATATTTCTCGTTGGAGTGTACAGCATGAATCACACAACCTGCACCCAAGAACAAACAAGCCTTGAACATGGCATGCGTAAACAGATGGAACATGCTTGCCATATATCCTAAGCCTTGTACGTCGGCATATTCTTCGGTCATTGCTACTGCTCCTGTGGCAGGATCGGGCAAGCAAACGCCCAAGGCAACGAGCATGAAACCAATCTGCGAAATGGTTGAGAATGCCAAGACACGCTTGATGTCACTTTGTGCGCATGCCACGGCTGCCGCATAAAAGGCGGTAAAGGCAGCAATATAAGCAATCCAATGCAACTGTTCGGGTGCATATTCCACGAACAAGGGGAACATACTTGCCACCAAATACACACCTGCCACCACCATCGTTGCAGCATGAATCAATGCCGAAACAGGCGTCGGACCTTCCATCGCATCGGGCAACCAAATGTGTAAAGGGAACATGGCTGACTTACCTGCACCACCAATAAACATCAGGAACAGAGCTAACGGCATCACCCAAGCGGCATGAGCAGCATGAGTTGCCAAATCTGGCGTAGCAGTTAAATCGTAATTGAATGTACCTACATAGAAGCTATAAAACAAAATACCAATTAAAAAGAACAAATCGGCAAAGCGTGTCACAATGAAGGCTTTCTTTGAAGCAGCCACAGCTGTGTGCATGGGATAATAGAAACCAATGAGCAGGTAAGAGCTAACGCCCACCAACTCCCAAAACAAATACATCTGGAAAATATTGGTTGCCACTACCAAGCCCAACATTGACATGGTGAAGAGTGAAAGGAAAGCATAATAACGCTGAAAACCTTTCTCGCCGTGCATATAGCCAAAGGAATAGATGTGCACCATGAAACTGACCGTAGAGATAACCACTAACATCATCACAGAAATAGGTGTCAACCTAAAACCGATGTTAAAGGTAAGCAGTTCGGTAAACTTCAACCACGTAATATTAAAAGGTGTAATAGTGGGATATAATCCGTCAACGCCACGTCCTACGCCTATAAAATACTCATAAGCGGTGTAGCAAGAGAGACAGAACACCGTACCAAGCACCACGGTGCCAATGAGTCCAGCCACCTTATGACTCATCTTCATACCCAACAGTCCAAGTATCAGGAAACTGAGTGCAGGTAGAAGAAGTATTAAATATACATAACTGTAATCCATTATCTTATAATTTCATGTTTTCAATACTGTTCACCTGATCACTACCAAAGTTTCGGTAAACGTTTATAATAATGGCAATCGCCACCGCTGTCTCGGCAGCACTGATGCCAATGGAGAACAACGTGAAGAAAAAACCCTCCAACTGTTCGGGGAACAGGATGCGGTTAAACACGGCAAAGTTAATGTCTGCGGAGTTAAGAACCAACTCTACGGAGATTAACATTGCCAACAAATTACGACGGGTAACGAAGCCAAATACGCCAATAAAAAACAATAGCGCACTCAGACCTATCAAACATTCAATTGGTATCATTTATCATCCTCCTTTCTGGCAATCAACAAACCGCCAATGATACATGCCAACAAGAACACGGAAATGAGTTCGAAGGGCAAAACATACTGATATTTTTCAGAGCCTACCAATGCTTGTCCGATGACATTCATCGGGACTTCTGCATCAGCAACCTGCGTTGCTTGATGTATAAACTGATTCTTCACCAAGACACCTATCACGGTAGCAAGTCCTATCAATGAGAGCAAAGCCCCCTGAATGACGCGTGAACCTTTGAGATGTTCTACTAATCCTTGGAGTGTACGCTTGGATACCAACTGTATTGCAAAGATATAGAGTATCGTGATGCCCCCTGCATAAATAGCAATCTGTGCTGCTCCCAAATATGTATATCCTAAAAGGAAATAGATACCTGCAACACCAAATAAAACAAATATCAGAAAGGTAGCCGCCCGCATAATCCTTTTTGTTAGTACACACATGATGGCAGAGCCCAAAATGACGACTGCCAAAATGCAAAACATGATTAAATTAGCCATATACGTTACTACTTTTATTTGGTTTTGGTATTAAATTGTCCAATGGTCAGCGGTGCCCCACCGTCTATCAAGCCTGGCAAACTTCCGCCTTGATACACTTCCTTGTCAAGGTGCATGGTCAAGGAATCTCGCTCAAACACACTGTTTTCAAAGTCGTTGGTAAACTCAATGGCGTTGAAGTTACAAGAATTAACACAGAGTTGGCAGAACATACAATCGCCTAATTTGTACTGATAGTCCACCAATTGTTTCTTTTTCCTGCCCGTCTCTTCGTTGACAACCATTTCACTCTTAATGAGTATGGTCTCATTGGGACATGCTTTCTCGCACATAGTGCACGCTACACAGTTGTGAGTGCCGTCTTCGTTACGCTTAAACACTAAGCGTCCACGGTGACGTTGAGCCACATGCAGTGTCGTCTTGCGATTTTCTGGATATTGTTCCGTGCTCTTTGGGGTGAAGTATTCCTTCAAGGTAACCCTCAAACCCGTTACAAGCGACTTGATAGCATACCAGATTTCGCTAAAATATGATTGTTTATTTTCCATCTTACTGAATCTTCAAGAAATGAAACGTTTTAACCGTGGATACCAAAAGCCACACAAATGGTCATCAGTATGAGATTTACCAATGCCAATGGCATGAGATACTTCCACTCTAAAGTTAAGATTTGGTCAATTCTCAAACGTGGGAACGTCCAGCGAATCCACATCAGAAGCCAAACTACGACAAAGGTCTTGCCTAAGAACCACACAATGCCAGGAATATAATTCATCACCGCATCGAAGCCTTCGACACCAATATTGAAAGGTGCCCAACCACCTAAGAACACGGCAGTGGCTAATCCTGCGATGACAAATAGGTTGAGGTATTCTGCCAAATAGTAGAAACCAAAGCCCATACCCGAATACTCTGTATGGTATCCAGCAGTCAACTCGCTCTCTGCCTCTGCCAAGTCAAACGGTCCACGGTTCGCTTCAGCGTTGCCAGCTACCAAGAACAACAAGAATGCAATGATAGCAGGAAGGTGCCCTTTTATAATTAACCAGTTCCATGGTCCTGTCTGTGCTTCCACAATTCCGCTCATCTGCATCGTTCCCGTCAAGGCAACAGCCGCAATGAGGGTCAGTCCCAAGGTCATTTCATACGAAATCATCTGTACCGCTCCACGCATGGCAGACAGAACAGAATATTTGTTATTAGATCCCCATCCTGCCAAAAAGACGCCTAAAACACCAATGCTCGATATAGCAGACACCAAGAAGATGCCCACGTTAAAATCGAGAATGTGCGCTCCCTTATTCCAAGGAAGGAACGAGAAAGTACCCACCGAGGCAATCACAACAAAGAATGGCGCAATATAATACAAAAATTTGTCGGCTTTGTCGACGGCAAAGATTTCCTTAATGAGCATCTTAAACACGTCGGCAAACACCTGAAGCGTTCCCCAAAAGCCCACACGCATAGGCCCGAGACGGCATTGGAAGTAGGCACACACCTTACGTTCCATGAATATCAACACAATCGCCAACAAGGCGTAAGCAGTGAGAATGGCGACACCAACGACAACACATTCAATGAATATCGTCCAAAAATCGTTCAAACCTAAGGTCTGTCGAAGAAGCGTGTCGAACCATGTGGTTACTATACTAAAATCAAACATGATCTATTTAAGTTATTTATATTGAACAAGTTGCTGTCATGGAGCAAAGCATTGCTACCAGTTATCAACTTATATATACCTGCTATCTGTCAATATCAGGAATGACAAAGTCGAGCGCCGCACCTGCAGTAACAAGGTCAGCTATCTTCTGTCCTCGCAACATCTCATCCATGGCAGCGACATGATTCAAGCCCATTGGGCGGAATTTCAAGCGGTAAGGCATCTTGTCTCCCTTAGAATCCAAGTAAACTCCTATTTCGCCACGCGAGCCTTCGCATGAGAAATACCATTGTCCTTCAGGCACTTTGATGATTGGCTTCTGCTTTACATAGAAGTCGCCTGCTGGAATATTATCAATGAGCTGTTCGATGATGCGAATACTTTGCTTGATTTCCTCAATACGATTGAGGTATCTACCAAAGGAATCGCAATGCTCGTTGAGAACCTCCTCAAACTCCACCTTGTCGTACATGGCATAAGGATGATACTTGCGTACATCGTTTTTCCAGCCGGAAGCACGTCCAGAAGCACCCGTCACACCATAACTAATGATGTTTTCGAGATTCATGGGCGCAATTCCCTTGAAGCGTTGTTGCATGATGACGTTATCTCCAAACACATCCATGTACTCTTGTAACATGGGTTTGAGATAAGCACACAGTTTCTTGGTGTTCTCCACAAAGTTGGGATCGATATCATCTTGGCAACCGCCAATGCGGTAATAGTTCTGGATGAGTCGCCCACCCGTAGTCTCCTCCATGACGTTCAACACATGTTCGCGGTCACGCATGCTGTACAAGAAGGCTGTCAAAGCACCCAAATCCTGTGCGCAACAACCCAAATATAGCAAGTGCGAGTCGATACGCTGCAATTCGTCCATGATGGTACGGATGTACTGTATGCGCTCGGTCAGTTCTATCTCCATCGCCTCTTCAATGACGCCCACCAACGCATGGCGGTTCATCATGGCACTGAGGTAGTCCATTCGGTCGGTCAACGCCAAGGTTTGAGGATAGGTGTACGCCTCACACATCTTCTCCATTCCACGGTGGATATACCCTAAGTGTGGATAGATGTGCTTCACGGTTTCACCGTCCAACACACTTTGCAAACGAAGTACGCCGTGCGTACTGGGGTGCTGAGGACCAATGTTGATAACGAAATCGTTGTCTGTGAACAATGGAACGCGAGTCTCTACCAAGTTACCGTTCTTGTCAAGCGAATATTGGAACGTGTAATCCAACTCCACATCCTCTTCCAAAGTGTACTGGTTGTTCTCGGGCGAGACATCGAAGTTCTTACGAAGTGGATAGCCCTTGAAATCATTACGCAAATAAAGACGGCGCATATCCTTATGACCCAAGAACTTAATACCTAAGAAGTCGTACACTTCACGCTCTAAGATATCGGCAGCCTTCCATAGATTGGAAACGGTATCGAGTACATACTCCTCCCCTATTTGCTGCGCTATCGCCTTGACCGATGTACGTTCGTGAGTTTGTGTGTTTTCTAAAATATAAATACATCCTAACCCTTCTTCACCAAAGTCTTCGCCAACAATGGTAACAAGGTAATCGAAATGCTTGTCGTTCTTCAGTTTCGACATCTCTTGTGCCAAATTACTGAATGCAATTTCTATATTTTGTAATTTCATATCCGATATACCTTATTTAATGTTGTTGTTCTAACTCTTCTTGTGGATGAAAGTCTTCGGGAACATGCGTCACTACGATAGGTTTGTTTTCCTTCAGTTTTTGTTGGTACACCTCTGCGTTACTCAATCCGTGGTGATGAGCCTCTTGCTTATGGTTGACACCTCCGAAGAATTTTTCTACTTTGATTTTGCGCTGCAACTGCATCATGCCATACATGATAGCCTCTGGGCGTGGCGGACATCCCGGTATGAAGACATCAACAGGAACAATCTCATCAATTCCTCTTACCACATGATAACTGCTCTTAAACGGACCGCCAGAAATGGCACATCCACCCACCGCAATAACGTACTTGGGTTCTGCCATTTCATCGTACAAACGCCTAAAAGCAGGTGCCATTTTGTTGGTAATAGTTCCAGCACACATAATCAGGTCGGCTTGTCGTGGAGAGTTACGCGTCACCTCAAATCCGAAACGAGCGAAATCGTAACGAGCGCATCCCACTGCCATAAACTCAATACCGCAACAACTGGTAGCGAATGTCAAGCTCCAGAGCGAGTTGGCACGTCCCCAGTTAATCAATTGATCCAGCGACCCTGTGACAACATTCACGCCTCCTTCATGGAGTTCGTCAACAATGCGTTCCAACGATTCGTTGTCTTTAAACTCCTCGTATGGAATACTCTTGATATACGGTTTTTTTATTTCCATTCCAAAGCTCCTTTCCGCCAAGCATACGCCAAGCCTAAGACAAGTACCATGAGGAAGAAACCTATGCTAACCAAAGCCATGGCTCCAAAATCTCGCACAACTACCGCCCATGGATAGAGCAGCACAGCCTCGATATCGAACACAAGGAAAAGGATAGCGAAGAGGTAATAACCAACGTGCATGGGAAGCCACGAAGAACCTCTCGTTGGGATACCACTCTCATAGGGTTCGCCTTTTACCGCATTATACGAGCGCGGACCAATTAACTTTGCGATGACATAAGCTGCCACTACCAAGGTTACGGCCGTCAACAAAACGGTAACGAATAAAGTAAAATTCATAAAAATTATTATAATTATAATTGTTCTCGCTTTCTGTCGAAACACATACATTTTTACAAATGCGATGCAAAGTTAATCATTATTTTGAGATTTTTTACAAGATATCACAAAAAAAATAGGTTAAATTGCCAACTTCAGATTGCAAAATGTGATTCTCGAGTGATTATTTTATTTTCAAAGCTACAATGAACTTATTCAACTTCCACCAACATCATACAAATAAAAGTAAAAAGTCGATAGTATTTGAAGGCATATAATATTTGAAAATTCTTAACACAAGGCATTAGAAAACTTACGGATTTAGGGGCAAAATCCTGGCGATATTTTCAACCAACACGATGGGTGACACCAAATACGCGAATTTTACAAATTGTTGATATAAACAAACTTACGAACCTGAAATCAGGAAACATGGTGGCTAACTCTATGCTTTTGGTATCAAAAAGGGCGAAATTGGCATCTTAGAACCATGCTATAAGGGTGCAAAAGCTATCTTTTAGCACGACTAAAGCATGCAGATTAGCAGATTAAAGCATAGAAATAAGGTGGTAACTCACTATTTTAACATCTTCAAAAAAGCTAAAACAAAGAAAACTCGGACTATTTTTTCTGATTTATCTCAATGCTTTAACAAGCGGATAGATGCTTAAAAACAAGCAAAAAGATTTACAAATATCATCTTCTTTCCTTTTTATGACAAATAAAATCAAGTAAAATAACTACGTAGGAATTAAGGAAGAAGACTGAAAATGGAAGCTGCTAAAAATAATATCCTGTCTCAAATAGTGTCAAATAAACTTGACTATGCCCACTAACACTATTTGAGGAGAATTTCAAAACACTATTGCACCAATAGTTTTTTACCGTTTACAATGTAAATGCCTCGTTGCAACTCGGAGAGTTTTTCAACAAAGATACGTTGTCCAGACAGCGTGTAGATTTTATTCTCGCTTGTACGTTTCGCTGTGGTTTCTATCTGCTGTATGCCTGTAGTTACCTTCACTTGCTCAATAAGTATTACTGACGAAAAGGTTTCGTTATAGTAAGGTTCGCCTGCTGCGTCAAAAGTGTTATCTGTTGTTTTTAACACCCAAAACCCCTGAACCTCTTCGTTGTTGTTGATGTGAGTTCCTCTTTTAGATTTAATATAAAACTTACCGAAAAGATTAAGAAAATTCCCAGATTTTACATGGTTTCCTTTACCAGCCTTTTGTAATTCAAGTCCGTTGGCTGCCTCATCCAATTTGTTTGTTACACCATTAGGAGCATAATCTTTAAGCCAATCGGGAGCAGGCGTCTTGGTAGGGTAACTCAAATATTTTTTATCAATAGTCTCGAAAGCAATTTTACCATTTGGGAAAACATGCGCCGTGAAGTATGCCGACTCATTGGGAACCTGTCCTGATTTAAATTCGCGTGTAGACACCTTACCGTTCGAATAATCGAGCAAAAATGCGTGTTGGTCGTAGTCATAGTATTTAATGGTGTAGCGTTTGCCATGCTCTGGCCTTTCTACATCAGTTTCATCTATGTATTCTGTTCTGGCTTTCGTTAGGTCTTCTCGCGTGTACTTTTTTGGCGCATCGTAGATTTTTTGTAAATTAATACGACTTTTGGCATTTGGCTTTGGGAATCCTAAACCTTTATTATCCAACTATGATTTCACTATCGATAATTCTACTTGTGTTATTTCATTAACACTCTCTGTTGAGCGAGTCGCCACCGCATCGTAGGCAATGTTTGTAGGATCAGCCTTTACCTCCCTGTTTGTTGTTTGTCGAATACTCTTACCGTTATCGGCTGCAAATACTGCATTCCATTTGATTACCAAACATAGAAGAATCGCGCAAAATAATTGTAATTTTGTGTTCATAAATAAAAAAAATGTTGTTGTTAATTGATAATAATTATTCAAATAGTCCGCAAAAGTAGCTATTTTTTCTAAAATCCATGCAAATAAAAATATTTTTTTTGCTGAACATTGAAAAATATTCCAGCAAAATAAATTGTCCTTCACTACAACAAGCGTCAAGAATTTACCAATTCTCATTTGACACAAAAAGTGGAGCCTTGATATGATATCAGCTCCACTCCACCGACCCTCCGTTAAACCCTATTGAAGAATAAGGTCAGTTTGTATCTCGCTTGACATTTTAGAATACTCTTCGTAACTATTAAAGAGTATGAAAATAAATTTCCTAAAAACCACTATTCACAATTTGTCATAACGAGATGATATGTTATTATTAGGATTACACGAATCTTTTAAAATTGTTTTTTATGCGTTTTGCAAAGTAGTTTATTCGTAACTATCGGCTAACATGAAAACAACTTGCATGAGCATTTAGCTCACCTTGCAAATATATAGAATATTATCATACACGTCAATAGCTTTAAGATTTATTAAGATATCCCAACGCACCACG
>JBNPOM010000073.1:0-12600 GCA_050315175.1 Prevotella sp. SGI.027
AATCGCGACAGCAAAAAAAAGAGAAAAGATTAGTCGGGTAACAAGAAATTGATGGATTCGGGTTCTATCGACAACGTGAATTTTCCAACCGGCGTCTTCATCAGTCGACCATCAATACCCACCATGGCATGTTCGGCCGAAAACACCTCCACTTTTTTAGTACGATAAGGGTGTACGCTCTTGTGATTGAGAAACTTACCCCGCAAGAACAAGTAGATACCCTCAAAAAGTTGGGTCATTTCGGGATGATAGACCACAGAAACATCCAACTGGCCGTTGTAGGGAACGGCGTTTGGCGTTTGGCCATACCCCAGCGAGTTGCCCACGCATACGGTCATCACCTTGCGCTTGATGACATCGGTGTTAATCTTGAGATGCATTTTATAATCCAGTCGCTGGAAGATTAACAAGGCGAAAGAAAACAAGAACGACAGGGTTCGCGACCCAAATAAGCGGCGCGTTTTGCGGCGCAAGTTCATGATGGCTGCGATGAAGCCTATGTTCACACAATTTAAGAAATAGCGCCTGCACGCCTCACCATCCTTATTGGTGTATCGCATGCAACCCAAATCCAGTTTCTTGACACGGCGTTTTTTCAACGCTTTGATGATATGTTCTTCCTCACCTTCCCGCATGTTCCAGAAATGGGCAAAGTCGTTCATCAGTCCATTGGGGATGAGTCCCAAGGAAATCTCATCACGCAACTGTGAATCAGTCTGCATCATACAGTTTACAGTGTCATTGAGAGCAGAGTCACCGCCTACGATGACAATCGTCTTATAGCCTGTATTGATGAACATCTTGACCAAGCGACTCACGCTTGCGGAATTCTCGCTTTGCACATAGTCGTACTCCACCCCATTGGCCTGGAGGCTTCTTTCGATGCGCTCCCAATATTTTTGGGGTCTTAAAGCGTTGCTCTTGGGGCAGTAAACAATTCCCCACCGTTTGTTGTCAATAGCCATATATCTCTTTCGTTCTTGTTATTTTTTCTTCCATGGGCAGCATCGCGTCAATCCAATGGATGACGAACCCTCTGCGTTCCATCCCTCTGAACCAGGTCATTTGCCGCTTGGCAAACTGATGGATGGCGATTTCGAGTTGCTGAAACATCTCGTCGTAGGTCGTTTTTCCAATGACATATTCGGTCACATATTTATATTCCAGACCATAATAAATCAGATTTTCAGACGGAATACCTGCTGCCAACAGTCCTTGTATCTCCTCGATCATACCGTTTTCCAATCGATGCTTCAGTCTGTCGGTAATTTTTTTTCGTCGTTCTTCCCTGTCAATGTTCAGCCCAATGATGCATGCGTCAATGGGTGGCAGCGCACGTTCGGGCATGGGATGCTGTAACAGATGGGTTTCAATCTCAATGGCCCTGATGGCGCGCTGCGCTGTATCTACGTCAGATTGATTGTGCATCACCGAATGGTTTTTATGCTTCAAATCAACCAGCATATCGGTCAATTCGGCTAAAGACTTGTCGCTTAGCTGCTGTCTCAACTGCTCATTCTGAGGCACGGGCGACAGCGCATAACCTTTCAACACGGCTTCTATGTACAGACCGGTGCCGCCACAGAGGATGGGAATGATGCCTCTGGAAACAATATCCTCGTAAGCTGCATGAAAATCTTGCTGATACCGGAACAGATTGTACTTCTCTCCGGCATCTACAATGTCAATCAAATGATAGGGAATTTGCTTGTGAACGACATAGTCAGAGAGGTCTTTACCTGTACCGATATCCATCCCTCGATACACCTGTCGGCTGTCGGCACTAATGATTTCAGCACCGATATCGGCTGCAAGATGGGCTGCAAATGCCGTTTTCCCACTGGCCGTTGGACCTAAGATTGTTAACATCTTCACGCGACAAATATAATAAAAAAAAGCCGTTCGAGATGTTTCGAACGGCTTATTTATCGTTAAACGACTAATTTTGATTAGCCATTAACCTTTGCCATGTGCTTGATCAACTCAACAACCTTGTGTGAGTAACCAATTTCGTTGTCGTACCAAGACACTACCTTTACGAAGGTGTCTGTCAAAGCGATACCTGCCTTAGCGTCGAAGATAGAGGTACGTGGGTCGCCCAAGAAGTCAGAAGAAACAACAGCCTCATCGGTGTAACCAAGAATACCCTTCAGTTCGCCCTCAGAAGCGTCCTTCATAGCCTTGCAAATCTCGTCGTATGAAGCTGGCTTAGCCAAGTTAACGGTCAAGTCAACAACAGAAACATCCAAAGTAGGAACACGCATTGACATACCTGTCAGCTTGCCGTTCAACTCAGGAATCACCTTACCTACTGCCTTTGCAGCACCGGTAGAAGAAGGAATGATGTTGCCAGAAGCAGCACGACCACCACGCCAATCCTTCATAGAAGGACCATCAACAGTCTTCTGTGTAGCGGTAGTAGAGTGTACAGTGGTCATCAAACCATCGGTGATACCAAACTTGTCGTTCAACACCTTAGCGATAGGAGCCAAGCAGTTGGTGGTGCAAGATGCGTTAGAAACGAACTGTGTACCCTTCTGATACTTGTCGTGGTTTACACCGCAAACAAACATTGGAGTGTCATCCTTAGAAGGAGCAGACATTACAACATATTTGGCACCAGCCTGGATGTGAGCTTGTGATTTCTCTTTTGTCAAGAACAAACCTGTTGACTCAACAATATATTCTGCTCCAATCTCATCCCACTTCAAGTCAGCAGGATTGCGTTCTGCGGTCACACGAATCTTATTACCGTTAACAATCAGTTCAGATTTCTCAACGTTGCACTCGATTGTGCCCTTGAACTGACCGTGCATGGTGTCATATTTCAGCATGTATGCCAAGTAATCAACTGGGCAAAGGTCGTTAATACCTACAACTACTACGTCTTTTGCATTAGCTTCTTCCAAAGAAGCACGGAAAACGAAACGACCGATACGGCCAAATCCGTTAATACCAATTTTAATCATTTTACTTTTAGTTTATTTATTAAAGGGTTAAAATATAAATCATAGAAATGCTTGCCATCCTGATGACAGAACCTCTCATCGTGTCATGAAACAACGAAAAAAGCGAACGTCACGCAACAATTATCCTTTGTTTGTATGCAAAGTTACGATTAATTTTCTATATTTGCATGTGATTCATGTATTAAATAATATAAAAAAGCCTTGTTATTCGATAACATTACAGAATATAATCATCGAAAAAGAACAATGACAAGTCTACATGACAAAATATCGATTATTACTATAACAAAAAGATAATTATGAAGAAGTTTTTAAATGAGTTCAAAGCTTTTGCCATGCGTGGCAATGTGGTTGACATGGCTGTCGGTGTGATCGTCGGAGGTGCCTTCGGCAAAATTGTTACATCCCTCGTGAATGATATCATCATGCCGCCTATTGGTTTTCTGCTTGGCGGTGTCAACTTTAAAGACTTGAGTTGCACACTTGGTGAGAAACTTTCAGAAGATGGCAAGACCATGGAAGCCGTAACGGTGAACTATGGCAACTTTATTCAGCAGACAGTAGATTTCCTGATTATCGCTTTCTGTGTGTTCTTGCTCGTCAAAGCTGTCATGAAAATCGTGAAGAAGAATGAAGAAGAACCCGCACCAGCAAAACCTGAACCCACAACAGAAGAGAAACTGTTGACGGAGATTCGTGACTTGCTGAAGAACAAATAAGCAAAATTCTTCGTTTACACACAAGAAACAAATGGGTAGGTCAACCATCATCACATACCTACCTCAAGATAACAACGGATGCTTCACGATGAAACATCCGTTGTTTTCTTCATCTTTCACGCACAAAGCCAACGGCTGGTACGCAGAAAGTCAACCCACTGGTGTGACCTTCAACAGCGGCTAATCTTTCAAAGAATAAGTAATGGTGGTCACCACTCTTACTTTTTTGATGTAAGGCGTGTTGGAGTCACGGTCTTCAATGGAGAACTGTCCTTGATCAGCACTGGTTATTTTGTTCAGTTTGCTGCGACTGTTTTCAGCAAACTGCTGGGCAGTTTTCTCAGCATTATCAATGGCTTCCTCCATCATCTTGGGTTTCATGGCCGCGAAAGACACATATTCGTATTTCACAGGATTCTCGTATCCACCATCCACAATGGCCACTCCTTCCTTCAGCAAGCTGCCTTGTTTGGCAATAATGCTTCTCACCAACTTCACTTTCTTAGAGGTCACCGTTATCGACGAGGTGATGTTATAGCGATAACGCGACTCGTTATTGGAATATTGATTGGCATTCATGTCAATCACGGAAGGCGCGTTAACGCTGATTTCGCTTTCAGAAATACCGTTACTCAGCAAGAAATTCTTGATGGTTGCCTGTGTGTTGGCTATGTTCTTATACAGCTGTGGCAGGTCGTTTCCAATTTCTTTTGACAAGATGGGCCATGTCACTTTGTCCGCCTCGACCTCTTTTTCCGACAATCCCTTTACCGTTACCTTGTTGTCTTTGTTCACAAAGTTATCGATACCGCCCTTGATCGCAAATCCTAAAACAACGATACTGAAGGCAATGAGTGCCGCAGATAAAACTTGTCCTTTCATATTTTTATGTTTTTGATGAATCTTTCTGTATGTCACAAATATAGGATTTTCATTTCAATTGTATGCGCGAATGGGATGACAAATGGACGTAATTAAAAATAAATAACCTTTCGTCAAACATTATAACACATCAAATAGAAAGAAAAAAACATCGCATACGAACGGCTGATGACTTCTTCCTAAAAGAGAAAGTCAAGATGAACGGAGACCAAGAAAAACCAACTAATATATTTTGAAGTATGCACTGTTTGGGCTAACTTTGCAGGCAAAACGCAGAAAGGCTTTGCATCTTTGAATCTAATAGAAAGAATACGCCCTGCTCATTCTGTGTAGTCATCAACTCTTAGTAAGACAAAAACAGTGCACATAGCCATCGCAGGAAACATAGGAAGTGGCAAAACAACCCTCACAAACATGTTGGTTAAACATTATGGGTGGACGCCTAAATTAGAATCGGTAGACGTTAATCCATACTTGGACGACTACTATCAGTCCATTGAACGATGGGCTTTCAACCTTGAGGTTTACTTCTTGAAGCAACGTTTTCACGACTTACTGGATATAGCTCAATCAAAAGAAACCGTTGTACAAGACCGTTCGATATATGAAGGGGTATATGTTTTTGCCGCCAACAATCGAGATATGGGGCATTTGTCTGACAGAGATTTCAATACATACATGGAACTGTTTGAGGCTATGATGATGGCTGTCAAACTTCCTGACCTCATGATTTACCTCCGTTCGTCTGTTCCTAACCTGGTTGGACACATCCAAAAGCGCGGAAGAGATTACGAACAGGCCATTCCACTGGAGTATCTCACCAACCTGAACGAACGTTACGAAGATTTTATTCTCAACAAATACCAAGGAAAAAAGCTCATCATTGAGGCGGACACGCTTGACTTTGAGCACAATCCGAAAGACTTCTCAGAAATCATCGACAAGATAGATGCGCAACTGTTCGGCTTCTTTGGCAATCTGTAACGACAACGCAACGTCTTTTCAACATATCAACAATCACTCTATTCACACAATAAAAACACATTCATCATGCACATAGCCATTGCTGGAAACATAGGAAGCGGCAAGACAACCCTCACTACCATGCTTGCCAAACGATATAATTGGATACCACAATTTGAGCCCGTAGACGACAATCCGTATCTGGATGATTTCTATGCCGACATGACACGATGGTCGTTCAACCTGCAAATCTACTTTCTCAACAAGCGGTTTAGAGACGTAGTTGCCATCAGCAAGAGCCACGACACCATCATTCAAGACCGCACCATCTTTGAAGATGCCTGCATCTTCGCACCCAACTTGCACAGCATGGGAATGATGAGCGACCGCGACTTTGACAACTATACAGACCTTTTCAATCTCATGATGTCGCTCGTAAAGTTGCCAGATCTCTTGATTTACATTCGTTCGGGGATTCCAAACCTGGTTTCTCATATCCAAAAACGAGGTCGCGAATTTGAGAAATCCATCCGAATAGACTACTTACAGGGGCTCAACACACTCTACGAAAACTGGATTAGCACGTACAAAGGGAACCTCATGATTGTTGATGGCGACCGTCTTCATTTCAAAGAAAATCCACAAGATTTCAAGGAGATTACAGACATGATTGACGACCGACTGTATGGTTTGTTCCCACTTGACGTGAAATAGCACCAGCACGGCCATGCCTTAAAAGAGATAGAACAAGGAAATAAAGTTGTCAGGGCGTGGTGTTTTCAAAATCATTGTTTCAGTCTTCTATACCAATTCTTGAGAGCTGGGCGCGGAACACCTAATGACACAAGACGGTCAAGATCTTCTCTTGCCTTTTCAGTCTTGCCCAATTGAATGCGCAGTTCTGCTCTGTTCAACAAATAATCGGTATTTTTCTGATCCCTTTTGATGGCCTCTGAATAATCGTATTCGCCCAACTCAAGCATCCCCTGCTCTACTTCAATTCCCGCACGAGCGGCATAAGCCACCGCACTGTCGGCATGCTGACTCACCAACTGGTTAATCTGATTGAGCGCTTCCGTATGGTGTTTGTCCTTCTGATTGAGCAAAGCCAGACCTAAGAGCGCAGAAAAATGTCCGGGAACCCTTTGCAACAGATTCTCATAATCAAGGCGAGCAAAATTATATCTCCCCAACTTTTGATTGGCGAAAGCTCGATAATACAAAGCAGCGATATTGTGCTGATCCTTGTTCAGCACCCAATCATACTCGTCTTTAGCATACTGCCACTGTTCTAATTGTAAATTCCACGCTGCCTTTTTCAACCGCAAGTCTACACTATCGGGATGATATTCCAAGGCCTCGGTGGCCTTCTTCAAACTGTCACGCAACGCTTCACGCTGTTGGGCAAAGCCATTTACAGGCAAAAGGAATAAGAAAAAAAGTGCGGAAACAGACAAGATACACGCCTTTCCCCGGAAAGGAAAAGCCTTTAAAGTAAACCTTAACATGCTGAAAAAATCCCTCATATCTGTTTCATTTACACTATTTTACACCAACAGCTCTTGCGTATTCATTGAGAAGAGTGCCCGTTCGTCAAAACGGAACAGACTCTGTAGGAGGCAAATCTCCTAAAGGAGAGACCTCTGGGGGTGGGAAACCTCCATTAAGACGCGACTCCATAAACTCGCCACCTTCTGGAATTGGCATCGAATAGCCTTCGTCCAAATTCTCAAAACGCGTATACTCGCCACGGAAATTAAGCAGCACATCGCCCGTTGCACCTTTACGATGCTTGGCTATGATGATTTGAGCTTTACCCCGCAAGTCCACCCCATTGTTGTCTTCATACAACCGATAATACTCCGGTCTGTGCACAAACAGCACCAAGTCGGCATCCTGCTCGATGGCACCCGACTCTCGAAGGTCGCTCAACTGCGGGCGTTTTCCCTCCAATCCATCGCGATTCTCCACGTTACGGCTCAACTGTGACAGAGCCAGTACGGGAATATCCAGCTCTTTGGCCAGTCCTTTCAACGAGCGAGAGATGGTAGAAACCTCCTCCTGACGGTTGCCAAACCGCATGCCATTGGCATTCATCAGCTGCAAATAGTCTATCATGATAATCTTTACGCCTTTCTCTCTGACCAGCCTACGCGCCTTGGTTCTTAGCTCAAAGATACTCAGTCCGGGCGTGTCATCAATATAAATAGGTGTACCCATCAGGTTTCTCACTTTCGTATCAAAACGTTTCCATTCATCAGCAGTCAATTGTCCACTCAGAATCTTGTTGCCCGCAATCTCACAAGTATTGGATATCAAGCGGTTTACCAATTGTACATTGTTCATTTCCAGTGAGAAAAAGGCAATAGGTTCATGATGATCTACAGCGATATTCTTAGCAATAGAGAGTGCAAAAGACGTTTTTCCCATGGCCGGACGACCAGCAATAATCACCAAGTCGGACTTCTGCCAACCACTTGTAATGCCATCCAATTTGGTATATCCAGAAGGTATTCCCGTCAAATCGCCTGTGTTAGCGGATGCCTTTTGCAGGATTTCCGTTGCTTGGGCTATCACAGGATCAATTTGCGTATAGTCCTTCTTCATGTTGGTTTGTGACAACGTGAAGAGGTCACTTTCGGCTTCTTGCATCAACTCATCTATATCCTGCGACTCATCAAACGCCTTGGTTTCGATAACACTGGCATAAGAAATCAACTGACGAGCCAGCGATTTCTGCGAAAGTATTTTGGCATGATACTCAATGTTGGCTGATGACGCAACCTGTGCACTAAGCTCCACCACATAAGCAGCACCACCTATCTCATCCAAAGTTCCTTCTCTTTTCAGCTGATCGGTCACGGTGATGATGTCAACCGGTTTCTCCTCCATCGTCAACGACTGGATGGCATGGAAAATCTTCTGGTGCCTTGGCTCGTAGAATGACTCAGGACGAAGAATCTCGGAAATGATGGAAAAAGCGTCTTTGTCTATCATCAGTGCCCCCAGAACAACTCTTTCTACGTCAGTTGCTTGTGGCTGAACATGTGCATAAGAGTTATCTATCGGTGTTGGACGCTTGTTTTTGGTAGTGGCCATGGTTGAAGTATTTTATTGTTTTACCAACTTGGGAATGCAAATGTATAAAAAATAGTTCAACTATCGCCCATCGGCGTTCATCTTTTTACATTCCACACTGCTCTACAGCAATCATGACAAAGTGGAATAAAATCTTACAATTCGTTTTGCCATCTTATTGATTTAGTATATCTTTGTCAGCAAAAACACAAATATTACTTATGGAAAACAAGCAAAAAGAGTCAGTGCAATTGCCTGAAAATGCTTTCAGGGAATTGAAAGAAGGAGAAGAGTATCAACCTATCATGCATGCAAACCAAACCTACCCCGAGGTCAATGCGTGGTCAGTGACATGGGGTATCCTCATGGCGATGTTGTTCTCGGCCGCCGCAGCCTATCTGGGTTTGAAGGTAGGACAGGTGTTTGAGGCAGCCATCCCCATTGCCATTATCGCCGTAGGCGTGTCAACAGCCGCCAAGCGAAACAAGGCACTTGGTGAAAATGTGATTATACAGAGCATAGGAGCCTGCTCGGGTGCAGTGGTGGCTGGAGCCATTTTCACCCTGCCCGCCATTTACATTCTTCAAGCCAAGTATCCCGAAATGAGCGCGTCGTTCATGAAAATCTTCATGAGTTCGGCACTCGGAGGAGTCATCGGCATTCTATTTCTGATTCCTTTTCGCAAATATTTCGTGAGCGACATGCATGGCAAATATCCATTCCCCGAAGCCACTGCCACCACACAAGTGCTCGTGAGCGGTGCCAAGGGCGGATCGCAAGCCAAGCCATTGCTCATGGCCGGACTGGTTGGTGGGCTCTATGACTTCATCGTAGCCACCTTTGGATGGTGGAACGAGAACTTCACCACCCGCGTCTTCGGCTTTGGTCAGCAGCTGGCCGACCATGCAAAACTGGTCTTCAAGGTAAACACCGGCGCAGCCGTAATGGGTCTTGGCTACATCATCGGACTGAAATATACCTTTATTATCTGTATGGGTTCATTAGCCGTATGGTGGCTCATCGTGCCAGGACTGTCGCTGTTGTTTGGCGACACCATCTTAAACATCGGTGGCACCAACCTCACCATGACGGTAGGCGAGATGTCTCCCGAGCTGATTTTCACCACATACGGCAAGAGCATCGGTATCGGTGGCATTGCCATGGCGGGCATCATTGGCATCATCAAGAGCTGGGGTATCATCAAAAGTGCCGTTGGACTGGCGGCTAAGGAGATGAAAGGCCAAGGTGAGGTGACGAAAGAAGAGATATGCACGCGCAGGGACATCTCGTTCCGGGTCATTGCCATCGGCTCCATTGCCGCCATTCTCATCACCTTCGCATTCTTCCTTTTTGGCGTGATGCACAACTTTACGCATGCGCTGATTGCCATTCTCTTGGTGGCCGTCATTGCCTTTTTGTTTACCACCGTGGCAGCCAACGCCATTGCCATCGTAGGCAGCAACCCGGTATCGGGCATGACCTTGATGACACTTATTTTGGCCAGCGTGGTGATGGCAGCCGTGGGACTCAACGGTCCCGAGGGCATGGTAGCCGCTTTAATCATGGGAGGCGTGGTGTGTACCGCTCTCTCCATGGCCGGTGCGTTTGTCACTGACCTGAAGATTGGCTATTGGTTGGGAACGACGCCAGCCAAACAAGAAACTTGGAAGTTCTTGGGAACCCTGGTGAGTGCGGCTACTGTAGGCGGCGTGATGATGCTGCTCAATCAGACTTACGGCTTCGATCCGGCACAACAAGGGCATCTGGTGGCTCCGCAAGCCAATGCCATGGCAGCCGTCATCGAGCCCTTGATGAATGGTGCGGGCGCCCCTTGGATCTTATACGGCATCGGTGCTTTGCTGGCCATCATCCTCACTTTGCTCAAAATTCCCGCACTGGCATTTGCATTGGGCATGTTCATTCCGTTGGAACTCAACACGCCCCTACTCATCGGTGGCGCCATTCACTGGTTTGTCACCACGCGCAGCAAAAATAATGAAGTGAACAAACAACGCGGAGAGAAGGGTACGCTGCTGGCCAGCGGCTTCATCGCCGGCGGTGCGTTGATGGGCGTTTTGAGCGCATTGCTGCGCTTTACGGGCTTCAACCCCATCAATCCCGACTGGCTTGCCAACCCCTTGTCCGAATTGCTGTCACTGGCCGCTTACCTGCTATTGATTAGCTATTTCATCTTAGCTACGCGCGACAAGAGCAAGGCTTAAACATTGGATGGCAGACTGGTGCAGTATTCCAAGCCCAGACTGCCATCTTAAATTCACTTTGAGCCGCATCATTTCGGGTAGGTTTATCTTCGTGAATTTTCTTGACAACACATCTTCTCATGCTTGGCTTATTTGCAAACGAACCCATGGTTGCTTGCAAATATGCCAAGCATGAGCGTTTTTCGCACTTCGTTGATACACAACATATTACAAATTATTCATCCGCATTCGTAACCAAATTCAAGCATTTTTCGGCTAAAAAGCATGCCTTCATGCCCCTAATTTGCAGACAATTGACTGGCAATAGCATGTATATAACCTGGTAAAAGCATTCTTCTTGTCTGGTAACACCATTGCTTTTACCCTGAAATGCGCTTTTTCTTCCCACATCATCACCTATTTGCATCCTCTTTGCCTATCGATTTTTTCTATATTGAAACTTTTCAAGAGCCGATTTAAGGGATGTTTTTGAGATAAAAAATTGACATCTGTTCGATTATAGAGGATGCCCGTGAGCAAGCATACCGTGCTGTCAATGTTTCACTCACACTCCGCAATTGGATGCTTGGTGAACGCATAGCACGTGAGAAACTTGATGGAGAAGAAAGAGCCGAATATGGAAAACAGGTAATAGCTACACTTGCAAAAGAACTAACTCATGCGTATGGCAAGGGGTTTGAACGTGTTTCTTTGTATAATTATTACGCGAGTTCGGGATAAGAAAATCTTTAGAAAAGTTTCAATTGCCTTGATTTCTCTATGTGTACCGGCAGGGCTTCCGGCTTATTGTCAAAGAAACAACATGCTGTAAGAGCAGAACACAAGTTCATGATGAAATTATACGCGAGTTCGGAATAAGTTACAAAAAGAGACCCATTTTAGGTCTCTTTTTGTTACTTGTGTCGAAATCGACCACCAAAGGCGGTTTTATGAGCGGACTCTTTGAAAGGGCCCGCTCAAAATAAAACTATCGGGAGAGACTACTCGAAAGGCTGCGCTACGAACCCGAGGTTGCGGCCGTACTGGCCCACGTGCACGTCATAATAGTAGAAATCCAGGTAGTACGCGTAACTACTATCGTAGGAACTAGCACTAGACGACCAATAGAGACCGTAGGAACCGAGGAAGGTAAGCTTACCATTGCTGTAAGCGCCCAACGCAGGGAGGAAGAAGTATTTATCAATCACACTATCAGAAGGCTTGCCATACTTAGGAGAAATGTAGTAGTAGTCGGAAGAAGAACGCAAATCATTGCCCTTGGGATCTTTAAGCTTCAAGGCAGAAGGCTTCCTGCTGTTTTCCTGAGCGATAACGCTGAGCTTCTTCAACCAGATACCACCAGTATAAGTCTTGCCGAAAGCCTTCCACTGGGTGGTATTATCCCAATGAGCATCACCCTTCAATACGTACCAACCAATTTCGTTGGCATTGGGAAGCTTCTTGAAGAGAGGATTGACGGAAGCCTCGAAAGCACCGCTGCCTTCGTGATACCAACGAGAAGGATCGGCAGCCTTGGACTTGGGATAACGGTCGTTTGATGCATCTTCCGCTGTTGGCTGCCAGGGATCAGCAGCGTCCCACTCGTGACCAGACCAATAGTTCTCACGAGCATCCCACATGTAATAATTGCGACCGCTGTAATGTCTAACACCAAGATTAACGGGAATATCACAAATCTTATTGGCACCAAAGGTATGTGACTTATAACTTTTGGTTATTGTCATAACCGTATTCTTTGCGTCTACAACTGTATATTTTACTTTCAAG
>JBNPOM010000074.1:0-12323 GCA_050315175.1 Prevotella sp. SGI.027
CCAACTGAATTAGGTAGGATGAAGTCGTGTGTTTATCAAACAGTTATATCGTAGCTTTAAAGCACACCTGCCAGGGACACAAAAAATAGGTCACGGACATGAATTAGAATGGACCGTAAGTTAATTCAGCATTCCACACACCTTGCCTTTTGGCTGCCGAGATGGTAAACAAGTGGCCTATGCCTTTTGGTGATAAACCGCCTTTGTAGAAATACGAGCCATCTTCATAATCTTCTGAAAGTGGATGTTTTTTACCCAGTTCTTTAGACAAGGCTTCTACTTTTTTATCGGCACTTAATTTATTTTTAGCTCTCATAAAAAAGCGAGCTTCATTTAGTTTGTCATCCTTGAACTTAAATATGACTAAGTCGAATTTAAAATTATGATAGGTCATATTTTTGAATTCAATAGCTTGTTTGTCAATGGTAGTAGGTTCACCAAACTCGGCCTTTATGTCTGTCAATGCTTGTTGGTATTCTGAACCGATACTGACAGTTGCCACTTTTGCAACATTGTCAGCTTGTGTATTCATGAAAAAGAAACAACTAAGGATGAGAATAAATAATCTTGATAACATGTTATTTTTAAGTTAAGGCCAGGTAGCCGTGTTGATATACGCAACTACCTGGCCTATTGAATGTTGATAAATGTGAATAGTCCTACTCTTCCACTGCAGCCTGCGCGGCGGCAAGGCGTGCGATAGGAACTCGGAAGGGTGAACAGCTAACGTAGTTAAGGCCTACTCGGTGACAGAATTTCACGGAAGTAGGCTCTCCACCATGCTCACCACAAATGCCACATGTAAGATTCTTACGAGTGGATCGCCCTTTTTCTACGGCCATTTTGATAAGCTGTCCTACGCCGTCTTGGTCTAATACTTGGAACGGGTCAACCTTTAATATCTTCTGCTCTAAATAAACAGGCAGGAAACCTGCGATATCATCACGGCTATATCCATACGTCATTTGAGTAAGGTCGTTTGTTCCAAAGCTAAAGTATTCCGCGCGTTCAGCAATCAAGTCGGCTGTTAGTGCGGCCCGAGGGATTTCAATCATTGTACCTACATGGAAAGGTATTTCTATTCCCTCTTCGTCGAACAGTTGTTTTGCCGTGTCTCTAATTACTTTTTCTTGCACGTCAAACTCCTTCACGATACCAATCAGAGGCACCATGATCTCGGGACGTGGGTCGTATCCTTCTTTCTTCAATTGAATGGCGGCACCCAAGATAGCTTTTGTCTGCATAGCAGTAATCTCTGGATAGGTGTTGCCCAGACGACAGCCACGATGGCCCAACATGGGGTTAGCCTCACTTAAGCTGTTCACTCGTTTTTGGATTTGGTGCACACTGACACCCATATCCTTGGCCATGATTTCTTGTCCAGCCAAATCATGAGGAACAAATTCGTGCAACGGTGGATCCAACAGACGGATGTTTACTGGATAGCCATCCATGCCTTTCAGTATGCCATAGAAGTCTTGTTTCTGATAGGGTAGGAGCTTCTCGAGTGCTTTTTCACGTCCTTCTTGGGTATCGGCCAAGATCATCTCTCTCATGGCCTTAATCTTTTCATTCTCAAAGAACATGTGTTCTGTGCGACAAAGTCCAATACCAACCGCACCAAAATTACGTGCAACTTCAGCGTCGTGCGGCGTGTCAGCATTGGTACGTACCACCAGCTTTGTATATTTATCGCAAAGTTTCATGAGCTCTGCAAAGTCACCGGTAACCTCAGCCGGACGAGTTTCCACCTCACCTTGGTATATTTCGCCTGTTGAGCCATTGATAGATATGTAATCTCCCTCATGGAGAACAATGCCGTCTATCTCTACCGTGCGCTCTTTATAGTTCACGTTAATGGCTCCCGCGCCCGATACGCAGCATTTTCCCATTCCTCTGGCAACAACGGCAGCATGGGATGTCATACCTCCTCGAGCCGTCAGAATGCCTTCTGCCGCAGACATGCCTGCCAAGTCTTCAGGAGATGTTTCCATACGTACCATGACAACTTGATGTCCAGCCTCGTGCCATTTAACAGCATCGTCTGCAAAAAATACGATTTGTCCACATGCAGCACCTGGTGAAGCGGGTAATCCTCTGGTGAGTACTTTGGCTGTGCCGAGTGCAAGCTTATCAAATACTGGGTGCAATAATTCATCCAGCTTGTTGGGTTCGCAGCGTGTAAGCGCCGTCTTTTCGTCTATCTCTCCCTCATGCAGCAAATCCATGGCAATCTTGACCATAGCGGTACCTGTACGTTTTCCATTTCTGGTTTGTAAAAACCACAGTTTGCCTTCTTGTACAGTGAACTCCATGTCCTGCATGTCATGGTAATGCTTTTCCAACTTGTGTTGAATGTTGTTCAGCTGTTCATAGATTTCCGGCATGGTTTCTTCCATGGAAGGATAATTGGACTTGCGTATTTCTTCGCTAATATTCTGCTGCTTGGCCCATTTCATACTTCCTTCTTTGGTGATTTGTTGTGGCGTTCTGATGCCCGCAACGACGTCTTCACCTTGCGCGTTGACCAAATATTCTCCATTGAAACGGTTCTCACCAGTTGCTGCGTCGCGGGAGAAGCATACGCCTGTGGCAGAGGTATTACCCATGTTGCCAAACACCATGGCCATGACAGAAACGGCTGTACCCCATTCTGCGGGTATGCCTTCCATCTTGCGGTACAAGATAGCTCGCTCGTTCATCCAGCTGTCAAACACCGAACAAATGGCGCCCCAGAGTTGGTCCATGGGATCGGTAGGGAAGTCTTTTCCTGTTTGTTTCTTGATAGCATCCTTAAATCTAACAACCAATGTCTTGAGGTCATCGACGGTCATTTCATTGTCAAGTTTCACTCCACGTTTGGCCTTGACATCCATGATGATTGCTTCAAAGGGATCGATATCTTCTTTGTTCGTTGGTTTCATTCCGAGAACAACGTCACCGTACATTTGTACAAAACGGCGGTAGCTGTCATAAGCAAAACGTTCATTTCCGGTTTTCTTCACCAAACCTTTCACAACATCGTCATTCAATCCCAGATTCAAGATGGTATCCATCATGCCAGGCATTGAGGCGCGTGCGCCAGAGCGCACTGATAGCAACAATGGATTGGAGGCATCACCGAACTTTGAGTTCATCAAAGTTTCAATGTGCTTGACTGCACGTTCAACGTCACCCTTTAAAAGTCCAACAACTTCATCTCTTCCTTTGTCAAAATATTCATTACAAACATCTGTCGTAATGGTAAAACCAGGAGGAACTGGAACACCTATTAAATTCATTTCTGCAAGGTTAGCGCCCTTGCCACCAAGCAGATTTCTCATATCTGCTTTACCTTCAGCTTTTCCATTGCCGAAGGTATAAACTCTTTTTACATCCATACCGAAAAGTATTCTCTTAATTTATTTATTTTATGCTTTTGCAAAAATAACAATATTTTATAATCTTACAAAATATTTATACAGAAAAGTGCAATGTATACATTGCATTTATTAGGATTAAAAATATAGGAACTCGTGTACTTATGCCGCCTCATATAATATTGAGGCCATTGATGGGATGCCAAAAGATTATAAATATGCGATTCCTCGAATCTGTTCTTCAGTCAGTTAAATCGTGTTCGCGTGGAATTACAGATGGCTAGCTTATTTTCTATTTAATAGAATAAATAACTCTTTGCAGGCGATTTCTATCAAGTCAAGCGCATATTTAAAATCTTGATCACCTCCATAATATGGGTCTGGTACCACATCAACATTTGGCTTATCTTTTAGATAACTTGCCAGCATCTCTACCTTCTGAGCATCTTCTTCGGTAGCGGCCATAGCGGTAATCATGCGTTTGTTTTCGTGATCCATCACATAGATATGATCAAAACTCGCAAAATCATCCGCATTGAACTGGCGAGCACGGCTGTCAAACCGATATCCTCTTTGTGCGCCATGTCTTCTCATTCGATGGTCGGGTAATTGCCCGATGTGCCAATCGCCAATGCCTGCAGAGTCGATAACGAATTCATCTTCCATGCCAGCAGCCTTGACAATGGATTTCATCACGCCCTCTGCCGCCGGACTTCTGCAAATGTTTCCTAAACACACGAACAACAATCTCTTTTTCGTCTTACTCATTTTCGCTTTCTTCTGTGATGTCCAACAAATCAGGTTTGGTCATGGGAATCGGTTGGTTAGCACTTTCTTTTACGCCTAATTCTTTAAGTTCGTTGGCCTTCTGCACAATACTCTGTCTTCCTGTGTATGCCTTGTTGTATGCCTCCCCATAATCTTTATGAAGCATGTCAATGTCTTTGCCAATCTTGTCAAATCGTTTTATGAATTCGCCTACGCGCTTTAATAATTCTTCAGCCAAGGCGAAAACCTTTTTTTGGTTTTCGGTTTGTGCATATTGTCTCCAAGCTATCTGAATCATACGTAATATGGCCATCAGGTTTTGTTGGCTGGTGATGAACACCTGTTTGTCAAAAGCCTCGCCCCATATCTTGGGTTCCGTGTCTAAAGCCAGCTGCAAAGCTCCTTCGTTTGGAACGAACATGATGACGAAATCAATGGCTTTTCGTGGCGAATGTACATATTTACTATAGTCTTTCTTGGCGAGATTGGTGGCTTGTGTTCGAATACTGCTCACCAAGTCGGCTGCAAACTTTTTCTTGAGAGCTTCTTCTTCGGTGTTTACATATTGATAATAGGCATCAATAGACATTTTGGCATCAATGATGACGTCTTCATTATTTGGGTAGTGTAGAATGACATCAGGGATCATCCGTCTTCCTGTGTCATCATTCTTAATCACATTTCCCTTTTCATCTGTTAATGTGTGCTGGATGTCATAATCGATTCCGACCTTGTAACCTTGACTTTCCAGAATGTCTGTCAGTATGCGTTCACCCCAATTGCCTTGTGCCTTATTCCCGCCTCTAATTACATTGGTCAGTCGAGTTGCGGTGGATTCAATCTTCTGTGTTTGCAAACTCATTTCGCTGAGTTGTTGTGATAGCGAGGCAGTATTCTTGGACGTTTCTGTATTTGTGTGTTGAATGGCTTGTTGCAATTGTTCGATGTTCATCTTAAGTGGTTTCGTCAGATGTTCCATCGACTCGTTGTTGGTTGTCTTCAATCTTTCCGAAGTCTGTTCTAAGATGCGTGTTGCTAAATTTGAGAATTGCTCTTGAACGGTCTTCAGTTGTTGTTCAAATTGCTCGCGGCGCATTTCTGTCTCTTTCGAATGCGATGCTTGTTCTGATTCCAACTGCGTAGTTACTCGCTCCAGTTCAAGTTTGATTGCTATCAACTGTTGCTGTTGTTCTGCTTGCTCACGCTGAAGTCGGTCACGTTCTGCTTGCAACTGTGTGCCAATTTCTTGTTCGTGCGCCAATTGCTGATTAGACAAAACGTTACTGGTCTCCAGTTTTTTCAGCCTTCCGTTTAACAAGAAAAAGACAATGATTGCTCCAACAACGAGTCCTATGGCTAAGTATATGAATTCCATATTGCAAAGATAATTGATTTGATATGCATCTCAAAGTGTTGACGCCATTTTATTTTTGTACCCAATTCAGATGCATTCTTCGATACAACAACCATTGTATGCCACCTCTCAAGCCTAAATAGACAATGAAAGCCAACCACAGAGCGTGATTTCCCAAGTAGCTTTGCAGGGCAAGGTACAACACGAAGAAGACAAGAGCTGATACCACTGAAGATACCAGCATGCCCCTCGTGGCCGTGAGTCCAATAAATATACCGTCATAGACAAAGGCCGATACGCTGACAATAGGAATCATCACGGCCCACCAGAAATATGCTTCGGCAGATTGTACGACAACAGCTTCGTTGGTCAACAGCATCAGAAAGCCATTGCCTCCAACAGCATAGACAAGTGTGAACACCACAGCCATGATGGCTCCCCAGGCGAACAAGCTATTGTAGACCCTGTCAAAAGCCAACTTATTTGCTGCACTATAATACTTCCCGCTAAGGGCTTCTCCAGCGTAAGCAAATCCATCCATGACGTAAGAGAATATGGTGAACAAAGTCATCAAGAGCGTATTGACGGACAGGATGATGGCTCCTTGCCTCGATCCGGCTGAAATGAAAAAGAAATTAACACCAACCAGGAAAAGCGTTCGTATGAAAATGTCGCGGTTGACGGCAAAGAATCGAACCATCGTACTTCGCTTGAACAAGCCGGCTTTCCATTTATATTCAGCCAACCTGCCATAATACCGCTTCCAACAGTACAAGGCAAGTAGGAAACCGGTCCACTGTGCCGTCAACGTTCCCAACGCTACACCTTGAATTTTCATGCCAAATCCAAATACAAAACTAACGCTTGCAACGATATTCACGATGTTTTGAAAGATGGAGACCAACATAGGAATTCGTGTATTTTGCATGCCGATAAACCATCCTGTCAGTCCGTACAGCCCCAACATGGCGGGTGCGCCCCAAATACAAATGGAAAAATAAATCGCTGCCTGTTCCGCTATTTGTTCAGTGGGCTGCATGATGGTCAGTGCCATCCAACGAATTGGAAGTTGGAAAACGATGAAAATCGCAGCAATCGCCGTACTGATGGTCAACGAACGAACCAACAATCTCATGGCTTCGGTCAAATCACGTCGTCCTAATGCCTGGGATGTCATGCCGCTGGTGCCCATCCGCAAGAATCCAAAGAGCCAATACAGCACATTGAAAATCATGGTGCCAATGGCGATGGCTCCAATATAAATCACATCACCCATGTGCCCGACAATGGTCAGGTCGATGATGCCTAATAGTGGAACGGTGATGTTTGATATGATGGATGGCAACGCCAACTTAAATACTTGCTTCATAATTGCTGCCTAAGACAATGCGAATATACTTTTTATCATTATACTTAGCTGGTATCTGGATGAAAAGGGGGGGCAAAAAGATTCTTTATTTACAGTCGGGTCACTTGTTTTACTCCTTTCACCGTTTGTAATTTCTTGATCAAAGCATCCAGCTTCGTCACATCATCCAATTGAACAGAAAGGTTACCACTGAATAATCCGTCGTGTGAGTCGATATTGATGGAACGCATCACTATTCTCTCTTCTTTGGAGAGAATGCTGGTAATGTTGTTAACTATTCCGATATCGTCGTTCCCAATGATGCGCAGTACGATGGTATATAAGGCCCCATTTTGTCCGCTCCATCTGGCTTTCACCATTCGATAGCCGAATCTTTTCCTCATTTCCGGTGCGTTGGGACAGTCTTTCCTATGTATTTTGATGCCGCCACTGACCGTTACAAACCCAAATACGTCGTCACCATAAATAGGATGACAGCATTGGGCCAACGTGTAGTCGATGCCCTTCAGGTTCTTGTCGATGACCAACACGTCAGATTGGCTGGTCATTTGTCCGTCAGGATGCTCCAAACTGAACTCATCGGCACGTTGAACTGCCTTCAGAGTGTTAACGTTCAATTCTTTGTCTCGTAGTTCTACATACCTGTCAATGATGTCGTTAGGATCAAGTTTCTCATCAGCTATTTGCTTGTAAAAGTCAGATATCTCCTTGTATCCCATCTTCTTCACCAGGTGATTCATGATGGTTTCTTCCAGTTCCACCTTCTTGTTCTTGAACCTCCGCTCCAGTAATTCCTTGGCATAAAGCCCATCTTTCACCTGAGTTTCTTTCAATGCCAGGCGTATTTTGGCTTTCGCCTTGCTGGTCTTGACGATCTTCAGCCAACTCAGGTTTGGTTTTTGGTTGCTTTGTGTCAATATCTCAACCGTGTCACCCGATTTCAATTGTTCCCTGATAGGAACATTCTTGTTGTTGATGCGCGCACCAACACATTTGCTACCTACGTCAGAGTGGATATAATAGGCAAAGTCCAAAACCGTAGCCCCGTTAGGGAACTTCTTGATTTCACCTTTTGGTGTGAACACATATACCTCGTCTTCGTATAGATCCAGTTTGAACTGATCCATTACTTGCAAGTCGTCACCCGCTTCCAAGGCTGTTCTTATGCTGGCCAGCCATTCGTCGATGTTGCCCTGACTCTTGATGCCTTTATATCGCCAATGCGCAGCCAAACCCCGCTCTGCAATCTCGTCCATTCGTTCAGTACGTATCTGAACCTCAACCCATTTGTTCTCTGGTCCCAAAACGGTGATGTGCAAACTCTCATATCCATTGGATTTTGGAACCGAGAGCCAGTCGCGCAATCGCTTTGGGTTGGGTTGATACATGTCCGTAATGATGGAGTAGACCTGCCAACATTGCATCTTTTCTTTCTCCAAAGGCGCATCCAAGATGATGCGAATGGCAAAAAGATCATAGATACCTTCAAAGTTACATTTCTGTTTCTTCATCTTCTGCCATATAGAATGGATGCTCTTGGTGCGTCCCTTCATCTGAAATTTCAAGCCTGCATCTTCCAACTTCTGCTGGATAGGATTGATGAAGCTCGCTATATAACTGTCACGAGCCTTTTTCGTTGCATTGAGCTTATCCTTAATCATGTAATAAGCATCATGCTCAAGGTATTTCAAACTCAGGTCTTCCAGCTCGCTCTTCAGTTGATAAAGCCCCAATTTATGGGCTAAGGGAGCATACAAATAGCTTGCCTCCTCACTCACCTGTCGCTTTGCCTCCACGTTTTCAGCATCTCTGATATGGCGCATCAAGTTCACGCGGTCAGCAATCATAATCAAGATGACACGCATATCCTCAGCAAAGGTGAGCAGCAAATTCCTGAAATTCTCACTTTCAACCACAGGATTCTTGCTGTACAGGGCATTAATTCTTACAAGACCATGAATGATGTGTGCTACCACCTCACCGTATTTGGTACTAACGTCACGGATGTCCAAGTGGCCATCAACCACACTTTGGTACAGCAAGATGGCAACCACGCCATCCCTTTTCAGGCCAATCTCGTTGACGGCAATTTCTGCTGTCTGCATCGAGTTTAAGACCGGATTCAACCCAAAGGCATCCCTTGTGATAAGACCATTCTCCAGCGATGTCTTCAGATACGATTTGATGTTTTCTTCATCGTTGTCCTGGAAAGAATCGCCAATTGCTTCTTTGATGCGCTTGAATATGGCTATGTATTCAGATTTTTCCGACGCAAGGAATTCAAACTTTGTATCCATCTATTTGCCTTAAAGTACACATGCAAAGATAATGTTTTTATTGTAAACTAATGTGTATTTCATGAAAAGTAACTATCTTTGTATCAAATACGCAAACTTATACTTATATCCTTTCGCTAATTTATAAAGAACTCAATATGACACAACAAGATCTTCAACAAATTTCTCAAAAAGGTATTACAGAAGAACAAATCAATCAGCAGTTGGAAGACATTAAAAACGGCTTCCCATTTCTTCCAATCAAGGCGGCAGCCAGTGTTGAGTACGGTATTGTTTTGCTGGACGAAGTAATGAAAAAGCATTACGTAGAGGTGTGGAACCAGTACAAACAGGGCGACCATCGCATCGTAAAGTTTGTTCCTGCTTCGGGTGCTGCCAGCCGTATGTTCAAAAATCTCTATGCGTTTTTGCACGCCGACTATACGGTTCCAACGACAGATTTCGAAAAAGAGTTCTTCACTAACCTCAAGAAATTCGCTTTTTACGAAGAACTCACAGAGGTATGTGAGCAAAACGAAGGGGTAAAAGCGGCTAAACTTATCGCCCAAGGTAAGTATAAAACGGTGGTGGAGAACCTTTTGGAGCCGAAAGGACTTAACTATGGCAATCTGCCCAAGGGGCTGTTGTTGTTCCATGAATATGACGATGCACCACGCACACCCATGGAAGAACATTTGGTAGAAGCTGCTTTGTATGCCAGTTGTCATGGCGATTCTTACATTCATTTCACGGTATCACACCAGCATTTGGAGCTGTTCAAACAGCGGGTAGAAAAGGTTGTTGATAGATTCACAAAGCGATACAAGGTACAATTCCATGTGTCGTTCTCCGAACAAAAGCCCAGCACCGACACCATCGCAGCGAACATGGATAATACGCCATTCAGAAATGAAGACGGAACTCTGCTCTTTAGGCCGGGAGGTCATGGTGCCTTAATCGAAAACCTCAATGACATTGAGGCTGATGTTGTCTTCATTAAAAACATCGATAATGTGGTTCCAGACCGTTTGAAGACCGATACCGTTACCTACAAGCAGGTGATAGGAGGCGTATTGATTGATCTACAAGAAAAATGTTTCAAATACTTACGCCTGCTGGAAAGCGGTAAATTCTCTCATGATGAGTTGGAAGAAATCATACGATTTGTACAGCGCGACCTGATGTGTCGCAATGAGAAATTAAAACATATGGAAGATGAGGTGCTCTTCCCGTATCTTCGTGGAAAACTTAACCGGCCTCTGCGTGTGTGTGGGATGGTCAGAAATATTGGTGAACCCGGTGGAGGTCCCTTCATTATTTATAGTAAAGACGGTGCTACCAGTCCGCAAATCCTTGAGTCCAGTCAGATAGACAAGAACAATGAGGAATATGTTAAAATGTTCAATGAGGGAACGCATTTCAATCCAGTAGACCTGGTTTGTGCTTTGAAAGATTATCAGGGAAAGCCATTCAACTTGCCCGATTTCGTAGATAAGGAAACAGGTTTCATCTCTACTAAAAGTAAAGATGGTAAAGAACTAAAAGCATTAGAGTTACCAGGGCTGTGGAATGGAGCCATGAGCAATTGGAATACAGTGTTTGTAGAGGTTCCATTGTCCACATTCAACCCCGTCAAAACCGTGAATGATTTGTTGAGAGAGCAACATCAACCCTAATCTTACACGCGGCTGTCCCATTATAAAATATTGAGAGCACCCATGGAAAGGTGTACGCTAAACCTTGAGTATGTCAAGACTTAGCGTGCACCTTTTGCTTTGAATGTATTGAACAAATGTTGCTCCCTATAGCGGTTTCTTTCGTCCGTAGGTGTTCAAATCCTCTTATTGGTAAACTTTGATGGAGGCGATTGGTGACGGAGCGGCTCATTATATTTAGGTATGAAACAACTTTAAAATAGATGTTTTTTTCTTGCGTTCATCAACTAAATACCTAAATATTATGATTGTGTCATTCGCAAATAATTTATATTTTTGCAAATTGATACATAATCATGAGGGTAATACAATGAAAGTTCATAAGATGTATGAGGCTGATGATAAACTCATTTCTATCATCGCAGACAATTATAGCATATTGCAAAGTCTTGGCTCGTTTGGCATTAGCCTTGGTTTTGGTGATAAAACCGTTCGTGAGGTTTGTGATGATGAGCATGTGGACACCTATACTTTTTTGGCCATCGTCAACCTCACCATTAATGGGTATCGTGACACCGAGGATGTGGAGCGTTTGTGTATACCTACCTTGATTAAATATCTGCGTGCCAGCCACTCTTATTATCTTGATTTCCAACTGCCTTTTATCCGAAAAGAATTGGAGAGTGCGCTGGATGAAAATGATAATCTGGCACGACTCATCATCAAGATTTACGATGAATATGCGCACACCATCCGAAACCACATGCGCTATGAAGAAAAGAACGTGTTCCCCTACGTCAACGATTTGCTGGACAACAAGGCCAACGAGAGCTATGATATCGAAACTTATTCAAAACATCATGGTCAGACAGACCTCAAGCTGAAAGAACTCAAGAATATCATTATCAAGTATTTGCCCTCTGATGGTTTGAGGAACAACCAGCTCACGGCCACCCTTTACGACCTTTACAATTGTGAGCAATGGCTCTCACAGCACGCATTGGTAGAGGATGAAATCTTCATACCGGCCATCCGTCATTTGGAACGGCAGTTAAGGAAAAATGACGTGTCGGTAAAAATTTCATCGATGATTAGCCAAACACCGCAAAACCAGGAGGCGTTAAGTGATCGGGAGAAAGAAGTGGTAATCAGTTTGGTGCAAGGTATGACGAACAAGGAGATTGCCGAACATCTGTGCATTTCTATCAACACCGTCATTACGCATCGCCGCAACATAGCCAGAAAACTGCAAATTCATTCGCCTGCGGGCCTTACTATTTATGCCATTGTCACCAACCTTGTTGACATCAGCAGTGTGAACTTATAAGAGGATTGTGGGACTGATCGTTCCGGCAGAGTTGCAGGATGTTGTTGTGAAAAATAATTCCTACCGTCAACAGAAATAAGGTAGGGACAGATATCATATTATTTCTCTATCTATCAAGGTGTTGCGGTGCAGAACCAAACTCAATGCCTTTGGCATCTAAACGCATAGAGATTGGCAGACAAAGTCAACGTGTTTGGATGCCAAACCCAATGACT
>JBNPOM010000075.1:0-12204 GCA_050315175.1 Prevotella sp. SGI.027
CACGAAAAAGAGGCAAACTATGTTGATGATAGTTTGCCTCTTTTTCAATGGGGTGAGGTTGATCGGGATAGGGTAGCATGCGGAACCTTTTCCTGGCGAAAGCCATTTATTCTTGGCTGCTTTCAAAAGATGATGGTGGGGGAGATGTTCCGCCAGACAAGTTGTTATTGAATGCCTCGCTGGTTCAGTGCTGCGGTGTATTTGGCTGCATTGACCTTGTGTTCAGCGTATGTCCGTGCAAAGTTGTGTGTTCCGCTGAAGTCTTCTTTGGCACACATGTACAGGTAGTCGTGATGCGTCAGGTTGAGCACAGACTCTATGCCAGCAATCGAGGCGATGCGGATGGGGCCTGGTGGTAAGCCAGTATTCACGTATGTGTTGTACGGACTTTTGATGGTTAACAGCTTATTGTATATGCGCCTTAAACCAAAGTCTTTCCACGCAAATTTTATGGTGGGATCAGCTTGCAGTGGCATTCCGTTGGGATATTCGGCATTGCGCAACATCAGTCGGTTATAGTACATGCCAGCAATCATGGGTTTCTCTCCATTGTTAGCCGTTTCCTCATCAACGATGCTGGCCAAGGTAATCACTTCGTTTGGAGATAGTTTTAGTTGTTGTGCTTTTACCTTTCTGTCGGTGTTCCAGAAGCGGTTGCTCTCTTTTTTCATCCGATCCAACAGCTTGTTAATGTTTACATTCCAATAAATATCGTAGGTGTTTGGAATGAACATGCACGCAATGGTTGTGGTGTCATAACCGTATTTTTGGCATACGGTGTCGTTTTTCAAGGCGTTGGCCAGCGTTGTACTGTCCAGCATCAGATGCTTTGCCAGTTCGGCCGACAAGCGTTCAATGGTCCTGACCGTAGGAATGGTAAGATTAACAGGCTCTTGCATGCCATTTTTCAGGTGCCTCAAAACCGTGAAAGCCCCTTCTCCCGACTTGATGGCATACCTACCTGTGCGAACGTGGTCGGTGTATTTGGTGTGCCTCATCAACGTGGTAAAGCCATGGAGGCTGTGCTGATGGGCTATGGGAGATAGCTTGGCCACTACCGAGTCGGCATTATCATCCATGTCTATGTAGATATAGCTGGTGGTTTCTGAGGTTGAAAAAGCGCTGAAGAAATAGTAAAAGGTCAATCCGCATACCAGAAGAACGCAGATGGCCGCAGCAAGAAGATAGTAGTTTTTATGCTGTTTGTCCATGTTTTCAATTGCAAATGTGATTTGAATGCAAAGTTAGTTGAAGTTAGAGACAAGGCAAAATAATTGTTCATTTATTTTGGTTCCTCATTCTCGAACCCTGACTGCCATACACAACCGTTCTCGATACGTCTGGCAATCGCATTGAGTTTGGGCTTCAAAGTCATGCAAATTGGCCACCAAAGTCATTGAGTTTAGCCTCCAAAGTCATGTGAATTGATTTGTGATCTTTTTAACACGGAAGTTCCGTTTTGTTACTTTCCTTCGTATTCGCCTGATATCTTGTAAGTTAGCATAATGCCTCCTACGCAATAACGAATCGTTTATCGCCATATTTTCAATGAAATACTAAAGTTGAAGGATGTTGAAAAATGCAATATGACACGGTTTACTTCACGCCCTGTTATCGTGTGTTGATGCCAGGACAGGAGCCATGAAAAACGTTCATTTGTTTGTCAGTGCAACAAACAAATGCTACCTTTGCAGATAGAAACAGGGTTGGCACAGATAATATACGCCCGATCGTTGATTAACGAAATGGTTTTTCCTTCAGAAAAAAGAGGAAACTTCAATAGGAGTCAGCCAACAGAACAAATTAAACACACATGGACTCATGAAAGAATACAGTACATATATATTTGATTTAGATGGAACGTTGCTTGATTCGCTTCAAGACTTATACGTTAGTTGTAATGCAGCTTTGAAGATGCATGGCATGCCTGAACGTACCATCGGTGAGGTGAGAAAGTTTGTGGGTAATGGTGTGAAAAAACTCATGGAGCGTGCCATTCCCAACGGATTAGACAACCCCGATTTTGAGGCTACATACGCTGATTTTCGTCAACACTATTTGGTTCATAATCTTGACAATACCAAACCCTACCCGGGGATACTTGAGCTTTTGGCTAATTTGCAGGCCCACGGTAAGAAGTTGGCTGTGGTTAGTAACAAGTTCTACGATGCCACCCAGGACCTTTGTCGCCACTTTTTTAGCGACTATGTCACGGTAGCGATTGGTGAACGAGAAAACATCAAGAAGAAGCCGGCACCTGACACGGTATTGGAAGCCTTGCGCCAATTGGACGATGATGGCCGAGATGCTGTTTACATTGGTGACAGTGATGTAGACATTGCCACAGCACGCAATAGCAACATGCCTAGCATCAGTGTGTTATGGGGATTTAGAGATAAAGAATTTTTGTTGGAACATGGAGCTGCCACCTTTGTTTCGTCACCAAAAGAGTTGATGCTTTAGGCCGTAACACGCACCCTTTATTCCATCAACCCCGTTTGGTAGAATTTCAATAAGCCAATATTCAATATCGCAAGGTACTTGGCTTGCAGTTCGTTTTGTTCTGCTGTCATGAGCTTGTTTTTGCCGTCTGTGAGTTCAACGATGTTGATGAGCTGCTCGTCAAACTTGGCTTTAAGTAGTCTGAAACTTTCTTCTGCGCTCTGTGTACTCACCTTGGCAGCCTTAAATCGGTTCTGGTTGTTTACGGCTTGCAACCAATAGTCTTCGATGTTCGAATACAAGGTAGTTTGTTTGTCCTTCAAGTCGAGCATGAAGTTTTGCTTTTGCAACATGGCTTTGTTCACGGCTGTTTTTGCCTGTCTGTTGTCAAACAGCGGAATGCTCAATGAGATGCCTGCGCCGATGTCAAAGTTGTTTTTCATTTGGTTTCCCCATTGATAGTCGCTCATCGAAGTGGTGCTGGTACCAACGCCAGCGTTGATTCCGATAACGGGCAGTCTGCTGGCCTTCGCAATCTTCACACTCAGATTGCTGCTCTCGATGCCAAGCTGTGCATTTTGTATTTCAGGTCGATAGTTCAGCGCTGCCGAATAGACCGTTTTCACAGTGGGTATCGGTTGAAGAGCCATGGCATCGGTTGTGTGCGGTACATCTATTTCAAATTCTTCATCATCAATAAGTTGCAGAAGCTGCTTCAACTGTCGCTTGTAGTTGCGCAAGTTGCTCTCAGCTTCAACCACATTATATTCGTCTTGCGCACGTTGGGCGGTAAGCTGCGCCATGTCGGCACGGCTCATTTTCTGCACTTTCATGAATTCTTCGCCACGTTTTTCGTTTTGCACACTCGAGGCCAACATAGATTTGTTCACTGCGATGGCCTCACTGGAATAGAGTATTTGCACATACAACTGCGCGATTTGCTCAATCAGTTGGTTGGCCATGGTCGCCGAATCGAGTGCGGCTTGTTTCTCCGTCAGCCTGTTCAGTTTCACCGTGTTGGTGTTTCTACCACCGTTCCATACCGTCCAACTACCGTTCACACTGTAAGTTCCGTTGTAATACACCTTGTCAATTGAAGTCTGCACATAGCCTTCTGCGGCGATACCTGTTTGCGGCCATGGTCGATAGGTTGCATTTTGAGAGGTAGCAGCGTTCAGCGATGGCAACAGCGCAGCTTGGCTCTGCTTGGTGTCTTCAATGGCACTGAGGTGTTTGAGCGAGGTCTTTTTCAGCGAGATGTTGTTGGATAGGGCGTAATGGATGCAGTCTTTCAGTGACCACTTTCGCGCTTCAATAGGAGTTGACAATGACAAGAAGATGATTGCCAGGAGACAAGTTGTACAAATATTTTTCATACCGTGTTCGTTATGTTTTATCAGATTGCTCGGGAAGATGAGGTACTTGTACCCAACTCCCATTGTTGTCTGTTAGACGACAAAAGTAATGAAAAAGTTTAGCAATTCTGTGATTTCATGTAAAATCAAATAGAAAACAGGTTGTAAAATTTGCTCGTTTCGTGCGAAAAATGTATCTTTGCAATAACAAACATGATACAACATGGGGGTTGTGTCGGTTTGATCGGGATACTCATCAATAAAAAAATGAAACCGAGAAGACTTCTCTTGCTAATGGCGGGCCACATAAATCCTTAGGGACTAAGCTGTAAAGCCGGTGGATTACAAAGGCGGAGAGCTCTCAAATCTTATCAAGTTCGGAGTTTCATCACATCATCGAGCAACCCCTTTTTATGATACAAAGGCAGGTGCATTCCTGCCTTTTTAACTACACTTTAGCTTATGTTTTCCGGAATCGTAGAAGAAATGGCCACACTGGTTGCCATCGATCGAGATCAAGACAATATTGATTTCACCTTTAAATGCTCGTTTGTAGATCATCTCAAGATAGACCAAAGCATCAGTCACAATGGTGTTTGCCTGACGGTTGTTCGTTTAACCGACGACACCTACACGGTTACAGCCATGAGGGAAACCCTCATCAGAAGCAACCTGGGGCTGTTGAAAGTGGGCGACAGGGTGAATGTAGAGCGGTCGATGTTGATGAATGGCCGTTTGGATGGACACATCGTGCAAGGTCATGTCGACGGAACGGCGACGTGTGTGAACATGGAAGATGCCGATGGGTCAACCTATTTCACGTTTGAATATCCATTTGACAAGACGATGGCCAAGCGTGGTTACATGACCGTAGACAAGGGTAGCGTCACCGTGAACGGCGTTTCGCTGACCGTATGTGAGCCTACGGACAATAGTTTTAAGGTGGCCATCATTCCCTATACCCGAGAGAATACCAATTTCTGTGACATCAAGATAGGGTCTGTCGTTAACATCGAGTTCGACATCTTGGGCAAGTACATGGCCCGTCTCCTGCATTTCGACGCGTGAACATGGGGCTTTCCATCTTTGATGAGCAAAAGAAAAGTGTAGGGTTTTTATCGCATATTTCATTCAATACCTATTTTATATAATGGCAACAGTAGACGACAAGAAAGTTATCTTCTCTATGGTGGGTGTCTCAAAGATTATCCCACAAAACCAAAAACAAGTACTCAAGGACATTTACCTGTCATTCTTCTATGGTGCGAAAATAGGCATCATTGGTCTGAATGGTGCGGGTAAGTCAACGCTGATGAAGATTATTGCCGGGCTGGAACAACCCACACAAGGCGATGTGGTGTGGAGTCCTGGCTACTCTGTTGGTTATCTTCCGCAGGACCCTCCCCTCGATGCTGATAAAACAGTGAAGCAAAATGTGCAAGAGGGCGTGCAACATGTTTATGACGCACTGAAAGAATACGATGAAATCAATGTCAAATTTGGCATGGAAGAGTATTATAGTGATCCTGACAAGATGGACAAGCTGATGCAACGGCAGGCTGAAATACAAGATATCATCGATGCCACGGATGCATGGAACATGGATTCTAAACTGGATAGGGCCATGTCAGCCCTGCGTTGTCCTGCGGGTGACCTGCCTGTGACCAACCTTTCTGGTGGCGAACGGCGTAGGGTGGCACTGTGTAAGTTGTTGCTGCAAAAGCCTGATGTCTTGTTGCTGGACGAGCCAACCAACCACCTTGATGCCGAAAGCATCGACTGGTTGGAGCAGCATCTGCAACAATACGAGGGTACGGTGATTGCCGTTACGCACGACAGATACTTCCTTGACGATGTCAGTGAGTGGATTCTTGAGCTGGATAGGGGAGAAGGCATTCCATGGAAAGGCAACTATTCCTCGTGGTTGGAGCAAAAGACCAAGCGCATGGATCAAGAAGAAAAGACGGCATCGAAGCGGCGTAAGACACTTGAACGTGAGCTTGAATGGGTTCGCATGGCTCCAAAAGCTCGCCAAGCCAAAGGTAAAGCTCGTTTGAGTTCCTATGAACGGATGTTGAATGAGGAGCAGAAGACCAGGGATGAGAAGCTGGAAATCTTCATTCCCAACGGCCCACGATTGGGTAACAAGGTGATTGAGGCGCAGCATGTGAAAAAGGCTTTTGGCGAAAAAGTGTTGTTCAACGATCTCAACTTCATGCTGCCGCCGAATGGTATTGTTGGTGTTATCGGTCCTAACGGTGCGGGTAAGACCACGCTTTTCCGCCTGATTATGGGATTGGAACAGCCGGATGCCGGTACGTTTGAGGTGGGTGAAACCGTGAAACTGGTTTACGTTGACCAGCAACACAAGGACATTGATCCCAATAAGACGGTGTACGAAGTGGTTTCGCAGGACAATGAAACCCTCCGAATGGGTGGCCGTGACGTTAACGCTCGTGCCTACTTGTCGCGTTTCAACTTCTCCGGAACCGACCAAAATAAAATGTGTTCAGTGCTTTCGGGGGGTGAACGCAACCGTCTGCAACTGGCTTTGGCGCTGAAACAAGAAGGAAACGTGCTATTGCTGGATGAGCCTACCAACGACATTGACGTAAATACGCTCCGTGCATTGGAAGAAGGTTTGGAGTCGTTTGCAGGCTGTGCGGTAGTCATCAGTCATGACCGATGGTTCTTAGACCGTATCTGTACGCACATTCTGTCATTCGAAGGCGACGGTGAAGTGTTCTACTTTGAAGGATCTTATTCTGAGTATGAAATCAACAAGGCCCGTCGATTGGGTGATGAAGAAATTAAAAAAGGCCGATACAGAAAGCTGATGGAAGACTAAACCCTCTATCCATACAACAAGCCACGATAGCATCTTGCATAAGATGTTATCGTGGCTTCTTCTTTTAGTACCTATCTTCCGGCATGCTTAACCGTTGGTTGGCTGCAGTAATCCCCAAAATTCGTTGGTGATTTTATCATAATCATCCAGCGTTACACGTCCACCACATGACATGATGTTGTAGGTAATACCCGGCCATTTTTTACGCAATCCGTAGTCAACGAAGCCCATTCGCTTATAAAACTCGTATCGTTTTTTACGTTGAAAGCTGTTGGCAGCGGGCTGATCAGCGTCTTCAATGTCAATCATCAGTCGCTCATCTTTATACCTTTCTAATAACCGTTGGAGAATTTTCGTACCGATTCCTTTGCCTCGCTCACTGGGCATGACCGCGAAATAAAACAGCCAACTCAACTCATCATGATGATACGTATAGGTCAGTCCCTTAAATTGGCCATTCTCTTCGTAAAATCCAAGGAATCTGACATCTGCTCTTTCTTGTAACAACAGCAATGCGTCGAAGGGTATTCGCTCTACTTTTGGAAATGCCTCAACGTACAACTGCTTGACAAGTTCGATGTCCTTTGAATTTTTGTTTAACTCTTTGATTTCCATAATGCAATGTACAATGTTATAAAATATTTGCAACAATAGCGATGACACACCCCATTCATTGAGGCTTCTGCATGATTCTTGGCGACGAAAAACAAGGGACGGGCTTTCAAATACTCTTTTTACTGGTCCGAAAAAATGCCATCCGCTCCTCGTGCTTTTCGTGCATCCTGCGATACTGTAAGTAGGACATACGCTGTAAAACAACAATGAGTTTGGTGAAACACCAAACTCATTATCATTTCACAGACTTGTATCGTGTGAGGAAAGTCAAAACCAACGTCAGCTGTAAAGCGTGATTCGTCTTGCGTTATTGTATCGCGGGAACCAACTACTACCTCCACCTGTCTGCGTAAAAGTGCTTGTCTTATTCTGCGGCAGCAGGAGCCTCTTCTGTCGTAGCCTCTGCCTCTGCAGTGGTAGCCTCAGCTGCTTCTGTAGTAGCCTCAGCCTCTTCAGTTGTAGCTTCTGCCTCTTCAGTCTTAGCTTCAGCCTCTTCTTCGGCAGCAGCTTTTGCTTCTTCAGCCTGTGCGGCAGCCTTCTTCTCAGCTACCTTCTTAGCGATTTCTGCATTAATCTTCTTTTCTGCTTCAAGTTCTTTTGCTGCTGCATCCTTCTTAGTCTGAGCTTCAATCTCAGCCCTTGTTTGCAATCCTTTGTCCTTGTCTTGCTTCCAAGCGTCGAATTTGCGTTGCATAGCAGCCTCGTCGAATGCTCCCTTCTTTACACCGCCACGCAGGTGCTTCATGAGATACACACCCTCGCGCTTGAGAATGTTACGAGCTGTGTCTGTAGGTTGTGCGCCAACCTCAAGCCAATAAAGAGCTCTGTCAAAATTCAAATCTACAGCTGCTGGATTCGTATTAGGATTATACGTTCCAATCTTTTCAATAAATTTGCCATCTCGTGGTGCTCTTGAGTCAGCGATCACGATGCTATAAAAAGCATAGCCTTTGCGTCCGCCGCGCTGCAATCTAATCTTTGTTGCCATTTTTTGTTTTATTATTTTTAGGTTTGAATTGATGCCATCAACTCGTGACAGCGGGTGCAAATTTACGATAAAAAGCTTATCTGTCGAAATATCAACTCCTTGAAAGGTGTTTTGTTAAACAATATTAACAAAATTATACATAACCAGCCAGTCATCATGCTGCATACATGGGATAACTGGCTGATAGATTGCACGGTTAGATGTAGCCTCGTACCTTTTTCAGAAGGGTTGATAAGGGTTTACATCACTCCGTCTTCACGCAATTTCTCTTGCCATTTCCAGGCTGATGCCAACACGTCTTCAATGGGTGTGTCGGCCTTCCAACCCAGCACTCGGTTGGCTTTGTCCACGTTGCCCCATACTTTTTCGATGTCGCCTTCACGCCGCGGGCCGAACTTCCAATTGAGTTTTACCCCCGTTGCTTTCTCAAATCCCTCAACGATTTCAAGCGTTGACTCGCCTCTTCCCGTTCCAATGTTGAAAATTTCCATGCGGTCGGCATCTTCTTCCAACACCCTTCTCATGGCAGCGACGTGCGCCTTGGCCAGGTCTACCACATAGATATAGTCGCGAATGCACGTTCCGTCGGGTGTGCCGTAATCGTTTCCGAAGATGGTTAGTTGCTTGCGAATGCCCATGGCCGTTTGCGTTACGTATGGAATCAAATTGTTTGGAACACCATTGGGCAACTCGCCAATCAGAGCAGATGGATGCGCTCCAATGGGGTTGAAGTATCTCAGGATGATGCTCTTGATGGCTGCGCCGCTGTGAATATAGTCTTGTATGATTTCTTCGTTAATCTGTTTGGTGTTACCGTAGGGCGAAAGTGCCTTTTGAATGGGTGCTTCCTCTGTCACAGGGAGGTTCTCCTTGGTGGGCTGACCGTACACGGTACAACTGCTGGAGAAGATGATTCCTTTGACATGATACTTGGGCATCAACTCCAGCAGGTTGATCAAAGAGGTGATGTTGTTTCTGTAATACATCAAAGGCTTCTCCACACTCTCACCAACGGCCTTGGAGGCAGCGAAGTGGATGATGCCGGCAATGTTGTCATATTTTTTGAAAACAGCTTCCGTTTCTTCTTCATTGCACAGATCTATCTTCTCAAAGCAGGGGCGTGTTCCCGTAATTTTTTCGATACCATCAAGGACTTCTATCTTTGAGTTGGAAAGATTGTCTACAATAACAACATCGTAGCCCGCCTGTTGTAGTTCAACCGTTGTGTGTGAACCGATAAATCCAGTTCCGCCAGTGACAAGAATCGTCTGTTTCATCTCTAATGCTAAATTTGGGTCGTTTATAAATATGTGTCTTGCAAAGGTAGAAAAAAATCCCGAAACATAGGCTGGTTGTGCTAAAAAATCGAAAGAGAATAATTGTTGTCAAGATGAAAATCACGCTGATACATGCGAATGATTTTTCTTGACACCCAACCTCTTCATGCTTGGCTTATTTGTCAACGACCTTACACCTCGTCGCAAATACGCCAAATATGAGCAAGTTTTGGATGTGGTTGACGGACAATATATTACGTCTTAGGTGGCTTGTTTTGTGCCCATTTTGTACGATTTTTCAAGCCAAAAGCAATGCTCTAAAGCGGTTGTTTGCATGCTTTTGTATGACAAAGTCATGTGAATTGGCAGTTAAAGTGATGCATCTTGAGAGGCAAACACATTGACTTTGCGCCAAAATGCCATTTTTCTTGCACGATGAACTCTTGTATGCATCCTCCAGGCCTATTGATTTTTTCTAGATTGAAGATTTGCAAGTGCCGTTTTAGTGGCGAAATTTGATAAAAAATATCAACAATAGGTGCGACCTTCATGCTTCATCGTTCACTTAATTTTATTCCACCTAAATGGGGCATGAACATTTCTTTATAAATATGTGTCACCAGCAGTGGAGGGGTTAGCGCATCAACTGACAAATGTGGCAGATAATATATTAAACAGGCAATATACTGACAAAAGTGGCAGACAGCAGACTGACAAAAATGACATGCGGCTGAGTTGGCACGTTTTTCGCATGGAAAGGGTGAGTCTTGTAGTTTGATGTTCTGAAGATATTGAACATCTCTCAAGATACATGAATAGAATATAGAAGAACTTAAAAATTATTATTATGAAAGTTAAACCATTAGCAGACAGAGTGTTGGTTGCTCCAGCGCCGGCAGAAGAAAAAGTAGGTGGAATTATCATTCCGGACACCGCAAAAGAAAAACCATTGCATGGTAAGGTGGTAGCCGTGGGTAACGGTACGAAAGACGAAGAGATGATTCTTAAAGAAGGGGATGAGGTGCTCTACGGAAAATATAGTGGCACGGAATTAGAATTTGACGGTGACACCTATTTAATTATGCGTCAGAGTGACGTTCTTGCTGTGGTCAAGTAAGTACCACACAGGTGCATTTTTTACGATTAACATACTATAGAACCAATTAAAATACAGAATATAAAAATTATGGCAAAAGATATTAAATTCGATGTTGAAGCAAGAGACTTGCTCAAACAGGGCGTTGACAAGTTGGCGAATGCAGTAAAAATCACACTGGGGCCTAAGGGTCGCAACGTTGTGATTGAGAAGAAGTTCGGTGCTCCACAGATTACCAAAGACGGAGTGACCGTGGCAAAAGAAATAGAACTGGAGGATGCATTTGAAAACACCGGTGCACAGCTTGTGAAGAGCGTTGCATCCAAGACGGGTGACGATGCTGGTGACGGAACCACAACGGCAACCATCTTGACACAGGCCATTGTGTCTGAAGGTTTGAAGAATGTGACCGCTGGTGCCAACCCCATGGATTTGAAGCGTGGTATTGACAAGGCTGTCAGTGCAGTGGTTGAATATATCAAGGCGCATGCTGAACAAGTGGGTAACAATTACGACAAGATAGAGCAAGTTGCTACCGTGTCTGCTAACAACGACGCAGAGATTGGTAAGCTCTTGGCCGACGCTATGCGCAAGGTGAGCAAGAACGGTGTAATCACTATCGAGGAGAGCAAGAGTCGCGACACCAACATTGGCGTGGTAGAGGGTATGCAGTTTGACCGCGGATATCTGTCAAGTTACTTCGTGACTGACACGGATAAGATGGAGAGCGTGATGGAGAATCCATACATCCTGATTTACGAAAAGAAGATATCCAACATCAAAGAATTCTTACCTATCTTGCAGAATGCAGCCGAAAGTGGCCGTCCATTGTTGGTCATCGCAGAGGATGTAGATTCTGAAGCATTGACAACATTGGTAGTGAACCGCCTTCGTGCCGGTTTGAAGATATGCGCTGTGAAGGCTCCAGGCTTTGGCGATCGCCGCAAGGCCATGCTGGAAGACATCGCTATCTTGACGGGTGGAGTGGTTATCAGCGAGGAAAAGGGCTTGAAACTTGAGCAGGCTACCCTTGAAATGTTAGGTTCTGCCGAGAAAGTTACGGTCAACAAAGACTACACGACGATTGTTAACGGGGGTGGACAGAGCGAGAACATCCAGGCTCGTGTCAATCAAATCAAGGCTGAGATTGAAAACACTACAAGCACATACGATAAAGAGAAGTTGCAGGAACGCTTGGCAAAGCTCTCTGGTGGCGTAGCCGTTCTTTATGTAGGAGCCAACAGCGAGGTTGAAATGAAGGAGAAGAAAGATCGCGTTGACGATGCTCTGTGTGCAACTCGCGCAGCCATTGAAGAAGGTGTTGTGGCTGGTGGCGGTATCACTTACATCCGTGCGCTTGACGCATTGAAGGGCTTGAAGGGTGTGAATACCGACGAACAGACAGGTATTAACATCGTGGAGCGTGCCATTGAAGAGCCACTTCGACAGATAGTAATCAACGCTGGTGGCGAAGGTGCTGTTGTTGTTGATAAGGTACGTCAGGGCAAAGATGACTTCGGTTACAATGCTCGTACCGATTCTTACGAGGACTTGCGCAAAGAGGGTATCGTAGATCCGGCGAA
>JBNPOM010000076.1:0-12093 GCA_050315175.1 Prevotella sp. SGI.027
AGGAAAGTGCAGATTCCCGGTCTTTGCATCTCAGATTAACCAGTATATGAATGTCGTTCCCATTGCCGTTAATAACAGTACTGGACTTTGCTCCTTCATATGTAAAGTCATGTCCTTCGGCTCCAGCAAGGTTGTCTGCGACATTAGCTAAGTTTCCTACACTTCCTGCCGCACCCATCACCTCTAAACCTCCTAATGCGGTACTAATCGAACCACTATGAGTTCCAACAATTGTACCCAAACCTCCCAGGGCTCCTGCTGCGTCAGCGATATTTCCAGCGATGGAGGCAAATTTCCCAAACGAGTTTTTATGCTGTTTTATTTCTCCATTCTCGTAGGGAAGAACTTGAAGTTGGTTTGATGAACTTATATAATACATTAAATTTACTGATGCTGTATCAGGTTCAATGACTTTAATCTCTTGTGCATAAGCATGGTAAGTACTGCTTGATAGCAATAAAAGACAAGCAACCATCAGTTTTTTAATTCTTTTCATAGTCTTTAAAAAATAATTGAATGATTTTTCGTATAACGTAATGCAACTCGAAATATTACGTTATTGTTAGTATTTTTGTTATTAGTTCTGTTGTTCTTACTGTTGGATGAGCATTTTATCAAACGCAGTATGAACGAGTGATGATAGAATCGCTTGTTTTTCCAAACATTCAGGCAATCTGTTATAATAAGCAGCCAGTCGCTTGTCAACTGGTATATCTGGTAACTGAACAGAATTGTGCACCGCAGAAATCATGTATTCTCCGTCAATTCTCTTTCGCAAAACAACATGTTGATAGCTTAGTGAATCATGTCGTTTATGATAAAGATTACTTTCTCGTAATCCCATTTTATACAACAATGAATGCTGAGGGCTTGAAGTCGTTACTATGTGTACACCCATTAAAAGAAGATCGTTTAATTGGTATTGAGAAAGAATTGTACAGGTTTTTCCTCTTAATCCAAAAACATTACATTGGTATAACAAAACATCTTCTTTTTGTAATGCCAATATAATAGCATCGTCATCAAATGATAGATAATAATCTTGCAGTTGAACACACACAAGAATAGTAGATTCGACAGTACTCTTCCGATTCAAGAAACATTGATAAATCACTTGATTATATTGCTTTTGCTTGCTGTAGTTATTATCCAACAACAGATGACGCATGAATGAAAACTGTTGTTGAAAAAGATTTCCTAAGGCTTTCAATAAACATTTTGTCAATGAAGATAATTGCCAATCCGTATTTTTTGCAAGAAGAATTGTATCACGATTGTCTATCAACAGGTTAATTTTATCTTTATAAATATTAACTGCCGTCAATCGCATTGCTTGGACATAGTTGTTTTCCTTATAAGTAACCTGGTTATCTATGACAAAGGGGAAAGAAAATAACTTCTCACCTGAAATTTTACGCAATACATCTAACTGTTGTTGAGTAGTAGCAAAACTGGGAGTGCATTCTAAAAGACTGTCAGCAGAACGATGAATGTCATAGCATGAGAGCAAAATATGAAGACAATCGGGCAAAACAAACATATAAGAATAGATTCTGTTTTGAATTTGAAATTCTGTCATTTCCCAACCAAATTCAAAATAAAGTTTTTCTGCATCATTTCCAATGGCAAGTAGGCAGGTACTTACATCAAAAAGTACAAGTGCTTTCTTTGTTTTTTCTAACTTAGAAGAGCACTCGTACAAATTGATTACTAAATTTTGTTCTTGCGTTAATCCCACGTTCATGGCAGTGGTATCTCAAAGGTTTTGACAACACTCTTTCTGTCTTTATCAAAGAAAACCCAGCGTTCTGCCCGATAAGGAATCCCGTTGCTATCTACACACGAGTAATCAATTTTCACTTTCCAACCAGACCATTCCCCCTTTGGAACATTTTGAAAAATCATCTTTTGCACATCCGTTGCCGTGTTCATCTGGCGACGTATTAAACTGGCAGTATATGCATCAATTTTTGACAAGTCATTGATGTCTTTGGTCTTGGCTACAAGTTGATTGGTCACTCTATCCATTACTTTCAACATACCCGTTATTTCTTGTTTGGAAAAGTAGTTGACGCCAAAAGCTGAATCTGGAGCCGAACAAGCCAGAACTTTCAGCTGTTTTGGATAATCGAGAGATGCCTCCAGATTCTTCCTTGCTTTAACGCACATCTGACTGATGGCTGGTTTACAGGAAGCTAAAATGACGACAGGAATTGCTAACCAATATAAAACTTTAATTTTCGACATAGCATTAATATTTAATATGATACCACAGAATGTTTTTAGCAGGTTTAAACCTAACCGTCTGGTGTTTAGGAACAACCACCGGCTGGTTATAAGGAGGTGGAGGAACCAGGGTGCGTTGATTTACTGTCTTTGGAGAAAATTTTCCAAAGGAATCAATATAAACACTTTGTCCATTATCCAAACAGTTGCAGGTTACACTCAATATGGCTCGCAGACTTTGTTTTAATGTTTCCAAGGATAATCCTGACTTTTCTTTTGCCATGTGCAAAAGTTCTTCTGTAAACACTGTTGATTTTTCCATATAATCGATTTTTTATTTATAAGAAACGACTTGAATTTGATCATCTATTCCAAGTTTGAATTGTAATTCAACTATACGCGCATCTTCTGTATAGCCAACAATAGGGTTTAGGGTCTGTTTGTTTTGAAGAAGTTCTTTAATTTCCTGTAGAGATAGATGGTGTCCATAATAATGCCTCCAAATCTTGAAAGTACATCCCTGCTTATAGTTTGAACAATTGAAGGCTTTTGCACCAACGAGTATTTCTCCTCCACATTCGGGACAATGACCGACAACGGAGGAAAGCACAACTGATCCAGAAGGATTTCTTGTAAGATAGGCGGAGAAAAATGTTCCTTTTTTGTTCAAAAATCCATCAAGTATTTCTTGCTTCCCTGAGACAAATGCAGATGCTTCGTTCTCTTTGATATATCTGTTACATATAAATTTTGGAATGATAAATTTGCATTTCGGATCTGGTAACAGGCTGTTCAAACAGGCATACCCATACTTTGTTTGTACAATTTCGCTACCACAATCAGGACATTTCCCATCAATAGCTGTCCGTTTGGTTTCTATTCCTATATTGCCTTCATGGGTAATTACAAAACATCCTTCATAGGTTAATCCTTGCCGTTCCTGCATCGTTAACAGCGAGGTTTTACCGCTTGTAACAAGCTGTTTCACCAAGTCATCTGTAATATAGACACCATGTGTGTGATGCGAAAGAGAAAACTTACAACGTCCATGTGATGAAGATTTGTTTAACCTGCATGTGCATACATAATCTTTATTGGTTTTAATAATATGTCCCTGATGACAGATGGGACAAATACCTAATTCCCTGTTTAACACGTTCATAGACATTCAACTATTTAGTTATATCTTGTCATGCTATAATTCCAGTCTGCAATAATACCATTAACGATATTTTGTGCAGTCATAACAGATGCCCATCCTTCTGGATCTAATTTAAAAAACAAATCTCTCCATCGCATTGTTCTGATTTCCCATGAAAGGAGATATAGAGAGGTGTTGATGTTTTCAAGTCTGTCAACCACGGTATTACAGATGTAATAGCGTTCTGCTGCATTCAAAAGATTTACCTTATTCCTTTTCTGTACAACATCTCCACTTTCATTGAAGTCTGTCGTGTTATAGGTACCACTTGTGACTAACTGTGACATAAAAGGGTACAGACTCATCATGTCCATGGTAATACTTGTCAACTCGCTTCCTACCATTGTGGCCATGAAAGTACCTTGGAAGCCACCGGCTTTAATAGCCTGTCGTACATTGTTCATATTTTCAGGAATTTCTTTGGCAACTAATTCACCAGCTCGTTTTATTTGATAAAGGTTTTGAAAGGCACCTTGAACATTGGCCATATAGCTAAGTACTTTGTCCTCTACATCGTGCATCCTTTTCATGGCGAGTGTCACTGTAGTTTCGGCTGCGATTATTTTATTTTGAGTGTTTTCGCGTGTAGAATAAATATTGGACAACGTGACCATTTGTGTTGTGATTGCCGTAGCCAAGGCTGGATCCACCTGGACAACGGCAGCTGATATCTTGCCATGACACAACAGAAGTACCAATAATAAGGCACATTGATTAAAACTAAATTGCATTTTCATTTTATACCCATTCTTTTAGTTCTTAAATTGTCTTCACGTTCATATTTGCTTTTTGTAAGAAGTAGTGAAGACGGTTTGTTCATAATGACATCATTCCAGTCTTTGAAAGCTGAGGGGGCTTTATTCATTCCATATTCTCGTTTACAAGGAACAATAGAACGTACATTGTTTAGAGATGCGCTTTTTGCATCAAATTCATATTCTTTTCCCTGGTATTTGAGAATGATGTTTTTATCTTTTTGAATGATTTCTAAGGGAATTTTCTCCACTACCCCCACCATACGCATCCCATAGATTCGCCCGGGAATATCATTGTCAAAACAATCCACAGCACGAGCATTTGAATAATAATCCATAATGCTGCTTATTTGTTGATTGGAGAAAGTGCCACCAATTGAAACAAAAACAGAATTTTTGAATTCACTGATCATCCTGGTTTTGTTAAACTGATAAAAAGCCATGATATCGTAAGCACTTTCTGCAAAAAACACCTGCTTGATGGATTGCGGATTATCACCTTTTGAAAAGTCTGCAATCCATGCTGCCGTTGTCGAGTTTGTTCCTGTAGCTTTTCGTTTGAAACTGCCGTAGCCTCGTATTTCATAGCCTTCAATTTTGTCTAAGCCTGGTTGACGATAGGGGAAACCAATATTATAGAAGTTGTTCTCAAACCTCTTATCTTTAATCTTGTCAATCCAAGGAGAAAAGTCTTTGACCGTTTCAACCTTAATGTTGCGTTGACGAAAAATGAATTGACATGATTCCATGTGGGTAGCAATAGGTTCAATCAGATACTGTTTTTCATCAAAAGCAGAGATAGCTTTCATGTTGTTTCCATATATCTTACGTTCAGAACTATCAATAGGTTCATTGGCAAACTTTGACATTACTTTGCTAATTAAATCCCATTTGTTTCTACTTGATACACCAAAAGCGTTTGCATTCTCTTCAATAAAATTGATAACATCCCCTCTTTGACCATTTCTACGAAAGAATGTTTGTTGAGATTTGTCTTGAACATGACTAATTATAATCGTGTCTTTTCGGTCACCAGCAACATCTGGCAATACAAGTTCAATGTATCTTCCTACTCCAGCTTTGCGGTCAAGCTGATAGCCAAGCGAGTAGGCAACGTCATCGATACCTACTTTCGCTTTCAGGGCTCTGAAATCTACTTGCTGTTCGCTCATAATCATTTAGATTTTAAGTCCCATCGTTGTTCGCTGGGGCATTTTAGGTAAGTGTAGTTGATCTCCATATATATCCTTGACAATGTCGGCAAGCATGGTGCCCTGTCGGTTTGCATCTCTTTGTTGAAGATAGGTCACAGCAGTCTTGTTGTCTATGGGCTTTTGTTCTAAATCTTGGCCGCCAACAGAGGCACGTAATACATAAGCACCGGAGGGCAACTTGAAAATTCCTGCTTGAACACCGAGTTTTTCTAATGTCTGTGGATTTTCTATCGTAGTAAGCAAATTTTTGCCTTGGTTGGATTGTTGCTCTTGTTTCTGATACTCCTCCTTCATCTCCTGGCTATAGTTCAGAATAGGCTTCTCTCCAAGAGCCATCTTCTGCTCATCGATTTTTTGAAGAATTAGGTTTGATGCCTTATTGACATCTGCCATCACAGAAACTATAAACTTAGGCTCTTCACGAAGCGCTGTAAGCCAATCTTTGACATACGCAACATTGTTGTCTTGAATGCGACGATCAAACCCCATGGTATAGCCTGTAAGTGCAGCCGAGAGTTCTGCAACCAATTCTTCTTTGGCATATTTTGGGTCGCCAAATCGCCCTGTCATATTTCGGTTTAATCTTGTTTCAATACCTGTGGAATGCGTCATTTCATGCAAGGCGGTCGAATAGTATTCCATGCCGTCCTTATAGATGCCATTGGCATCCTTGCTGACTTTAAATTGTCCTTTCTCTGGCAATACTATCGTGTCATCCTTGGGACTGTAATAAGCCTGTGGAGCAGGCTTGTTACATTCTATCTTACATAGCCATTGTTGTTGCTCAAACATCCTGTCAAGTGCTAGATGTTGGTACATCCCTTGAGTATCGAGTTGCTTGTGTATTTGAAATTTGTCTACAAGTGATTGATATTTCGCTTGATTGACTTCTTTCATGTTGGTTTGGTCGATATTGTACACCCGGAACGACCGTAAAAACGGATGAACCTCACACTGCTGCTGTTCTTCTTTTGACAGAAGCTTATAAATCTCTGTCGAAATGTTCTTACCTGTGTTGTCTTTGATGCTCATGTCCCAATAGACAACGGGCATAGCTGTTTCTCCTCTACGAATAAGCAATCCTTCTTTTTCCTTTTGAAGAAAGGTCATATAGACGGGTGCTGAATAATGATGCTTGGCTGTATCAATAAATAAAAACAGTGAGTTCAAACCAGCATAATTCCTGCCACTAAGGTTTTGGGGAAGTCCCATCACACCATTACCACCAATCCAGCCTTTTTTCCAACTACTGGCTTGCGCTTCTTCAAGTCGGGAAACAATTAACTCTGTAAACTTATCAATTGCTCTATTGGAAAGCGATTGATAGTTATTCCGTTCATAGTGTGCCATAATGATCAATTATAAAAGTCTTGACTTTCGAGAAAACTGGCATCTGTTTGTTCAAGAAAGAACTCGGCATTTTCTTCATCAGCTACAGCTCCTCTATCTTCAAGCCATTGTTTGTAACTCTCTTGATACTCACTCTGTTGGAGATATTCCATCCAACCAATACGACCTTCTTGTTTGAGTTTGTCCAATTCTTCAAATGATTTTGTTTCCATGACTGTTTGATTTTTATTTTGTATTATTCATTTTAGCGTTTCAATCCCTTGTTTTGAGTTGATGGCTTCAAGCTGTTGACAGTTTTAATGTCATCTGATAAATATTTGGCACAGAGTTGTTCTCTGGTAGCAGTCTTTGTTTTGAAAAGAGCATACAGATCATTATTGGAAAGTTTCCTTTCAGGCGTTTGCCCTTTCTCTCCCATAGAGGCGGAGATAATCCAATCACCGTTGGCAGATTTTCTGATGCGAATTTCTTGTACGAAGGATGGTTCTGGCAGTTTATATTTTTCATAGGCGGATTTTAGATGCAACTGTTCTCCTATGACAAGTTCTGCTATTTGGGCTTTGCTTGATGTCCTGTCAAAATAAGCATCTAAAATATCGTGGGAAACCGGAGTAGCATGGTAACGTTTTTGCCCCATTTCAGCATACAGCAAATATTCTCCAAAATGTGGATTTGCCTCGTTGCGTTGTTTGTATATTCTAAAAAAAGAGAGATTCTGTCCATTGGATAATGTTAGATTGTCAAAGGCTTCTTTACTTAAACGCTTTGCCAATTTGGTAGGATAATATTTGCTAAACAAGTCTTTGATGGTCAAAACCTTATTAAAAAAAGCATTAGCATCATCAGGGCGCACCACTTTTGGATGAAGCCCAATGCCGTCAAGCCGAGCATAGAATAAATATTTTCCAGGTTCTTTAGGAGATTCAAATATGTTGGCAGCTGTTACTTTCTGTCCATTTTCAGTAATAAGTTGCGGTGCGGAAGCTTTCTGAATCTCACCGATGAGATAACTGTAAAATTCTGGCCTAATATTTTCAGGATGATAGTACTTTCTTTTGTGAAGATCATCATCTGAAGCACTTCCTGCAAACGATACATTGTCTTTCCACGCATACACACGATTGATAGATATAGCTTTATCTTCATCCGTACCAGCAACAACGCCTGTCCTTGTACCGAAATCTGGTAACACGACCATTTTAGCCTCGCCCATGGCTTGCTTGATTTCATTGATGAACTTTTGCTGTTGTTCTAAAGTTGCAGCAGATGAATCTAATGATTGATGTGTCTTTGGTGCTTCTTGTGCTTGCTCCTGTGTTTTCTTGTATGCTTGAACAATAGGAGGGATAACCACTCCCAGATGATCTAATGCGGTTGGAGTAAAATGGCGGAGTTGCAGTTTGTTGCCGGCATTGTCATGAAAGGTTACCCTGCCACGCAGTACTTGCATATTAGACAACAGTACTTCTTTTCCCTTATGGTTTTCTACCTTTATTGAATGATCTGTGAGGGGTAGGATGAATGCATGATGATTGTTCTTTCCAGCTATTTCAACTACTTTGTTGTTGATGTCAACCCTTTGTTGCTTGGCATTATCAGCTGTATTCTTGGAAGGCTTTGCTTGCTCTACCTTATTCTTTTGAGGCGTTTCGAGCTGATCGTATATAGCGACACGTGCGCCAGCCCGAATGAGTTTAGGCAGATAAATATCAAGGGCATGATGAGGAAAGGCAGTCAACTCAAGACCTTCCTTGTTCTTAGTCAAAGCAATCCCAAGGAGTTTTGATGCCTTGACTGCATCCTCGTGATAAATTTCATAGAAGACACCTACACGAAAGAGGAGTAAAGCGTCAGGATGCTGTGCTTTCAAAGACACATACTGTTCCATGATGGGGGAAGACGAAACAGAAAGCGTCTGTGTGGAATTTGTTTGATGCTGTTTTTCGTGGGCTTGCTGCTCCACCGACTGTTTAACTTGGTTGGTCATAAACGTATAATTTATTGATTATGTAGTTTGGTTTGTAAATTCCATTGACCTGTTGAAAGCTGTGTGACAACATGTTTCCAGGTCGTGTATGAATGCTTTTCGTTTGGGGTATTTTTGTTGTATGTGATTTCAAAAACACCTGTGTCAGAGTTATAGTTGTCTATGTTAAGGATGTGCTTTTGACCAGGTTCTTTGGATAGAATACAATATGTATTTCCTTGAAGTTGTTGTAAGCCAGTATCAGGACGTAAGCAATATTTCCTACATTGCTGGGGTGTCAATAAATGATCAAACACAACTTGCCCGAATACGGTTCCAGATGTCTGATGACGTATGAAACCATACTCGGGCTGTGTGTCCATACCAAATGGTCGAACCAAAAGTGTATAGACATATTCTTTACAGCCAGAAACTACTTTCTGTTCCTGATATTCATGGTTGAATAATGATTGTTCCCCATTGGCAGGGTTTAAGTCTTCTTTGAGCATAACGAATTGCTTATGCTCCTTGAACAACAGTCTTTAAAACTGGGGAATTATGTTAAAGACTACCGAGAAGACTACTGTCAACTATGGTCGGTAAATGTATTAAAGAGTCCCTATCAAGGATGATTATTGATTAAATAATAGAACTCCTGTTGTACGCATAACAAGACAATTTAAAATTATCTTCTCATGGACGTACTCATCTTTTGTTCTTTTTGTATGTGTTGAGGAGACTTCAACTGTAGCTTATCAACAACTTGTTGATACTCCCAACGGTTTTTATCGGTAAGAACATAACCCATGAATCCTTCATGAGTTAGATCGTATTTTATTTTCTGTTGTCGGTCCCATTCTTTCATGTCACCTTGAATGAGCTTAAAGCCTTGCGGCTCCCTTAAATCAGCCCCTACTGTAACTTTTTCATGTCCTACATCTAACTCAACAGCCCTTCCTTCTTTGATTGCTTCTTTCTGAGTGGTACCCAGTTGAATATCGTTGATTTTCTCAAGCTGGGCTATCTGTTCCGTCATACGAAGACTGCTTACATCTCTCTTTATCAGTGAATTTGTCTCTTTGTCTATCTGCAAGAATTGCATCTTCCTCGTACCATTCTCTATGATCTCCTTTTTGACAACTTCACCCTTAGAAAGACGATCTTTTTCTTGTGTTTGCAATGCAAGGTCATAAACCAAGCTCTTTCGTACAGGGTACGTGATTAGCTCAATGCTGCCGTTGTGGTCTTGCACCAGTTGCATTTTTAGTGGAACTTGATACTGTAGTCCGTTTCGTGAACGGATTTGCATTTGCATCAGTGGGGTTACCTCTCCTCTCATTAAGGTTTGTAACACATCTTTGGGCATGGACAAAGTTTTTTCTTTGTCAAGTCCTAAGCTTGCTAATTTCTCATACGGAATGTCTTGTTCTGAAAAACGATTTAACATAGTCTTATCCATTTCTTTATTTGTAACTTTGATTCAAATATAGAAAAAAACATCTAATTATGAAAGCTAAAATGTTCACAATCATCATCGCTGCTTTTGTGTGTTTCTCGTTAAAAATCAAAGCACAATTTTATACAATCACTCCTTATCGAGATGAAATAAATGGAATGGATGCTGTTCATCAAAACATGAAAAATGAGGAATTAAACAGGGAAACACGGTTTTACGCTTATGTCGATTCCATACAGAATACCCATCAACCAAATGATTTTACTGATACCCTTACATCTTATTTCTCTTCTACGCCAGGACACGAAATTACAATCGATAAAGACATTCCCGTTTTCGTCAGTGTAAAAGACAGCTTACTTTACCACCTCATTAAACAAAGACTGAATATTTGTCTGCCATTGGACTTCATCAGTGTAACTTCAAGATACGGCTACCGAAAGGATCCGTTTAATAAATGCAAGACTTTCCATGATGGCATTGATTTGGAATGCAATAACCGTCATGTATATTCCATGCTTCAAGGAAAGGTTGTGAAGGTGGCATACAGCAAGCGTGGATATGGAAACCATCTCGTGGTGGATTATGGTCATATTCAATGTTTGTACGGGCATTTGGCAATCATTACTGTAAAAGAAGGAGATGAGGTTTCTGCTGGGACAATCCTTGGAATATCAGGCAATACAGGCAAGTCTACCGCTCCTCATTTACATATCAAAATATCTGCTCGAGGTAAAAGTCTGAACCCAGCTCCGTTTATCGCTTATCTCAATCAATATATACGGGGCTTGCAAGAACAAATAACGTTGTTACGGTTTGCTACACGTCCTGCACAACAACTAAACATAGAAAATTTGTACAGGGTACTTCTTCAATACAAGGTGTCTTTCCCAAAGATTGTGGTAGCGCAAGCCCTGCTTGAAACAGGCTATTTTACATCTCGAGTGTGCCTACAATACAACAATCTTTTCGGGTTGCGCAGACCTTCCGATGGAAACTATTATCATTTTGACAGTTGGGAGGAATCTGTCAAGGCATACCGTGATTATGTACAATACAGGTATCGAGGTGGAAACTATTATGATTTTTTGAAGAGAATTGGATATGCAGAGGATCCTGATTATCTATTTAAGGTGAGGAGCATCTGCTACTCGTTGTAACATTTATGAGAACATGTCATTTCAGTCAAAAAATATTTTTTGATGCGAGTGACTTTTTTCAATAAAACAAATTAATGTCCACTTAATACAACAGATAGAGTTCTACTTTTTGAGGTATGTAAATGGTGCTCTTAGAGACTTTTTTGAGTTAAATTTGACGTACAACTTCTTTCCATAAATTGAAAGCATAGCCAAAATTGCAGGTGTATATTCAGCAGTTTTGTTCCACAAAAAAGCCATTAGTCTTTTGACACACCATAGTATTCCTTTAAGCACATAAAAGGCTAATACAGTTGTCCAAACGAGCAGTTTGAAAAACAACACGAAAAGACAATATAGGGCATAGGCTATAGGTGATAATACAATGTACATAGGTATTTTTAACGGTTGAACTTTTAAGATGATTATTTTTTTTCTGATAGATTGACTTATCAAATATATAAAATAATTTCAATAAAAACCAGTTAACCTGTATAGAATACTATCTTTTCCGTTTAGTCATGCTTAAATATGAAGTCTGCTTGACCATTCAAAATCCATCCCTTTTTCAAAACTTTCTTCATATATGAAAAGTTCGCCTTTACTGCGGCATTGAGTGAAAACATTTGGCAGAGTTTTCTGCATTCGCTACTGAAAAATCTTTAGCCAATAAACAATCTACTGATATGTATTGAGCATAAAAGCACATCAGACGGATAAACGAATTAGATCTGACAGCATTTCCATTCTCTACTTTTGAAACTGTTAACACGGACGTGTTTGTCT
>JBNPOM010000077.1:0-11821 GCA_050315175.1 Prevotella sp. SGI.027
GTCCTATGCGTTTCGGTTCCAAACCCATTGAGTTTGGCCTCTAAACTCATTGAGTTTGACCTCCAAACCCATTGACTTTGGCTACCAAACTCATTGAGTTTTGGTTGCCAGCGTTCACTAATCTGGTTTTTGGGCGTTACATCCGTCTTCATGCCTGTATCGGCATTGGTTTTTTACTGGAAATAATATTGGTGAAACCATGCTTGTGAATGATGCTGGAACCACGTTGCCTACTAACATCGACAAACAAGAGAGAAAACCACATTTGTTGCTCATCTAGAGCGAAATAAGATGGATTTTACAAATAAAGTTCGGTTTTATTTTGCTATCAATTGAAAAATGACTAACTTTGAATCCGCCGTCAAACACATAGAAAAGGTGTTTGCTGCGGCCGTTAAATCTAATAACAGACCAATATTATACCTTAATAGGCCTATGAGCTATCTTAAATTTGAACGGGCTTTCATGACTAATTTGGAGGAATCTCTTCAGAGAGAATTGCTGCGTACCAATCGGTCGGGAGCCTATTCCTGTTCCACCATTGTGGATTGCAACACCCGCAAGTATCACGGCTTGTTGGTTGTTCCCGTCCCCGAACTCGACGATGATAATCATGTGTTGTTGTCGTCACTGGATGTAACGGTCATCCAACATGGTGCAGCCTTCAACCTGGGTTTGCACAAATATCAGGGCGATCATTTCAGTCCGAATGGACACAAATATATTCGCGAGTTCAATTGTGACAAAGTTCCTACGACCATCTATCGGGTAGGTGGGGTGTTGTTGAAGAGAGAGGTGGTTTTCCAACACTACGAAGACCGAATTTTGATTTGCTATACGCTGCTGGATGCACACTCGGAGACCACTTTGCGTTTCAAACCTTTCTTGGCATTCAGGAGCGTTCGACAGTTCACGCACGAAAATGCGACGGCCAGCAGAGACTTTGCGCAAGTGGACAAGGGCATTAAGACCTGTATGTACCCAGGTTATCCCGAGCTGTACATGCAGTTCTCTAAAGACAATGAGTTTGTGTTCCAGCCCGATTGGTATCGTGGGGTAGAGTATCCCAAAGAACGTGAGCGTGGCTATGCGTCCAATGAAGATCTCTATGTGCCTGGATATTTCGAGCTGAACATCAAGAAAGGAGAGCGTGTCGTGTTCTCGGCATCTACTTCTTCCTGCGATCCGAAAGAGCTGCAACAACTCTTCGTCGAAGAAGTAGAGTCGCGTAGTCCGCGCGACAATTTCTTTCATTGTCTGGTCAACGCTGCCCATCAGTTCCATAATCGTACGTCTGAAGACGAACGGTACATCCTGGCTGGTTATCCCTGGTTCAAATGTCGGGCTCGTGACACGTTTGTGGCTCTGCCTGGATTGACCTTGTCTATCGAGGAACAAGACTATTTTGAGCTGGTGATGGCAACGGCCATGAGGGGCCTGAATGAGTTTATGGAAGGCAGGCCATTGACCGTAAAAATATATGAGATAGAGCAACCCGACGTGTTGTTGTGGGCGGTATGGACCATCCAGCAATACGGTAAGGAGGCCGGAGTGGAAAAATGCATCAGTCAGTATTATGATTTCCTGCTGAAAATGGTCGGTTTCATCGAGGCTGGTCGGCATCCTAATCTTGCCCTCGAAGCCAATGGACTGCTCAAGACGAATGGCAGGGATAAGCCAGTGACATGGATGAACTCTATCGCGAATGGCAGTCCAGTTGTGCCACGTTCGGGGTATGTCGTAGAGTTTAATGCCCTGTGGTATAACGCGTTGAAGTTTGTAGCAGCTCTGGCGGAAGAATGCGGAGACCTGAAAACCGTAGATCATTATGAAGCTTTGGCGGCAAAATGCCAGGAATCGTTTGTGAATACTTTCTATAACGAACATGGTTATCTGTTTGATTATGTGGATGATGGGCGCCCAGACTGGAGCGTTCGACCCAATATGATATTCCCTGTTGCCTTTGATTATTCACCGCTGACACAAGAGCAGAAGAAAAATGTGTTGGATGTTTGTACACGAGAATTGCTAACGCCAAAGGGATTGCGGTCGCTGTCACCCAAAAGCAATGGCTACAATCCCATGTATGTGGGGCCGCAGACACAGCGCGATCACGCCTATCATCAGGGAACGGCGTGGCCTTGGCTGGGAGGTTTCTACATGGAAGCGTGTCTAAAGTTGTACAAACGTACGCGATTGAGTTTCATAGAGCGTCAGATGGTGGGCTATGAGGACGAGATGATGCAGCTCTGCTTGGGAACGATTCCCGAGTTGTTTGACGGCAATCCGCCGTTCCATGGGCGCGGAGCCATCTCGTATGCCATGAACGTGGCGGAGATATTGCGTACGCTGGAGTTGTTAGAAAAGTATAAGTATTGAAAAGGAGGACGAACAAATGAAAGTATTGATGTTTGGATGGGAGTATCCTCCTCATATTCTGGGTGGACTGGGTACGGCCAGTTTTGGTATCACCGAAGGACTGAAAGCGCAGGGAGACATGGACATTACCTTCTGTCTGCCAAAGCCATGGGGTGACGAAGATCAGTCGAACGCCCATGTGGTTGCCATGAACAACGTGCCCATTGCCTGGCGTGATGTGGATGCCGACTATGTGAAAAGCCGTATTGGCAACATCACTGACTACAATGAATATTATCGGTTTAGAGATCATATCTATGCTGATTTCAATTACATGAATGTTAACGACTTGGGATGTTTGGATTTTTCAGGTCGTTATCCCGACAATCTGCATGAAGAGATCAATAACTATTCCATTGTGGTGGGCGTGGTTGCCCGTACACTTGATTTTGATATCATTCATGCACACGACTGGCTGACCTATCCTGCCGGCATCCATGCGAAGCAAGTGAGCGGAAAACCGCTTTGTATTCATGTTCATGCAACCGACTTTGACCGTAGCCGGGGCAAGGTGAATCCAACCGTTTACGGCATGGAGAAAAATGGTATGGACAATGCCGACTGCATCATGTGTGTGAGTGAACTTACCCGACAGACGGTCATTAAACAGTATCATCAGGATCCCAGAAAGTGTTTTACCGTACACAATGCAGTTTATCCACTGCGGAAAGAATTGCAAGATATCCCTCGTGCAGACCACCGAGGGAAAGAGAAAATCGTCACTTTTTTAGGTCGTTTGACCATGCAGAAAGGTCCTGAATACTTTGTGGAGGCTGCCAACATGGTGCTTCATCGCACGCACAACGTACGTTTTTGTATGGCAGGGTCGGGCGATATGATGGATCAGATGATTTATCTGGCGGCCCAGCGAGGTATCGCTCATCGCTTTCATTTCCCTGGATTCTTGCGTGGAAAGCAGGTATACGAGTGTTTGAAGAATTCTGACGTGTATGTCATGCCGTCTGTGAGCGAGCCGTTTGGCATCTCACCCTTAGAGGCCATGCAATGTGGCACACCTACCATCATATCCAAACAGAGTGGATGTGCCGAAATTCTGACCAACTGTATCAAAGTTGACTATTGGGACATCCATGCCCTGGCGGATGCCATCTATTCCATCTGTCACAATGAAAGTCTGTTCACCTACTTGCAGACAGAGGGCAAAAAAGAGGTGGATCAGATTACGTGGGAAAAGGTAGGCGTGTGGATTAGAGAGCTTTATGAGCGTACAATGGGCTGGCGTTAAGTGTGATAGATATGTGTGAAATAACGAAAAACCTATAAATAACAATGAAAACAATTTGTCTATATTTCGAAATACATCAGATCAGGCATCTGAAGCGTTATCGCTTTTTTGACATTGGTACCGACCATTATTATTATGATGACTATGAGAACGAACGGTCAATGACGGAGATTGCCAATCAATCGTACATGCCAGCTCTCAGCACCTTGTTGGAAATGATTAAGACGCACAATGGATATTTCAAGGTGGCCTTTTCCCTTTCAGGCGTGGCAATTGAGCAAATGGAGATTCATGCGCCACAAGTGCTTGAAAAATTGCAAGAACTCAATGAGACAAAATGCGTGGAGTTCTTGGCTGAACCCTATTCGCATGGGCTGTCATCGCTGATTAATGAGGAATGTTTTGCAGCAGAAGTGAAGCGCCAATGCCAGAAAATGAAAGAGTATTTTGGTCAGCAACCGCGTGTTCTTCGCAATTCGTCATTGATTTACAGTGATGACATCGGACTGCAAGTTTCGCAGATGGGGTTTGATGGGATGTTGACAGAAGGCGCCAAGCAAGTGTTGGGATGGAAATCACCTCATTATGTTTATCATTGTACGTTGGCTCCAAAACTGAAGCTTTTGCTGCGTGATGTGGAGTTGAGTGATGACATCTCACTACGTTTCAACAACCGTTCATGGGAAGGTTATCCTTTGTTTGCCGACAATTACATCAATAGAATCGCTGATCTTCCTGCTAAAGAGCAGGTAATCAACATCTTCATGAATCTTTCTGCCATAGGGATGGCGCAGCCCTTGGACAGCAATATTCTTGAATTCTTGAAGGCATTGCCGTTTTGTGCGAAGCATAAAGACATTGTGTTTTCTACTCCTTATGAGATATGTTCAAAGACTCAGAGTGTCGGTGCCTTGGATGTTCCAGACACAGTGAGCTGGAATGACGAAGAGAGGGATGTGAGTGCTTGGCTTGGAAACCCCATGCAACGAGAGGCATTCAACAAGCTTTACAGTGTTGCTGATCGCGTAAGAATCGCCAATGATCCGCGAGTGAATCAGGATTGGGACTACTTACAAGCCAGCAACAACTTCAGGTTCATGACCACTAAGTCGTCTGGAGTGGGATTGGATCGAGGTATTTACAGCAGTCCTTTTGATGCTTTTACCAATTATATGAACATCTTGGGCGACTTTATCAATCGGGTGAACACGCTTTATCCCGAAGAAATCGACAATGAAGAGCTGAATTCTCTGTTGACAACCATCAGGAACCAAGGCGAAGAAATAGAGATTAAGGAGAAGGAAATCCTGCGTTTGCAAACAAAAATTGAAAAGATAGAGGCGGCCAGTGATAAGCTCAAGGCTAAGCTGGACGAAGATACTGACAAGATTCAAGCTAAGGTTTCGGATAAAAAAGCAACGTCAAACGCTGCCAAAAACAAAGATTTACAGGCTTGATTCGTTGTTTTTTTTGCAGAGATTAAGATGTGAGAAATCATATTAGTGGCATGCACTTCAAGGATTGTGCATGCTACTTTTCCGCTTGTTTTCAATGAGATGTCGTTCGAGGTTACAGCAATTATGTTTAAAGTTGTTTGCTCAACGACATTTTTTTCGCACCTCTTTGTTATTTGCTCGAAAACCTTTAACTTTGTACCATAGAAGGACATGAAGACCCGAGTGAGGCATCCTGTAACTAATAAGCTAACTCGTTCTTGTGCGGAATGTGTCGTTCTATACATTACGAATCAGTATCCAGTAATATCATCAATATGCAACAGAAAATTATCATTTTAGACTTTGGTTCACAAACTACACAGCTTATTGGCCGAAGAGTGCGTGAACTGGATACCTTCTGCGAAATATTACCATATAATAAGTTTCCTAAAGGTGACGAATCTGTCATTGGTGTCATCCTGAGTGGGTCGCCTTATTCGGTGCATGACCATGAGGCATTCAAGTGTGATTTAAGTGATTTCATAGGCAAGTATCCCGTCTTGGGCATCTGTTACGGTGCTCAGTTCATCTCGTTCACCAACGGTGGAAAGGTAGAAAGCACGGGAACGCGCGAATATGGACGCGCTCATTTGGAAAAGTTTGACGCAACTGACCCGCTATTCAAGGACTTTCAACCACTGTCACAGGTGTGGATGAGCCATGGTGATACCATTACTGCCATTCCAAGTGATTGTCATGTAATTGCCAGTACGGGTGAGGTGAAGTATGCAGCGTACGCCAGTGAGCAGAATCCAACATGGGCTGTTCAGTTCCATCCCGAAGTATTTCATACCACACAAGGTACCACTTTGTTGAAAAACTTTGTGGTGGATATCTGCGGTAGCAAGCAAACATGGAGTCCAGCGTCATTCATTGAGTGCACGGTTGAGAGCATTCAGCAACAAGTGGGCAATGACAAGGTGATATTAGGACTGAGTGGTGGCGTTGATTCTTCTGTGTGTGCAACGCTCTTGAACAAGGCCATTGGTCGTAATTTGACCTGCATTTTCGTCGATCATGGCTTGTTACGGAAGAATGAGTTCAGCAATGTTATGAAGGCTTATGAAGGTCTTGGCCTGAACGTGATAGGCGTTGATGCCAGCAAGAAGTTCTTTTCTGACTTGAAAGGAGTGACCGATCCTGAGCAAAAACGCAAGATTATCGGCCGCGACTTCGTTGAGGTGTTCAATGAAGAAGCGAAGAAAATCACCGATGCTAAGTGGTTAGCGCAGGGAACTATCTATCCTGATCGTATCGAAAGCTTGAGTATTACCGGCATGGTCATTAAGAGTCATCACAACGTGGGTGGCCTTCCAAAGGACATGCATCTGCAACTTTGCGAGCCTCTTCAATGGCTGTTCAAGGACGAAGTGCGCCGAGTGGGGTACCAATTGGGGATGCCTGAGCATCTCATCAAGCGTCATCCTTTCCCCGGACCCGGCCTTGCAGTTCGCATTCTTGGGGACATTACTCCCGAGAAAGTTGCCATTTTACAAGAGGCGGACGATATTTATGTTCGTGCATTGCATGATTGGATTTGCGACGATGGCGAGCCATTATACGATAAAGTGTGGCAGGCTGGAACCGTATTGCTGTCTACCATTCGCAGTGTTGGTGTGATGGGGGACGAACGAACCTATGAGCATCCCGTCGCATTGCGTGCCGTTACCAGCACGGATGCTATGACGGCCGACTGGGCACACTTGCCATACGAATTTTTAGCAAAGGTGTCTAACGAGATTATCAACAAGGTGAAAGGCGTGAATAGGGTTTGTTACGATATCTCTTCGAAACCGCCTTCGACCATTGAATGGGAATGATGACTCCGCATTTCCATGCAAAATACAACAAAAAGTCCCAAAGATGAAAATCACCTTTGGGACTTTTTGTTCATGAATGTTTGCTTATTTCTATTCGAAGCGCGCATCGATTATTTGAAAACCAGCTCATCTTTTCCTGGCTTTTTCTCGATGGTGATGGTGTCACCAGGGTGGAGTTCGCCCGAAAGAATGCGTGCTGCAACGCCATCTTCAATATAAGTTTGGATGGCTCTCTTCAGTGGACGGGCACCAAACTGCACGTCGTATCCTTTTGTAGCCACAAACTCTTTGGCCTTATCCGAAACATGAATGTGGTATCCCATGCCTTCAATGCGTTTGAACAGCCCCGTCAATTCGATGTTGATGATCTTCTTGATAGCATTCAAGTCAAGCTGATCAAAGATGATGATTTCGTCCAAACGATTCAAGAACTCTGGTGCGAACTGCTTGCTCAGGCTCTTTTGAATAATCGAGCGAGCGTATTCCTTGTCCTCATCACTCATGCTAAGGCCTAAATTGTTGGCGGCATTGAAACCGATACCACGGCCAAATTCCTTCAGTTGGCGTGTACCAGCGTTCGAAGTCATGATGATGACGGTGTTTCTAAAGTCAACCAATCGACCGTTTCCATCCGTCAATCTTCCTTCATCCAACACTTGTAGCAGGGTGTTAAACACGTTGCCATGCGCCTTTTCTATCTCGTCCAGCAGTACAATGGAGTAGGGATGGCGCCTTACTTTCTCTGTTAGTTGTCCTCCTTCCTCATATCCTACATATCCAGGAGGTGCTCCCACGAGTCGCGAAACATTGAAACTTTCGGTGTATTCGCTCATGTCAATCCTGATCAGCGCATCCGTTGAACCAAACATGTGCTCTGCCAATTTCTTGGCAAGATAGGTCTTTCCTACGCCAGTAGGTCCCAAGAACATGAAAGCACCTATGGGATGGTTCGGATCTTTCAATCCAACACGATTTCTCTGTATGGCTTTCACCAACTTGTCGATGGCAGGATCTTGGGCGATGACAGCGTCTTTCAGTTCTTTGGCCATTCCCTTCAACCTTACGCCTTCAGCTTCTGCCATGCGTTGTACAGGCACACCGGTCATCATCGACACAACATCAGCAACCTCGTCTGCCGTGATGTTCACCCTTTCATCCATCTTGCCGGACGACCATTGCTTGTTCATGTCTTCCAACTCAATTTCCAATTCGGTTTGTTTGTCTCGATAACTGGCCGCCAATTCGAAATTCTGATTGCGTACAGCTTCTTGCTTTTTTATCTTAACCGCATCGATTTCTTTCTCCTTGTCAGTGATAGAAGAAGGCACTTCAGCGTGTTGCAAAAACACTTTCGACCCCACTTCATCCATGGCATCAATAGCCTTGTCGGGGAAGAAACGGTCGGTTACATACCTTTCTGTCAACTTGACACAGGCCAACAGTGCCTCATCCGAATATTGAACATGATGATGCTGTTCGTATCTATCTTTGATATTTTTCAGTATCTGCAGCGTTTCATCCGTGGTGGTCGGCTCAATCAGCACCTTTTGGAATCTGCGTTCTAAGGCTCCATCTTTCTCTATCGAGTTGCGATATTCATCCAACGTGGTGGCACCAATACACTGAATGACGCCACGAGCTAATGCTGGTTTCATGATATTGGCGGCATCCATGCTTCCAGGGGTGCTTCCTGCACCAATTAGCGTATGAATCTCGTCAATGAAAACGATGATGTCAGGATTCTGTTCTAATTCTTTCAGCAGGGCACGAATACGCTCCTCAAACTGTCCCCGGTATTTCGTTCCGGCCACAATGGCTGTCATGTCCAGACTTACCACTCGCTTGTTAAATAGCACGGGAGATGTCTTGTGTTTGGCAATCAGTTGTGCCAATCCCTCAACAATGGCGCTTTTTCCAACGCCCGGTTCACCTATTAATATAGGATTATTCTTCTTTCGTCGTCCCAGAATCTCGATGACGCGTAGAATTTCCTTGTCCCTTCCTACCACCGGGTCCAATTTTCCCTCCCTCGCTGCTTGTGTCAAATCGGTAGAGAAGTTGTCCAGGATAGGCGTTTTGCCATTCCCTTTTCTCGACTGTGTCGCTGTTGATGGTGCGGCATTGCTTTGGTTAGAGCCCGCGTGTTGCCCTCTTGATTCAAACTCAGCTTCCTCTTCCTCGTCTGGCAAGTCAAGTCTGCTGCTTGTTGGTTTTGCCATTCGTCGCAAATAGGTCAGCGTATCTTCGTAATTCATGTTGTTTGTTTCTAATATTTCTTTGGCACCATTGTTGGCTTGGTCATGCAAGATGGCCAACAACAGGTGATGCACGTCCACCGTTTGTGTGTGTTGAATCCTCGCTTCCAGCACGGCCAACTTCAAAATGTTGCTGGCTCGTTCGTTCAAAACGAGTTCCGACGTGTTGATGGGTTCGTTCAATTCATCTATTCGTACCCGGTTTTCCAATTCTGCTTTCACAGTAGAAAGATTGATATTCAATCGTGTAAACACATCTTGTACCAGGCTGTTCTTTTCTCTGAGCATCCCCAAAAGAAGATGTTCCGGGCCAACTGATCGGCTGGCCAGTCGGGTAGCTTCCTCTCTACTGAATGCCAGTACTTCGGATACTTTTGGTGAAAACTGACTAGTCATATCTCTTTTTACCTTTCTTTTCTAATTAAATACTACTGAATAGTTTGCAAAAATTGTGCCAATCTATCATTGCATCGCTATCCAACCCTGATGTTGTACTGCCAAGAAGCACCTCGCTTCGGCATCAACCTCATTGTCGGTAGAGCCATGAAAATACACGATTCACCCACGGTATGTATATCCTGAACCAGCGGAATTTGGTCACTGGCTTTCCTCCGAACCTGAGGATGAACTCTCTGAACTGACTTTTCTTAAACGGTAAACCGGCGTAGAGAAAGTAGAAGTGCTCGCAATGATTGACATGTGCATACTTGATGGCATTCCATACCGTGACCGTGTCGGGATGCAGGGGGTAGAAAGTCTTGCGTTTGGATGCCAGGTACCACAGATAAGCGTTTCCTTGTGAAAGGATAATGGTGCATCCGCCAATCAGCTTGTTTTTGTACTGTGTGATGAATGTCTTGGAGTGTTGATTCTGATACAACTTCGTAAACATCTCTTCAGAAGGGATGAATCTTTTGATTTTGCTTCTGAAGTGATTTTTCAAGTGATTGTAAAACAGATGGAGCTCTTCTGTGGTAGCCACCTCACTCGTCGTCACTCCGGCAGCTTCAGCGTGTGCGATACGTTTCAAGGTCTTCTTGCTCAACCGGTTTTCTGGCGGCATACTGTGCAGCGAGTTATGAATCTCTTGCCAGTTCATGGGGAAGTACTTGTTCTGTCTGAAGTATTGATAGCCAAACATCTTCTGACTCAAGGCGCTGAACTCTGTGTATAGCGCGAGCTTGCGCCTAAAGAAGCGGTTGATTTCATGCAGCATCAGGCCAAACACTTGCTCCTTGTTCTCACAGCTTTCCTCATATTCACCCTCGCCGTAAACTCGCCCTTGTTTATATATAAAAGGTGGAATCCAGGTGCCATGCCATCTCAGCAGCGCCAACATGTGAGCGACACACTTGCCTGAAGGGTCTTGTGCGACAACCATGTAAGGGGTTTGACCGGATGTACGCTCGGCTATCCGGAACAGCTCCGTGCTGTGAAAAAAGTTGTTGCAGGTTATCGGCGGCAACTCAGAGCTCTTGGAAATGATACTCACCTTGATGTTGTCCATAGGACAAAGATACGAAATGTTTTCTGAAAAAACAATGTTTCGGTGAATTTGATTAACTTTGTCCCATAGATTTTTAACTATTCTGATGATTAAACCATACAAAATCATTCTGGCTTCACATTCTCCACGGCGCCAAGAGTTGCTGCGGGGACTTGATGTGAGCTTTGAGGTTAAGGTGAAAGAGGGCATTCCCGAGGATTATCCAGCCGATTTATACACGGTTGAGATACCCAAGTTTATCGCACAAACGAAAGCCGCTGCCTACGAAATGGCTCAAGACGAGCTGCTGATTACAGCCGATACGGTGGTCGTGTTGGGCCGACATGTCATGGGTAAGCCTGCGGATGCCGACCATGCCCGGCGCATGTTAAGAGAGCTGAGCGGCAAGACTCACCAAGTGGTGACGGGCGTTTGCCTGAAAACGGCATCGGAGCAGCGTGCCTTTTCGGTGGTGACAAACGTGACGTTCAAAGAACTTTCGGATGCTGAAATAGATTACTACGTTGAGAAATACCAGCCTTTCGACAAAGCAGGTGCATACGGTATACAAGAGTGGATTGGCTATATTGGTGTAACCAAGCTGGAGGGTAGTTACTTCAACGTCATGGGATTGCCTGTTCAACGCATTTATGAAGAGTTGAACAAAATGAAGTAACCATCTTCAATACAACGCTTTAGGGTCTTGATGCTTTGTTTTTTGAAAGGTGATTGCGAGTGTGTTTGTCACCTTATAGCATCATGCGTTCTTTCCATTCATGCAAATGAGCCATACGCCTAATCTCTTATAAAGAACGAATTTATTTGTAATCGGATTAAAGTTGTCAGAGCGTTATAAGAATTTATACGCATAAACTACCATTTCCTACATTACAACATGAACAAAGATATGCAGATTATCGGATTATTGTAGTAAATAGGTATCGTTACGGGTCAAATAGCCTGTAAACCATTGCCTGAATTACGATAACGCTGTTTCCCAACCTTTGCTTCATGGGCGTTGATGCCAGCTCGAGTGGTGAATCAGGGGTGCCCCTCATAGCCTACGTCTCATGCACTTACCCTATTTTTTCCCCTTAGGG
>JBNPOM010000078.1:0-11661 GCA_050315175.1 Prevotella sp. SGI.027
TCATACAAAACCTGACAAGTTATGTTATTTATTAGATAAAAAGTTTTTGTAGCATTGACTTGTATTACTGAAAACATTGGATTTTTAACTAGCGTATATTTCTGTATTTTGTTAAGATTAATTTCTATATAAAAGTCTATTTTTTTTATAAATGTAGAATATTCAATGTTTAAATAATTTTTCAATTTCATTTTGGCTGCTTCTAATTCGTTATCTGAAAGATGATAAGCCTCTTGAAAATCATAGTTTATTAATTCAAATGGCAAATGTTCATCAAAATTTCCTCCTGGTCTTCCAGTGAATCCATATTTATATAATAAATCAATATTATCATTGGTTATAAGCCCACCATATCCATAAGAACCAAGTAGTAACACTGGTTTTTTTAGCATTATACCTTTTATTGCAAATTGATCATCTGCAATAATTAATTTAGCGTTTCTAAATAATCGGTCTATTTTATTTTTGTTATTGACAATATGTACATTAGAATTAAAGTATTTTGAATTGATATGATTCTTTATTGATATAATATAAATATTATTGGATACTAGTGTGTTTAGCCATGGCATTAATTTATTAATTGTAATCATGCTGCTTTCTGCTATGATGATATTTTCCTCTTGTTTCATTTGCTCATCATCAAAAGTTTCATCAAAATAAATATTTAATACATTGTAGAAACTATTATCTATGAGAATTTTAGGCTTTCCACATAAAAACAATTCGGAATACTTATTCATTTCAATTTGTTCTTTAAATATCTCATCGCTGTTGAATAAATAAAATATGGGAGGTGTTATTGCCATTTTATTTATTAGTTTAAATGCTTGTTTATTATGTAATAATATTAAGTCATATTGATTTGATTCTTTAGATATAGTATCATCATAAATATTATGAAATTCAGTGATATATTTTTTGTTACTTATCACTTTAATTGAATATTTTTGATTAATTAGAAATTTAACAAGATATTCACCAAAATACATATCTCTGATATTCGAAATATAGCTGGCAAAAAGTATTTTTTTTATCATAAGTTTGGATTTAAATTTAATTATAGAAATATAGTCTTTTCACGTGCATTGCAAATATACATTTTTTTTTAAAAAAATTTATATCCTATAGTATTTTTAATACTTTAATCATTTAATTTTATATTGGGTAATGCTCTAGATCGGGAGTTATCAAAATATCAATGGATTTTTAAGGATTAAGCGTAGAGTCAGGGATAAATTCTATGTATTTTGCTATTTTTGTAACCCAAAACAAAGAAAAAAAATGACCTTATAAGAACGCTTCAGTACTTTATACTCCAGATTGGGAGTTGAATTTCAATGTCCGCATTGCCACCCAAACAATATTATCAAAAGTGGTAAAAGTAGTACAGGTAAACAACGCTACCAATGCAAACATTGCTAGAAGCGTTTTATTACTGAACACACATACAAAGCCTATCTTCCTAACACTGATTTCAAAATCACTCGACTGACCAAAGAGGGATTGGGCATTCGCAGTACGGCACGAATATCGGGTATTTCAGTACTACCTTGTTTAAGAGGAATTTACAGATTGCAAGCAATATCAAGCAGCCTCCTATCTCTGTAGGCAAAATCTACAAAGTGGATGAGATGCACATTTTCATCGGTAAAAAGTCATCCGAGTTGGTTGGTGTACGCCTTGGATAGAGAAACTCGCAAGGTTGTAGCTTTTAATGTGGGCAGACGTCCCAACCGTACTCTGTCTGCTGTGCTTCAAAGTCTTTTTCTGTCCAAAGCCAAAATAATTTACACCGATAAACTGAAAAACTACAGTTATCTCACCAGCCGAAAAATACATCGTACCGTTCTACCAACCATATCGAGCGGCACAATCTTACGCTTCGTATCCACCTGAAACAAATAAACCGAAAAACGATTTGTTGCAGCCGTAGTTTATCAGTGTTGACGGCAATCATTAGGATTTACCTGCGGGTATAGCTCTGTTCCTTAAACCATCACACCACATCCACAACGTTCGATACTTGGTTGCGCTACTTGTCTGGAACGAGATGGGCCAATGCAGGGGTGTTTTTTATCCTCTGAATCTCTGAATCAACAAGCAATAGTATTTCTTGCTTTACCTTGCTATAGTTGGCTTCAATAGTCTCTTTGAGATTATCGGAGCCAACTTCGTTTGTAAAATTCGCTATCACGGGTATAGGCTGATAGGCTTTCATCTCTGCCGATACTTTGGTAGAATCCACGACAATCTCTGCATGAAAAATCTTTTGGTCGATGCGTTCATCAAAGTTATCGGACACTGCACCCACGAACATTCCTTGCGTGAGATTGCTGATTTTTGATGCAGGGATAAGGCTATCCATTTGTGTGGAGATGGAGGTGGACTTATCGTTGCGGTTGATGGTCATGGATTGCCGTTGTTGAAGTACCTTGCCGAAACGTTCTGAAAGCGTTTTGGCTGTTTCTCCTACCACTTGACCACTGAACACATTGCCCACAGTGTTTTGTATTACCTTGCTTTCCTTGTCGCCATAATCTCTTGTTAATTGACTAAAGTCTTGAAAGCCCAAGCACACCGCCACCTTGTTGCTACGAGCTGTGGCGATCAGGTTATCAAGACCACGAAAGTAAATTGTCGGTAGCTCATCTATAATCACCGAGCTTTTAAGTTGATGCTTCTTATTGATAAGTTTCACGATACGGCTGTTATAAAGTCCAAGTGCCGCTGAATAGATATTTTGTCGGTCGGGGTTGTTCCCCACAACAAGAACTTTCGGCTCATTGGGATTATTGATGTCGAGCGAGAAGTCATCCCCCGTCATCACCCAATAAAGGGCTGGTGAAATCATTCGTGAAAGCGGTATTTTGGCACTGGCAATCTGTCCTTGCAACTGGTCCTGTGCGCCGCCCTCCCAAGCGTCCATGAAAGGTGAAAGGTAGTTGGCAAGTTCATCGTAGGAAGTGAGTATTGGAAATATCTGCGCGTAGGGACGGTTCAAAAACTCGATGGCGTGAGGGAAAGTACAATACTTTCCGTTCTCATAGATTTTTAGAAACCATATAATGGCAGCCAGCAAGATGATGGGTGACTCCACGAAAAAATCTCCCTGTTTCTGTATCCAACTGCGGTTTAAGTTAAGCATAATGGTGTAGGCACTCTCGTAGGCGTCCGATATATCCGTCATAAAGGCGGGATTGATAGGATTGCACCGATGGCTTCTTCTTGGGTCGTCGAAGTTTATCACGAAGAACTGCGGCTTTACCTTGTAGGCATCCAAGTGATGAAGCAGGTGATTATAAGCTATCTCGGAAAGGTCTGGGAACTTGTAGTCGTAGATATACATCGCAAAGCCTTTCTCTATCTGCTGCTTGATGTAGTTGTTTACGATAGCGTAGGACTTACCCGACCCCGGTGTGCCGAGTACCATTGAAGCACGGAAAGGATTGACTACATTTATCCAGCCGTTGTTCCACTTCTTTTTGTAGTAAAATCGTGTGGGCAAATTGACGGAGTACTCATTCTCCATCAATCTTGTTTCCTGCATGAAACTCTCGTTCTCTGTATTGAAAACATCGTCCATTAAATTATTCTTCAATAGTCGGCTCATCCATACACCACCCATCAGCAGGCAGATATAGCCAACGGACAGTGTGAAGATATAAAGTGTACCAGCTCCAATCTTGCCGATGGGCAATGCCAACAGCCACCAGTTGAGAAAGAAAAAGACAAATCCGGAGAAAAGCACTGTCCAAATCTTTGGCCATGTGATTTTCTCTTCTTTCACGCCTTTCGTCCCTAAACAGGATAGTGCAAGAAATATCACACAAAAGAGTTTTGTCCAAAGGATGGACGAGAACAATCCCGTGGTGCGCTGGAAATTCATCAGAATTTTATCAATGATGCCAAGTGTAAAACCCCAGACATGAAATGCCTCGTAGCAGAACCAATAACAGTTAATAAGGAGAAATATCACTGATATACCTCTCATAAAGTCCATGACTTTACCTAATGCCCTTAAATCATCTTCTTGTGCCATAATCTTATTGTTTTTGGGAAGTCTTCCCCAACTCCTCCGAAGGGAGGGGAGATAGAAATGCTCGTTTATTTAATGTTTTCTACGCCTAAGTTTTATCCTACTCTGCCTGCGGAGTTTACGCTGCCATGCCGTTTCTTTCCAATCATCATTGCCTGTAGATGTGAACGAACCTTCTATCACATCCTCGATGAGTTCATCGACGAGATTATCGCTTTCTTCCGTATTCTGTTGCGAAGGTTGAACGGTTGGCGATTGTTCCAAATGGACAGACGGACTACCATACAGCGCTTCATCCAAGAATGGATTGTGTATTGGATTGGATAGATACGCATTGAATACATTAGCAGCATATCCCTTGCCCAATCGGGAGCCGTTGAGCGCAATTCCATCTTTATCGTCAATAAAGGTAATGCCATAGATACGACCGCTTTCGTTCTTTCGGATTATCACACGCAAGCCCTGCTCCTCCAATCGTTGTCGGAGTTTTTCTTCTGTATCAGGAGAAGTACACATAACTTCCAATACTTTCCTTCTAATGGTTGGTATCAGTAGTTTTATGGCTTGCTTCGATTTCTGCACCTTATTCTGTACGGCAGTATAGCCCACACCACGGCCAATGTCAGAGGCGTTAATGGGCGTACTTAATTTGTTGCCTTTATCATCAGTTGGAACATAGACAAGTCCGTTGTATTTCTTTCCCCGAAACTCTGTTTTCACTTCTCCCACGGCAAGATTATATGCGGAAAGAATGGCGTTCAGTTCGCCCAAGGAACAGAAGCGATAATGCTTCAGCACCATGCGGAGGGTGCTTGCCACCTGCTCCTTGATGTTTCCTCTATCAATATCCACCTTGGGCGTTTCTGTTACGGCTTTCTCGCTAACCTTTGAACTTGGAATGAGACCAAACCTCTTTTCCAAGGCATCGGTAATCTTCTTGCTCCTTCGCTTCTCGAAGCGGTCGTTGATTTTCTTTCCTTCACTATCCACTCGAAGCGATACGATGTGTATATGCTCACGGGCAATGTCACAATGCTTGAACACGATGTAAGGTTGCTTGCCGTAGCCGAGTGCCTCCATATACTCCTTGGCAATCTGCATAAGCGTTTCATCGGATAGTTTTTCGTCCGGGTGTGGATTGAGCGAGCAATGGAACACCATCTTCTTTGTTCGGCATTTCTTTGGTATCAAAGACTCCATATCGGCAAATACCTCTGCCATCGTATATGTTCCCTCTTTGTTTTGATACAAGTTTTGGGCAAAAAGAATGCTTGCTTCCTCTTTCTCTACCTTTTTGAAGTTATAGCCGAGTGCTCCTTCAAGGTTCTCCGTTGCAGAAATCTTGGCAATCATCTTTTGCGGTAGTCAATGGTTAAACGGATAGCCTGTTCTTGCAAAGCTATGATTTGAGCCGACAGTTTCTCCAACTTTTCAAGCAGAATCTGTGCGGTCTTGACCGAATGATAGCTGTTGATGGCACGCACGGTTTGGTTATACAGTACACCAATTTTATGGATTTGTGCCGTCAGTTCGGAGAGTTTACGGTAGTATTCCACGGCGGATTTATCCACCGTAATCACCTTGAAACTCTCCCCAAGAATGCGACCACGCACGAAATCCGACTTGGTTTCTGCGCCCGAACGTTGAAACAAATCAATCGCCCTTTGCTGATCTTTTGGGTTGGGAAGACGGGTGTCCCATCTGTCCCATCGTTCAATCTTGTCATTCATTATCTTTCCTTTTTGTAATTACGACTTTGGAGTAATTTAATTCCCCTTTGGGGCAAGGGTCTTTGTCGGCAAAAACGGAGTTTGTCGGACAAAGACACACCTTGCCAATATCAAGAGATGATGCAATAGAAGAATCCACCTTTCAGGGTGTCCGCTTCGGGGAGATTAGCTCCATGTTCTCTATCTGCCTGCAAAGTTACGGCAGATTTTCAAATATCTCATTATCAATGATATTCACTCTTTTTCCTTGCATATCCCTGTACTTCATAGGTGTCATAAAATCAGCCGAAATATCATTTATTTTGCAGTCAGAACGAGCGAACAATGGTATGATGTCACAAGCAAAAGACATATCATATTACCGCCTGCTTGCACCAAAGATGATAAGAAGGAACAATGCATATTCATAACAATTTATTGTCATGACAAACTATTGTCAGTACAACAGATTGTAAGAACTCGAAATCGTTCTTTAGGACTATCGTATGAACCAAATGTAGTCAAAACAAACTGTCTGCTGATAACTCTTAAGAATAAAAGAACATCCAAACATCAAATAGACAAATAATATAAACTAAGAAATTATCATTATGGAGAACAAACAACAACATCCCCTCTTTCTGGGGTTCTCCTCGCAAAAGGGAGGAGTCGGGAAAAGTACGCTTGCCGAAATCATAAGTAGCATCCTTTTCTATGAGAAGGATGTCAATCTTTTCGTGGTGGACTGCGACTTGTCACAGGATTCCTTTTACAAGCTCAGGGAGCGAGAGAAGAGTGTCATTCAGAAAAGCGAGGAACTGTCAAGGTCGATGGAAGCGTTTTTTCAGACATTCGGTAAACAAGCATACCGAATTTACAAGTCCGCCCCCCGTGATGCGGTCAAAACAGCCAGTAACCATATTGAGAGACTCCATGACGAGGAGTTTCAGGTGGTCGTGTTCGACTTCCCCGGTCATGCAGGAACCTCTGAGCTGATGGAGCTGTCCCTTCAGATGGACTATATCCTTTCTCCGCTTGAAGCCGACATCCAGTCCTTGGTCTCATGTCTGGCATACGCCAAGACTATCACGGACATTGGAGTTTCTATGTCCGATTCCCGGATAAAGGACATCATACTGTTTTGGAACAAGGTGGACAGAAGGGTAAGGAACGTCATCATCGACGAATATACTAAGTTCATCAACGAGCAGCAAATCACGCTCCTTCCCGGCTATGTATATGCCATGCACCGCTTCTCCCACGAACTTTCCACATACGGGCTACGAGGAGTGTTTCGCTCCACCTATCAGCCTCCCGCAAAGGGGTTGAGAATAGGCACAGGAGTGGATGAGCTCATATCAGATTTGATACAACGTCTCAAACTAAAAACGAAATCAGAAAATGGCAACGATTGAGGAGAGAAAGCAACAGCTGGAAAACAAGCTGAAGAGAATGGCAGAGGACAACGTCGTTGTGGAACCAACAACGACTCCCAACTCCTTCGACCCGCCCGATGAAGCTGCGCCTTTGTCTGAAACATCACGAGAGGAGGAAAGAACCCCGAAAGAGGCAAAGACGCTAAAAGAGAAATTTGCAGAAAAAACTGAGGAGGAAACTGGGGAGAGAAGGGATAAGGAAACAAGAAGAGAAAGTAATCCGAGAATGGAAAAACCCGGTGTGTCCTCCCTTTCCATAGAGGACTACCGTTCCCTGTACTTTCATCCCGTCCGCTCCCAAATGCGGACAGCCTTCTCCATTAATCTGGAAACGCTGCAGAACCTGCGCAACGTGTTGCAGGACTTGGGGGAGCGTGTTTCCATAGCCGCATATATAGACAACATTCTTAGGGAACACCTGCGTGAACATTTGGAATTGCTCAACAGTGCGGCAGCAAAACAAAGACGCAAGACAACAATAACACTATGATGGAAACAATACTTTTCAGTTTTATACTGATACTCATTATCATTTGGATAATGCTGGGTATCCTGTACTTCTATATGCGGTATGTATCTCCGTATGGCATCTTTATCAAGAAAAATAAAAAGTGCAATGAGCAGACTAAGGAGAATGAAGCGACGAAGAAAAAAGACGGACAAAAAGGAGAAGGAACAGAAGATCAAGCCGAGTTTGTACTGATTGGCAAAAGCCGTTCCACTTCCCCTATTATCCCACAAGTTCCCTCTGCTTCTTCATCTGAAAATTCAGAGCAGAATAGTAATAATTTTGCACCGCAAAACTCCGAAAATAAAGATGACATAAAGGAAGAGGATAACGAGATGGAGGTTAGCTATGAGATGGAAAGAGAGGACGAAAACGAGGTTGCTCGCGAGGAGCTGAGTCTGCCCATTGAGTCCGCATCTGAAGATGGCGAGGTATCCAGTCAATCTATCCTCGCACGTGACTTAGGTCGCATGAGAAAGTGGCGTAAGAACAGTGATGAGGTAGATGATGCCGAAGTCAAGGAAATTGTCGGTCAACTTAAAGGCACTGACTTTATGGAGAAATACAAGGAGTATGTCGCCAAAATGCAAGGTGAGCAGTCCATCCTGCTGGATAAAATCCGAAGCGCAGAGGAAGGAGAAGAGCAGACAGATGAATTGTCCACTTTCGATGCCTCCAGAAAGATCTCTTCTGACAATATGATGACGGAAACTGACGATATGGGCGAACGTCCACTGTCATACTATCTGTAAAACCAATGTTCATATTGTAAAAGTGTAAAGTGATGCGGGGGTGGCTCAAAAGTAAAACAATCTGCCAATATCTGTCATACGATAAAACCGAGCTACCCCTTGCCACTTTCACCAAAATGAAAATAATTTGTTTAACAACTTAAAATAAAAACAGCAATGAACAACAAAAAGAAAATCACAATGCTGCTCCTGATGGCTGCCGCCACCGTAGGAGCTTATGCACAGGGCAACGGCATGGCTGGTATCAACGAAGCCACGAAAATGGTAACCTCCTACTTTGACCCTGGCACAAAACTCATTTATGCCATCGGTGCCGTGGTGGGCTTGATCGGAGGAATAAAAGTCTATAACAAGTTCGTGCGACGTGAAGTTGCATAAGTGATTGTGTAACATTTAGATTACACCTCCAGTTCCGTCTGGAGTAGCCTACGGACACGTGCATGGGGAGTAATTCCTTTGTACGAAGCTGTCCCGACAAGGTAGCCTTTCCGAAAGGAGGAGACTGAACCGCGAGGGGAGGTCAACGGCTGATAATACCATTCAGCGCGAGGAGCTTGGCTTAGCGGTATGGTCAACGAAAGTGAACTGTCCGATAAACATCGTAAAGTATAGCGAGCCAAAGGTATTGACAGGCTCGAACCAAAAGGTAAGCAGTCGGCTGTTCTCTTGAATTTTGGGAACACACGGACATGAAGCACTGCCGGTGGAATAGACAGGACCTAACCCGCTTATTTGTCACTTATGTAAAACACGGTAAGTCCGTATCTCTCCCATCTTAATGGGTAAGCAAACCGTAAGGTGAGCCTACATGGGGTGCGGGTATAGGAAAGCGGAAAAAGCGAATGCCGTTCTGTAATGGAACGGATACGGATTGAGCCTCGGTCACGTGTGGCAATGGCGACATCATCCGACACGAAAGTGGGCAGACTTCCGTATGGTAACACTTTACAAAATAGTTTACAGAACTTTTAAAGAAAGGAATGCAAATGAACAAGACGAAAGAATTGTGTGCGCCTGAAAACAGAAATCTCCACACGCTCTGGTCGGAAATCGACTGGACAAAGGCAGAGTTGTATGTTCAAAAGCTGCAAGCACGTATTGTAAAGGCTCAGAGGGAAGGCAGACATAACAAGGTGAAAGCCCTGCAATGGACGCTTACCCACTCGTTCTACGCCAAGGCATTGGCTGTAAAGCGAGTTACTACCAACAAAGGTAAAGACACCGCAGGCGTTGACAAGGCTGTATGGTCATCACCGCTTGCAAAAGCCAAAGCCATCGGTTCACTCAAACGACGTGGTTACCAACCGCAACCACTGCGCAGGGTGAACATCGAGAAGAAAAACGGCAAACTACGCCCCTTGGGCATACCGACAATGAAAGACAGGGCAATGCAAGCTCTCTATCTCATGGCACTCGACCCGATTGCAGAGACCACGGGTGACACCCACTCATACGGTTTCCGCAAGCACCGATGCACTCATGATGCCATAGAGCAATGCTTCATCCTACTCTCTCGGACGTGTGCCCCCGAATGGATACTCGAGGGAGACATCAAAGGCTGCTTCGACCACATCAGCCATGAGTGGCTTCTCAACAATGTCCCAACGGACAAGGAGATACTGCGGAAATGGCTCAAATGTGGGTTCGTATTCAATGGCGAACTTTTCCCCACGGAAGAGGGTACGCCACAAGGAGGTATCATTTCGCCGACCCTCGCAAACATGGCTCTTGACGGCTTACAATCACTTTTGGAAAATTGTGTCAGAAAATATCAGGTGAACTACAAGAAAATCGTTCCCAAAATACATCTGGTACGCTATGCAGACGACTTCATCGTAACGGCAAAGGACAGAGAGACCATTGAAACGGTCATCCTGCCACTTGTGCGCAACTTTATGGCGGAGCGTGGATTGACACTGTCGGAAGAAAAGACGAAAATCACACATATCAGTGAGGGTTTTGACTTCCTCGGTTTCAATATCCGCAAGTTCCCCAACAACACACTGCTCACACAGCCGTCAGACGATGCCAGGAAACGCTTTTGCGATAAAATCCGCAAGGTGATAGAAAGCAACAAGACTGCCAAACAGCATTCACTCATCAAAATGTTGAACCCGATTATAACGGGCTGGGGCAACTACTATAAATATGGTACGTCCGCAGAGACATTCCACCGAATGGATTGGGAAATTCATCGAAAACTATGGCAATGGGCAAGACGCAGACACTCAAACAAGAGTAAGGGTTGGGTTAAGGATAAGTATTTCAAGACCGTAAACGGACGGAAATGGCGTTTTGTGGCAGATATGGAGGAACGCTCGAAGATGCGTCAAATCACATTAGCATATCTTCCCGACATTCACCATGAGAAGTTTGCCAAGGTCAGACACTACGCAAACCCCTACGACCCTGCCGACAAGTCCTACTACGAATGGCGTGAAACCTATCGTATGAAGCAAACGCTCAAGGGCAGGGAAAGCCTCGTAAGGATTTGGAAAAGGCAGAACAGAACATGCCCTTTCTGTGGTGAACGTATAGACAGGGAAAGACCTTGGAGTATAGCCGAAAGTATTGTCGGGGGCAAAAAGGATTACAAACTTGTCCATACATCTTGCAAAACAAAAATGTCTAAACTTAAAATTGGTAGAAAATGAGACACTTGAATGAATATCAACATCATTTACGTGTGTTGCTTGAGCCGTATGATGCGAAAGTATCACGTACGGTTCTTAGAGGGGAAAGCCCCAGCAATGGGGCTGACCTACTCGACTCTAGTGGTGACCCCGATACGAGCAAGACCGCAGCCTCTTGGTTCGGTGCGTGCATCTTCCTCATCGTGGCGGCAACCATCCTACGTTCTTTCTTCTTGTAACAATGGCTGAGTGGGAAATCAACAAAGGTGTAGGTCGGACGGTAGAGTTCAAGGGTTTGAAGGCACAGTATCTTTTCCTCTTTGCGGGAGGGCTGCTGGCTCTCTTCATCCTCGTGGTCATTCTCTATCTCTGTGGAGTGAGCCAGATAGCCTGTCTGGTCATAGGCATAGTGGGTGCCACCCTTGTGGTGTGGCAAACGTTTGCCATGAACCGAAAGTACGGGCAATACGGACTCATGAAAAAGGGAGCCGTGAGAATGCACCCACGCTACCTTTTGAACCGCCGGACGATCTATCACCTTATCCGTAACCTTCAACCCAAAAGAAAGAAGCAATGAGAAACAA
>JBNPOM010000079.1:0-11652 GCA_050315175.1 Prevotella sp. SGI.027
TGAATATACTACTGCCAACCAAGAGAACATCCAGCAAATAGAAAATCAGTATGCCAAACAGATTAGAGATCTACGCATGGCACACCAAACGTTAGAAGCCAACTTGCTACAAATGGCTCAACAGATAAAAGTTGAACAGGTTAAAATGCAAGATTGGGATAAACGAAACGAGGAGGAAAAACAAAAAAGATTAGAAAATATTGACCTGCAAATCAGTAAACTGCAAGAACAGCTATCTACCTTCCAACAAGAAAAAGAGAAATTGCGCAATAAACGGAATCGGGAGTTGAAAGCTTGTGAGCAAGAATCCGCTTCTGCTAACAATGCAAAACGTAAAGAAACGGATAGCAAAATAGAAAAATTGCTACAAGAAACGCAAGATAAAACCACCACTATCAATAGTCAGATCAATCAGTTAAAAATAGAAGAAAGTAGCGAGTTGGCTGGACAAGGGGTGAATATAGATGCTTTGCAACAAATAAACGATAAGCTGGTAGCGTTACAAAAAGAGCTTGGTTTTATAAACAACAACCGCAAACGATATTTCGGTTATTTATCGTTTAAAGAAGAATGGTTGCCCGAAGAGGATAAAAAGAAAGAGCAAAAGAGAAAGTTGGAAAATGACTTGGCGCTGTTGGATGAAAAATTTAAGTTGAGAAGTAGTCGATTAGGACAACAGAAATTGCAGTTTGAAACAAACATAAGACAAAAAGAAGCGGAACAAACACAATTGGAAAAAGGGTTGACAGCGGTAGACAATTTTAAACTGTCTATGGAGAACAAAACTTCTATTGAATGGACAACTGTCAAACCAAAGGCATCAACAGACTCTACTGATCAAGTTTTGCAATTACTAAAAGACAGCCTATATGATAAACATGGGAAGTCTGATGCGTTAAAACAAAACGTAGATCGGTTTAAAAGTTACTTCTCTACGAAGAACACTTTCGCCTTTAAAACCCAATTAAACACAGATGACGACTATATGGCATTTGCGCAAAATTTGTGCGACTTTATTGATCATGACAAAATAGAGGAATATAGTCGGAGGCTTAGCAATAGATATGGCGACATCTTGCAACGCATATCAAAAGAGGTGGGAAGCATTAACAGCTACGCCAGTGAGATAGGAAAGATCATTAACGACATCAATGCCGACTTCCACGAGCGTAACTTTGCGGGCGTGATTAAAGAAATTGCCTTGCGCAGTCAGCCCAGTAGCGACCGCTTAATGATATTGCTCAACGATATGAAAACCTTTAACGACGAGCATACCTACGACATTGGCGAACTGAATCTGTTTTCATCTGTACAACAAAGAGATGATACCAACAGAGGGGTCACCAAACGATTGTTTGATTTCATGATGTGCTTAAACGAGAATCCGAACAGAAGTAGGTTGGTTTTGAGCGATACCTTCAAACTGCAATTCCGCATCAAAGAAAACGATAATGATACGGGTTGGATAGAAAAAATATCGAATGTAGGCTCGGATGGAACGGATATTTTAGTGAAAGCAATGGTTAACATCATGCTTATCAACGTGTTTAAGGAAAAGGTGTCGAGAAAGTTTGGCGACTTTACCTTACATTGTATGATGGATGAGATTGGTAAATTGCATCCCAACAACGTGCGGGGAATACTGAAATTTGCAAATGTTCGCAACATCTATTTGGTGAACAGTTCGCCTATATCGTATGCGGTATCCGATTACAAATATACTTATCTGCTCACAAAAGATAACAAATCGAACACGCTTGTCAAAGCACTTATTACGATGAAGGTATGAATATCACACGTTCGCTATTGGAGAATCTATGCGCATTGGCTGCCGGCGAAACGATTGCTGCCAGTAAATTAAAGGGTAAATGGGTAAACGAAATGCTGCAAGACGGGGCGCTTGTCGCGATTAGTCATGGCAGCAGGGTGACGTATAAGGTAGCCGCTGTTGACTATTTTCAAAAATATTTGTCAGAAAAATACAACTTGCGAGATGTGCAGGCCATACTGGATATGAAGCTGAACCATGATACCGAACGGAGTAGGCAGGTGGCATTGTCGGGAAATTCGAAGTTGTTGAGACAACGAACAATGAGGGGTTTTTTGGTAAACGGATACGAATCGTTGGACGTAGAGCTGTCGGGCGTGCGTCAAACACTTCGTTTTCAACCTGGCATGTTGCCTTTTATCCATGATTATCCTTCGTTTGTTATTCCAAAAGACGTAACGGTTATAGGTATGGAGAATGTGGAAAACTTCGTGCAGATTGTCCGTCAGCGTTATTTGTTTCCTAACAACAGACTGTTGTTTGTATCACGTTATCCTCAATCGGGCGATTTGATAAAATGGTTGAAAACCATTCCTAACCCTTATATCCACTTTGGTGATTTTGATTTGGCGGGTATACATATCTATTTGTCCGAATATTACAAGCATTTAGGTTCGCGTGCATCGTTCCTCATTCCCACCGACATAGCCACACGCTTGCAACACGGTAGCGGACAAAGATACGATGCACAATACGACAAATTCAAAGATATGGTTGTTACGGATCAGCGGGTACAGCCTCTGGTTGACCTTATTCATCGTACACATAAAGGTTACGATCAAGAGGGATATATACAAAAAGAATAACCGTATGCGTGCCTCTCATGAAAGGGGAGCGCATCTATAAAGCAAACAATCTTCTTGTCTTCTGATTCGGTAGTAGTATGACAGAAGTCGCAAAAGATGCTTCTGTCTGGGCAAAAAGACAAGTTCTTCCGTCTAAATGTATGGTCGTTCTATTTATAATGTATAACTTTGCAGAAAAATAGCACAATGAATATATGTATCGTAGCGGGCGCCCGGCCCAACTTTGTCAAGGTGGCACCCATCATCAGGGCCATCCATAAGGCGGCAGATGCTGGTAGAGATATTTCTTACCAATTGGTTTATGCCGGTAAGGAGGACGATCCCACCCTGGAAAAGTCGCTTTTTAATGATCTTCAAATGCCCTATCCAGACACCTATCTGGGTGTTGATTGCGAGAATCTCAACCAACTCACCGGACTCGTCATGGCTGGTTTTGAGCATTATTTACAGACCCATCCTACCGATGTAGTGATTGTCGTGGACGACTTGGCCTCTACGTTGGCAACGGCCATCGTGACGAAGAAGCAAGGCATCACGCTGGCGCATCTGGTCGCAGGCACGCGAAGTTTTGACATCAATATGCCCAAAGAAATCAACAGACTGGTCATCGACGGGTTGAGCGACTTGTTGTTCACGGCCGGCATGGGCAGCAACAGCACTGCTACGCGTGAGGGAGCTGAGTTGTCGAAGATATACATGGTGGGCAATATCTTGATGGATACATTGCGCTTCAATCACAGTAGGCTGCAACGTCCTGCCGTGCTCGATGAGCTGGGCGTGAGAGAAGGCGAATACATTGTTTTCACTTTGAACCGCAAGGCTTTGCTGGCAAACAAGGAAAACCTTAAAGACATGCTGCATGCCATGCTCGACAATGCCGCTGGCAAGATGGTGTTGGCACCGCTTCGCAGTCGTTCGGCAGCTGTCGTGACAGAACTTTTAGGTTCTGATTATCCCACATTCAAGCTGATAAAGCCACTTTCTTACTTGCAGTTTGGCTATCTCACCGCTCATGCTTGCGGTGTGATTACCGACAGTGGCAATGTGGCCGAAGAGGCAACATTCAACAACATTCCCTGCATCACGCTCAACAGTTACACCGAACATATTGAAACGGTCAAGATTGGTTCCAACGTTTTGGTTGGCGAAGATGCCCGGTTGTTGGGCAAGGCCGTTGAGGATATGGTGAATGGGACGTGGAAAAAATGTGCCATTCCCGATCGCTGGGACGGAAGGAGCGCCGAGCGTATCGTACAAATATTATTGGAACAACCATAAACGTATCACCAACAAAGGCCTTGCCAGCATTCCTGCGCATGCGCGGGACGGAGCAAGGCCGTCTTTTTTCAGCTATGAATAAAATTGCTTTGATTACAGGTGCCACAAGCGGAATAGGTGAAGCTTGTGCCCGTGCGTTTGCAAAAAACGGCTACGACCTTATCTTGACTGGCCGTAACCAAGTGCGTTTGAACCAGCTCACCACCGAGTTGGCACATCTTAACGTCGACGTTGTCACCCTTTGCTTCGACGTGCGTGACCGCTTGGCAGCTACGACGGCCTTGGAATCGCTCGAAGAGAGGTGGCGTAACATTGATGTCTTGGTCAATAATGCTGGGTTGGCGTTAGGATTGGAACCCGAATATGAAGGGAGTTTCGACGATTGGGACACGATGATAGACACCAATATCAAGGGATTACTCACGATGACCAGATTGATTGTGCCAGGCATGGTGGCCCGCAACCGTGGGCATGTTATCAACATAGGGTCTGTGGCTGGCGACGCGGCCTATGCCAACGGCAATGTGTATTGTGCCACCAAGGCAGCGGTAAAGGTGTTGAGCGATGGGCTCAGGGTTGACCTTGTGGATACTGCTGTGAGGGTGACAACCGTCAAACCGGGATTGGTGCAAACTAATTTTAGTGTTACCCGCTTTCATGGTGACCAAGACCGAGCACATCATGTGTATGAGGGCATCCAGCCACTTACGGGCGATGACATTGCCGACGTGGTGCTTTATGCGGCACAGGCACCCCAGCATGTGCAGATAGCCGAAGTGTTGGTACTGGCTACCCATCAAGCTAATGGCTCCACCATCAGTCGCAACGCCGACCGAAAATAATCCTTATCCTAACCAAGGGAGTGGTTGTGTCCCTATCGCAACCATATCTGTGCCACCAAAGCATGATGCAGAGGTGACAAAGTAGGAGCAGGAGGCGTGTCTTTCTTATCGTCCGCTGCTCACCAAAATTTGTGAATATCGTATGCTACAGCGTAGAGACAATTATACTTTCCTGACGCAAGGATCCATTCGACGTGTCATTCTTACCATGGCAGTACCTACCATTGCCAGCATGCTGGTGACGAGTTTGTACAATGTGGCCGATACCTATTTTGTTGGAAAGATTAACACACAGGCGGTTGCAGCTGTAGGCATCGTGTTCTCGGTGATGTTCGTTATTCAGGCATTCAGTTTCTTTTTCGGCAATGGGTCAGGCAATTACATGGCTCGCGAGCTGGGAGCGCAACGACGGCATCATGCTCAAATCATGGCGTCTACTGCCTTTGCCTACGCAATAGCTTCGGGATTGGTCATCATGGTGGTAGGCTTGGTATTCTTGGAGCCGCTATCGGTTTGGCTGGGAAGTACCCCTACGATCCTTCCTTATACCAAACGATACTTAGGCATCATCTTGTTAGGTGCTCCTTTGATGACAGGTTCGTTGTGTCTCAACAATCAAATGCGCTTTCAAGGCAATGCGTCGTTTGCCATGTGGGGCATCGTTTCGGGGGCTATTATCAATGTGGGTCTGAACCCCATCTTTATTTTTCTGTTTGATTGGGGCATCACGGGGGCAGCTTTGGCTACGGTGCTGGGACAGTTGACCAGTTTCTTGGTATTACTGTACATGACCCGTTATGGCGGTAGTATGCGCATCAGTTTTCGTTACTTTTCGTTCTCTTGGGTTTATGTCAAGGAAATTCTGGCTGGTGGTACACCTTCTCTGTCGCGTCAAGGGCTCACCAGCGTTGCCAGTATCCTGTTAAACGTGGCTGCTGCCCAATATGGCGATGCAGCTGTTGCAGCCATGTCTATTGCCAATAGGTTTACAATGATTGTCATGGCATCGGTCATAGGATTAGGACATGGTTTTCAACCGTTCTGCGGATTCAGCTATGGCGCGCGCCTCTATGGCCGTGTGCGGAAGGGCTTCTGGTTTGCGGTGAGGATAGGAACCTGTTTCTTGTTGGCTTGTAGCGTGTTAGGTTGGGTTTTTTCCGATGGTATTGTGGAGCTGTTTAGGAACGATATTGAAGTCATCAATATTGGGACGAAAGCCTTGCGCTGGCAGTTGGTATCGTTACCAGTCATGGCATTCTTCCTTATGTCCAATATGTTGATGCAAACCATTCGTAAGACATTCCGCGCCAACCTGCTGGCTGCCTCGCGCAGTGGTCTGTTCTTCATTCCTTTGGTAGTAATATTACCTCAATTTTTAGGATTGCAAGGCGTGATGATGAGTCAGGCTTGCAGCGATGCCTGCTCGATACTCCTTACGTTGCCACTATTATATAAAACATTCAGAGAGTTGAGACAGGCGCAACAAGCTGGTACATCAAGTAGTGAGAAAGGTTGAGTTGGTAGATCAAAAATGTTCAGTGTTTTGATGGTAATATGCCTTCAAAATGGCCCTTCAAAATCTTTCATCTGGAGAAAAACAATAGGTCGCGAGGATGCAAAACAGGAGATAATTTGGGAAGCATCATCTAATTTTTCGACAAAAACCATGCTTTTGTTTGCTTAGAAGCCTCACTTTGGCGGTCAATTCGCATGTGGTTGCATCGTAAAAGCATGCTAATTGGTGACCAAAAGCAATGCTTTTGTCTTGAAAAAGCGTGGAAAATCCATATATAACAGTCTGCTTTCATCTTAATATATTGAAATACAAAGGTTTGCGAAACTTGCTCATATTTGGCGTATTTGCGACGAGAGGCACAATCGTTTGTAAATACGGCCAGGATTTTGCGACATGTTGTCAAGATAATTCGTCATCATCTAAAAACTTGATTCTTATTTTTTCCATGGGTTTGGGTTCATGAGTAGGCATCCTTCTTATACTGAAAGTTGGTCAGAACGGGCCAAAAATCCAACCGCCACACATGGCTTTTACCAACTTATTCACTAAATTTGCAGATGACACCTCATGCTATTTGAAAGAAGGAGGGTATTGATATGAAGAATCAGCCAAAGCCATCTATTGCCGATAAGAAACGAGCATCTGCCGACGGAAGTGTGTTGTACATCAAGAACATGGTGTGCGATCGCTGCATCATGGCTGTGCGACAATTGCTGCAAAGTCTGGGTATCGCACCGCAATCTGTAGAGTTGGGGGTGGTAAAACTGGCTAAAGAACTCAATAAAGAACAGTTGGAAACGCTTGAAAAAGGGTTGCGGCAGCTGGGCTTTGAACTGCTTGACGACAAGCGACAGCAGACCATCGACCGCATTAAGACCCTCATTGTTGACCTGGTTCATTATCATGACAACCGCTCCCAGCTCAACCTTTCCGACTATCTGGCCCAACAGCTACACAGCGAATATAGCAGTTTGAGCAAACTTTTCAGTGAGTTTACGGGCATCACCATAGAGCGTTATTTTATCCTGCAACGCATTGAGCGTGTCAAGGAGTTGATTTTCTACGACCAGTTGTCGCTCACCGAGATAGCCTATAAACTCAATTATTCGAGTGTGGCTTATCTGTCAAGTCAATTCAAGCAAATCACGGGCATGACACCCTCGCAATTCAAGACATTGAAGAAAAACATGCGTAAGGGATTGGACACCATCTGATATCCTTTTTTTATAATTTTCTCCCAAAATTCCATAACACGTTTTGTGGAACAAGGCTGTATCTTTGCAGTGTTCAATTAAAACATATAACAATGGAAAAGAAAACATTTACAGTAAACGGAATGGCTTGCGACCACTGCAAAGCCAAGGTAGAACGCACGTTGTCGTGCCTCAAAGGCGTTGATTCAGCTGAGGTTGACCTGGCCCATCACACGGTTGCGGTGACCTATGATGAAGAGTTGATAAAACCAACGAACATGAAGAAGGCTGTCGATGAGGCTGGTTACGAGTTTCAGGTGTAATCACTCAACAACTAAAAAACTTACCAACTCATGAACTCAAAAACTCAGAAACTCAAGAACTATCCTACATAAAATGATTAAGAAAACAATACCGGTGGTAGGGATGGCATGTGCTGCCTGCTCTTCCCATGTGGAGCGGAAGCTCAATTCCCTACCAGGCATCCAGTCAGCGTCAGTCAGTCTGCCGGGCAGAAGCACGCTGGTGGAATACGATGAAAAAGAGATTTCACTCGAACAGATGAAGCGTGAAATCAATGCCATTGGCTATGACCTCGTGATAGAGAGCGACCGGTCGGTGGAAGAGATAGAGCGCAATGCGTACAGACAACTGAAGCGAAAGACACTGCTGTCGTGGCTTTTTGCCGTGTTGTGCATGGCCGTTTCGATGAGGTGGATTTCTTTGGGGTCAGTCCAAATGTCCAATCAAGTGGCCATGCTGCTGGCGTTGGCCAACTTCGTTTACTGCGGTCGCCGGTTCTTCGTATCTGCTTGGAAGCAGTTGCTGCAAAGATCGGCCAACATGGATACGCTCGTGACACTCTCCACGGGCATCGCGTTCGTCTTCAGTGCGTTCAACACCTTTTATGGTGAGCGCGTTTGGGGCAGCAGAGGCATTGAGTGGCACACCTATTTTGATGCTTCGGTGATGATTATTACCTTCGTTCTCACCGGCAGGTTGTTGGAAGAGAGGGCCAAGGACAGCACGGCCGGCAGTATTCGTCAGCTCATGGGCCTGTCTCCCAAGACCGCTCATCTGGTCAGTAGCGATCAAGTGGAGGACATCCCCCTATCTACCATCAAGATAGGAGACGTGCTGGAGGTGCGTGCGGGTGAGAAGGTGCCGGTAGATGGTGAGGTGACCAGGGCGACGAGCTTTATGCTCGAAGACGGCACTTATGTTGATGAGAGCATGATTACCGGCGAACCCACGCCGGCCTTGAAGCAGGTTGGGGCATCGGTGTTGGCTGGTACCGTCATCTCGCAGGGCAAACTTCGATTTAAAGCCCAACAGATAGGCGAGCATACGGCGTTGGCTCAGATTATCCAAATGGTGCAACAGGCACAGGGAAGCAAGGCCCCCGTGCAGCGTGTTGTCGACAAACTGGCCTTGGTGTTTGTGCCGGTAGTCATGGGTGTAGCCGTGTTGACATTCTTGCTCTGGTGGCTTCTTGGCGGCAACGAGGTGCTTCCGCAAGCCATTCTGTCGGCTGTCTCGGTGCTGGTCATCGCCTGTCCGTGTGCCATGGGCTTGGCAACACCCACGGCATTGATGGTGGGCATTGGGAAAGCGGCTGAGAAGAATGTGCTCATCAAAGACGCAACGGCCCTGGAAAGTCTGCGTAAGGTTAATGCCATGGTCATCGACAAGACCGGCACACTGACCATTCCGAATCAGCAAATCGATTTTACCAAGGCCGATGATTTACCCCTCGAAGCGCGCGAAACGCTGAAGCCGAATGCCCGTGAGGCCATGCTTGCCTTGCAAAACGAGGCTGGGGTGGAGGTCTATATGATGAGTGGCGACAAGGAAGAGGCCGCCAAATATTGGGCTCAGCAGACGGGCATCCGCCATTATCAAAGTAAGGTGTTGCCCCAGGATAAAGAAAACTTGGTGCGCAAGCTGCAGCATGAGGGCAAGCAGGTGGCCATGGTAGGCGACGGCATCAATGACACGCAGGCCCTGGCGATGGCTGATGTGAGCATTGCCATGGGTAGGGGAACCGATGTGGCTATGGATGTGGCGCAGGTGACGATGATGGGCGATGACCTTCGGCGTTTGCCACAGGCCATCCATTTGAGTAAGAAAACGGTGTCGATGATCAGGCAGAATCTCTTTTGGGCCTTCATCTACAATATCGTTTGCATTCCGTTGGCTGCCGGTGTGCTGCATCTTTTCGGTTATAACTTTCAAATCACGCCCATGTGGGCCAGTGCTTTGATGGCCTTTTCGAGCGTGAGCGTGGTGCTCAACAGTCTGCGATTAAAGTATGTGAAGTAGTTGAAAGGTGCAAACAAGTGGGAAAAGAGAAGCGGTTGTCAGTGCTTGACCCTGTCCCCTTGTTTGCGTTTGTACTGGTTGGTAGGATGGGTAAACGTTGATTTTCGTTTACCTTTCCGGCACGGGATAGTTGTATTGATCGAAGTAGCGGCTGTCTTGTTTGGGCATCCAGCCTCGTTCTACCGATAATTGCACGCTGAAAGAAGGGTTGAAGTTGTATTTCACCGCAGCACCGATGCGGTCGCCCAGATTGCCCATATCATACAAAGGTAGCGGTGTGAAGCGAGTTTGGACGATGGATTTCTGTCCATAGAGATATGCCTCCCAATGTTCATCAAAGCGATAGCCCAAGGCTGCCGTCAGTCCGGCATCGCGGTAGGAGGTACGGCTCCATATCATGTTGTTGAGATAACCACCCACGGCGAGCGATAGATTCTTGGTCAGGGGCATGGCATACATGGCCGACAGGTTCTGTGTGAACCCTGCTCCACGAGGTGCGTTCTTGCCCAAAAAAGCGAAAACAGATGCACCAAGGTTGACATTTAGACCGGGGTGAAGGTCCCAATTGTACCACCCAAGCCATCCGTAAGGGTACAAACGGAAGGGCATCACCTGCCCGTATGCGTTGATGGTGGGCAGATGCAGCGTGTCGGTAGCCGTGGTTTGCTCGGCTGGTAAATGCCTGTCAATCATGGGTTGGGCATAGGTTCCGGCAGTTTGAGGTTGAAGATTGGTGCCAGCATCAGTAGGTTTGGCTTGCACAGAGTCAGTTCTTTCGACCGTTGACCGAAATACTTGGCGACGCTCCTGCGCACTGATGTTGGTGCAAAACAGCCCAACCAATAATAGAATGTACATCTTTTTCATCTGCCACAAAGATAGGTTATCGTGCTAATATCGCAAAACTTTTAAGGGTAATTTTATTTTAATTATCAATTGTTATTTTGATTCTCTGCTTATTTATGCTATTTTTGCGACAATCTTTTAAATGATACGACAATGAAGAAAATAGGGTATATCGTGCTTGTCCTTTTATTGGGATCAGTCACAAACGTGTCGGCGCAGAGCCAAGATAAGAAAAAAGAGCCTTTTGATAAAAAGGTGTCGAAGTTTTTGAAGAAAACCAAGAAAGAGTTGGAGCAGGCAGGACATGAGCTTGGCGATGCTATTGGCTTTAACGACAGGATAGATGGAAAGTCTGACTTGCTGAAAGTAAACGGGTCTTATTACATGCCCTTATACAGCACGGATTTGTATAAAGGCGAGGATGCATTGACGTATCGCAAGACCAGCACACAACTGTTTAGAAAGAAATACCCCAAGGTAAGCATCCAGTCGGTGGCCATTCCACAGAAAGAATGGGTACTGGAGACGGTTGAAAAGGATGGCGAACTGGTGGGATATCAACGAACGTTGCATTGTTTCATCATCGCCCGTGACGGTGATGAGGGGTATGTCAACGCCAAATTTACCTATCGGCAGTATAAAAATGTGGGACAGGAGTTTCAGAATGTGAAAGGCTGGTGGCCGAAATGGGAGCGTACCGACTTCATGACCAACTCGGTTTACGAACAACTTTTAAATCTATAAAAACTATGAATTTCTTAAAATCGCTGTTTGGAAACAAGGCTGAAAACGAGGAAGAAAAGCGTCGGGAAGAAGAAAGGAAGAACTTTGAAACGCTGAAATACGATGGTGTCAGAGCGCTACAAATCAACCAAATAGAACACGCCCTGCGCTGTTTCAGTCACGCCTTGCAACTGCACGATGATCTGGAGACGCGAGATTACTATTCACAGGCATTGATACGCAACAACGACCTGCCTGGTGCCTATGCACAATTACAGAAGCTGGTGGAGGCAGAACC
>JBNPOM010000080.1:0-10851 GCA_050315175.1 Prevotella sp. SGI.027
CGAAAGTAGGAAATAAACACCTATGATTAGTGTTTACCTCCTACTCGATTGTGCAAGCCTCTTTCACACCTCCGAAGTACGACCTGAAACCATTGAAATCGGCTTTTAGGACAGCTCAAAATCGACAGTATAAGCGGCTTCACAAGGGTCGTCAGCGTTGAAACTGTAAGTGCTTCGGCTAAACATTTGTAGGGTACAAGCGGCTCGCCGATAAGCGATGAACACCTTGTTGCTCAAAAGGAAATGAATGAGCCATAGGCAAACGAAAAGCCACTCACCATTCTGACGATTCATATTTACTTGAACAGAATGGTAAGTGGCTATACGAAAGACTCATGCAATAAGCTTAAAATCTCTCAGTCAGGATACATGTCTACCAACCAGGATTCTGTGGAAGCTTAAATCCGCGAGACTCATACAATGTAATTTGGTCCTTGGGCAAAGGATACAAGTAGTCTTTCTCTGAATAAGTACGCATTTTTCCCTTATCTTTGATTGGCAAAATGTACCCGCTGTTTCCGCCTCCGTCAAGATGTACGCCTTTCAAATTCTCAACGGTCAACGGTTTCTTATTCGGATATTTGGCATTATACCATTGTACATATCTATCTTTATCTACCCAAGCCCCTTTATTCAAATCGGGGTTCAGACTCATGTCAGCATAATTAAGTTTACTCCAACGGCGCAAGTCATTGAACCTGATTCCTTCGAAAACCAGCTCAACTCTCCGCTCACGACGTATCTCCCACAACAATTGCGAAACATCTTGGTCGCGTTTAGGATCGTTGATGACAACACCGTTTACCTTCAATTGCCCACCATCTAAAGTTACATGAGGCATAGAGGTGCTCGGCCGATCTCTTAAAACATTTATCGTTTTATCAAAATCTTTTTGCGTCAAATTGTATGCGCCCAAAGTAGACAACTCGGCAGCCGCCTCAATATAATTCATTAACACCTCATTGTATTTCATTACAGGAGCATCCGTAATGCAAGTGCTGCTTCTACCTCCAGGCAAGTATTTTAGTGATTCGTTTACAAAGCGGTTGCCAAAATATCCAGAAACAGCCCAAACATCTACAACACCCGTCAAAAAAATTCCCGTCGTATCAATATTGGCATACAGGCGAGGGTCACGATCAGCGATTTCGTCATAGAACCATTTATCGCCCTTAAACATATTGTTACCACTTTGACATATAGGAAGACCGTTATTGGTTAGATAGGAGTCGATCAAGGATTTTGAAGGTGCCTTTTCCTCGTGTTCTGTGTTTTGGAATGCCATCAAACTGTGTGTTACAATCGACTCAACATAAGCACGGTACATAATGACTTCCGGATTACCGGCGAGATCCATAGACGTGGTCAAGTCTTTATAATTATTACACAATTTATATTTGCCTTCGTTCATGATGGACTCTGCAAAATTCTTCGCAGCTATCAAGTATTTTTTTGCAGCTTCGTTATTCTTTTCCCGATATTTTTGCCATGTACCCTCAAACAACATGAAGCGCGACGCAAAAGCTCTCGCTACATCTTTGTTGATAGTCAATCCGGCCTTGCCATCAGATACGCGAATATTTTCAACCGCAAAATTGAAATCATCTAACACTTTATCCATTACCACCGTACGCGGATCCCGTGCTTTGTAAAGTGTATTATAATTATTTTGCGCTATCGTATCTGCATAATAAGGAACGTCTCCAAATTTTTCAACTAACGAAGCATACTCCATACCTCGCAACAATCTACTTACGCCCAACCAGTGCTTCTTAGCTTCATCGTTCAAGGCCGACTTTTCAATGCTATTTATTTGCAGGTTTAACGCACGAACGTTTTCAAAGTTCCAACCAGAACCACTTGTTGATACCGGTGCGACCTTTGTAAAGAATGTTGCTTTCAATTGTGCGATGTCGTCTGTCCAGTCTGCAACATTGGTATCGGCAAACCAATCAGCACGCGACCATCCCGACCTATATCCAGGGAAGTAAGTGGTATAAAAATCTAATGTCGACAACCGAATGTTCGACTCTTTATCCCAAAAATCCGGAGAATAGCTCACGGTATCCAGTGGATCCAAGGTCAGAAAATCATTACATGATGTAAATGTAATGGATATCAGGAATAGTCCCAATCCAAATATTTGTTTTTTCATATTATTTGCTTTTTAAGGGTTAGAATACAGCTTGTACACCAAAAGACAAGGTCCTTGTATATGGATAGCTTCTACCAAACGACCAGCTACTGTTTCCATAGCCAGCTTTATAATTTGTTGACTCAGGGTCTAACGGCAATTTCATGTTATCAAACTCAAACAAGTTTTCGCCACTGAAATATATTCTAAAGCTTTGGAAATATGCCTTTTGTACCCATTTTGTCGGTAACGTATAACCCACCGTAATGTTTTTACAGCGTAGATAAGACATATCTTCTAAGAATCGAGTCTGCCGCAAATAGCTTTTACCATTTGATGTCCATGCCATGTTAACGGGGCGTGGATAGAACGCATCGGTATGTTCAGGCGTCCAATAATCCATTTGATGGTCAAAAGCAGCATCCATATATCCAGAGCCACCTCCTGCAATACCCACAGCACCGGTTGGCCAATAGTCGCGTTTTCCTACACCTTGGAAGAAAAGACTGACATCAAATCCTTTATATGATGCTCCTAAATTGAAACTGTATTCAAAATTTGGAAGCTCATTACCAATAACAGACAAATCTCCATGGTCTTCTACGGTGTTTTTTCCGTATGTTATCTTATCGTCTTTATCTAAATCTTTGTATTTTACATCTCCAGGTTCAAATTTGAAGTTTCCACTTTCAAACAGGGCTTGCGACGCGATACCCTTTTTGAGTTTACCGTTCTCGTCAAAGTCATCTTTTTGGAACAACCTATCGGATGTATAGCCCCATATTTCGCCTAACCTCTTACCTTGGTAAATTCCATAGATATTGCGGTCTTGGGCGTTAAATTTAGTAATCTCTTCCGTTACATGAGACAATGCTGCCCCCAACGAAATACCTAAGCCATTTTTGAATAAATGCTGATAACTGGCGCCCAATTCAAAACCTGTGCCCGTAAGCTCTCCGTAATTAACCTTTGGTACTTTCGCTCCAAACGTAGCAGGTAAGGCTTCTCCCGCGGTGTGCATGTCAGATGTTACACGACGATACCAATCAAACGTAAATTTCAAATCATTGTCGAAAAATGCAGCATCAACACCGAAATCTAACGTTGTAACTCGTTCCCATGTTAACGTAGGAGATATAACGGAAGGAGTATTCAGCGATGCCATATTTTTACCTCCGACTACCCAACCCGAATAGTTCATCGCCATTACAGACATAAACGAATAAGGAGCCACATCTTGATTTCCTATGGTACCCCACGATCCACGCAATTTCAGATTAGACAACACAGGCGATGCCCAATGCATGAATTTTTCTTCTGACATACGCCATCCTGCAGATGCAGAGGGGAAGAAAGCAAACTTCTTTCCAACGGGGAAACGAGACGAACCATCATAACGAGCATTCAGTTCGAACAGATATCTTTGCATGTAATCATAATTAATACGCCCAAAGAAACCTGCTGCTGCGAAATGGGTATGATAGCTTGAACCTCCTTCAAATGAATACTGATCACCTGAAGCAAGTGCTATTTCAGGAAGGTCTTGACTTATCAATCCCTGCCGTTTAGAGTGATGTCCAAGACTTTCACGCTTTTCCGCATCAAAACCACCCATCAACTTAAAATTATGCTTATCTAACAAGTCGAACTGGTAAGTTACATATCCTTTGAAAATATGTTGCGTGGTATACATGCTGTTTTGTGTTACGGCATCATGATAGCTGGAGTAAATTTGCTCGTAACTGTTGAAAGGAGAGGTTGCAAACATGTTGTATGCATAAACTGTTCCTCCATTACGCTTCTGCGCATCATTAGCATACGAAAATGTATAATCAAAATTGACGGACAGGTTTTTCATTGGATTCAACTCTGTCCCCAAGTTGGCACGGACGTAGGTTGAGGTGACGCTTTCCCGATTACCATTTTTGATATCTGTTACCGCCGAGCGGAAAGGCTTTCCTTTATAATCAGCGTAAGGATACCAACGAGGCCAACGCAACAAATAGAACCAAGCATCATACTGTCCGGATGTAAAGCGGTAAGGCTCCTCTTTTTTAGAACGCGTCAGCAATATGTTAGAGCGTACTTTCCACCATTTAGTGATTGCCGTAGTAATATTACTGTGCAATGTGTACCGGTCATACTCGTCAGTGTTGAACTTCATAACGCCTTTTTGACCTAAGCGGCTCAAACTGATATTATATTGCGTGTTCTTGTTCCCTCCAGTTATCGACAAGCTGTGATTTTGTTGTGGTGTCCACTTGTGGGTGAATTCCTTCACAGGGTCGAAAGAACGGTAAAAATACGTTTTGCCATTAACAATCTCAAAGTCGCGGCCTTCCTGCATCTCTCCCAATGCATCTTGCGACATACCGCCGTATTTCTGCTCCCATTCTTTGATTTTCTTGATGGCATATTGGTCTATGGTATAGCCAATATTGGACTTCTGCGTCAATTTTTCCGACTGCATGATTCTCCAGATATAGTCAGCATTATCAGAGGCTGAAGCCAATTTGGGCATGACGGTCGGTGTGTTCCATGCAAAATTATTAGAATAAGACACTCTTACCTTATCATTGGCAGCACCTTGTTTTGTCGTAATCAAGATAACACCCCAAGCTGCTCGTGTTCCATAAATAGAAGCAGATGAGGCATCCTTGAGTACAGATATGGTTTCGATGTCATCTGGATTGACCAGATTCAAGCTGGGTACTTCAACGTTGTCAACCAAAATTAAAGGAGACGTTCCGCTTGTTGCATTTAAAGAACCTACCGAACCACGTAGTTTAATGGTCGATTCTGTTCCAACACCTCCTATTCGATTGATAATGGTCAATCCCGGCGTAGCTCCCTGTAAAGCTTTGCCTACATCTGTAATTGGCCTACTGGCAATGGCTTCTTTTACATCAACATTTGCCACGGCACCCGTCAGGTTAGCTTTCTTCTGCGTACCATAACCCACAACAACTACTTCGGAAAGCTGGCCGGCATCTTCCTCAAGCGCTATCCGCATGTTGTCTTTTGCGCGAAGCGTTACCGTTTTGTACCCAACGTAAGAAATTTTAAGTTGAGTACCAGCATCTACCGGAAGTGTAAAACGACCGTTTGCATCCGTAATCGCACCTGACGACGTTTTACCAACCACAGCAATCGTAGCACCTACAATCGGTTCACCATGGGCATCGGTTACAACACCACGAACGGTTTGTAGTTGCATCATCACACCAGGCAAGTTTAAATCACTTGCTGATGCCAGCATCGGTTGGGACGCAAAAGCACTACCAGCGACCGTAAGTATCGCGCATAGATAATTTTTTGTTTTCATAGACCCAAAATTTAAGTTAATAATAAATATTTCTACTTTGAATATTGTTAGCAGTAAGGGGTTAACGCATAAAAATAGGTTGTGAGGTGTATCTGGTTCACCCTGTATCATTGCAATTACTTCCGCAGCAAATGTAGTGATATCACCTCAAAAATACAAATTTTATTTAAATTAATTTACGTTCCTAATTCATAAATAATGTTTAAACGTGCATTGGAAAGGCAAGTTTAGGCGTAATGGACATTTGGTAGGCTGGCTATTTCAGTCTACCAAATGTCCATTACGCCAACTTTGCGAAACATAGTAGGCATTCAACATTGGGTTAAACTTAAAGAGCCACACAAATTCTTTTTATAGTAAAAACTTGTGTGGCTCTACCTATGAGATGTAACATTCGTTACACTCAAGCACCAGTTACCAACCTGGGTTCTGTTTCAATTCCTTATTCAGCGTTATCTGTCCTGTTGGAACAGGATAGAAATAATGCTTTTTGTCAAAGGTACGAACCTGCTTCAAGGTATTCGAACCAACCATATATCCATCGGCATTCACATCAACTTCAGGATTCTTCAAATACTTTAAGTTGGCGCCAAGATATATATTGGGATGTTTTTGTGAGTCTAACAAATCAAGTTGGTGCCAACGTATCAAATCCCAGTAGCGATACCAGTTGTCGAACATCAACTCGCAACGGCGTACTCGTCGTATTTCCCACAGCAAGTTGCTTACATTCATATTGTTGGCGGGGTCGGCATCTGGAGTTGTTGTCATGTTTGGCAAGCCTGCGCGTTTCTGCAAAAGGTTCACACTCTTATCCAAATCTGCTTGAGTCAAATTGCCCAACTCTGCTTTTGCTTCCGCATAATTCAAGTAAATCACAGACAACCAATAGATAGGACAATCAGTATATTGCTTACCTATGTTGTTTCGGTCAGTGGTAGTCATTTCCTTAGGGTTGTCATATTTGGCTACACCATACCCTGTGGTCGAAGTAAATTCATTCGAACCAGCACGCGAATAAGGCTTTCCCTTATATACCAAAACCGTATCTATAGTTACAGCCAGACGCTTATCGCGCACTGCAAGCAAAGAATTGATGTTAAAAACACCATTCGCATCTTCCTGCACTGCATCGGTATTGTTCAATGCCGTGGTTGCCTTTGGCTTTCCATCCAAGAACAAATAAGCATCAAAAGCGTCCTTTGTCATACCGTGTGTACCACTGGTATTCAAGGTATAATCGACTGTTGAGTGCATTAAAACGTTCTGAGAATAAGGCTTATAGAAGATGATTTCTGGATTTTTACTCAGATCTATCGAATTATAGATACCCTGATAGGAAGCATTGAGCTTGTATCCTTTCTTCATCAACGCTTCACAAGCCGACACACACTCATTCAAATACTTCTGGGCGCGTGCCACATCAGCACCTTTTCCAGCATTTTCTCCAGCAGTACGGTATTTACAATAGGTTCCTTCAAACAAAGTAACATCCGCTTTCATCGCCAATGCCATATCGGCTGTAAAACGCTGTTTGTTACTTCCCTGTATGTACTTGGCTGCAAAGTCTAAATCGTTTAGCACGCTATCCATAACAATATCGCGATCTACTCTCGGGCCATACAGCACGTCATTATCATCAGTAGACACCACATGACCTACCCATGGCACGTCTCCATATTCTCTTACGAACTGGTAATACTGCCAAGCACGGTTCAAACGTGCAATACCTTCATAGCTTTTCTTCACGTTATCAGCCAACGTCGAGTTTTTCAAACCCTGGATAATATAGCTGGCGCGTCGAATTTCTGTTAATGGATTTGACCAGTTACTTGAGGCAGAAACTACGTTGGTGTAAGACCACAAGTTGTCCTGGTAGCTCACTTGGTCATCACTCAAGGTCTTAAAATAAAACCATCCGGCACCACCAGCGTTTCCATAACCTACATAGTTGTTGAGGAAGTGGTTACACTGGTTGTCTAAGTTGCTGGAATTACTCCAATATGTTGGGGTATTGGTAAAGGTGTCGTACGGACTAATGTCCAGAAAGTCATTACAACTCGACATCGCCGCTATCAAACCAATACCTAAAATAATGCTCTTTTTCATAATTGCTAATTTTTAGGAATTAAATTATAAGGTTACTTGAACACCGAAAGAGAAGGTACGCGTAATAGGCGCTGTACGTCCCCAACCACCGTAAAGTTCACCATCACCCGTATTCACTTCTGGGTCTACAGGCAAATCGTGTCCTTTGTGTAACAAGAATAAGTTATTACCGCTAAAGTAAATACGTGCTCTCTGGATATAAGCCTTCTGTGTTAGGGCTGTAGGGAGTGTATAACCAAGCGTGATATTCTTCAATCGTAGATACGACATATCCGTCAGATAGCGTGACTGTGGATAATAGTTATTCGCTCCGTTGTCAATACCTGATACCGTACCATGTATATCATTGCCAGGGAATAATCGAGGATAACGATTGCCTTGATTAATCTCATAACCCTTTATCGTTTTCCAATCATCCGAATAAAGCACCCTGTTATAACTATCCTGATGTGCATAAGATGCCAAGTCCGCAACACGCATCAATGGGAAGTTAAGTGAGGAGATGGTCCAAGCATCACGCTTGCCAACACCTTGGAAGAACAAATCCAAGTCGAATCCCTTCCAATTACCACCTAAATGGAAGCTATATTCGTAACGAGGCAAGAAGTTTCCTATCACTTTCAGGTCGCCATAATCATCGGCAGTGCCCTTACCACCATCGATAACGCCGCTGCCATCTAAGTCTTTAAACTTAACATCACCAGGTCCATAATGGAAAGAGCCCTGCTCCAATCCTTTTTGCGAGGCAACTCCCTTTGCATAGTTCCATGTTCCATCGGCATTGCGTCCCGTGAAATCTGATTCTTCAAAATATCTATCTGTCTCAAATCCCCAGATATCTCCATACACCTTACCAGAGTAATTGGTATTCAACAGCTTCGCATCATTGCGCCACTCTTGTACCATAGTCTTGGAATCACTCAAGTTAAAGTTAGCATATACATTCACCTCTCCAAAGGTGTGATTCCAGTTGACATTAAATTCCCAACCTCGTGTACGCAGCGTTCCGGCATTTTGATAAGGTGCAGCGGCACCTAATACGTCAGGCAGGACTTGAGATGGGGCTAACATATCTCGGTTTTCACGTTGGAACCAGTCAAAGCCCATCATCAATTCGTTATTGAAGAAGCCTAAATCCAAGCCTAAGTCAATAGTGCGAATGCGCTCCCATGTCAATGAGCTGGCAACTAAGTTTGGCATATTATACATGGTCAACTTATTGACATTGGCAGCATTGTTCTCTACCCAATACACATAATCTGAACCCGTTTGATTGATGAGTTCTTCAAACATGTAATTACCAATGGCCTCATTACCAATTTCACCAAACGAAGCGCGCAACTTACCGTTGCTCACTACCTTCTTCAAAGGCTCAAAATAAGCCTCTTCGGAGAAGCGATAACCTGCCGAAGCCGATGGAAAGAATGCCCAATGAGCATCGTGCGGGAAGCGTGAAGAACCGTCATAACGACCATTCAATTCTAAGAGATAGATACCCTTATAATCGTAGTTCAATCGTCCAAAATAACCTGCAGAAGCCCTTGCTGAGTGCGCCCACTTAATATCTTGTCCTTCTTGCGAAGCCAAATTCAATTCAGGCATTTGCTCATCGAACAAGCCACTACGTTTTCCATAAAGGTAAATATAGTCAGTCTTCTCGGCATTCACACCAGCCATCGCTTTGAAATGATGATTTCCCCAACTCTTATCATAGTCCATATAAGCATTGAGTGTCCAAGTATTGCTCTTTGAATTGTCACGCCAAACGGTAGTTTGACTTGGGTTTACAATATATCCTGGCTTCACTCCACCCCAGTTAATACCATGAACAGAAAAGTCTTCAGAGCCACTATTCATGTTCTGTATCATATAGGTGAAATCGGCATTCAGGGTCAACTCTTTAGTTAAGTTAGCTTTTGCAAAAGTATTCAAGCGGGTTAAGTCAACCGTTGTACGACGGTCTGATGCCTGCTTCTGCATGGCGACCACACGCTGATCCAATCCATCTATTGTTCCTGAAGGGATAAAGAATGATCCCCAACGCCACAAATATTGATAGGTACTTGACCAGGTGTCAGGACGTTTGTACATCTTGCGCGTGAAATTGATGCGTGTACCTATCTGTAACCAATCAGTGACATTACTCGTAATATTAGCCGATGCGTTGTATTTATTCAACTTGTCAGGATGTATTTTCATCAACCCCTGTTTTTCATCATAGCCAAATGACAAATAATAATTGGTTTTACCAGACGAGCCTTGAACTGAGAGTATGTGGCTTTGTGAAGGAGCAGCATTGTTAAAAAAGATTTTCTTGATATCCCAATCTGCATAATAATAAGGTGTGGCACCTATCATGGCATAATCACCCACATTATCGTCACTGACATATTTTCTCATCTCGCCATAACCAATCTTGCCACCATTCTGTGCTTTCCACTTTTCAGCGTAAGGCAGAAGTTTGTCGAAGTACATACCAAACAATTCTACCTCGTACTGACCTGCGTTCGCCTTGCCTTCCAAAGCCATTTTAAGCTGCGTCGGCACGTCGGGATAGTCAGGTAAATAGGTTGCTTGATCCCAAGAGAAGTTATTGTTATACGTCACAGTTGTACGTTCTGCCGGGTGTGCTCCCTTGGTTTGAATCAAGATAACACCGAAAGCAGCTCGTGTTCCGTAGATAGAAGTGGATGCGGCATCTTTCAGCACTGAGATGCTCTCAATGTCCTGTGTGTTCAGGAATGAGATGTCATCCATAGGCACGCCATCTACGACTATCAGCGGATTGCTCACTGCCTTGTTACTCAAGGTACCTACTCCTCTAATACGCATAGATGCTTGCCCGTTAATACTACCATTCGATGAGGTAATGGTTAGTCCTGGCACTGCACCTTGCAGAGCTTTCGTTACGTCTTGCTGAGGACGACCTGCCATGGTTTTACTCAAGTCAACCGTCGAGACTGCACCCGTCAGGTTGGCTTTCTTCTGCGTACCATAACCCACTACGACCACTTCAGAAAGCTGTCCGGCATCTTCCTCAAGCGCTACCCGCATGTTGTCTTTTGCGCGAAGCGTTACCGTTTTGTACCCAACGTAAGAAATTTTAAGTTGAGTACCAGCATCTACCGGAAGTGTAAAACGACCGTTTGTGTCCGTAATGGCACCTGTGGTTTTACCAACCACAACAATCGTGGCACCTACAATCGGCTCACCATGGGCATCGGTTACAACACCACGAACGGCTTGCTGTTGCATCATCACACCAGGCAAGTTCAAATCACTT
>JBNPOM010000081.1:0-10776 GCA_050315175.1 Prevotella sp. SGI.027
TTATTTCAAGCCAGAGAAGTCGCAATACACAGGGTAATGCTTTGATATAGTTAGCAGGTCAACATCGCTGAGCTGTTGAATCACATCGGTTTTTGTCAAGGTTGGCTTTAAGCCATTCAAATAGACAATGAAGTCCAACTCACGTTTTTTTCCTCGATTTTCTGTTGGTATGCGCTTGTTTACGATAGTCCAGTTTTGCTCTACAGCCTTGAAGAAATCACTTTTCAAATTACCCTCATTGAAATATCCTGATATGAAAGCCGGTTTGTGATAAGCTCCCAACTTGTCTTTCAAGATGTTTAGGGCTATGATTCGGTTGCCCATGTCTGTGTCAAAATGAGTTGAGGCAACGACATATTTTTCGAATTCAACGATGATGGCACCCCGATTCTCCTTCTTTCCAGGAAGCTGTACTCTCGCAATGGAGAGAGGCTTCTCTTTTGTCAGGATAGCTTGCCCCATTGAGCCTTGCGTTAGTTTATTTGTTGTCATGTAGTATCCGTGCATTTTTGTCATTCTCGCTAACTCTTCAAGCTGGTACTTGTTGTTGGCTCGCTCAGAGCAACTGTCCAGTTGCTGAATGCACAACACGTCGGCATTTATCTTATTGATAATTGTCGCAAACCGGTTGCAATCTACTTTTCCATCAGTTCCTCTGCAATATTGGGTATAATAGTTCGCTATTCGCACATCGCTAGCAGCCAGTGGTATCTCTCCCTTACCTTCTTGCGGGTCGTCCTCTACAACAAAGGGTGGTGGGGTTGGGAAGTCACAATAGACAGGATAGTGGTCAGAAACGGCATCAACGTTCAACCCATCCATTTTATAAACAGCTTTTGACGCATTGGATGTTACAGGATACTTCTTCAATGTTATGATAAAATCAATTCGCTTGACAGGCTTGGGAACAGGGAATGTGAATTCTGAAGAAGATACGATGTCCCACTCTTTCTGGAGGTCAACAAAAAACTTACTTTCCATTTTGTCTTCGTTGAAATCGCCCGCGAGATAGACTGGTTTTTTATATTTTTTTGCTTCTTCCGTGAAGATTCTCACCGATGCTTCACGATTTTCGGCTTGTAGAGCAAGGTGAGTACACATTAAGACATAATGATCGAATTCTGCTACAGACACGCATCGTTTTTCTTTTCCAGGCAGAGGTATGGTACGGGTGCTGATGGGCTTGCCTTTATAAAGCAGTCCGGTACCGTATGAGCCGCCTCCTTCGTATCTGATGCCTCGTCCGAAATAATAGTTCATGCCCGTAAGCTTTGCCAGCTCGGCCAGCTGATACACAGAGCCTGTGCGGGGCCTTACGCTGTCGAGTTCTTGAACACATACCACGTCTGGATTGAGGGCTTTGATGACAGAGGCTGTTCGGTTATAATTTATCTGGTTGTCATTTCCCATACACCTTCTGACATTAAAAGTCAAGAGACGGAAGTTGCCATCGGCCTTTGGATATGTGTATGACACTTCCTGCTTGCCATATGGCAATAAGTTGTCGAACTTTGAGTTGTCGTCTTCGTTGGCGCATGAAAAGTTAAATGATGCAGCCGCTAAAAGTAAACTGTATAAAAACATATTTTTCATAATTAAATATTATCTCTTTGTGATTATTGAAAACTTAATCCGTCATTCCATCCAGGGTTTTGGGTCAATGCACCGTTCGTAAGAGTGCGGTCATTAATAGGGATGGGGTACAGATAATCTCTGTCTTCATTCCATTTCTTCTCAATTTGTTTGTGGCAAATAATGTTTCCTTTGTTGCCTTCTTTAAGCTGAATTTGCTTTCCTATCTCCAGGAATAGTGGAACCCTTGCTGAAGGTTTGGTGCCTTCGTAGAAGCATACATCGTTTTTCCCGTCACCATCCAGGTCGTAGATACCTGCTCCAGGAATATATATTCCAAGTAGTTCTTTCTCAAGCAATTTTCCTTCTTTCCAACGCATTAGATCCCAGTATCTGAATCCTTCCATCATTAGCTCGATGGTTCTCTCGCGTCTAATTTCAAGAATGACGCCTTTGTTGGCTCCCTGCACATGTGGATATCCTGTCGTTTCGGACACCAGGTAGGGGTCTGGGTTTGCGTTGGCATCATCCATTCTAAGATTTGGCATTCCTGCTCTTTCACGAATTAGCTTGATCGACTTATCCAGATCGCCTTGTGACAGCGTTCCTCTTTCTGCTTTGGCTTCCGCAAAATTTAGATATATCTCTGCAGTTCTGAAAATGGGCATGTCGTTACACGATTTGTTATAGCCGTCGTAGTTTGGCGTCAACGTGTATTTAATTAGATGATACCCTGTCATGGTAAATGCCAGGTTGGGTGCTTCTGTACTGCCTCCGCCTATGCGCTTGTAACCAGGTGTCCTGATGGTTTGTGCCAGTCTTGGATCTCTGTTCTGCGTTTCTTCTTGAAATGTCATGGTTTGGTATCCTGTCTTGTCAGTAAATCTACTGCCATTACTCATCAAATATGAGTTTACAATCTTTTTGTTGAGTCCAGGTTTACCCATGGATGAAGAATTCTCATAGTTTTGGACACTATGAAATACAGATAAGCTTGCATTGTAATCTCTTCCCAGTATAATTTCTTCAGGTTTTGCATCCATTGATGCAAACAGGTCTCTGTATGGATATTTTCCCTCGTTGTAGAGGGTGTATCCACTTGTGGACATAAATGTTTCTGAGGCGGCAATGCACAAATCAAGATACTTCTCATAGTCTTGCAGTCCATGATACTTTCTGAAGGTTCCTTCGAACAACGCCACTCTTGATTTTAGGGCCAATGCCGTCCATTTAGTAATTCTGTATGGATCTTTCTCGGTAGGAAGGTTGGTGATGGCAAAATCAAGGTCTTCCATTATCTTCTGCATTACGAATTCTCTGGAATCTCTTGGTTTGTACAGCTCTGGAGACGTTGATTCCAAAGCCGTGTCATACCAGGGAACATCCCCAAATCTCCTCACTTTATCAAAATAGAAGAATGCTCTGAAAAACCGAGCCACGCCGTCATATTTGTTGCGCACAGCCTCGTCATTGCACTGATTGGAGTGTTGCAGATAAAAATTAATGTCTCGCAAAGCCGAGAACCCCCAACCTCCACCATCATCAGGTATCACACGTTGGCCTGTCATTTCGTTCATTAATGTCGAGGGAACTATGATATCTGCGGTTTCATTGTATATGTTCGCCGCGCTTGGAATAAGCTGATTGTAAAATTGGTTTGTAAAGAGTTTCAGTTCTTCTTCCGTTTTAAAATACACGGTTGGATGAAGCCTGTCTTGAGGTGTCTTATCCAAAAGGTCCTCACAAGAAAAGTTTATCCAAACGAATGATAAAATCAGTATTCTTATATAATTTAACTTACTCATTTTTATATAATGCTTTAAAATGTTACAGATAAGCCAAACGAATATGTCTTTGACCAAGGATACAATTTTGCTGTGCTCGATCCAGAGCGGATAGAGTTTTGAGCTGATGCTTGCTCTGGATCAATATATTTACTATGGAGAGCAGTGAATGTAAACAGATTCTCACCACTGAAATAGATACGTATGCGTTCTACTCCAACCTTGTTTGTAAGTTGCGCGGGGAGTGTATAGCCCATTGTGATATTCTTGATACGGCAATAAGCCAAGTTTTGAAGATACTTGGTGTTTACCGCACCCAGGCTTCTGTTGCTTTTAAGGGCGATATATCCACGTGGACGTGGGAAATAAGCATTGGGATTGTCAGGACTCCATACGTCCTTTAAGAAGGTAGATGAAATAAATGATGCGTAAGGACGAGAATAGGGCCCCCAGAACCCGAGGGCATTTTGTCCTGGATACCAATTTTGTTTTCCAACACCTTGGAAGAATACTGAGATATCGAACCCTGCCCAGCTTGCTCCTGTCTGCAAGCTATATGTATAACGAGGCAGAGCGTTGCCGATAATTCTGCGGTCACCAGGATGATCCGCCGTGTTGGCACCAATGGAAATCTTCTTGTCGCCGTCCAAATCAACGAACTTAAGGTCACCAGCGTGTACCCCTGGATCAACTTGTGAAGAATTGATAATTGAATTGACAGCTGTTTGGTCAACTTCATAATTTGTAGCTTCCTCATCAGTTAAGAAATAGCCATCAACTACATATCCCCAAATATCTCCTAATTTTTGGCCTACATAATAATCGTTGAGAATTCGTGAAGGGTTGTCATATTTTGTAATTTCAGAGGTGTTGTCGGCAACGCCCACTGTGAAATTGTATTTAAATGGATTACCTAGTAGTTGGAAAGAGTCGTTCCATGTTAAGGCTAACTCCCATCCCTTCGTTCTAAGGTTCGCAGCATTTTGCTTCGGAGATCTTGCACCATAAACTGCAGGGAGTTTCTTGCCGGTGGCCTGCATGCCCTTTGTGTCACGAATATAAGCGTCAAAGTTTAGATTTAGTTTATTGTTAAGCATTCCCAAATCTAAGCCTATATTGGCTGTTGACACCTTCTCCCAAGTCAAGTCTGCACTGTTTGGGTCGGAAACACTGGCGTAGTTTCCCATTTGTTGATCGCCAAACAGGTACGACATCGTTCTGTTTGTATTGATGGTTTGTATGTAATCATAGTATCCAACTTGTTGGTTGCCTAACGCACCATATGAAACTCGCAGCTTTACATTACTGAATGTCTTTTTAAGGTGCTTGAAAAAAGGTTCTTCGCTAATGCGCCATCCAACAGAAGCTGAAGGGAAGAAGCCAAATCTGTGACCTTTTTGGAAGCGGGAGGTTCCGTCATATCTTCCACTGGTCTCCATGAGGTAGCGTCCGTTTTTAAAAGAGTAATTCAATCGATAGAAAAATCCAACAATGGCATATTCATTCTGTCCTCCATTGATATTCATGACATCTCCTGTAGCCAGGTTGAAATCATCGAGATCGTCTGAGAGCAATCCTTGTCGGGAAGTAGACGTGTCCTTTAGCTTCTTGCTTTCAAAATTGTAGCCACCCATCATCTTGAATTGGTGACCGTCTAAATCAAACTGGTAGTCACCGTATACGTTGAAGGCCCGATAGGTGTGGTTTGTGTGGTTTTCTGTCAGTTTGTTCACCATGGAACCTGTTGTGAGTGTTTGTGTCTCACCAGGATAGTGAGAATAAGGAATGTTGACCGTTCGGTTTTTAGTGAGATAGTTATACTGAACGATGCTGTAGTTGGCATGCAGATTCAGTCCTTTAAGTACATTCCATGATAACTCTATAGTGTTGGAGAATTCGTGTCTTCTGTCTTTATTGTTGTGTTTTCCGTGTTCCAATATGGCACCGACACCATCCATGATAATCTCGTTGTTCAGTGACGTCTTGCTTACAATGCTGCCATCAGGATTGGTAGGTACAAAACTTGCCAGGCCGTGGTTGGTGATTCCGTTGAATGTATTGTTCACGCCAGCCACTCCAGGATAGGAATAGCTATCATAGTGATACTTTGTGTTGTTGGTTAGATGAATCTTGTCCGTAAGCTGAATTCCGAGCTTTCCTCGGATGTTATATACAAGGTAATGGTCGGGATTTTGTTTGAAAATTCCCGTTTGCGATGCTGTGTTGGCAGAAAGATAATAGTTGGTTTTCTTGTTTCCGCCATTGATGCTTACATTGTGTTCCCACATTGGTCGGGTTTTACGGAAGAGATGATTATACCAATCAAAATTCGCATAATAAATGTATGTTTCTTTTCCGTCTCGCTGGTCAGTTACCACCCATGGCCTTTCTGGTTGTTCCGTCTTGTCATTACGCCTGGCCCAAAGTTGTTTATAGTCGTCTTCCGTATAATTGGTATAGGGTTTTCCAGCATAATTGGAGTAGAATAAGTCGTTAATACCAGCCGAATAATATCCCCGGGTTTCATAGTCTGTAGATGTTGTTTGTGAACTCCATGAGAATCTTCCGTCGTAGTTGACTGTAGGTTTTTCGGATGCACCATTCTTAGTAGTCACAAGAATGACACCGTACGAGGCGCGTGCACCATAAATGGCTGCCGATGAGGCATCTTTAAGTACCGAAATCGATTCGATGTCGTTGGGGTTGATGCGGTCTATGTTTCCTTCGATGCCATCAATCAGAACCAAGGGAGAGCCTCCACTAATGGAATTCACACCACGGATGTTGATGTTTGGTGAAGCCCCGGGATAGCCAGAAGAAAACGTGATGTTCATGTTGGGGACCAAACCTTGCAGCATCTGGGATGAGCGAGGTGAAGGGCGTCCTGCCATCTCCTTGCCTTGAACAACGGCTACAGCTCCAGTAAGATTTATTTTCTTTTGGCTGCCGTATCCTATAACAACCAACTCATTGAGTGATTGAGAATTTTCGGTAAGCACCGTTGTTCCATTATTCTTTAGCTGGTCAGCTCTCAATGTCTTACTTTCAAAACCGATATACGAAATGGTAATTAAGTCGTTATCTTCTGCATCCAACACATAAACTCCGTCAACATTGGTTATGGCGCCAGTATTCTTACCTTTGATTTTAAGGGTTGCTCCAATGATAGGTTCGTTGTCAGCGCCAACAACCTTACCTGTTATTTTTCTGTTTGTGTTATTAGAGGCTTTGGTGATAGCTTTGTGTATAGGAGAAAGAATAATCAATTTGTTTTGCAGTTTGTATTCAATCTTATCTCCTAAAATGGTTTTCAGTGTTTCTTCAAGCGTGCTTTTCTTCAAGCGTGCTGAGATACGACGATTCTCATCTATTTCTCCTTTTTTATAGATGATGGAATAGTCGGTTTGTCGTTCAACCTCTTTGAGTACATTTTTTAAAGGCTCGTTCTTGAAATCTTTTGTAATTGTTTGTGCAAACGATAGCGTTGTGCCAATTACCAATAAAGAAACAAAAAGTAGTCTTTGCCAAGAGTTACTTCGAAAATACATAATACTTCATTAGATTTATTAATTATTAATCATGTCTGTCCAAACAAACCTGATTCTTTAGGTTATAAAGATATAACAACCACCTGACGTTTTACCCAACCCTTGTGTCGTTTTTTTGGGTGAGAATTACCATGTCAGAAAGTTGGTAGCATTGATTCAATACACACCGACGGAAGACCATAGCATGTGTATGGAACCTGCCGTCGGTGTTGTGTCTGGGAAATAGTTTATGAAAATAGACACAACAGCACTTTCAAGCAAAGCCATGATGCTATGTGATGAAGATTAAATTCATGTGTATAGGAATGATTGTAAACATCCTGTCTGTTTACAAAGAGGAGATGACTATCTTCTTTTCTTGATACACGACCTTGATGGGAATAAGTTCTTTCAGTGCATTCAATATTTCAGAAATAGACTCCTTGTTTCTTAATGATATGCTGTAGTGTGTATCTTTTAATTGTTTGGAAGCTACTTGAATGTTTACATTATATTGGCGTGAAAGACGTTTGCATAACTCGCCAAGTGAGATATCGTCAAATTCGATATTGCCATCTATCCAGGCCTTAGCTTGTAGAGATTTAGTTTGTTGCTTGATAAACTGGTGGGTGTTCAACTTGTAAGCCACAAGCTCACCTGGATGCATTTCTATCGTGTTGGAATTATCCATTAGAACAACTTTTCCTTCAAATAGAGAGGTAACCACTTCCGTGTCGTCATCATACGCAGAGATGTTAAATTTGGTACCTTTCACTACAAGATTGCATTCTTTCGTTTTGATTGTGAAATCTTTACCATTGTGCTTTTTCACTTCAAAATAGCCCTCGCCGCTTAACTCTACAATTCTGTCTGACGCCATGAACTGATTAGAGTACGTTAGTTTGGAGCCTGAATTGAGCATCACGGTTGTTCCGTCTGGTAGGGTTAATTTGGCCTTTTCACCATATGGAGCCTCACATATTTGATATGTAACTGGAGATTGTTTGTGGAATACCAGCCAAAGTCCCATTGTTACATTCAATATAAGAAGAACAACTGCCACAGTCTTTAGCCAAAACTTCGCATTTTTGGAATGAAGTGCTGATGGAGAAATAGCCTCTTTGATATACATTTTACTTTCCAACTTCTTCCAGGCGGCCTCATCACGATTGGATTGTTCTGCTTGATTCATCCATTCTTCTTCCCACCGTCTGAGGCGTTGCTGTCCATTGGTTGTTTGGATAAAATCAAATAAAGTCTTTTCGTCCTTGGCTTCTAATTCTCCCTGAAAATATTTATAGGCGAGGTTCTTCAATATGTTTTCTTCAATTGTCATACTTATTTCAGCTTCTTACAGATATAACAAGTCATTCCATTTGTTCCCAACTTGCAAGTCAAGAAAAAAAAGATAAAAAGAGTTAATGCAATGCTAAGATTATTAGGATTATAGTGTGTATGTCAAGCGGGTAGGTTTCTTTGAAATATTTATTAAAAGTATGTAATGCTTTTGAAATATGTTTTTCGACAGCAGTAGAAGATATTTTAAGTTGTTCGGCAATTTCTCTATTTTTAAGTCCATTCAGTCTACTCATGCAGAATATTTCTTTTGACCTTTTGGGTAGGTTGTCCAATACAATATTTATTTGTTCTTGAAGCTCTTCGTAAAGCAAGAGACCGTCTGCTGATCCAGTGAAGTCAAGTGAATACAGGCGTTCTTCACCTTGCTTGATGTCATAGTAAGCTGCTTGATATTTTGCTTCAATGGTCTTATGCTTGAGATAGTTTAGGCAGCTGTTTCTCACCATGGTGAACAGTAGTGACCGAATAGATATGCCTGTAAGCTCCTTACGCTTTTCCCAAAGTTTGAGAAAGCATTCTTGGACAATGTCGTTGGCAAGTTCATCATCGAAAACGAATTTCAAACAATATCCTTTTAGGCGCGGGTAATATCCTTTAAACAACTGCCTGAATACAAGTTTATCGCCACTTTTGAGTTGTTTGATTAAAAATTTATCGTCCATAATCAACTTTATGTTTCTAAACGCGGTATCAAATCAATATTAGTTTTTACGAAAAGTGAGCTTCAGTTGAATGATTCGGTTTGCGCAGTAGTTGAATGTCCTGTTTAATATCTCAAGCAAAGATACATTTTTGATGTTGTTTATCAAATCAAATAGAAGGAATAATTGTTTTCTTTGCTTCGTGAAGGGCTTGCCATTGACAGTATTTCATACACGATTAATTGACGCTTCGCAAACTTATTGAGTTTACACCCTAAAGTCATGCAGATTGGAGGTCAAACCCATTGAGATTGGCCACCAAACTCAATGAGTTTGGAATGGAGGTGCCATGCACCGTTGCAGCCAGGCTTTGGCAAGACATAGGTGTGGCACCCTCCTTGTTTGCCAGTTATCTACGGAAGTCGATGGAGGCGAACGGTAAGGCTGTGCGCAAACAGCTGTGCCAATATTCCCAGTTGTGTACACCGTTTCTGATGCGCAGCTCGCTTTTGATGCCCGCTTTGGCATAGAGTTGGTGAATCTTAAAGGATAGTTCTACCAAATAATCATCATCTCCGCAATCGAAAAACCAGCGAACAGAGCGTAGCTGTTGTTTTGTTGTTTCGTCAGCGTTCGTAATGAAATCAATTGCCGAATGGTCGCGTACCGATTTGGAAACATAGTACAATTTGTCTTTCCCATGTGGGGCAACCTCTGGTTCTTTATTGTCTAACCAAGCACTCATGGCATAGCATGACGAGAAAAGGTCGGGATGGCGTTGGCAATACACCGTACTACCGCCTCCACCCATCGAGAGTCCCATGATGGCGCGGTGGGCTTTATCGCCTATGGCGCGGTATTTCTTCTCCACCGTGGGCATCAGTTCGGTAAAGAAGAACGTTTCATAGTTCCAACCAGGCATGTTGAAATAGCCATTCCACTGATTTCTTACATCAGGATTTCCTGCATTGGGCATAATAATCACCATAGGCACAGCCTCCTGAGACTCTATCAATTCGTCGGCTACTTCTTTCATGTTTGCCTTCGAAGCCCAATCTTTATAAGTGCCATACAGCCCATGCAGCAAATAAACAATGGGATACTTTTGTGATGACAGTTCATATCCTGTGGGCAAATAGACATTGTAGGTCATCGTACTATCCAGCACATTGCTGTGAATGTTGTCGGTCACTATCTTGCCAGCCCATGCGTTGAGGGCCAGGAAGGTGAACAGAAAAAATGAAAAAAGTTTGTTCATTGTATTGTTATTTGGTTGTTTTCGTTTCGTTTACGAAATGCTTAATTTCCACAAAGATACATTGTTTTTGTGAATCACGGGCGGAAATTTCCGAAAAAATGTAAGCATTTTCTCTCCGTCAAGGAAAAACTTTTTGCGGGAAAGTGTATGAAGTAAAGAAAAAAGATGTATCTTTGCAGTCTACATCCTGGGCTTGTATGGATTTGACGGCAAGTCGAAATGGTATGTAAGCATGCGGAGCTTCGGTGGCTGGCTCCTAAATCTCAGTTATCAAAGAATTAATTGGCGAAAATAATTACGCTCTCGCTGCTTAATCGAAGTATAGTAGATTATTAGCTTTATTCCGTCATTAGATGATGGAACGAGACACTGCTCCAAGGATGTTGTTCCGAATCTGAGGGTCAAGCGGTGCAGGTAAATCGGAAATAGCCCGTGTACGCCTCGGTGCAAGGGTGAAATTTAGAGGATAAGGTCACAGTTGGTGGTTCAGGTCTTGCTGTGGCACGAAAACCGAAGGCTGAAATAAGCATGTAGAAAACGTATGGTTTCCTTGTGCGGACCGGAGTTCGAATCTCCGCAAGTCCACTAAAAAGAAAAGACTGGCAGCTGCTTTGGCGGCTACCAGTCTTTTTGCG
>JBNPOM010000082.1:0-10537 GCA_050315175.1 Prevotella sp. SGI.027
CTTTTAATAGCCTTTAGCAATGTCAAGAAAGTTGGACTGCAGTGCATATACAAAAAATCCTTGCCACATTGGGCAAGGATTTCTTTGTTTATTAGGCTAAATGAACAATCACTCTTTGTTCAAGCGCTTGCGTTCGGTATGGTCGAGGGTTACTTTTCGCATGCGCATGCTCTTAGGAGTAACCTCCAACAGTTCATCAGCTTTGATATACTCCAAGCACTCTTCCAAGCTCATCATCACCTTTGGAATCACTCGAGCCTTATCATCCGAACCACTGGCACGCACGTTGGTAAGCTGCTTGGCCTTGGTTACATTAATCACCAGGTCGTTGTCGTGAACATGTTCGCCTACCACCTGACCAGCATATACTTCCTCTCCCGGATCGATGAAGAACTTACCACGGTCTTGAAGTTTATCGATGGAATAAGCGAATGCCGTACCTGTCTCCATGGCAATCATGCTACCGTTCACTCGTCTTGTTATCTCTCCCTTATAAGGCTGATACTCTTTGAAACGATGCGCCATGATAGCTTCACCCTGAGAGGCTGTCAACACATTGGTACGAAGTCCCATGATGCCACGCGAAGGGATGTCAAACTCGATGTTTGTACGTTCGCCTTGGTTCTCCATGGAGGTCATTTCGCCCTTTCGACGTGTCACCATATCAATCATCTTGCTGGAGAACTCTTCCGGAACATTGATGGTCAATTCCTCAATGGGTTCGCTACGTTCACCATTTATTTCCTTGAAAATCACCTGTGGCTGACCCACTTGCAACTCATATCCCTCGCGTCGCATGGTTTCAACCAACACACTGAGGTGGAGAACGCCACGTCCACTGACAATCCATTTATCGGTTGCATCCTCGAAGGGACGCACACGGAGAGCCAGATTCTTCTCCAACTCCTTTTCCAACCGGTCGTTGATGTGGCGCGAAGTGACATACTTTCCCTCCTTACCAAAGAAAGGTGAGTCGTTAATGGTGAACAACATGCTCATCGTAGGCTCGTCAATGGCGATTGGAGGTAATGGCTCTGGATTCTCAAAGTCACAGATAGTGTCGCCTATTTCGAAGCGATCCAGACCAATGACAGCACAGATATCACCACTACCCACTTGGTCGGTCTTGGCATGACCCATGCCTTCAAAGGTATGAAGTTCTTTAATTTTGGTCTTTTCCTGACTGCCATCGCGGTGGCTAATGGTTACATTCATGCCACTGGCAAGAACGCCTCGATGCACCCTTCCAACGGCAATACGTCCTGTGTAGTTGGAGTAGTCGAGACTGGTAATCAGCATTTGGGGTGTACCCTCCAGCTGCTTGGGGGCAGGTATCACCTCTACAATCTTGTCAAGCAAATACTCTATATTGTCCGTTGGTTTCTTCCAATCCTCTGACATCCATCCGTTTTTGGCCGAACCATATACGACAGGGAAGTCCAACTGGTCTTCGGTGGCGTTCAATGAGAACATCAAATCGAACACCATTTCGTACACTTCCTCGGGCCTACAGTTGGGTTTGTCCACCTTGTTCACCACAACGATGGGTTTCAAGCCTATCTCCAAGGCTTTCTGCAACACAAAACGTGTTTGTGGCATGGGGCCTTCAAAAGCGTCAACGAGCAAGATACAACCATCCGCCATGTTGAGCACGCGTTCTACTTCACCACCGAAATCGGAGTGACCGGGAGTGTCTATGATGTTGATTTTGATTCCTTTCCAATTGATAGAAACGTTTTTAGAAAGAATAGTGATGCCACGTTCGCGCTCCAAATCATTGGCATCCAATACCTGTCCACTGTTATCCTGTCCGTCACGGAACAATTTTCCTGCCAACATCATCTTGTCTACCAACGTGGTTTTTCCGTGGTCTACGTGTGCAATGATGGCAATATTTCTAATGTCTTGCATTTTCTGTTACCTTAAACTTTTACGACTGCAAAGGTAATGCTTTTAATTTATAATTTGCAATGCACTATTCGTAATTATAAACTATCAACTAATTTTTTTATACCTTAATAGACATCGATGGACAAAAAACGAGAGAAAAGAACTTATTAAATGTTAAAAAACGACTCAAAGCTGACAAAATATGAAAGAGCGATGACGAAATGTGCATTAAAAGCATTACCTTTGCAACCGCATTATTGCACAACATTTTTATTTTTTAACAACAAAGTTCTATGTATTTAGACAAAGCAAAAAAAGAAGAGATCTTTGGACAGTACGGAAAGTCTAACTCTGATACTGGTTCTGCTGAGAGCCAGATAGCATTGTTCTCATACCGTATTTCCCATTTGACGGAGCACCTTAAGAAGCACCGTAAAGATCATAACACTGCACGTTCATTGACCAAATTGGTAGGTAAGCGTCGTTCTTTGCTCGATTATCTGTATGATAATGACATTGAGCGTTATCGTGCTATCATCAAGGCTCTTGGCTTGCGTCGATAAAACGCAACGTGCTATTTAGCTTAAGGAATTAAGTAGGAGGAAACAACTTTTGTTTTCTCCTACTTTTGTTTATTCTCCTTCTTTGAGTATCTCACGCAAAGGAACCATCACAAACTCGCGTTCATGCATCAATCGATGTGGAATCGTCAGTTCGGGTGTTTGGATGTTGAGATGGTCAAACAACAAGATGTCGATGTCAATACATCGGTCTTGGTAAACTTCATCGTGCGTCTTCTCTACTCGCCCCATCTCTTTTTCGATTTTCTGGGTAGCTCTTAACACCTGAAGCGGACTCATGGTAGTGCGACAACAGATGCAAGCATTGATGAAAGCATGGGGCGATGAGAATCCCCATGGCTGTGTTTCGTAGAGCGAAGATTGACGTTCTACGGGACCAATCTGTTCTGCTATTCTTGCAACAGCTTGGCGAATGGCTCGCCGCCTGTCACCCAGATTGGAACCAAGTGCGAGGTAAACGATATGCTCTTTAGTCATTTTGCGTGTCTATGACAACGATTAATCGTCCAAAATCAAGAGTGAATCGCCGTAACACCCAAACTTATAACCATGCTTCACGGCCAGGTTATAGGCTTCCATCACCAGCTCATAGCCACCAAACGCAGCAGTTTCCATGAGCAAAGGTGACATACTGTGATAGAAATTGGCAATCATCGTATCAGCCAGGCCAAAGTCGTATGGTGGGAAGATGAACTTGCTGGTCCAACCATCATACTCTTTTAGTAAACCATCTGTACCGACAGCCGTTTCAGTTGCCTTGACAACGCTTGTCCCAACAGCACAGATACGATGCCCTTCTTGCCTTGTTTTATTGACAATCTTGCAGGCCTGGGCATCAATCTTCACTGGCTCAGAGTCCATCTTATGCTTCGTCAGGTCTTCCACCTCAATGTTATTGAACGCACTGAGACCACAATGCAGGGTGATATAAGCAAAGTGAATGCCCTTAATCTCCATCCGTTTCATCATCTCCCTACTAACATGCAGACCAGTAGCGGCGGCGGTTACGGCTCCTTCATTCTTGGCGAAGATGGTTTGGAAATCTTCCATGTCGTGCGCATCAGCATGCGGAACCTCACGCCGGTTGAGGATATAACGAGGCAACGGTGCCTCACCGAGCGCAAAGAGTTCGCGCTTGAACTCCTCATGAGGACAGTCGTAAAGAAAACGAAGCGTTCGCCCACGACTCGTGGTGTTATCGATTACCTCAGCAACCATGGTTCCGCTTTCATCAAAGAACAACTTGTTACCAATGCGTATCTTACGCGCAGGCTCTACCAACACGTCCCACAAGCGCATTTCACGATTGAGCTCGCGTAAGAGAAAGACCTCTATCTTAGCATCCGTTTTTTCCTTTGTTCCATACAAGCGAGCAGGAAATACCTTTGTATCATTGAAGATGAACGTGTCACCTTCATCAAAATAGTCGAGTACATGACGGAACTCCAAGTACTGTCCCTCTACAGGTTTGCCCTTTTTGTTCTTCTGGAACATGTCAATAGTCTGCGACTTACGATGCAAAATCATCAATCTTGACTCGTCACGACGCGTCATTCGGGAGAGATGCTTTTCTCCTTTTTCATCAACTATCTCATGGTAAACACTATGAGGATACAGAGCAACAAGCTCTTCCGGCAAATTGAATTTGAATTGTGATAGTTTCATTTATTGGTGTTTTTCGTCTATTTCTTGTTGATCCAACCACTCCTTGAAGTGATCGAAGTCAATACTGTTTTCTACTTTGATAGTTCCCACTCGGGTTCGGCGCAGTGCTGTGAGGTATGCCCCACTGTCTAAAGCGCGCCCCAGGTCACGAGCCAAGGCTCTGATATACGTCCCTTTACCACATACCACACGCAACTTGAGCAGCATGGTCGTTGGGTCAAAATCCATCACCTCTATCTCGTCAATTCTGACGCTTTTCGGTTTGAGCACCACTTCCTCGCCTGCGCGACGCAAGTTGTATGAACGTTCACCGTCTACCTTGCACGCACTGAAGGTTGGTGGGGTTTGCTGAATATCACCTACGAACTGTTTCAGTGCCTCATCGATGCGCTCACGTGTGATGTGTTCGGTTAGGAAGGTTTGATTAACCTCGTGTTCTTTATCATAACTCGCAGTAGTTGCCCCCAACTGGAGCGTACAGGTATATTCCTTATCATGTGCCTGCAACTGCTCGATCTGCTTGGTTGCTTTCCCCGTACACAACACCAACACCCCCGTGGCTAATGGATCCAACGTGCCGGCATGACCTATTTTAATTCTTTTGATGCCCAACTTGCGAGATATGACATACCGCACATGGGCCAAAGCACCAAAACTTGTCATGCCATAAGGCTTGTCAATGGCAAATATTTCTCCTGTATAAAAGTTCACGGTGTATTGTTATGAGTTTGTGAGTTTTTAAGTTTATGAGTTTTTTAAGTTGATGAGGTTGGGAGTTGAAGGGTTTATAAGTTTGTGAGTTTGTGAATTGTTTTTTGTTTGTTTACGAGTGATGTACTCATCATGTATGAACTATCAACTCGTCAACTTGCCAACTCGTCAACCGGTCAGCTAATCAACCATAGCCAACTGATGTCCCATCATCAACCAAATCAAGATGGCACCGCCGACAATGATACGATATACGCCAAAGACTTTGAAGCCATACTTGGTGAGGAAAGCCACAAACCATTTCATGGCCAGCAACGCTACGACAAAGGCAACGCCACTGCCTAACAGTAAAGTTGGCACATGCGCGGACAAGGCTTCCACACCTCCATTCTTGATTAACTTAAACACATCGAGACAAGTGGCGGCGAACATGGTGGGTACAGCCAAAAAGAACGAGAACTCAGCCGCACGTTTACGCGTCAGTCCTTGCGCCATTCCTCCCACGATGGTGGCCATCGATCGCGAGACACCTGGTATCATGGCAATGCATTGGAACAGTCCTACCCGCAAAGCTCTCTTCTCTGTCAGCGGTGTTGACTCGCTTCCATGATTGAACAGGCGGTCGCAAAACAACATGAAAACACCACCAATCACCAACATCACCGCAACCACCACGACGCTTCCCAACAACTTTTCAATCAGATGGTTAGCCAGTAATCCGATGACAGCTGCTGGGATAAAGGCCACTAACAGCTTCCAGTAAAAGTCCCATTTGTGCAAAAAAGCCCTGACCGGCGTACTTCCTGCCGGTGCTGGTGTGTGGTCGAGCTGGAAGAATCGCTTCCAGTAGAGCGTCACAACCGACAGGATGGCACCAAACTGAATGATGACAATGAAAGCGTTGATAAACGAATCGTTGGCCTCCATGCCCAACAAGTCGCGCGTGATGATCATGTGTCCCGTCGAAGACACGGGCAAAAATTCTGTCAACCCCTCAACGATTGCCAGAATAATGGTTTCTATAATGCTCATTTATTCTTCAGTATGTTGATCCTTGGGTCTACGAACAATGGCATAAATCATTGACACAAAGCCAATGAAACATACCACCGGAGCCACCTTGATGCGGCGAACGCTGAAGATGTCCGGATTGTATGCTGTTTCAGTAGAGCCACCTCCACTCATCAGGAGGAAGCCAATGATGACAATCATCATACCGACGGCCAACAATATGAAGTTGACCTTGTCGAATGCGAAGTTTCTTCTATCCATCTTATTGATTGATTTTCGCATGCACTAAGGTATCCTTTATCCTGTGCATAACGATATGATTGTGAGTTTACTTATTTAGATGTTATATAATTCACCAGCCTTCATCCGCAAGAACTTGTTCACGGAAATATGTGCGCAGATGGCCGTAATGATGATGCCGAACAAGAACACCACTGCCACTGTGACGGCCATGTCACGCCATGTAACAACGCTCAAGATGTCGGGTTCAGAGACATACAAGCCATAGATACATGCAGCCAGCACGGTGTTGGCTATCAAGCCGGCTATCAAACCAATCCATATAGCACGGTTGACAAACGGCCGTCGGATAAAGCTCCATGAGGCACCCACGAGTTTCATGGTGTGTATGGAGAAGCGCCGTGCGTAGATGTCCAACCGAACGGTATTGTTGATCAGGGAGAATGATACGATGGTCAGCAAAATGGCTAACACCAACATCACCAAACCCGTCTTAGCCAGGTTGCGGTTGACGCTGTCTATCAACTCTTTCTGATAATTAATCTGATTGACTTTGGGATATTTCTTCAATTCGTCGGTAATCCATTTCAACGAATCGTTATTGGCATAATTCGACCTGAGTGTCACTTCGATGGAGGCAGGACAGGGGTTCTCACCATCGGTAAACTCGGAAGGGTCGCTTCCCATGGCCGCCGTTATCTCCTTGAGGGCTTGTTCTTTACTGATATAATCCAAGCGTTTGATATAAGGTCGCTTCTTGATGTCGGCACAAATCTTCTGAGCTTCAGGATTTGTCATGTCATTTTCCAAAATCAGCTGCACCACCAAATTCTCCTTGACATACGAAGAAAGATTCCTGCCGGTAAGCGTTGAAAACACAACCAATCCCAACAAAATAAGCACCAAGGCTGTGCTAATACAAAGAGTAATGGCCTGTAGTCCACGATGACTACTGGTTCTATTTCGTTTTTTTCCCATTCCGATACGGATATAATACACCAAATTTGTTGCAAAGGAACAAAAAAAACAGCGATATAGCAACGGTTTAACTACAATTAACGTCCATTCCACACGGGGCTTTCATTTACGAATGAAGCATTGCTTTTTTTAGGTCAAACGAATCGTTTTTCAGCAAAATATTCTCTGTCGCAACGTCATTTTAACATAAATGCAGGCGTTTTTTTCAGCCAACCTGGTCATGCGTTGAAAATATGCGAATTATCAAATGGATTTGTTAATAATTTGAAGATTAACGTATTATATATTTTTTGAACTAAAAACGCCAACAAAAAGTTATGTGTTTGGAGCAAAAATCGCTTCTATTAGATGCTAATTGAGAGGCAAAAGCATGCAAGTTGGAGGGCAAAAGCATGATGATTGATAGGCAACTAATCAACGAAAATGAAGAAATATCGAAGTTGATGTAAATCGACTGATAATGAGTAGGAAACGGAATAATTTGCATAGAAGTGCTCTTTTCAAAAAGAGTTATAATATGCAGATTTAGGCAGAAGTTCAGTTACCAAACCGTTACCCGATTTTGCCATAGGTAACGATGGAGTAATGTTCGGTAACTGAATTATTTTCGCTCGTGTGGCTGTTGCTACGGTCGGCAGTTTTCTGCATAAGAGAGGAACGCTTTGAAATTGGTAATTTTGCCACAAAACATCAAAGCGTATGAAAACAGAAAAAATGAAGGTGTTGCTCTACCTCAAAAAGAGCGGTCTGGACAAGTCGGGCAAGGCTCCCATTATGGGACGTATTACACTTGGAAGGAGTATTGCACAGTTCAGTTGTAAACTCTCCTGCAATCCTGACTTGTGGAATCCCCGTGAGAGTAGAATGGACGGAAAAAGTCGTGAGGCGGTGGAGGTGAATGGCAGGTTGGAGAACTTGCTGCTGTCCATCCAGTCAGCCTATCAGTCTTTGCTTACAAGAGGTTGCCCATTTGACGCAACCGACGTGAAGGAACAGTTTCAGGGCAGTGTGCAGACACGGTGCATGCTCATCGAGAGGCTTGATGTGCTCATAAAAGAAAAAGAAAGTCATATCGGTATAGACATCAGAAAAGAGTCAATGGCAAGCTATCACTCCACGAGAATCCACTTGCAGGAGTTCATCCAAAAGAAGTATAAGGTTTCTGACTTAGCCTTCTCACAACTGACAGAGAACTTCATCCATGAGTTTCAGCAGTACTTCTTGGGAGAGTGTGGATTTCAGGAGAGCTCATTCTACAATGTCGCCACCCATTTGAAAACAGTTTGCAGGCAGGCTTACCGTGAGGGGGTGGCAGACATCCTGCTTTTTGATAAAGTCAAAATCAGCAAGGGTAACAAGAAACTCCCCAAAGCACTTGACAGAGGAGCATTTGAGAAGTTAAAGACTCTCCACTTTGAGGAATTGGAGGAGGAAATGGAAACGGCAAGGGATATTTTCCTCTTTGCCTGTTATACGGGTGCTGCATATTGTGATTTGATGGAACTGGACAAGTCCCATCTTGTGCGTGATGACGAGGGTAGCCTTTGGCTGAAGTTCAACCGCCAAAAAACAGGTGTGCCTTGTCGTGTCAAACTGCTGCCCGAAGCTATACGGCTGATGGAGAAGCTCCACAGCGATGAAAGGGAAACATTGCTCCCTTTCATGGGATATGCCACTTACCAATCTTATTTGAAAGCCCTGCGGCTTCGTGCAGGCATCTCGTTTCCTTTTACCACACATACAGCAAGGCACACATTTGCCACGCTCATCACGCTTGAACAGGGTGTGCCCATTGAGACCGTGAGTAAGATGCTGGGGCATTCCAACGTGAGCATGACCGAGCGTTATGCAAAGGTAACCCCACAGAAACTCTTTGAGGAATTTGATCGTTTCCTTTCTTTCACTGAAGATATGCAGTTAATAATCTAATTCCTATTTTTTCTATCTTATCATTATTCATTATTCAAAACCACCAAGACAATGAGAAGTACATTCAAGATACTGTTCTATATCAACAGACTGAAAACAAAGGCAGACGGCAATACCGCCATTCTCTGCCGTATCACCATAGACGGAAAGAACACAGCCATTACCACAGGCGAAGAGTGCCATCCTGCCGAGTGGAACACCAAGCAGGGGTTGACAACCAACAAGAAAACAAACCAAAGAATCATTGAGTTCAGGGATTTGGTGGAAAAGACCTATCGGGACATTCTTGTAATGGATGGAGTGGTAAGTGTGGAACTTATCAAGAACCGCTTACAAGGCATTGCCACTAATCCGACAACGCTCCTTGCCATGAGTAAGGCAGAATTGCAATCCGTCAAGGAGAGCGTAGGCAAGTCAAGGGCAGAGGGAACTTATCTGAATCTGTTCTATTCTGACAGAAATCTCCGTGAATTTGTCGAAAACAAAGGAGTGCAGGACATACCCATCGGAACCATTACAGAGGACTTGTTCGAGGAATACCGTTTCTTTCTGAAAAAGCGTGGGCTGAGAGCATCCACCATCAACAACAATCTCTGCTGGCTGAGCCGACTGATGTTCCGTGCGGTCAGCAAGAGGATTATCCGCTGCAATCCCTTTGAGAATGCCAAGTATGAGAAGGAGGAAAAGAAGATACGTTTTCTGCAAAAGAGCGAGGTGATGAAACTTATGGCAATGAAGATGAACGACAGAGAAGCGGAGCTGGCAAGACTGATGTTTGTCTTTTCCTGCTTCACAGGCTTGGCTATTTCAGATATGGAGAATTTGGAATACAAGCATATCCAAACGACAGCGGATGGACAGATGTATATAAGAAAGGAACGTCAGAAGACCAAGGTTGAGTTCATCGTGCCGTTACATCCCATAGCGGAAGCCATCATCAGTCATTGCCGGAAAGAGCCGGAAAGAAGCGAGGTACAGCAGACGGTGAAAGAAAAAGATGACCACCTTGTCTTTCACCGTAATTGCAGCCGTAGTGTCATGGATACCAAACTGAGTATTGTGGAAAAGGCTTGTGGTATTCGCCAAAGACTTTCCTTTCACATGGCCCGTCATACATTTGGCACGATGAGTCTGAGCGCAGGTATCCCCATTGAAAGTATAGCCAAGATGATGGGGCATGCCTCCATATCAAGCACTCAAGTTTATGCGCAGGTGACGGACAACAAGATTTCGGAGGATATGGACAGGCTTATTGCCAAGCAATCGGCAAAAGAAAAGGAAACTTCGGAGAGAGAGGCTTGTGAACCTTCGGATATTGTAACCTGTAAAATGGAGGAAACAGCATGAAGACAATCAATATTCCCAAAAGAAAAGTAAGCGTAAACAATCAGTGCGGTTATTTTGATTGGAGTAGCAGTATGGAGAGCGTTCGCAAGGGCAGCGGAAACATTGCCATGACAGAGGGCGAACTCGCAAGATTCTTCGGAGTAACATGGAGGAAACTCAACCATAGGCTGCAAACAATAATAAAA
>JBNPOM010000083.1:0-10044 GCA_050315175.1 Prevotella sp. SGI.027
GTTCGATTCCGCCCTTCTAATAAAATTGTAAATCTTTAATTATCAGTAATATGTAAATTATGAAAATACTTTACAACAAATAAAAAATATTTCATTCTGAATTATTCTTCGGAGAAAAAAGTGGGTCAAAAACCGGGTCAAAAAATGGGTCAAAAAGTGGGTCAAAGAAAAATTAAGAGCATTAAAAAATCCTTTAAGTTATTGAAACTCAAAGGCTTTCTCAAATTTATTAAGCGGAGAGGGAGGCTCTCGAACCTATGCTTTCAAGAAATATCATAAAATTGCAAATCACTGATAATCATATACTATCTAAAGCGCAGAGTAAATCTAAATCTTTCTGAATATCTTTTGCTATTCCAAATATTGGGTGTATATTTGGGTGTAGAATTTCAAACGCACCCAATTATGAATATCAAACGTAACATCATTTTTGCATTGGAAAGCCGGAAAAAGAACGGTGTGCCAATCGTAGAGAACGTACCCATCCGTATGCGTGTCATATACGCAAGCCAACGCATCGAGTTTACAACAGGCTACCGGATTGACGTAGCCAAATGGGATGCCGACAAACAACGGGTAAAGAACGGATGCACCAACAAACTAAAACAAAGCGCATCCGAAATCAATGCGGACTTGCTGAAATATTATGCCGAGATTCAAAACGTGTTCAAGGAGTTTGAGGTACAGGAAACCATACCGACCACCCAACAGCTAAAGGATGCGTTCAACCTGCGGATGAAAGACACCAGCGAAGAGCAGCAGGAAGAAACACAAATAAGTTTTTGGGAAGTATTCGATGAGTTTGTAAAGGAGTGTGGCAATCAGAATAACTGGACGGCATCCACCTACGAGAAATTCTCAGCAGTGAAAAACCACCTCAAAGAGTTCAAGGAAGATGTAACCTTTGAATACTTCAACGAGTTCGGCTTGAACGAGTATGTAAATTTCCTGCGTGACAAAAAGGATATGAGGAACAGCACCATCGGCAAACAGATGGGATTCCTCAAATGGTTTCTGCGCTGGAGCTTCAAGAAAGGGCATCATCAGAATATTGCATACGACACTTTCAAGCCCAAATTGAAAACCACCTCTAAAAAGGTGATATTCCTGACTTGGGACGAATTGAACAGGCTGAAAGATTATCGGATACCGAAAGACAAACAATATCTGGAACGTGTCAGGGATGTTTTTCTGTTCTGTTGCTTCACAAGCCTGCGATATTCAGATGTTCGTAATCTGAAAAGAAGCGATGTGAAACCCGACCACATCGAAGTTACCACAGTCAAAACGGCAGACAGCCTGATAATTGAACTGAACGACCACAGTAAAACCATACTCGAAAAATACAAGGAAGTCCATTTTGAAAACCACATGGCACTGCCTGTTATCAGCAATCAGAAGATGAATGATTATCTGAAAGAACTGGGGGAACTGGCTGAAATCAACGAGCCTGTACGGGAAACATATTATAAAGGAAATGAACGTATAGATGAAGTCACCCCGAAATACGCATTATTAACCACCCATGCAGGAAGAAGAACATTCATCTGTAATGCGCTGGCTCTCGGTATTCCGGCACAAGTCGTGATGAAATGGACGGGGCACAGTGACTATAAAGCCATGAAACCCTATATTGACATAGCGGATGATATTAAGGCAAATGCCATGAACAAGTTTAACCAACTATAAAAGTATCAATCAGTTTCATAGATTATCAGCTATTTGAATTATATTTGCGACAACAATAAACATTAGAATGGAAAATAACAGAGAATATCATATAGGAAGAACGGACTTTGACGCATTTGTTCATGCCGTCGGTTCGGAAATAGAACAGGCGCAAGTCCGGCTGATTGCCGCAGCCAATGCGCAAATGCTGTTCCATTACTGGAAAATGGGCAACTATATCCTGTATCATCAGAACTTGCAAGGCTGGGGAAGCAAAATCATCAAGCAACTGGCAAAGGCTATCCGGTTCAATTACCCCGAAAAGAAAGGTTATTCGGAGCGTAACCTTACTTATATGTGCCAATTTGCACGGTCATATCCGTTGAACGTGCTACGAAGTTTCATTGATACAGACACAAGGCTGTCTGTTCCAAGCATACAGAATGTTACAGATGAAGTATTGAAACTGAACAACGGACAATTTACGCAGGAACTTACTGCGCAAATACAATCCGCTGATTGTCAATCTTTAGAAATTACGCAGGAAGTTCCTGCGCAAATTCAGGATGTGGAGAAAACAGTTTCTGCCATTTACAGGATGGAGATTAGGGAAATAGAAAAAGTTTTCCTGAAATCCCCTGTTGCCAAAATAAACTGGGCAAGCCAAATGGTCATACTTAACGGTTCGTTACCGTTAGGCATAGGATATTGGTATATGAAACAGGCTGTAGAAATGGGCTGGAGTAGCAATGTGCTGAAAATGCAAATTGAAAACAACCTATATAACAGACAAATCAACAACAACAAGGTAAACAATTTCACAGCCACACTTCCAGCACCACAAAGCGACCTTGCCAATTACCTATTGAAAGACCCGTACATCTTCGATTTGGCTGGAGCGAAAGAAAAGGCAGACGAAAGGGACATAGAAGAGCAGCTGGTAAAGCACGTTACCCGTTATTTGTTGGAAATGGGCAATGGTTTTGCCTTTGTCGCCCGGCAGAAGCATTTTCAAATAGGTAACAGTGATTTCTTTGCCGACTTGATTCTATATTCTATTCCGCTACACGCATACATTGTTGTAGAACTGAAAGCTACTCCATTCAAACCGGAGTATGCAGGGCAACTGAATTTCTACATCAATGTGGTGGATGACAAACTGAGGGGAAAAAATGACAACAAGACTATCGGGCTGTTGCTGTGCAAAGGAAAAGATGAGGTGGTAGCACAATACGCATTGACAGGCTACGACCAACCGATAGGCATCAGCGATTATCAACTGAGCAAGGCTATACCCGAAAACTTGAAATCAGCTTTGCCAAGTGTGGAAGAGGTGGAAGAAGAACTGGCATCTTTCCTTGACAAGGACAATAATCCCCAAAATTGAAGTCTATGGCAGGAGAAATAAACAAACTGATTCCCCAATATGGAGAACTCAATAGAATATATAATGATTGGGTAACCAATTATGCTTTTTCTTTTGACAAGCAGAAATTCATCACCGACTTTTACAGGCAGCACAATGATACAAAGGCTTTTGAAGCCGCTATCCTTGAACTGGTACTTGACAAGCAGAAAGAACAATACACATTGATTCTCAATAGTCTGAAAATCGAAATAGAAAAAAATATACGGGCTTATGAAACAAAACCGCTGAATGATGACGTCATAAAGCGTGTGTGTTTTCACTACGCAGACAGGCATAATTCTGCAATTAAAGACCAGTTGGAGATTACCACCAAGTTGCACGAGCCTTTGAATGACGCATACCACAGATATGATTTCATTGGTTTTCGGGAGCATACGGACGAAGAAGAAATACAGGCAGAAAAGGAATATGAACGCTGCAAGGCTGAATACGACAAGGAAAAGAAAGAATTGGATAAACTTTATGAACTGCAAAAGCAAGACAGGAAAGAGGCTTTTCAATATATAGAAAACCTTTCCGGCAATGTTTACCGCCTAAGTCTTCTTTTTATGGAAGTCCTAAAAAAGTACCTTCCTAATGATAGGGAAGAAAAACAGCAGGATGAACCAGTCAAGCAAAACGAACAAGAAGAAGTACAGAATAGCCCGGAGGGACAACATGAATATTTTGACATGAAGCAGCTTTCGCCCATTCATGAAACCTGTGTCGGGGAACAGTTCGAAGCCATTACCATAGCGGATTTCTATGCCAATATAAACCTGTACCCCTGCAAGAATAAACTAAAAATCAAGGCAAGGGAAAAGATACGGGTGTGTTACCTGATATTCCTGATGAGCGAGAAACTATCCAAGCAATACAGGGATGAATGGAGAAGCCAAATATTAAAATTGTTGGATATTGACGAGAGCTATTACAGGTCGAAATACAAAGAACCTGTTTCCGATTTTCCGAGTGACAGCAACCAGAAATTCGCAAAGGAAATGGAAAGCATATTCGGATAATTCGTGATATAACCTGACATTCTACGAAATTACCACTTTTACCACTCAAATTAATTTTTGAGTGGTATTTTTATTGTCTGATATTTAATGAGATAGCGCAGTATCCCATTTGTATTATCCACATCCTTACCACTTACAGCCATACCTAATTTTGCATCGTTCGAGAACAGAAATAACAGCCAGTGCGCAGGGCTGATTGTTTAACGACTAAATAGATTGGACGATGACAAATCTTCAAGAGTTATTATTAAAACCCGTCTGGCAGATGACAGGCGAAGAGTTCATATTTCTAAGCAAGTACGCTTCCAACCAAACGGAAGCGCAGCCACAGCCCGTTACGGACACAGAAAGAAAGTATGTGTACGGAATACTTGGCATTGCCAAATTGTTCGGGTGCAGTCTGCCTACCGCCAACCGTATAAAGAAAAGCGGAAAGATAGACAAAGCCATTACGCAAATAGGGCGCAAGATTATCGTGGATGCGGAACTTGCCCTTGAACTGGCTGGAAAGAAAACCGGAGGACGAAAATAACGGGAGGTGTACTTATGGATTATATGAAAGATATAAAAGAAATATCGGCGGAAGAAGCCGTAATCCTTTGGCAAGCCTCACGCCTGAGCCTGTCGAAAATCTATGAGAAAGCACCTGAGATTCTAAAAGTGCAAGGTTCGGTCATTGGTACACTGGGTAATTTCAGTGCATCAATCGGCAAAGCCAAAAGCAAAAAGACTTTCAATGTGTCGGCTATCGTGGCGGCAGCATTGAAGAATGGTACAGTGCTAAGATATGTGGCGGAACTACCCGAAGAGAAACGGAAAATCCTGTATGTGGACACGGAACAAAGTCCTTATCATTGTCTGAAAGTCATGAAACGTATTTTACGGATGGCTGGGCTTCCAGATGACAGGGACAATGAGCATCTGGAATTTCTTGCTTTGAGGAAATACACGCCCGAACAGCGTATCAGGATTGTAGAGCAGGCTATTTACAATACGCCTGACATAGGGCTTGTAATCATAGACGGCATCCGTGACATGGTATATGACATCAACAGCCCCGGTGAATCGACACGCATCATATCAAAGCTGATGCAGTGGACGGACGACAGGCAGATACATATCCACACGATACTCCACCAAAACAAGGGCGATGAGAACGCAAGGGGGCATATCGGTGCGGAACTGAACAACAAGGCTGAAACTGTCCTTCTTGTGGAAAAGGACAAGAGCAATGGAGATATAAGCAATGTTTCAGCCATGCACATACGGGCAATGGACTTCGAGCCTTTTTCATTTCGCATCAATGACAATGCCATACCTGAACTGTTGGAGGGTTACAAGCCCGAAACCAAGAAACCGGGAAGACCGGAAGAGGAAAAGTTCGACCCTTACAGGCATATCACCGAACAGCAGCACCGCATCGCATTGGAAGCAGTTTTCGGGCTGAAAGAGGAATATGGCTACAAGGAACTGGAGGACACCTTAATTAAGACTTATGTGTCTGTGGGGGTAAAGTTGAACCACAAAAAGGCGGTATCGCTCATCACCATGCTTCGGAACAAACGAATGATAGTGCAGGAGAACGGCAGAAAGTACACGTTCATGCCCGACTTCCACTATTAGCCCACACCTTGCAATCGCTTCACTTTATTCCGGGGGTCTATATATTAGGGATAAAGCGAAGTGGTTGCGAAATGTGGCAAAACCGCTTCACTTTATTACCGTACTCTATATATACGAAAATAAAGTGAAGTGATTATACAGACCGTACTTCATAAAGAGGTACGGGCGAAAAGAGAAAATAAACCAATTCAACTATCATTAAACCTATCGTCTTATGGATATACAGACAGCGAAACAAATCAAAATAGCGGATTATCTGCACAGTTTAGGATTTTCACCCGTCAAACAACAGGGCATAAACCTGTGGTATAAGTCACCACTAAGGGAAGAAACGGAAGCATCGTTCAAGGTAAATACAGAACGTAACCAATGGTATGATTTTGCACTCGGCAAAGGTGGGAATATCATCGCACTGGCACAGGAACTTTATTGTTCCGACCATGTGCCTTACCTCTTGCAAAAAATCGAAGAACAGACACCCCGTATTCGCCCCGTGTCTTTTTCTTTTGGCAAGCAATCATCTTCCGAGCCAAGTTTTCAACAACTGGAGATTGTACCGCTTTCTTCTCCTGCCCTGCTTGCTTATTTGCAGGAAAGGGGAATAAACATTGCAATGGCGAAAAGAGAATGCAGTGAAGCGCACTTCACCCATAATGGCAAACGGTATTTCGCCATCGCCTTTCCCAATGTGTCGGGTGGGTATGAAATCCGCAACCAGTATTTCAAGGGATGCATCGCACCGAAAGAGATTTCTCATATCAAACAGCCGGGAACAGCGAGGGAAACATGTTATGTGTTTGAGGGATTTATGGACTATCTTTCATTTCTTACTTTGAGATTGGAGAATTGCCCGAAATATCCCGAACTGGACAGGCAAGATTATATGGTGTTGAACTCAGTAGCCAATGTTTCCAAAGCAATCTATCCGTTGGGAAGCTATGAGCGCATCCACTGTTTCTTTGACAATGACCGTGCAGGAATGGAAGCCATGCAGCAAATCTATAAGGAATACGGCAGGGACTTATACATCCGTGACGCTTCGCAGACATACAGCGGATGCAAGGACTTGAACGAATACTTACAGAAACAGACTGAAAGAAACAGGCAAGTTCAATCTGCAAAAGGGGTGCGCAGCCAACCACCGAAAAAGAAAAACGGCTTTCGGTTATAGCCCACTATAACTACACGCTTCGCTTTCGTAGTTGTGGGCTCTCCCGAGGGGATTAGGGCTTTGCCCTAATGACCCACTCAGGGCGTTTCTCCCCTAAGAACCCCGAGCAAAGAGTGCCCCTCTCTTTGCAATCTCCGCTTATGGGTTGCACCCCTAAGAACCCTGTGCGGTTATGAGCGGACAACAGAAGATTTCATCAACAATCCAAATCAAATTTTAAGAATATGGCAACAAAATCAAGCATACATATCAAACCCTGCAGAGTGACATCAAGCGGGGCTCATAACCGGAGAACTGCCGAGTACATGCGCAATATCGGCGAGTCCAGAATCTACATTGTACCCGAACTGACTTCCAATAACGAGCAGTGGATAAACCCGGGCTTCGGCAGTCCTGACCTGCAGGCGCACTATGACAGCATCAAACGGATGGTCAAGGAAAAGACCGGACGAGCGATGCAGGAAAAGGAGCGTGAGCGCAAGGGAAAGAATGGAAAGATTATAAAAGTGGCTGGATGTTCTCCAATCCGTGAGGGAGTATTGCTCATCAGACCAGATACAACACTGGCAGATGTACGAAAGTTTGGTGAGGAGTGCCAGAGACGCTGGGGTATTACACCGCTCCAAATCTTCCTGCATAAGGACGAGGGACACTGGCTTAGTGGACAACCCAAAACCGGGGATAGGGAGAGTTTCCAAGTCGGTGAAAAGTGGTTTAAGCCGAATTATCATGCCCATATCGTATTCGACTGGATGAACCACGACACGGGCAAGAGCCAAAAGCTCAATGATGACGATATGATGGAAATGCAGACTTTGGCATCTGACATCCTCTCCATGCAACGTGGGCAATCTAAATCCGAGACCGGAAAGGAACATTTGGAACGAAATGATTTCATCATTGAAAAGCAGAGAGCCGAACTGCAACGCATGGATGCTGCAAAACGGCACAAAGAAGAACAGATAGGTCTTGCTGAACAGGAACTGAAACAGGTGAAATCAGAAATACGCACTGACAAGCTAAAGAAAACAGCCACCAATGCAGCCACCGCCATAGCAAGCGGAGTTGGTTCTCTTTTCGGAAGTGGAAAGATGAAAGAGCTGGAGCGAACTAATGAAGATTTGCACCAAGAGATTGCCAAACGAGACAAAGGTATTGACACCCTCAAAATCCAAATGCAGGAAATGCAAGAGCGACATGGCAAACAGATACGCAATCTTCAGAGCATACACAACCAAGAACTTGAAGCCAAAGACAGGGAAATATCACGATTGAACACTCTGCTTGAAAAGGCATTCAAGTGGTTTCCGATGCTTAGAGAAATGTTGAGAATGGAAAAACTCTGCGCTGTCATTGGATTTACCAAAGATATGATAGATTGTCTTTTGACAAGGAAAGAAGCTATCCAATGTAATGGCAAGATTTATTCCGAGGAACATAGAAGAAAGTTTGAAATCAAAAACAACATCTTCAAGGTGGAGAAGAATCCGACCGATGATAGCAAACTTGTACTGACCATAAACAGGCAACCGATAAGCGAATGGTTCAAAGAGCAATGGGAGAAACTTCGGCAAGGTTTGCGACAACCAACGGAAGAACCAAGAAAAAGTAGAGGATTCAAGTTATAATAGAAAAAAAAGACAATATAAAAGCACTCTGATAGTTACGAAGTGCTTTTATATTGTATAAATTATATAATGTTTACCATTGAAGCTTCAAAGTAAACGCAACTTAAGGAATTGCCGAATTTTGTATTAATAAAGAATATACGACCTCTGATATATGCGCAACATATTGTGATGCTTGTGATTCATTACCCTTGAAATCCTTAACAAATATCGCTAAAGTATAGCAGACATTATTAGGCAGGCATATATAGGCAACATCATTGTGAGCTGCAAGAATACCATTTTCATTGACATAACCAGAACCCGTCTTATGTGCAATAGAAACCCTTTCTTTATCAAGAAGCGGAGCGACTATTCTATCTGTACCTGTCACACATTCTTTTAATGTATTCTTAATGAAACTTTGCTTCTCACCACTGACAATACTTTCGGTAAACAAACGGTTCATCAACATTGCGGCACCAAGAGGAGATGTATAATTAAAGTAAGCCCTATCGTGGTCAGCCGACATTTCCTCTTCTGTATAAGCTATCTGAAAACTTGAACGAGGAATAAGTGTGGCTATAAAACTGTCAGTTTGAGCAACATTGACCATATCTTTAAACATCAGATTGCTTGCATTATTATCACTTTGAGCAATAGTATAACGAAGTAAATCTCTCACGGTTAATGATATAACCAACTCGGAATAATCTTTCATCATAGGACTCCAAGTCTTTGAATCAAGTCTATTCCTATCTATCTTTACTAAGGTATCAAGTGAAATCCCTTTGTTATCAAAATCATTGCAAAGAGCTAATGCCTGATGAACCTTAAATACACTCATCATAGGATATACACTCTTATCATTAACTTTAACTGTATCTGTGTTATTAATAATAATTGCCACTCCAATTTCACCAGGACAAGCTGATACTATCCGAGAAATGCTATCAGTCAAAACATCTGTCAAAGGTGGATTTGTACTATTATTAGAAGTTGATTTAGAGAACAATAAAAAAACTAAAACTATGATACAAACTAAAGCTATACACAAAATTACAAGGCGTTTTCTTCTACTTTTTTTCATACTACGATTTTTAAACATTATATATTATCATGACAGACCCTGATTTATTATTTACTGCAAAGATACGAAATCTTACGGAAAATGAATTGGTTGTTTTTTTCGTTTGTTCTGTTTTTTATCAAATTATTTTCCGAGCGAATATGATTCGTCTTAAATAAAATAAAAACACCCAACTTTACATTCTTGGGTGTAAAATTGGGTGTTTGTTTTATAATTTGCTGATTTTCAGCGTTTATTGCGGAGAGAGAGGGATTCGAACCCCCGGCACCTCTCAGTGCGACGGTTTTCAAGACCGTTGTAATCGACCACTCTACCATCTCTCCATTGCTATCATCTTATTAGATGCATTATAGTCGAAAAGCGAGTGCAAAGGTAAGGGATTTCATAGAAACTAAAGAATAAAAACAAAAAAGAATTAACCAATTATGGTTTGTTAACAATTATCCGCTTTAGTG
>JBNPOM010000084.1:0-9955 GCA_050315175.1 Prevotella sp. SGI.027
AAGTTGTCAGATTTAAGACAACCAAAAAAGATCGTCGCTTACGTTGGTTACAATCCAAGGCAGCACTTATCAAGACCGAGAAGACAGAAGAAGCAAGCAAAGCTGGATATATACCATTCGGGTATAAAAGTTATGGAGACCACAGTTCTTTGTTGACTATCCCGGCAAATCAAACACAAAAAGGAGAATACGGTATCTATTTTCTTGGTAACATGTTTACGCCAAACTTGGGCATCATGTGTTATACTTTCTCTGTAGAATAAACAGTTTTATCTTTTCAGCTTACGTTCATCATCAACATCATCCCAACTGCCATTTCCTCCTACTTCCCATTCACGATTCGAATGATGACCTGAATGTGAAGGATGCAGAACATCGTTCAATAGAGGGGACTGTTGTGGATTTTGAAGAGTAATGTCTTTTTGAAAAGATTGACTGCGATTGAGATTCCAAAGCATTGTCAAGTCCAGGTTGGTTTCTCGTAGGTTGGCGATGATGGCATTATTTAAGTCGATTGCGAACAAGGCGTTTTCCTTTTGATAAATAATGATTTTATTATTTCTCAAATTTTCGACCATTTGCTTTTTGTCTGACATATTGAGCATTTCTCGAAGATGGCCGATAAATATATTCTGTTTATCAACATTCTTATTAGTTGCAATGGAAATATCATGATGATTTACTATATGAGCGAAGCTACAAAGTACCGTTCTCTCCTCTTCGGTGGTAGGACAAAATCCTTGAATCCATTGTTTTTTATTATTTAATCGGAGTATGTCCATATCCTGTTCATCAACTTTTACTATTGAGGTGTGACGCTTATCTTTTACAAATCCTTCATGAGTGATATATACACCAAATTTGTGCCACAGTTGTTCATTGACATCCCTCGTTGTTACTGTTTTGTTTGTCTGTAAATTTTGGTGTATGAAGGTTAATATTGCTGTTTTGTCTTTATTTAATTTAGTTGTGGACTTTTGGCTAAACTCCAAAAGTTCCTTCATTGCCAACACTTCACTTCCTTTATATACAGCTTTTTCTTTGTGATCAACAACCATATAGCCATAGGGTTTATCCTTACTGCCAACAAAAATAAGTGATATGCCAAACTTTTTTTTGATCACCCGGCACAGCTCATCCTTATTTTCAGTAAGTCTTTTGTACTTTAACAAAATTGCCTTTAATTGGTCTCTACGTTTCTTCGTTTCATCTTTGGTTTTGGACTTGAATTCCTTTTCAATGTTTGCTATTAGGATTGCTTTTAAGACGGTTCCACCCTTTTTAATATTAAGTTTTTCATCCTCTACATAACTTTCATATCCACAACTTTCAAGTATTGCCTGAAATTGTCCCGTCGTTGTAAATGAATACGCCAACGAGTTTTGTATTACCTTTTTTACATCTTGTTTAGGCTGTACCCCCATGATTTCATTGAGGACAGCTTGTGAACGAAGTCGTTCATTATTGTGATTTATTTTTTTCCCATTGGGTGCAACTCTACTTGTAACAATGTGTATATGATTGTTATGAGTGTCATGGTGGGCATAAATCAATATCGGCTGTCCTTCTTCTTCGTAGCCCATTTTTTTAAGATATTGATGAGCTATTTTTACAAGCTCATCATAATTATATTCATTCTTTTTGCATGAAATTGCTAAATGGAATTGAGCATTTTTAATGTTTTCGTTACGTGAAGAATACTGAATAAGATATTTTCTTAAACTTTTGCAATTAATGTTTCCTGTACGTTTCAACATATCAAAATTATGTATTTCCAACAGTTCAGCCGTACCTTTGGAAACTTTACGCTCATTGTACTCAACTGCACTGAACGTACTACTGGATTTTAACATTGTTGCAATCATTTGGGACACTTTTAATAATATTACCAATAAGACTATGTGAAGCATATTAAAGAGTGTCGAGAAGACAGCTGTCAACGTGGTCAACCAATATATTAAAGTGATAACATAGCTTTCTTTACAAAAGTAAAAAAATAAATTGAGTGGAACGAAAGGGAAAAGTATTTTTGTATATTTATATCTTTAAAAAATAAAAGTATGGTAAAAGATAAAAGAACGAATGCATATCTTATACACCTAAACAATCAAGAATTGGATATGTTTAAATTAAAAGCTAAGAAATATAAGCAAATGTCAAATATGATAAGAGATGCAGTTGCTCAATTCGATGATAAAAAAACAAAAGGTTGGATTGATAGTTTAAATGGATTGTCATCGAAAATGGGAGAATTTAATTTCGAGTTGAGCAAGCAAGGAGTCAACTTAAATCAAATAATGAAACGTGCTAATGAACTAATTTATGCAGGAGAATTAGACAAAGATTATTATGAAAATGTATTTTTCCCTGAAGTTAAAACCTTACAAAAATTGATGTCAGACATCAAAGAACAGCAAACAAAAATATTCAAAAGCTTGCTGAAATTATAAATATGTTTTAGACCATTTTGTTCTATACTGGAGTTGCGACAGTATATTTTCCCACCTTCGTGGGCAAGCCACTTTTTGATGTCGATTTGAAAAATTGATATCTAAAAGTACAACTTGCAACACATTGTCAACAGGTCGTTTTTCTGGAAGAAAACAAGTTTATTCTGACGATAAATTCAAAATTATACTTCCTTTTGAACAGTCTATAATATTATTATAAAATAATACAATTATTATTTTATTACTCCATAAAATATTACAATTATAAATCATTAAAGTAATAATATCATAATATTATATTATCATAAAATAATGTATTTATAATTTAAATCATTCATAAAACATTATAATCATATATGATTATAATTATATTTTATGAAAACTATAACAGGACTTTGTGGGAAAAGGAATGTTCTACTACTACTGACATAAGGATATAATTCGCATGATAATCGATTAGTGAATTATAAAATCTAAGGAAAAAAGCTAAATGTCGTTTGCCGTTTTATTTTTCTCAAAAAGTAGAACTTTATCTGTTTCATAAATAGACAATGGCAAGTTGATTTTTCTATCCACTAAAAAAGGATGCTGCCCAGGAAAATCATGATAATTCTTTTTCCCTTTTGTTTTTGGTTATTCATGCCGTTTTTTTCTCGCATAAGCGGTTTAAACTTTATTTTTATATATTTATTTTATAAGCTATTTTTAAGAGCCTTACAACAAACTGATTTTCAATGTGTTAAATGTTTATTATGTAACCTTTTGAGGACTATTATGTAACCTTTTGAGGACTATTATGTAACCTTTTGAGGACTATTATGTAACCTTTTGAGGACTAATATGTAACCTTTTGAGGACTAATTAAATAATCACTTAGAAAATGTAAAAGTTCTTTAGTATGCAAACTATTGGCTATCGAATATTTCCCTATTGGCAGATTAGCTTATCTTTGCATTGTCGTTTCATGTCGCTTTAATACATTTGCCGGCCACGTTGACAGCAGTCCACTCGGTACTCTTTAATACATTACAGAAACGCCTTTTATTGGAAAATTCAATAAATGATTTTTATGTATCAATAGAGTACCAATTATGGCTAAAAATTATTTGTCCTTGATTAAAAACAGAGACGTATCTAATTGTCCGTTTATGTTCAACAATCTATTGATGCGTTCACCACTTCGATATTCGATGATGGAAAGGCGTTTTTTATATAAGCTATCAGAAGCTATTAAAATGCGTTATGAAAGAATGAACTTAAAAGAAAGAGATAGTTGGAAAGATCTTGTTTTTAAGATGACAAAAAAAGATTTAGCTGCCATTGGCGGAAATAAAAATGTACTGCGAACCTATGAAACTATTCGTTCGCTATCTCGCAAAGAAATTATTCAATTCTCGATCAATGAAAAAGAAGAGTTGATTGTTGACTTTTTTCACTGGATAGATGCCTTTAGATGGAATAAAGATAAAAACGATTACACCGTAAGAGTGTCTCCTGAACTCTATGACTACGTGGTTTGCCTAACTAAAAAGTTCACTGTACTTAATCTTCATTCAGCCATATTGTTACAATCAAAGTACACACAAAAATTTTATGAACTGTGTTGTCTGTATTCTGGCGATTTTCAATTTAAAGATTCAGCATTGCCAAATGAGGTATATAAAAAACGAGTATTAAAAATTTCTATAGATGCGTTTAGATACTCTTTTGGCTTATCTGACCTTTACGATCCTATGACGAACAAACTAATAGAGAAAGCAAAATATACACGCTATAAAACTATGGAAACGAAAGTTATAAAAACAGCACAAGAGGAATTGTTCAATCTCTATCAAATGAATCTCTGTGATGTATGGTTTGATTACGATATGGCAGATAGATTTGGCAGAGGACGTGGAGGGTCGCCAAAAGCATTACTTTTCTATATCTATAATCGTAAAAATCCAAAATCCATAGACCCTAACCGAGATCGCCCGTGGAAAGAAGGTGATGAGCCTTTGTTTCCTTATGAAGAGAAATCTATTAAACCAAAGAAAGCAGTGCAGGTTGTTCAAGCTTCATTTTTGACACAATTAGATGCGGAAACACAAAGAAATTTTATACTAAGCATATTGCAAAAATATTTTGACCCTGATCAAAATACAGTGTCGTATTATATGCAAAAGATCGACGAAGAACAAAAACAAAATAAAGAAACTTATGCACAAGTAATGCAAGTGATACATGAAAAACAGAACCAGCCAAAATTTCAGCAGGGTTCTAAGAAATACCAACAGAAATGCTTAATAGATTTTGTTTTTCCTAAAAATTTAAAAGTATATGGCTGGCATATAGATCCAATAAATATTAAACCAAATAATTATGCAAAATGAAACAATTTAATTTATTACATTCAATGGCTTTTGTGTTTATAGCCATGTTATCATTGGGCTTCACGTCTTGTACGGAAGAAGAGTTGGAGGATAGAAGCAAGATGCCGAGCGATGCCATTAAGTTCACTGTATCCGAAGCGAAAACAGGAACTCGCATTTCGTTGGACTCAAAAAATTTTCGCCAACATCTTAAATCTTTCTATGTTTCGGCATTTCCTGCTAAAACCTATCAAGGTATGATTCCTGACAACGACTTTTACATGAAAGATGTTGAGATTGTCAATGACGGTAAGGGAAATTTTTTGTATCGAAAAGATGAAAAAGCTTATCCATGGCCTAATTTTCCTCTGAATTTCGTAGCGGTCAATGACATAGATTATGACGGTCGAACTCCATCCCAATTTATTGATGGTAAGTTGGATATAGGATGTTTCCGAGGGGGCAGCATTGATTATGTGTGTGCCTATACAACTAATCAAGATAAAAATAAAAACGGAGGAACTGTTGATTTACAGTTTCATCACTTGATGTCGCAAATTAAATTCTATGTAGCTGAGCGTTCATTCAATCTAAATTGTGATATTAAGAAAATAGGGTTGAAAGGTGTATATGATATTGCAGATATGCATATAGATTCAGAAGGTAATATTACAGTCAGTGAAGCCCAAGATGATCTTGGAATGGGTGATTATTCTATTGATGTTACCGATTATGCCCCTGACCAAGAGCCTGTGCTGTTGAATTATAATAAAGAACTCTTTATTCCGCCTCTAACTCAAAAAGGCTGGGATCCATCCAGTAATATTTTGCCCAAAGATATAGACGATGCTATCGACAATTATGACCCAGAGAATGTTTATGCATATGTATGGATGGAGTGTAAAATTCAAAAAAATGGAAAATATTTGGTTGGAAGTGAGAACTCTTATGGGAGAACCTGTTTTCCGTTTAAAGCCAATTTGAAGCCTGGCAAACGATATAATTATGTAATTACTCTAACGGATGACTTTATTGGTTACCCAGACCAAAAACCTAAATTACAAGAACCTAAACTGGGTTGGGTCATTTCCGCTGCCGGAAATATTTATCGATATAGTGAGGATGCTATTGCAGCTAACGAAAATCCCGTCGCTATGATAGCATATATAAACGAGAATGGCAGTGGGCCAGCACCTTATAGTAAGCATGGACTTGCCATTTCATTGAGATGGTTGCGAAAAAATGACGGTGATATGTATTTTACCTACTCGGATTTAGAAAATATAAATACATGGATTTTACAAGACTATAAAAGTTTAGGTAAAGCTCCTTCATGGACTCAATGGTATGTACCAGGTTTCGGTGAATTTGATTTGATATTTGATGCTTGTGGCGGTACTCAATATGATGGGCAGCTACATTACAAAAACCAGCCATGGGATTATGGTGATCTTGATAAATTGTTGGCAACGACCGAAACGTATCCAGGAGGGGGTGGGGAGTCCGGAGAACAACACCTCGCTTATGATTATTTTTATACATGGGACTGGGGACATGAGGTCCAGTATGACCGGTACTGGCTGAATCCATCTGAAAACATAAACCCCTCGATGGTATGGCTTTATAATTCCAGAGTGAAGCAATACTGGCAATGGTCAAAACAATCCACAGCAGGAGTCGGCTGCATGGTACGCCCTGTTTTTGAATTCTGATGTTTAATAAGTAAAATGATAGGAAAAGAAAAAATATACATAAGATGAGAAAGAAATATATATCACCTAAAATTACTATTTTTGAAGTGGGTGAACCCATATTGGCAGCTGCTTCTCCAGGTAAGGATCCAAAAATTAACATAGATGTTGATGACTGGGAAGATGAAGAAATCGGACCAAATGGTGCTAAGTACTTTGATTTTCCTATGAATGAATAGAAGTTAGGTAACCATACTATAAATATAGGGGCATAGTATCAATAATCTATGTCCCTATATTTTTCTTGAAAATATTAATTAATTATCAACTACAACATTAAAATGGATATTGTCGTCATTTTCATTGTGGAGTCCGTCTCCTTCATGTCTTTTATCAGCAAAAGATTTGTCGCTGTAGAAAATTATCCATGCTTTTGGTTCTTTTAAGTTGATTGTATAAGTTACTTCACGTACCAATTTATCTTTGATAAAAGCTTTAATATTTACATTTATATCGCCGCTTTCCTCTTTTCTGTAGTTTGGCTTTGTAACAGTTTGGCTAAAATCTTCATAGTACCCAAAGCAGGCAATATCTGCATACGTATAGTATGTTCTACTAATTAATTTTTGTTTTTGATCCAATACTGTAGAAGGCAAATAGATTTTATTCAATGTAGGCAGTTCATTACCTTGCATTGCCCAATTTAATCCAGTATGAAAGTCTTCTTTGTTATCAACAAACACACTATAACGAGATAGTTTATGGGCATCAATGGCATAAACATAACTTTTAGAACTAAACATGGTTGTATCGCCTGTGTAAGTTACAATCAGTTTGGCTGTCACTGGCTTAGTTGTTTCTTTCGTGTCATTCCAGTCTTCTTTCTCGCAAGCTGTTAAGCAGAATACAGCTACACAAAGAATAAATAAGTGAAATAAATTTAGTTTTTTCATATGGCAGATTTTTTTGTGTGAAACAATTTTGTTTAATGTTTTATCAATTTTGTGTGTAAAGATACATATAACAATTTTAAAAATATTGTTTTTATCAGGAAATTACTATTATGTTCAATTTTTATGTAAACGAAACTTTCATACACTGCTTTGAAAGCAATATCAATTCGTTGTTTTGTCTGTTGCCACTTTCGTCTAAGGTATCAATAACAACCTTTCCTTGTTGTAACAAGGTCTTGATTTCACCTACGGTTATCTGATGACCATTATACATACGCTGAACTCTGAACTTAATAGATTTTTCTCGTTGGAAAGGCTCACAAACAAAAGATTTGGTACCCACCACAATACGTCCTTGTTTAAGAAGGGCTATTGTATTGTCAAGAACAATCGTATAGTTTTGTATAACCGGAATGGAAGAGAATATCTTTCCTGTATTAGTAGAAAAGCCGTCTACTATTATTTCTTCTCCCATTAGTACTTTTTCCATTTCTTCTTTATTAAGATGTCGATTACAAATATAATTTTTTACTTGAAAATTACAGTGTTCACATTGATAGCCATGACTATTACGATAGATGCGACTACCACAATAAGGACAATGAGCTGATAAATATTCTTTATTCATAGTTGTTCAAATAGTTTAATAATGATTGACCACTCTTTGAGTAAAACAGCCACAAAAATCCAGAAACAATAAACAGCAGAAAGAAAGCGCATTTCATCAAGTCGGATAACTGATTCGCAACAATTAAGTTTATACTGTTTACAACGAAACAAGTTAATAACATAAAATCTTTCATTGGAAGTTATTTTGTAGAGGGATGGTTAGTCCCTCCGTTTCCTTGTTAGTCTGTTACCTCGTAGAAGTATTGCAACTCCTTACCGTGCAGATTCTCCTGCGCCCACTCATCAGCTTTGCGCCAAAGCTTGTCGTACACCCTTGCAATGGTGTCGTTCTTCTCATACCACTGCCAAATCTTGTGGTTGAGCACCATCACAAGCTCGGTGAGGTAGATGTGGTCGGTGTGCCACTCCTTGAAAGCATGATTGAAAGTATCAACGATAGCCTCGATACCAAACTTGTCTGCAATCGAAAAGTCCATCCAAAAGGTGGTCTTCGGTTCATAGCCAATCATCGACATCGCTGTATCGACACTGGCAGGAATTTGAATTGTTACCATGTTTTAAGTTTTAATGATGTGATACTTTTCCCTTTAGTTTTCCACTGCTTGCCAGTGGGAGCTGACCGGGATTGAATTTTATGTGCATGGTAACAGTGGGGACGCAATGGATGCGCAAGGAATTTTCAGGGAATTTTAGATGGATACCCAATTTTGATAGAAATTGTGGAGGGTCTGTCCAAAATTCCCTGAAAATAGCTTCTGCGGTACTTTCACAGGAATGGAGGCCACACTACCTTTGCACAATAAAATCAATACTGGCAGCTACCCGGTAAGAAGTAGGCAACGCTTACTGAATAAATAACTCCGCAGGAGTAATGGAGGGATTGGGATAAGAACAAAACTTACGATAGTGTGTTTTGCATGGGCTAAATGAAGTCTGTGCCATTGGCTCAGACGAAATGGAGAAAAGAATTAGGGTAACAGTAAAGAGTGCCTTTGAAGGCTCAATAAAGAATACTGACCTTACCGCTCTCCCGAAGTCCCACGAAAGACTCTGTTGGCGATCCTGAAAGGTCAGAAACAGTGCCTTTCATGGGATTAAAACAGCAGAAACTGTTTTAAGGGTTTTTGCGTAGCCAGTGTTCCATTAAGCAGTCTGCCTCTTCGCCGCTGTCGCAGTGGATCGAAGAGGAACAGGACAAAGGCGAAGATGGCTGCTGCGTGATGGAACTCTGGCGGAGCCGGCATGAGGAACAAACCAAAAGGGAAAGAAGTAGTAAAAAAAACTTGCGTTAGCGTGTTTTTGCAATGGGTGAAAGAAACGATAGCCTCAGTTGTAACTTACAATTTCAGATCACTGTGTGAGTGATAAGGGTTAAGGAAGGAGAGTGCTGCGAACTGTGAGAGCAGCACACGACAAATGATGAATGTGGATAGTCGGCTATCAGCTTTGGGTATAAGCTTGCAATGACATGCCTACACAGCATCTGTTTTTCAAATCGATACCCGCCGAGTAGGCGGGTATCGTTGTTCCTTTAATCTTCAATCCAAAACTCTATGACGTTTTTTCTGTCTACAATGTCAGTGTCTACAGTCTCACCATCTTCATCATAGTTTACCTTTAATACATCAACAAAAGTGACATATTTATTGCGTTCTTCATCTGTCGGGCAAAATTCAAGGTCGCTCACTTTTGTCAAAGTACATGCTTTTTCTTCTTGCTCTGCAAAGGTGAGGGCATCTTCTAATTTCTCAAAATCTTTTTCATAAACCCAATGACTCGGTTTTGTCTTGATGCTTTCAAGTGGATGACTGAAACAAACTGTGTCGCAATACTTAACAATATAATTTTTCATATTAAAAAATTTTTTGGAGGGTGGTTAA
>JBNPOM010000085.1:0-9443 GCA_050315175.1 Prevotella sp. SGI.027
ATAAATATTTTTTCTAATTTTACTATTCGATTATTTTTATCATAAGTAAATACACATGTATATGAAATAATGACGTCAGACATATTGGGCTTGTAAGTATAACTATATTGGGTAATAAGACTATCCTTGACTATAATGTTAATACTAACTACATAGTCAACACTGGCATCAAGATACGTGTAATACTTATTGATATCTTGTATAGAAATCTTTTTTCGCTCCCCTATAGGCTTTGTAAACGATAAGATTTCGCTTGGGTCATAACTTGACAAAATATCAGAAATAATACACGCATCTTTATATATAACCTCGGGATATTTTAGAATTATTCCATAATCAATCAGGCTATTAGATTGATATAAAAATATCTTTTGACATTTGATTTCATCTGCGGACAATTTAACCAATCTACCTCGTTTATTATACACCCCGAATTTTTTTCGTTTAGAAATAAACTTCTCTCTACCGTACAACCATTGTTTAAAATTTTTACAATAGTTTGTGATTTCAATTCTAAACTATTTAGAATTGAAATCACAGAAAGTATCAATATAGCACAAAATCTCATTACTAATCTTTTATTTTGGCGACCTCAGTTTTGAGCATTACACTTGAGACCTAAAAAGAGCTATTCCACACTTATAATCATCGATTTTACAGAGATCCATCCAATCTGCTTCAGATTCATGCAACGAATGGAATGTAAGTACACATGACTCTCTTTGTATGGTTAATATAATCTCATATCCACATTTCATTTCTTTAAGTATATTCTCCAATCTATCTGCAAAAATAAAAGCATTTGATACAATATCCTTACGACAAAAATCCTCAATGTGAACATTATTGAGAAAACATTCATACGCCGTCATATCATCAAACAAATCTAATGTTATATGTGGATTATTGACATAAAAACGTTTAAAGAAAATACATTGTCCATTAACAGTGATTCCTTCTTTTAAAAGATCTGCAAGCCCTTTGGACAGCCTATTTGAAATAAGCTGTCTTTTTAAAATGGGCATCATCTTTTTATTTAATATTATCATTCTCCAAGGTGTTTTTATCCTTGTTGGATTGCAACTGCTGATTGTACTTATCCTTGCAGTTAGTGGTCACACCATCAGCTTCATTGTCAGCATACGGTATTCGTCTTGGGTCTGTCTATTGTACTTACCGATATAGGTTGCATTTGGGGGCTTATTTCAAATTCAATCACAACTTCTTATTATTTATGTTTATCAACCATTTAACGTCATTCATTCTAATTTATTACTTTCGACCTTTTATGCTTATGCTATTCTTCACACTTTTCGCGAGTTCCATTGAATTGCAATGCGGACATTGAAACTCAACTCCCAATCCGGAGCATGAAGTTTCTAAAATTTCTCATTGGTCATCGTTTTCTTGCAAAGATAGCAAAAGGCAGAGAATTTGTCCCTGCCTCTATGCCTAATCTTTAAAAATCCATTGATAATCAGATGATTATTTGACAATTTCCGATTTGGAGCATTACCGAAAATAATTATCTAAACTCTCTGGGGATATGTCTTTGCTGATTCTCCCATGACCACGTTGTGGCGCGTTTGCTCGGGTCAAACCATTTGCAACCAGACTTTATCCAACTCTTTCTGTACTCCTTAATTGATTTCATAGTGCAATCTTCATTACCAAACTCAACACCACAACAAGGACATATTTCATAGTTTGGAGTTTTTCGTCATCTCCCCATGGTTCAAACCCCAATATATACCCACAGATTCTACAATATTCTTTTTCCATAATCACTATTGATTTTTCCAATACTTAGCACCTTCTTTTGGCTTAAACATTGTCCTAGGATTTCCTTGAGAATCCATAACACCAAGAGTATTAATTTTAGGATCATATATATTTATGCCCTTAGGAAAGAAATCGAGAACGGAACATTCTTATCCTAACTCAGGTTAGTAGGTGTAGGTTAAAACATACCTGTCGTTGAGATGATAATAAACGGGAACCGTTTGGTTGGCCTTCAAATTGTCGACGTTGACACACCCTTCGCTGGCCACTTGGAATGGATGCAGTCGCATGTCCGCATATTGTAACCGGTGTGCAGAGAAGTATTTGAACACCGTTTCCTTGGCGCTCCAATGGGTGAGCCGGCTCTCTGTGGTGCTAGCCACTTCATCATCACGAAGAAAACGCTCGGCTATGCGGTCCACTCGGTTACTGTAATACTCGATATCGACGGCCACTTCTTTTGTACTGCTCAAAATAATGGCTACATAACCCGCAGTATCACTGATACTAATATAATAATCTTGCAGTAAAGGTTTGCCATGAGAATCATGATTGATGACGACTTGATGGTTGCCATTCATAGCATATAACAATGCGTAGACCGCCATTTTTTGGCGCTTGAGCTCTAAATGACGATAACCAGAAACAACTTGTTCAAGGTGTGGATAGGCAGACAGAAACTCATCTATGGACTCATCAATCTTCCACAGTCCAAGTTTCACATCCTTTGTCAACTGGCTAATTCTGAGGACGGGCATTGCTATTCGTTTACTTCGTTCTCATCCTTAGCTATGGGGTGGACTACCAATTTCACCTGACTGATACGCCTCTCCTCTATTCCCACAATCTCAAAAGTATAATTCTTATAGCTGACTTTCTCGTGAAGATGAAGAAAATCGCCCTTCATCTCTAACAGCAATCCAGCCAAAGAGTCGGCATCCCCCTGTACATCACAGAACTCATCATCATGGATGTCTAAGATTTTGAAGAAATCAGACAATGGGGTCTTGCCTTCAAACAGGTACGTATTTTCGTTTAATTTAGAAAATGTGCGTTCTTCCTCATCATATTCATCATTGATTTCTCCGACAATTTCTTCCAGAATGTCTTCCAAGGTAATCAATCCACATGTTCCACCAAACTCGTCAACAACGATGGCAATGTGCACTTTATTCTCCTGAAACTCAGTCATCAAGTCATCAATCTTCTTCGTGCCAGGTACGAAGTAGGCTGGTCTGATGAGGCTCTGCCAACGAAAAGCGGCAGGCTTGTTGAGATGAGGGAGCAAATCCTTGATGTACAAGACACCGCGAATATTGTCATCATTGTCCTGATACACGGGAATACGACTATAATTGTTTTTGATGATGCACTGCATGACTTCATTAAAATTAGAATGAATGTCTATGTCAACAATGTCTTTTCGCGGTGTCATCACTTCTTTTGCCGTCTCATCCCCAAAACGAATAATGCCCTGCAGCATGCTCTGTTCGTCTTTAATGTCTTCCTTGTCTGTCAATTCCAAAGCCTGTTCCAAATCATCAACGCTGAGGACATGGTTTTGTTTCTGTATGACCCGCTCGGCTATCACCCCACTTCGCAGCAAGATATTCTCGATAGGCCAAAACAATTTTCGGAAGAACAAGATGCCATTGACAGTATTTCTGCAGAACTTCAAGGGGTTTTGACGACTGTAAACCTTGGGCATGATTTCACCAAACAGCAATAACAGGAACGTCAACAACACCGTGATGGTCAGAAATTGTAGCCAATAAGCCTTTGGTCCAAAATGAAATAGCGAACCAAACACATAGTTGCACAGCATGATGATGGTGACATTGACAAAGTTGTTGGTAATCAGAATGGTAGCCAACGTTCGTTGACTGTCATCACGCAACATTTGAATCTTGCGGTCACGGACGTTCCTTTCACCGTCCAATGCAGCTAAATCGGTAGGAGAAAGACTGAAAAAAGCTATTTCTGAACCACTTGCGAAGCCCGAGGCCAGCAATAAAAGAGCCGCCAGAACGGCTGCAAAGATGACGCCTACTGTTGGAGACTGAAAGGTGACATCTGATAAAGAAGAGCTAATAGAGGAGATATCCAATTTCAAAAGGGTAGTTTAGTTGTATCATTTGTCGGAGTGGTCGACTCTGAGGAACCACTCTTCTCTGTTTTATCTTCCGCTTCTGACGAGGCGCCACGCTTAGGGGAAAGCAGTTCCATATTATCAGCCAGCACCTCAGTGACATATCGTTTGATACCACGTTGGTCATCGTATGTCCGATATCTAAGACGCCCTTCTACATACAGTTTGTCACCTTTATGGACGTATTTTTCGACAACCTTGGCCAAACCGCGATAAAACACAATGTTATGCCAATCAGTATGATCTGGAACCCGGGTTCCGTTTTGCAACGTATAGCCGCGCTCTGTCGTTGCAAGCGTTAGCTGAGCAACCGCTTGATCGGCCTCAAAATACCTTACTTCTGGATCTTTGCCAACATTACCGATGAGCATTACTTTATTCATGACGATGTACTATATGATTAAGAATGAACTATTTCCACTTCCCTAAATACTTGAAATGGAAATTCTTGCCTTTTGCAGAAGGAAACTGAGAACGACCATCAACGCGATCTTTGAGATAGTCGACAATACGATTGTAACAATCTTGTCCGGAATTGGCCTTGCATTGAGCGACAAACTGCGTGTCTCTATACTCATGCTTGCCGGTGGATGGAATCATGACTACCCTCTTGAAATCAAGCGAACCTTCATACCACCCTTCATGAACTTCGGTCAGACGCGTCATGACCGTCGCGGCTATATCCCGCTTGTCAATGGAACCCGACGGCTGATTAGACTGATGTAACGCCTTTTTTTCCTTGAAATCAAGCATCGTCTCTGCCGTGGTTTTGATGATGATGAAATATACACGTGGTCGAACCTTATAGCGTTTTGGATAATAAACATCACTGGCAACGTAATCGCGGATGTCTGCTTCCAAATCCATGTCTACCACTATTTCGGGTATAGAACGCAAAAATTCTAAGGCTTCTTCAACATTATAGACTAATGTCTCACGATCAAAATATCTTAAATATAAATTCATGAATGAGTATGTTTCTCTGAAAAAAAGAGCGGCAAACGAGACTTGAACTCGCGACCCCAACCTTGGCAAGGTTGTGCTCTACCAACTGAGCTATTGCCGCAACAATATAATATCAACAAAACGTGAAGAGGAGGAGACTCGAACTCCCACGAAGCAATTTTCACTACCCCCTCAAAGTAGCGCGTCTACCAATTCCGCCACCTCTCCAACATTTGTTACCATCCTGAATAAAAGTGCCCAGAACAGGGATCGAACCTGCACGTTGTTAAACACACGCACCTGAAACGTGCGCGTCTACCAATTCCGCCACCTGGGCAAGTTGGGTAAAATTACCCTATTGGTTTTATTCAGAACGAGAGCGGCAAACGAGACTTGAACTCGCGACCCCAACCTTGGCAAGGTTGTGCTCTACCAACTGAGCTATTGCCGCATCAACCCTTTTGCAAGGGACATTTCTCCAAATGCAGTGCAAAGGTAATGCTTTTTTCGGACTGTACAAATAAAATCATCTTTTTTTTCTGAACGAATTGCTATTTATTTAATCCATCATAGCTGCGTAATCGTCAAAACTAAACTCGCGCAACACCTCCAATTCGCCATCCTGACGTAAGAATCCTATCGCCGGATGCCCCACTCCATTGAACATATTGGTCTTGACTGTAGTGTAATGCATCATATCTTCAAAAATGATGTTTTCGCCAACCTGCAGTTCATGATCAAAGTGCCAAGACCCCATGTAGTCGCCACTGAGGCACGAGTTTCCACCTAATCTATATATATGTGCTTTGGATGGTATGTGTTCTTTCTCCTCAACGATATCGGCAAACCGCACCGTTGGCATGTACGGCATTTCCAAACAATCGGGCATGTGACATGTAAAACTCACGTTGAGGATAGCTGTTCGGATGCCGTGATCTTCTACTACATCAACCACCTGCGACACCAGCGGACCCGTTTGCCACGCAAAGGCGCTGCCAGGCTCTAAGATTACTTTCAAATGAGGGTATTTTTTCTTGAAATCAAGAAGTGTTTCTACCAGCAAATCTACCTCATAATCCTTGCGCGTCATCAAGTGTCCGCCGCCAAAATTAATCCACTCGATTTGTGAAAACCAGGGAGAAAACTTCTCTTCAATATGCGCAAGCGTCCGCTGAAAGACATCAGCACCGCTCTCACAATGGCAATGACAATGTAAGCCAGTGACCACTGAAGGCAACTTGCATGGAAGTTTGTCAGCCGTTATACCAAATCTTGTACCAGGCGCACAAGGGTTATACAGGTCGGTACCCACCTCAGAATATTCCGGGTTGATACGCAGGCCCTCATTAACGGATGGATTCACGCATTTGACAGTTTGTCCGAAACGTTCCAATTGCGATAGTGAATTAAATGTAAGATGGCTTGACAGACGGGCTATCTCTTCAATCTCGTCTTCCACATAGGCAGGAGAATAAGTATGAGTAGGAGCTCCAAATTTGTGAAAACCCAACAAGGCTTCATTCAGTGAGCTGGCTGTTGTACTGTGAATATATTCGCGAAAGACCGGAAAAGTTTTCCACAGCGCATACGCCTTAAACGCCAATATAATCTCAACACCGGCTCTATCGGCTACACTGCTAATCAATTGAAGATTTCGTCTCAGTTTTGTTTCTTCAAGAATATAAATAGGTTTGCTTATGTTCTCAAATGTATTTGCGTCAACTTTCATGTCCTATAGATACATATTTCATGGCAAAGATAGCTTTTTATTTCTTATATTATTGCTAATTTGATATTATTTTCATACATTTGCAACATCAAATCAAAATAGTGATGAAGCTCGTAATCATGACTAAATCCACATTTTTTGTGGAAGAAGACAAAATACTGACAGCCCTTTTCGATGAAGGTATGGACAACTTGCATTTGCACAAGCCTGGATCATCACCACTTTACTCAGAGCGTTTACTGTCACTCCTACCCGAAAGGTACCACAAGAGAATTACGGTTCATGAGCACTATTATCTGAAGAACGAATACAACTTATCAGGAATTCATCTTGACCAATTAACCGATCAGGCGCCCGCTGGCTACCGGGGACGAATCACCCGCAATTGCTCAGATTTGAGTTTGCTCAGAGAAACGAAACGAAATGCCGATGATGTATTCTTGAAAAACATCTTCGACAGCATTGAGGAAGAGAATAGTAAAGCCAACTTCAACATGCAACAAATTGAAGAAGCTGCCAAGAAGGGACTGATAGACCGACATGTATATGCCGCGGGAGGCATGAATATAGATAATGTGAAGCTTGCCAAAGATTATGGCTTTGGCGGAGTGGTAATAAGAGGTGACCTATGGAGCAGGTTTGATATCCACAACGAAACGGATTTCAAAGATTTGATGTCACACTTTGAAAAACTACGAAAGGTTGTCGGATAGGAACAAGAATCCTTGCAACTGAAGAATATTCTATAACAGTATAAATGCTAATTAGTAATGAGTGACAAAGACTCTTTTTTAATCTTCTCAGGTACAAAATCGAGATATCTTGCAGAGAAGATCTGCGCAAGTTTGAATTGCCCATTGGGAAAGTTGGTCATGACTAAATTCTCTGATGGTGAATTTGCAGTATCCTACGAACAATCCATTCGTGGACAGAATGTGTTCCTCGTTCAAAGTACATTCCCCAACTCTGATAACCTGATGGAACTTTTGCTGATGATCGACGCTGCAAAACGTGCGTCGGCAAGACACATCATTGCTGTGATTCCTTATTTCGGATGGGCTAGACAGGATCGCAAAGACAAACCAAGAGTCAGCATCGGTGCCAAACTTGTCGCCGACTTGTTGAGTTGCGCAGGCATTGACCGCCTCATTACAATGGATCTCCACGCCGATCAAATTCAAGGATTTTTCAACGTTCCTGTGGATCATCTGTATGCATCTGGCGTAATGCTCCCCTATCTGCAGAGTCTGAAGTTAGATCAACTGGTTATCGCTTCTCCAGACGTTGGTGGCTCTAAACGTGCCAATACTTATGCAAAATATTTGGGATGCCCGCTCGTTTTGTGCAATAAAACCCGCGCTCGCGCCAATGAAGTGGAAAGCATGCAAATCATTGGTGATGTCAAAGGTAAGAATGTTGTCTTGATTGATGACATGATAGACACCGCAGGCACCATCACCGTGGCAGCCGATGTCATGAAGAATGCTGGCGCCATCAGCGTGAGAGCTCTGGCATCACACGCTGTCATGAGTGGTCCGGCTACAGAAAGAGTGCAAGCTTCATCTATTGAAGAAATTGTCTTTACAGACTCCATTCCATACACTCAAAGATGTTCCAAGATTAAACAAATTTCTGTTGCAGACATGTTTGCAGAAACCATCCGACGTGTAATCAGCAATGAAAGTATCTCATCACAATATTTAATCTAAACTCCAACTACTATGAGGAAGTCAATCACACTTATTGCAATCGCCCTGATGAGTACCTTAGTGCTCACAGGGTGCCAACCAAAAAAGAAAGACAAACAGCCGGAAGCGCAACAAGTAGCTGTTCAAGACAATACGATTCCGGACATCAAGATGAACGACATCAATGGAAACGAAACTTCCATTAAAGCCGAAGTGGCCAAAAACAAGATTACCATTCTTGACTTTTGGGCCAGTTGGTGTGGCCCCTGCGTCCAGGAAGCACCAAATGTGGTGACACTCTACAACGACTATCATGCTAAAGGATTGGGCATCATTGGCATCTCTCTCGATAAGGACGAGGCTTCGTGGAAACAAGCTGTAGACAAACTGGACATGAAGTGGACACACATTTCAGACCTCCAGGGATGGAATAACGCTGCCGCCCAACTATTTAATGTCAACTCCATACCACATACGGTTGTTGTTGATGAGCAAGGTACCATTCTCGTTCAGGGACTCAGAGGTGATGACCTGCGTCAATTTATAGCAGAAAAACTGGACTAACCTCTCATTTTTACACAGACAACCGAGCGGCTACAAGCATCCCTGTTTTGACGGTATGGTGTGGTTCACAACGGTACTTCTCTGTACCTGGTATGGCTAAACGATTGCGAAGTTGAGGGTCAGGTGAACGCCTGACACTCTTTCATCCGCCTTGTTTACTTGGCATGGAAGGCTCGACTCATGACAGCACAGCAGTATTCCGTTTCAGAAAAACATTGGGCAAACTGGCCGTTATGATACCGTTATCAATGATATGAACTGCCAGCTTGAAATATTGGTGTCATCGTTAAATGCGGTACGATTGCTAATGCAAACTTTTTCCATTCCCCCGCTTTCCCCACTCTCCCCGCTTTCCCCACTTTCCCAGCTTTCCCGCTTTCCCCGTGGCCACATAAGACATAAAATCACCTCTTGAACAAAATAAATATTAAGTAAGGAACCTGTACATAGGTCAATGATGCAGATTTTCTATCTACGTAAGAGATTCCGTAAGAAATGTTTACATCTCGCGGCCACCAATAATAGCCATTTCCCAAATATAGCCCAGAAAAGTTAACATGTTATTACTAAGCAGTTATCACTAAAG
>JBNPOM010000086.1:0-9309 GCA_050315175.1 Prevotella sp. SGI.027
GACCCTAATTAGTTGCGTATTTTCAAAAAAGTCGTACCTTTACATACATATTTCTCCAACGTTAAAAGGACACCGCAATCATCCATTAACCAAGAAGCAGAAGAAGCGTAACCGCAAGAAATCAAAGCGGAGATGCTGTGTGGAACACGTCTTCGGCTTCATTGAAGGAGCCATGCATGATGCCTTTGTCAGAACAATTGGTATTGCCAGAGCAAAAGCGAGTTTTTGCGCTCAACTGTCTTGCTTACAACATCTTTAGATATTGCCAAATCAACAAATATCAGCCACAACTTCTCTCTTGCAAAGGATAATTGTGTCTTGACGTGAAAAAATAAGTTCAAAATCTAACAAAGCTAATTTATAGAACCAGCCTATACTTTAATTCCTCTTCATCATCTCTACTCTCTTATTCACGAAGTTTGTAAACTCTTCACGAGTTATTGGCTTTTCGCCTGAAGGACGAATAATTTCCGTATCCACAGTATCTAGGATTTCTGTTGCTGTGAAAATTTGCTGTCCGTTGTCAAATTGCAAAACCAATCCATCGAGTCCACATGCTATTGGCTCGTCTTTGACAGGAATGCCCGAAGTATACCACACGGTAGTCTTGCCATCTGCCGAAATGGCCTTTGTGCACTCAAAGCCGAGGATATTCTTTTTCTCATTTTCTATTTTGGAATATGCCTCAGACTTTATGCTGTCTGACACAATGAAACTTTTGCCAAACATTTGTGTCTTCTCAAGGACAATGCCGTCAGCGTGATTCTTATATGTATAATTCTGTGCCTGGGCGAGTGAAGCGGCATTGACATCTATTTTCTGCCCCATAAATGTTATCTCTTGTTTGCCTTCACCTGGCACAATGCGAAATTCACTTTCGTTGCCCTTCAGTTTCAAACGGTATGTCATCACCACATCTTTGTAAGCCGCAGCAAGATTACTACGCATCTCCTCAGAAAGTCCGGCTTCTGCAAAAAGGTTTGGCGACGATGTGTTGTAAACAACCTGATAGGTAACTGTCAGCTCCTGCGCTGAAATCATTGTTGGCAGCATGGCTGCGAACAATGCTAAGAATAGTTTTTTCATAATCGTATATTTTAAAACAACCATAATTTCAATATTTTACAGATATGCCTGCCATAATATAGCCTGGCATGTAATCTGTCAGACTATTGACGGTGTTGTATTCCGTGGTGCTGCCCGTCATCTGCTGACGATTCTTCAGATGCATCACATCAACACCATTCAGCTTCAGCAGCACACGACCATTCAACTGATAACGTAACTCTACACCGTAATACATATTTGTGGTTCTGGTGTCTGCAAGGTTATATTTGATTAATTTTGCATCGAAACCAACATAAACCTTTGAATCGTGCCACGACACATTACCCATGAGAGTGTTTGTGGCAAGGCAATTGTCAATACTCACTCCTCTGTAAGTCTGACGCGAAAGTTGCCACTCAAGATCAACATTGACACCTTTCTTATAAAATGTGACAAGCTGAATTCTTTGTATAATGCCATCCAAAGAAGTGTCATGATGTGTATTGTTATAGTACATTAGACTTTTGTTATGGTTATAATTAACTCCATAGCGGACATTTAATGGCACATTGAGAAACTTATATTCTGCCTGCGACATAAGCGTGAAGACACCATCATGATCACCTTGAAGTTTTTCCACACAACTCACATATCCATATTGTGAATAGTTTTTTATGACGGGATTGTTCGTCAGCTCATAGCTGACATTGTTTATGATGTTCAATCCCACATATTGTAATGTCAAAAGGTGAGACAGCGACAACCTGTGTGACGATGCAAACAAATTGTCTACACTGCTACTCTCTACTTGTTTGTAAGTCTTCAACCACTTTCCATCAATAAGGTCACTGATATCACGCTTCTTCGGCATGTATTCGTAGCTAAACGTGAGAGTGTGATAAGGCGTAAACTGATATTTTACACGGAACATAGGATAGAGGCTGTGGTCGTTCGACCGCTCAAAAGTTCTCTTTATATTTGTTGAGGCATGCCAGAAAGCATAGCGAAGTCTTAGTGCATAAGTCATCTTACCACTATCTTTGCCTATGGTAGCATCTGTGTTGTAAATATTATAGTCTACGTATTCATCGTTGTCATATTCTCCAAACACAAACGACTGGCGATGACTTGTCGTGAACCATTGCTTGTCATCTTCGACTTTCAACGACAGTCTCAGATAATAGATTGTCGATATCCTATGAAGATAAAACAACTGGGCAGAATACGCATTGGTCTTTCTGCTATAATCATATTCATAGACATCAGCTATATTCAGTGATGACTGATAGTAGTTCTTAGAAGATTCGAATGTAGAATTCTCCTTATAGTTTCTGAAAGATTGGTCGATTGATAGGTTGACAACATCCTTGCCAATACGTTTCGCAACAAGAATGTTGTTTTTCAGCGATAAGTTCTTGGGTATCGTATGATATGCTATTCTGTCTTGATTCATCAAGTCATTGGTTACATCCATGTTATGCGAGACAAGAAGCATGTTGCCAGAATAGATGACATTAAAATCCTTATTAGGAGTGTAAGCCAACTTGATATTCAACAGCCCATTGTGCTGTGAATTATTCTCTTTTGTCTCCTCTGTGTAGTTTAGTCCTGAAAGGTAACGATAGCTATTCTCTTTGTGCGAACGATTATTATCGTAGCCATATATTCCTACTATAGACAGTTTAATGTTGCGATAAGGATTGGCTATAACGTTCAACGATGCCATAGTATTCTCACGACATGCAATATCTCTGCGGTTATCCGTGAAAGCGGAATAGGTATTCATCTTCTCCTGTATCTCCTCCATAGGATTATCTCCACTTAGCATATTGGAAAGACCACCACTGAATTGAATGATATCGCGGAATGTGAGCAGACGTGTTCCGATGTTGTTAGAAGCGATAATGTTAGAGAGCATCGTTTTCTTGCCTATGTATAGCAATGTGTTTCTACCACCATACTTATTGAGTATGCCTCCATTCCCCTCCAGCTCTCCTGATATGCTATTCTTCGCTTTTGCATCCAAGCCCACATTCATCACTGTCTCGTTGGTGGTCTTGAATCCATCATATATATTGTATTCTGAATAATTGTCAATTACATCTATGCGTCGTATTCCATCCGCAGAGAGATTGTCCAATGGTATAGAGGTGTTGCCTTGAAACAAATCCTGCCCTTCCAGCAGTATGCGATTCACATGCTTGCCATTGGCTGTGACAGACTTTGTTTCTCTGTCAACATTCACATTAGGCAAACGCTCTATAACATCTTTGAGATTACGTTCAGTGCCAGAGGTAAACTGCCGGACTGCATAGGATGTGGTGTCGCCATTGATCGTAACACCTGTTGACACAACCTTAACTTCTTCCAACTGAATGGTATTGTCAATCGTCAAGTCAACAGTGAGATGGGACTTGTCCCACAAAATGATTTTTTTAGTTTGAGAATCTACACCAAGCAAAGAGGCCCTGAGATAATAACTTCCTTTTGTTACGTTCTCAAACTTGAATTTTCCATCAGCATCGGTCATGATTTGCTTTACCAAACAGCTGTCCTTACTTTGATAGAGATAAACAAGCACAGCATCTAGTGCATCCGAATTTTTATCGAATACACGCCCACTTACAATTCCTTGTCCATAGGAGAAGGAACTTAAGCAGCAAGTCAGGATAGTTACTATGTATCTCATTTTTACCATCAAGTAATATAACCTTTATTCAAATGTAATGTTTTTCTATCGAAATTGTTTATTTTCTTACCCACTTTATGAGGGTCTTTAACGTTATCTTTGATTTAGAAGCTAACACTCCATCTTTGTAAAGAGCACATACATAGTAAAAAGCCACAAATGTAGTAAAATACAGGATTATCAGCGAAATACAAATATTGCAAGACAAACCCTCTTTGGCCATTATTGGAATAGCTGCAATCGGACTGGACAATGGTATGTAAGATAACCATGTTAACCATTGTGAATCACCTCCTAAATCTTTAACAACATATACGAACGTCATAAGTAAAGGTATTGTGACAATTAAAGAAAACTGTTGCGTGTTGGTATTTTCATTTGAAATAGCACCGAGTAAAGAAAACAAGATGCAGTATAGTAAAAAACCACCAACTAAATATAACATATAGATAAACAGAAATTCAACCAATTGTTCTGTAGGTATTTGAGAGAACATTTGTAATAGTGACGTAATGGCATGATTATTTGTATCCAACACACACTTATTGGACAGAAATATAAGTCCTAGACCTACAATACACCATATAATTATTTGCAATAATGCAGCGAGAAGACAAGCTACCAGTTTTCCTGCCATGATAACACGTGGTGACATTGCAGATAGAAGAATTTCACTGATTTTATTCTTTTTTTCTCGTCCTGTCATTCTTAGAATTGAGCTCGCAAATTGTAGGATAATTAAATAAATAAGAAATATCGCTGTCATGGATATACCAATTAGCTTATAACGAGGGTTAACTATGTGATTTTCTAATTTTATTTTATTTCTTACTAGAAGTTTAGCATTAGAGAAATTTACTCCGAGTTTCTTCTCCGCCATTCTGGTTTCCAAACTATTTTTAATGGCAATTTGATTGATAGGGAGTAATATATTCTTAGAATATATTTCACACAACACACTTCCATTGTTACTTTCTTTTATTAACAGAGAAGCATCATATCCTTCTTGTTGCCAATTCAAACTACTGCCATAACGAACTGTCATCGTTGAAGATGACTCTAAAGGCAAATCTATTGCAGTCTGGTTATCTACAATGACAGAATCGATATGTCCACTATTATAGTTAACAATGAACATCAAAATCATAGCAATTGGTGGAATTAAAGATATTAGCCAAAATGATTTTGTCTTGGTCTGAACCATTAGTTCAAACCTAAGTATGCGGAGAAAATTTTTATTATACATACGTTATTATTTTTTCCCTAGTTGAATAAATATATCTTCCATGGACATAGTTTTTCTTGAACATTCATATATTTCAATATCGTCCAACAAACTTAAGACTTGTCGCATGCTTTCAGAATATGCAGAATGAACCATGTCTTTTAATTCCAAATACAGATGGCCATGCTCTTTATTGTATGAAACAATTTTAAATGCAGAGCCAAGTTTGTTTTGTATCTTATCAATACCATCATTATCGCTATCCATTTTAGTGTCAAGTATAAGTAAATTGTCTTTTGTGTAAGATTGTTTTACTTCGGAAACATTTCCCGCAATCTCTATACGCCCATGATTGAGCAAAACAACATCTGTGCAAAAATCTTCTACCGATTTCATGTTATGAGTTGATAAAACGATTAATGTGCCTGTCATTTTTTGATACTCTTGCAATATCTCAACAAATAGTCGAAAATTGATAGGATCTATGCCAGAGAAAGGTTCGTCCAAAAATAGAAATTTCGGATTACTCACCAAACAACTAATAAGCTGCACTTTCTGTTGCATACCTTTAGATAACTCCGACACATGACGGTGTTTCCAATTTTCAACATCAAATTTTTTCAGCCAATATTTTACGTTTTTACGGACGGACAATGAATCTAGGCCTCTAATGCCCGCAAAGAACATCAATTGTGTCTCAATATCAATTCCAGAATATAGCCCTCTTTGCTCAGGAAGATATGCAATATTTTGCCGGAAATCCGTTTCATTTATGAGAGAACCATAATCTATTATACCTTCGTCATAATCCAAAATATTGGTAAGAATCTTTAATAGAGTACTTTTTCCTGCACCATTAGGCCCCACAATTGCATATACAGAATGGTCTGGGATAGAAAATGATATTCCATCCAAAGCAATTTTGCCATCGTATTTCTTTAAAAGATTCGTTATGGTTATCATGATCAATTCCTTTAATGATTCAACAAAATATCTTTAGGTAATTTAGTCCTACAAAAGATAGGACATAATGATTCTCCATGAAGAGTTCTCGTCCGATTTGCCATAAGTATCTTATTGATACACTTGCCACAAAAATTCTCAAACGAGCATCCCTTGCATTCATCTCTGTTATGCCCATCAGAACTTAGATTTATCGAAGCAAACGCTGCATAAAGTGGATTGTCGTAAGACAGAAATTCCAAGTTCGGGTTTTGTTTGTAATTTCCTAAAACCCATTCTTAATCCATCATGTTGCAAGGTTGCACATTTCCACTTACTTGAAACGACAACATCGTCCATCCTGCTCCGCATGAAGGAATGGTGTTTGCGATTTGCATTCCTTTACTTCCCAAACGCTTGGCAACAGTTTCTATTTCCTTTCCATATTTTTCTCCGATTTCTGTTACTTTTTCATCCAAAATGTTTCGAGAAATACTTAGCCTATCACTCATCATACAACCATCAGACAGCTTATAAGTTCTACCTTTTTCTATATTCTCCGGTATACTTATCATCAATTCGCGTATCTCATGTGAAAGCATAAACTCAATGAAAGCATCAACTTCGTGTACATTTTCATTAGTTAGCATATACACAACTCTTAAATAATGCGGATTGATTTCATCCTTAATTCTGATTATATTATTTAATGTGTGACTGAAAGTATTGATAACGCCACGTTGAAAATTGTTTGTCTTGTCAGAAAATCCATCAATGCTGATACTAAAACCTATTTTATTACAATACTTTTTGTATATATTCATTGATGATTGACGAAGAATCACTGCATTCGTCATAACTGTAACTCTTGGAAACAATTCACATGCTTCGTTAAGAATTTCGTCAAATTGTGGGTTTACTGTCGGTTCACCTCCTGTTAATTCAACATTATTTACATTTCTATTCTTCAAGGCGTTAAACAAAGTTTTTGAATCCTTGAAACTTAAATTCCGTTTGTTTTCAGGAGAAAAGGCTCCATAACAATATCTACAACTCAAATTGCATCTTTCTGTTAGTTCAATACTCGCAAGACGAACTGCAGGCTTTTTATCAATTACCATTTGATTTGGGGCAGTCAAAAGACTAACGAAACCAAGCTCTGACATATTTGTAATAAAATTGTTTATTGCTTTTGGAGATACCTTATATGTTTTTACAATTTTATCTTTTATTTCGTCAATGCTTGTTTTGCCATCAATCAACTTAAGTAGCGGAAAAGCACCAATAGGAAGGTCAACATTCTTTCCCGATACGCTGTCTATTGCAATGCCAGACTCTTCAGATATTGTAACATACTGGTTTAATACAGGGTAAATCATTTTATATTGTGATAAATAATTATAAGCGGATATGTCCGGAGCATATCCACCTATATCATGTTGATATTAGAATGAGGCAAACGCTGCAACACCACTCCATGCTGCTATAGTTCCGCCACATGCTGCGCATAAGGCACACGCTGCACACCACGCACTTTGTTCGGCTTCACGAACATCCTGTTCTGCCATAACTGAAGAACCCATGATTCCTAAATCTAATTCTTTCATAATTTGAATAATTTAAAATTGTAAAACAATATTTGTCAAAAAGTTCGTCGACAACTATTTTGATGTTGTAAAGTTACGAGTACATTCATTTTTGACAATAAAAAACACACATAAAAATGGTATATTCGTAAATATGTTTGCTGTTTTACCATAAAATACTTGTTTTTTCTGGAATTTTGCAATATCATTGCACGAAAATTAAAGAAGTTTATGGACAAAAGCACTTTCAATAAGCGGTTAGTTAAACACGATAATCAAATGCAAACTGAGTATTTTTTAAATACACAATCGTCATGTATGTATTATTTTGAAGTTACGTCAATTAAAGAATACATACATTACTATCCAGAAATATTAACTCAATCACACACACATCATTTTTATCTAATAATATGGTTTTGGAGCGGGACAGGAATTCACATTGTAGATTCAAATGAGTACGATATTCATCCTGGGCGGCTATTCTTTCTTGGTCCAAAACACATAAATGGCTTTCGTAATCTTTCAGGTGAGTCTGGTGTCGTTTTTACATTTCACGAAAGTTTTTTCAACCTAGTTCAAGAAAGGCTTTCAGACTTTATTAAATTCGAAATATTTCATCGCATTGGGAAATGCGTATATTGTGACAGCGACAGTAATTCCGATATAATATTAAATCGCATCATCGATAATATAAACACAGATATTAACGAAAGCGACAAAATGATTCAACATTATATAATGTCCGTTCACTTCACAAATTTTATACTTCAAGCTCAAAGACGATGTGTTTGGAGCCAAAATGTCAGAAGAAAAATTGACAGTCAATCATATCAGACTTTTCTTGACTTCATTGCTTTGGTTGAAGCCGAGTTTCAGAAGAAGCATGATGTCTATTGGTATGCAAGAAAATTGGGAATATCTAAAGCATTGTTATCTAGATATGTAAAGATGTATGACTCAACTCCCAATCATGATTTGACCCCACTAAAAATCATCAACTTAAGAATAATGGAAGAAATCATAAAGTTGTTAAAACATTCTACAAATAGCCTTAATCAAATTGCTAATTCATTGGGATTTTCTGATAATTCAAACTTTACAAAATTCTTCAAGCATAATGACCCCCAAAAACGAACACCATCGGAGTATCGGAATAATTGGCAGGAAGAACGAGAATTAGATTGAATGCTTGTGAAAATGAGAAAAGGCAACGTTAAGCAAATTAATATAATCTTGAATATTGCTGTCCGCTAAAACTTTTTTTGAGCATATAATTAGGGCGTCCTTGTTTTTTTGTTGACACATGAATTATCGACATAAGCGCTTGATAAAATCGGAGAACGAGTAAAAAAAAATACTTTATTCTCACAAAGAAAACCTTGTTTATTTCTGTCGGTTTCTTGTAAGTTTTTTGCGGAGTTGGGGAATTTATATATATAATCGTATCCCCATCGTCAAATTCCCCCAATTGATCTATAATGCCATTATGATAGACAATTTCATTCCATTCATCCATTCCTCCAACCTTCCATGTTCCTACAGAATCAGCCATAAATGGCACGGAAAATGATAAGGAAAATGTCATATCAGAATTAAATATTAATCTTAAATTATTATATTTTTCAATAGAATCCTTATAAATTTCAGAATCAGTATGATTAAAATCTAATTTATAAATTCCTACGATACTATTTATTTTATTGTATCTATAATTATAATCAGATATGCACCAATATAGCACATATCCAATTATAAAAAAGAAGAATATTATAGCGGGTCTTTTCATTTTGGGTTCTTTATATAGGGCCTGCTAATCA
>JBNPOM010000087.1:0-9270 GCA_050315175.1 Prevotella sp. SGI.027
AGTGTTTCATTCTCGAAAGCGGGTGCAAAAGTAAACACTTTCTTGGCAACTTCCAAATATTTTCAGAAAAAAGTTTGATTTTTAAGTGAAATTTGATTTACGTCAAGCGGAGGAGGGGCTTTTCTATGGGGCATAGGTATCCTAGGAATCCTAGGGATTCTAGGAAAACTAGGAATTCTAGGGATTCTAGGGATTTTTAGGGAGCCTAGGGGTTCTAAGGATAATAGGGCATGTGCGGCTGCCATTTATTGAGACATCCCGTCGGCTCGCAGCTTCAAGAGCTCTTCTTTCAAGCGGTTGTTTTCGGCTTTCAGGCGTTGGTTCTCATCTTTCAGCTGCTGCATAAGACGATCTTGCTGCTTCCGATAACCTGTGCGGGCTGCATACATGCGCTCTTTGATGCCACCGTGCTCAACAAACTGCTTTTCCAAATACTTCAAATAATTGCACATCATGCGGTCGGTAAGATGGCACAGTGTGAGCAGCGTGTTGCAATATTCCTCAGCAGTCCACTTGGCGGCATAAGGCATGTAGTGAGCGGCGAGATTGTGCGTGCGACAGAAGTTCAGCATTCCATCATAGCGTTTGTGCTGACTGGTCCACAGCTCGAGCCTGCGCGTGTGCAGATAGTCTTCGTAATCTTCGCGCAACTCCTGCAACGATCCGCGAGCAACATTCAGCAGTTTAAGTTGCATCTCGGTAGACGTGATTCCGTCTTCCAGCCCTTCCACGATATTTTGTTTCCCCGAACGCGCAGCCTGCACCATTTGGTCTACCGTTCGGTCGCCATACTTGGGCAGGAACTTCTGACAGAACAAAAAAGTAAGCTGAAAGATGGCATCCGCCTTTTGATAGAATCTCAATTCTCCTACCGGTGTACCGTTTTTCAGCACCCATTGATTCTCGTTCTCACCGTCAGCCATCTTCAAATCCCCGATTACGATTACTTGTTTCTCATACTCTGCAAAGATACAACATCCAACCAGCAAATGCAAGAAAAGCGGGTTAAAATTTTAGGGCGTTCACCAGTAGGTTGCCGCCAGGCAAAAGACATGCAATTGGCGGTCAATACCCATGCAATTGGAAGACAATATCCATGCCATTGGCGCTTATCCTCCTTGCTATTGCGAATTACTCCCGTTGCGTTTCCTTTTCCTTATTATTGAAAAAAATATTTACATCGACGACGACGATTTTCGCACGCACATTCGACGACGGATAATTAGTATAATCAGTATTATTAGTATTATTAGTATATAAAGGAGCCATGCCTGATTATCAAGCAGTTAGGAGGGGGTAAATTGATTGTTCGTTCAATGTTCATTCAATTTCCGTTCAACTTTCAATTGGTTTTCAGGTAGGAAATTCCCGCCATTGAACTCATCAAAAAGGGAGAGGAAAGCGATTAATTCTTTACAAAAGAAACAAAAAAAAAGAAGTAAGTGAAGAGATGATTTTAATTTTCCACTCTCATCGAAAAAAACATCATGGTTCAAGATACCTACAAATGGGTATTGCAAATTTATTTTATATGCAGTACCTTTGCCGCCAACAAAAAAAATATTTCAATGACAAGGAAACGAAAGAAAGACAAATCGCTTTGTAAAAAAACTATATGTAGATGCATCAACTTTAAGTTGGTGCATCTTTTTTTTGTGAATCATTTTGAATTTTATTCATTATTCAAGACTCCTCAAAAGCCCAAAAAGCAAAACATGAAACGCCTATCAACACATTCTTTATGCCTGCTACGTATCTTTTACATACTATGCTTGCTCCACACCACAAGTTACAACGCTAACGCACAAACACATGGTACAACCATATTGTATGGATATGTTACCGATGAGCAGCGACATATTCCATTGAGTGGTGCCAGTGTTGAAATCATAGGGACGGAGAAGCGTGCCACCAGCAACGAAGAAGGTAGATATATTCTGCCCATCAGCGAAGAAGGAAAGTTTACTCTACAGGTGTCTTACATCGGCTATAAAACAAAAAAGACCAATGTAGATTTATTTGTCAACAAACAAGACAGCATTTGCATCAACATAGGTCTACATGCAAACAGTAACACACTACAAGGTGTAACCATCTTGGGCAAAAACAAGATAAGACAACTAAAGCAGTCGGCTTTGCCCATATCGGTCATAGGTAAACGACAATTAGAGGGAACTGCCACGAATATTAATGACGTACTGGCTCGCACCGTAGGGGTAACAGTACGCAACACAGGTGGTATAGGAAGTGCGTCACGCATATCGATACGAGGGCTGGAAGGCAAGCGCATGGGCATGTTTGTTGACGAAAGCCCCTTAGGAGGAGTAAATAATTTTGTGGCACTCAATGACATTCCTACCTCAATGATAGAGCGTATTGAGGTGTATAAGGGTATTGTGCCCTACAAGTTTGGTGGTTCTGCATTAGGTGGAGCCGTAAACGTAGTAACCAAAGAGTATCCTCCCCTTTACTTCGACGCATCGTACGAGATAAGCTCGTTCAACACTCACCAATTATCTACTGTTCTGAAGCGTACCAACCAACGCACAGGACTGCAGTTTGGCATTGGTGGAGTGTACACCCATTCGGACAACAATTACGACATGGTTTTAGACCATTTGGATGGAAGAACCGTAAAGCGCACCCATGACAAATTTTCCAAAATAATTGGTGGCGCATCTGTGAAAGCCACCAAATGGTGGTTTGACGAACTAAAATGGGAACTGGTATTTACCCACACCCGACAAGAGATACAAGGTATTGACCAATATATTCGTGAGGCTTTCAATAAGTCCCAAAACCTCATGACTGCGCTGAAGCTGCAAAAAGAGAACTTTTTTGCACCGGGCTTAGACCTAACTTTTGAGACACTGCTCTCGTACGGACGATATGGCATGACAGATAAAGCCATGTGTCGCTACGACTGGGATGGCAACCAACTGCCTGCCGTATCGCCTTTTGGTGGTGAGCAAGGCAACCATCCAAGCGATGGTGATAACAAGTCGTATGATTGGAGCGGCAAGCTCAACCTAAATTATCTCATCAATGCACACCACAGCCTCAATCTGAATGTATGTGCCAACAATACGAATATGTTTCCCACCGACTCGCTTATGGATAAGGCTTTAGGATTCAATGCCAACTTTCATAGCAGAATGACATCCACTACTATAGGACTATCGTACGACTTGACACTCTTTAATGGCAGATTTCAAAACGCATTCACGATAAAAGACTTTATATATAGTTCCGACTCACGGAGTATTTCCACTTACTCTATTAGTGAGCCAAAGCCCATCAGCAGTTCAAAAAACTTTGCTGGTTTTAGCAACGCCATGCGCTGGAAGTTCTCCAACGAACTGTTGGTCAAGGCATCGTTCAACTCAGAAGTGCGCATACCATCTACCGAGGAGCTTATTGGCAACGGCTATTCCATATTACCTTCGCCAGCTCTAAAACCCGAGCGCACGACAGGATATAATATTGGCTTGCTCTACCACAAAGCTTTAAAAGATGGTGGAATGATAGAAGTGGAGTTGAACAGCTTTTACAACACTTTAAAAGACATGATACGTTTCACACCCGACATGATACCTACCATGGCTCGATATAGAAACTTTGGTGAAGTGCAAACCATGGGAATAGAGTTAGAAGCCAAAGGAGACGTGTTGCCCATGCTCTATCTATATACCAACACCACATACCAAGACTTGCGTGACAAGCGAAAGATGGTTCCCGGCACAGTGGTGGAAAACCCTACCTACAACATGCGTATTCCAAATGTACCTTATTTCATGGCTAATGGAGGGCTGGAATATCATCAGGAAAATATCTTTGGCGGTCGAGGACAGAATACCCGCATCATGGTTGACGCCTCATATATACACCAATATTACTACGATTTTGAGATGAGCAAATATCAAGAGCGCAAAATACCCACCTCCATGATAGTGGATGCTGCAATAGAACACACATTACAGAACAGCACATGGAGCTTTACGCTAAAGGTTAAGAATATAGCCAACCGCCGCGTCGTATCCGATTTGAATTGTCCATTGCCTGGGCGGTCTGTCGCTTTCAAAGTAAGATATTTATTAAAGTGAGACTTGTAGAATCAATTCATTAATTATATCATTAAAACAAAAAAACGTATGAAAATCAAGATGTTATTGTCAGCCATTGCTCTTTCCGTACTGGCTGCATCGTGTGGTAGCGACGACAACGCTACGCCCCAATCAAAGAAAAATACTGGTGCCAATGCTTTCCAAGGCATTGTTTTTGCAACAGGAGTTACCAACCCCGAAGGCAACAACGGCAGCGTATACATGCAAGCACTTGCCGACATGACGCCCGGGAAGTACGACAACAAAAACGCCACACCCACAGGATTTGGTTCAACACCTATCATCACACCAAGTGGTAATCTATATTCCTTCCCCGATTATATGGGGAACTCCAAGGCAGAGATTACCCGATACAACATTGACGCGCAAGGCAACTTTGTACAAAAAGGCACACTGTCCATCCCTGCAGGAGCTGCTGCCAGCAATGTGGTAGAACTGAATGAAGAAAAGGCTTACGTTAGTTTTCAAGGTTTGGGAAAAATAATGGTATTTAATCCGCAAACCATGAAGAAACTGACAGAGATAGACCTTAACTCTTTAGCACACAAAGACACCAAGGTAGCCCCAGCTGCCATGATTATCCGAGACGGCATGTTGTTTGTTGGGCTTAATCAGTTTAATGCACAGTGGATGCCAACCTCCAACACCATAGAGCTTGCCATGATTGACACCAAGACAGACCAAGTAAAAAAGCACATTACCAACACATCTTTAGGCATGAGTTTTGCAACACGCCCCATAGACGCCAATTCTATCTTCATGGATGAGAACAAAGACATATACTTCAACTGCATTGGAGCATTTGGCTTTATGCCTCAACTTCCTGGAGGCATTGCCCGCATCAAGAACGGAAGCGAAGAGATAGACCCCACATACTGCATTCGGTTCGACCAAACAGAAGTAAAAGGCTTATCTACCAAGAAGGGTGAATTTGCTGCAACCACGTTTTACGGAGGTAAAGGCAAACTATACGCTTATCTAAACGCTTATGGCTTAGATCCTAACGCCATGAGCAATCCTTATCTATCAATGACCAACGTACCCGTGGAGATAGATTTATACCAAAAAAGTATTACCAAGATAAAGGGCATGGAGGTTGGCAACCCTCAAGGAACTGCCATTGGCAAACACAGAAATCTAATTGTATTTGGGAGTGCCAACAAAAAGGCAAATGGCTTTTACACCTACAATCCAGAAACAAAGGAAGTTAAAGGACCTGTATTGGAAGTAATGGGTAATCCGAGTTTCTTTTATAGTTTTGCTAAATAAAGAAAAATAGAAGATTGAGTCTGTTCGTCACTTCTGCTTCAGAACCTCAAAAGAACAGACTCAAACTTTTTCGCAGTATAAAATACGCTCAACATGCAGACACAAAAAGACGAAATCAAAGAACGAATTATCGCTGTTGCCCGACAAGAGTTTATTGCGAATGGAGTGAAAAACACATCTATGCAGCGCATTGCATCACTTTCGGGCATTGCGGTTGGCAACATATATCATTATTTCAAAAGCAAAGACCATTTGTTCAGGTGTGTCATACACCCCTTATTAAAAGCCTTTGAAGCCTATCGGCAAAATGCCAACCAGTCATCGTACGCCACATTAGACATATTCAGATACGACTCATATTTGGAAAGCATGAAAGAATTGGTTACATCGTTAGTTGTTCCCTATCGTAATGAATTAAAACTTTTGCTGAACGAGGCTGCCAACACCTCACTTCATCATGCCATTGACAAGATGATAGAACAACAAAGTATTGACGGAATGAACTACATCAAACGAATGAAGCAGCAATATCCGTACATTAACGACCAAATATCACCTCATTTTCTCCGTGTGCTTTGCAATTTATGGAAAGAAGTAATCAAAGAAATTGTAATGCACGACAATCTGACGCCCAAAGAACAAGAAAGCCTTATCCTCGATTACGTTAAATTTGACGTGGGTGGCTGGAAATACATGCTGAACATTCAGGACACATTGGACTTAGAAACCGAAGACTAAACAGCAAAGGTCCCAATCGCCATCTCTTTTGAGGAATAATAAAAAAGAGACGCAACTGTAAATCGGATAACAACCGAGCGGAGAAGTTTTATCGCAGACGCTTTTTTATAACTGCAGGATTGCCCACTGCCAAACAGTCATCGGGTATGTCATGCACTACCACAGAACCAGCCCCGATGATGCATCGCCTACCAATATGGACACCCGGACACACAATGACGCCCCCACCCAACCATGTATCATCGCCGATGCTGATAGGATAAGAGGTTTCTTGCGGCAAACGACGCTCCAGATAATTCATCGGATGCTGCGGCGTGTACAACTGACAATTGGGCCCAATAAGCACATGATGCCCAATGCGCACATAAGCCCCGTCCAAGATGGTACAGTTATAATTAAGAAACGTATGCTCGCCTATCGTGATGCCACTACCATGGTCGCAATGAAAGGGCGGACAGACGGTGGAACTTTTCGGGATGCCAGGAATGAGTTGTTCGATGACATCACGATAATGCTCGTCGGTGAGCGTCATGGTCTGCAATTGGCGGCACAAGTCTATTGCATGTGCAATACTGGCCGCAATCTCTGGGTCTGCAAAGGAATACCGCTCCTCTGTACGCATCTTTTCAAATTCGGTCTTCATCATTTTCTTTTTCTTGGTGGTAAAGTTACTCATTTTCCTGCATTGTCACAAAGAAAACAACAGAAACACAGCACATCCAACTTATCATCTTCGAAAGTAAGCCATGCCGAATGCGCCAAGTGTTGCAGCGAATCTTTTTAACTGCATGGAACCAGATAGATTTGCATCCTTCACATAAATAATATATCTTTGCAGACAGATACATCAATAAAAAAGACTTATGGAAGTAAATGATTTAGACAGATTGATTAGAGAGCAAGAGGGTTCATTGTCACTGGCCTTCCCGGCTCTCATGCGTAAAGTATATGTTTGGATGACCTTGGCACTGGTTCTCACCGGTATAACGGCCTTCGGCGTGGCTTCATCACCGAGTTTGATTATGACCATCTTTCAGACTCCAGCCATCATGTGGGGCCTCATCATCGCCGAACTGGCTATCGTCATCGCCATTTCGGCAGCCATCAACAGACTGTCCCTCACGACAGCTACGCTGCTCTTTGTGCTCTATTCGGTTCTGAACGGCGCCACGCTGTCGCTGATATTCGCCGTGTACACCATGTCCTCCATCGCCAACGTGTTCTTCATCACGGCCGGCACCTTTGGGGTTATGGCAGCATACGGCTATTTTACCAAGCGCGATTTATCATCGTGGGGCAGGCTTCTCTTGATGGCCCTCATCGGACTGATTATCGCTACCCTGGTCAACGTATTCTTGGTTAAGAGCACTGGCTTCGACTTAATCCTAAGCTATGCTGGCGTATTGATTTTCGTAGGACTCACCGCTTACGATACTCAGAAGATTAAACAGATGTTGGCCATGCAGACAGACATGGGCGAAGGTGCGCAAAAGGTGGCCCTATTGGGTGCGCTGTCACTGTACCTCGACTTCATCAACCTGTTCTTGTATTTGCTGCGGATATTCGGAAAGAGAGAGTAAAAACAATGAAAATCATCCATTTGACGCTTGCCGCCCTATTTTGTGCGGCACTGATGAGTTGTGGCAGCTTGCAAACAGATACCACACAGACTCAAAAGAAAGAAACAAGCACGTTTGGCCAAATACTCAGTGCCATGACCAATGCCGACGCTTTGGGCAACGCTTTCAACAGCGTGATTGGTCTGGACAAGCCAACCGAAGCCCAACTTTATGGCTCGTGGCACTACACCCAACCGGGTGTGGCGTTCACCAGTAAGAACGCTTTGGCGAAAGCAGGAGGCGAAGTGGCGGCCACACAGGCCAAGGAGAAACTGAAAGCACCGTACCAAAGCGTTGGATTCAATGCAAGAAACACCGCTCTTCAGCTAAACAAGGACAAAACCTTCACCATTCAGTTGGCTGGCAAGACCTTCCAAGGCTCGTACACTTACCACCCAGACGAATGCAAACTGGATTTGCAGACGTTCCTCATCACCTTTCCGTGTTATGTCAAACGCACGCCAAAAGGCATGAGCTTTCTCTTGGAATCAAAAAAGTTGCTCACCCTGTTTCAGGCCATTGCCAGCATCAGTGGTGACAGCAAGCTGGAAACCATCGGCAAGATCAGCAAAAATTACGATGGCATCCGTATGGGATTCGAAATGGGAAAGTAAATAGACCAAGGCGATAGTAAATCAATCATGGAGAGTAACCTGATATTATACACGAACGACAATGGCGACGTAAGCATTCAAGTACGCTACGAAGATGGAACTTTTTGGCTTACTCAAAAACGCATGGCAGAGTTATTCAACGTAAGCGTGAGTGCCATCAACAAACATCTAAAAAGTATCTTCAACACGTGAGAACTATCGGAAGAGGCAACTATTCGGAAATTCCATATAGTTCAAAACGAAGGCACTCGCCATAAAAGCTGCCTCACCTTCCCCAAGTTTGCCTTTTGTTCCTTACCCTTTCGTTCCGTCTGCACATTATGCACGATGGAAAAAGTGATAAAATGGATAAAGATTATAACAAAACATGATATTTTTCTTCCTGTATCACTTTTGTTTCATATCTTTATTGCAGAAATCAAACTTTATCCCTATGACAGAAAAAGACAGCAGCAAAGAAATCAAGTTACTACAGCCGAATAATGTTACATTCAGTTAGTTGTCCATCACCCCAACGCTGGACAACTTTCTGTGACCGACATTGCAGATGCACATGACATTAATACCGGATGTTCCTTGCGATTAGTTTCGCCAGCCTTATATAACCATTAAATACAACGAATCAGGAGTATATAACCAAAAATAGAGTTCTCTATAAAGCTGAAATTAGTCTAATCAATCAAAGCACAAAGAAAAAATGAATACTATATTAAACTCACTAAATTTATCAACACTCCATTACTATGTTGTATTGCTTTTATTTATTGTTGGTACTGTTACAACTATAGTTTCAATAATTAAAAATACACGTGAACCTAACAAAAAACTTAAAAGGGCAATTTTAGAGCGTGATTTCTTGGCTTTAGTTATTTTTATTTACTTCATCAGTCTATCAATTTCAAATAT
>JBNPOM010000088.1:0-8524 GCA_050315175.1 Prevotella sp. SGI.027
GTGAATTTTGTAACCGTATCTTTTATTAATTTTAATCTTAAACTAACATGAAGCATTTAAAGGTAGGTTTGAATGGATGCTCTCTCGGGGAGAGTGGAGTATCCACTATTGGTTTGAAAGCCTTAGGATTAGCCTTGAGTTTATTTGCATGTATCCCTGTTCATGCATCAAATGGCGGGATTGTGCCAGCTGGTCAGTTGACAACTGCACAGCAACAGGCAATTACCGTAAAAGGCCATGTGACGGATCCGTCAGGTGAGCCATTGGTAGGTGTTACCGTCTCCATCGTGGGAGCTTCACAAGGAGCGGTGACCGACATCGATGGTAACTTTTCTTTGCAAGCGTCGAGAGGTGACAGACTGCGTATTTCTTATGTAGGATACCAAACTCAGGAGTTGACTGTCTCGGGTGCCAGTGTCAAGGTGGTGCTGACCGAGGACAGCAAAAGCCTGGATGAGGTGGTTGTCACCGCGTTGGGCATCAGGCGCGAGAAAAAAGCGTTGGGATATGCCATTCAGGAAGTTAAGGGCGACCAACTGGTGGCTGCCAGGGAGAACAACCTGGCCAATGCCCTAACCGGACAGGTGTCTGGCCTTCAGATTATCCGTTCGAGCAACGGCCCCGCAGGATCGTCAAAGATTCAGTTGCGTGGCAGCAATTCCGTGACCGGCACCAATCAGCCATTGATTGTTGTCGACGGTATTCCTTTGGACAACTTTACCGGAACCGGTAACAACGACTTCTGGAATCCGGGTACCGACATGGGTAACGGTCTCGCCGACATCAACTCTGAGGATATAGCCTCACTTTCTGTGTTGAAGGGTGCCCCGGCAGCAGCCTTGTATGGCTCCAGGGCCGGCAATGGCGTCATCCTGATCACGACCAAGAAAGGAAGCAAGTCGAATGGCTTGGGCATCACGGTGTCGGCTTCTGTCGCCGCAGAGAGCGTTTTCATGAATCCCGAGCGCCAGAAGAGATTCGACCAAGGGTCGGAAGGTATTTTCAATGCGAAGGCAGGAAGCAACTGGGGACCTGAGATCACCGGGCAGACTTATACCGACTGGGCTGGCAAAGAACAGCAGATGAGGTATTATGATAATGTGAACAACTTCTTCAACACAGGCGTCAACCTCACCGAGAGCGTGGCCTTCTCACAGCAGTTCAACAAGACTTCTGTGTATGTGTCTGGCACCCGGATGGACGATGGCAGCAAGATTCCAGGAGCAGACTACAATCGTACGAACTTGATGTCGCGTGTCTTTACGAGCTTCGGCAAGGATGACCGGTGGACATTGGACTCAAAGATACAGTACATCCGCTCGTATGCCAAGAACTGACCAGTCTCAGGCGCCAACTCCAACAACTATTTCTTCACCATGTATACCATGCCTATCTCGCTGGACATCACACAGTTCAAGAACTCTGTGAACCCCGCTGACGGCTCGATGTATTGGTGGGAGAAGGGCAGTGGACAGAACCCTTACTGGGCAAAGGACTATAACACCAACGAGGACTTGCGCAACCGCTTCCTGTTGAACTTCTCACTGAAGTATCAGTTCACCGACTGGTTGAGCGCTGAGGCCAAGGCTGGTAGCGACATCTATTTCACCGAAAGCGAGACCAAACTTTATGCCGGCAGTCCTTCTTCTGCCACTGGCAGGTACTCGTTTGGTGAGCAAAAGTTTTATGAGAACAATTTCAGCCTGCTGCTCACCGCACAGAAAGACAATGTGCTGGGCAAGTTCGGTGGAGCATTGACCTTGGGTGGAAACCTGATGGAGCGCAAGAGTACGGGATTGTCAAACTCGGTGAGCGAGCTTATCGTTCCCAATCTGTTCTGGCTGACCAACAGCTCCCAGTCCAACCGCTCGATTAATCCTACCTTCAGCCATCGCAAGACCAACTCCCTCTATGGGTCGTTGAGTATCAATTACGACGGGTGGGCATTCCTGGAAGGCACATTCCGCAATGACTGGTCATCGACGCTGAGCAAGGACAACCGCTCCTACTTCTATCCGTCGATTAGCGCGTCGTGGGTGGTCAGTGACATGTTGAGCAAGATGGACAACCCATTGCCAAAATGGTTTACCTATGCCAAGGCCCGCGTGTCATTCGCTCAGGTAGGTAACGACCTGGACCCGTATCAGTTGTACAACACATATTCAGTAGGGACCGTGCCGTTCACAGATGGTATAAGTGCCTCTGACGGCTCGACTCTCTTTGACAGCAGCGTGAGGAGTGAGTTGATCTCCTCATGGGAGGCAGGTCTTGAGATACGCTTCCTGGACAACAGATTGGGATTGGATGTGGCTTGGTACAAGTCAAATGCCCGCCGCCAGCTGTTGGATCTGCCCATCAATGGTCTTTCTGGACACAGCTCCAAGAAAATCAACGCTGGTGATATCCAGAACTCGGGTCTTGAGATTATGTTGAACGCCACACCAGTGCTGACCAAGGACTTCAGGTGGGACTCACAGTTGAACTTCTCCAACAACAAGAACGAAATCATCGAGTTCACGGAAGGAATCGACGAATACATCCTGGGCGGATTCGACAATCTCAAGATTATTGGCAAGGCAGGTGGCAATTACGGTGAGATATGGGGAACAACGTTCAAGCGGGTGACGGACGAGAAGAGTCCGCACTACGGAAAATTGTTGTTGAACTCTGACGGAATCCCACAGGGCAACTCCGACCTATCAAAGATTGGCGACCAGCAGGCCGACTGTCTGTTGGGGTGGACCAACACGCTGACCTATAAGAACTTCTCCCTGAGCTTTATGATTGACGGTCGCTTTGGCGGGCATATCTTCTCTGGCTCCAACATGATGTTGCAGCGGAATGGCGTGGCCGAGGTGACAGCTCCTGGCGGCAAGCGTGACAAGATGGTCGTTGACGGAGTGGTGGCCGACGGCAAGGGCGGCTACACTGCCAACACCAAGGAAATAACACAGCAGCAATACTGGACAGCCCTTACCGGATCGACAGGCAACTTGGGCATTGGCGAGGCAAACCTCTACTCTGCAGCAAACGTCCGTCTGCGTACCCTGTCTCTGTCTTACGCCTTCAAGCCCAGAAACTCTGTGTTCCAGCAAGTCAAGCTGGGTGTGGCATGCAACAACGTGCTGATGTTGAAGAGCAATCTTCATGGACTCGACCCAGAGGCGATCTTCGCAACCAACACCAATGCCACAGGCTTTGAGTATGCGGCTCCTCCTACATCAAGGTCGTTCATCTTTAATGTATCATTTGGCTTCTAATCTTAATACAATAGCGATATGAAAACAACATATAAATTACTGTCAATGGCTGTTCTGGCAATCTCCTTCTTGGGGTCGTGCTCAGATTTCGAGGAAATCAATGTTAATCCTTCAGCCGCGGGCGATGATGCCATTCATCCTGACTACCCGTTAAACAAGTCGTTCTATGAGGCGCAGATGGATCCAGACATCGCTGAGCGTGTGTTTGTCTACAACTGGGCCTCGATCTCACGTGTGGTTGGCGAGAACACCATGGGTGCCACCGCCCGCTACAGTGACCAGTTCAACGACCGTCTGTATACCTACACCTCCAATTGGGTGAAGTATGCCTCTTCTGCCATCCAGCTGGCAGACAATGGGGCGAAAGGCAGCGAGCGCGAGAAGCAATACTACAACAACATCAAGCAGATAGCACGTATATGGCGTGTGATGCTCATTGCCGACTTTGTTGACTCTTTCGAGCCCTACCCCATCAATGCCTTCACGGGGGTTGATCCCGTGTTCAACACCGTAGAGGAAGTGTACGATTTCTTCTTCAAGGAGTTGAAAGAGGCCAGTGGCGCCCTTGACCTGAACGTGAAGCCCACGGATGCTGAAGCCAAGGGAGACCCAGCCTTTGGATATGACGTGGTGAAATGGCAGAAACTGGCTAACAGCCTTCGCCTACGCTACGCATTGCGCCTTTCAGAGGTGAACAACTCCAAGGCGAAAGCCCAGTTTGAGGAAGCGGCCAAGCTCCCGTTGCTGACCGATAATGGTGACATGTTCGCATTCCAGGAAAATGGTGGCTGGTCTGCTTATGAGGGCGTGTACAACCGAGGATGGAGTGACCACTGCATCTCGTCTACCATGTGCAACCTGCTGGTAGGGCTGGGAGGAATCCCGGTGACAGACGAGCGTCCCGACCTTGCCAGTCACATCAAGCCAATGAACTATATTGGACAGAAATACGACAAGCACTATCCGGCGACTACTGACAATCCCACCAAGCAACTCTGGATGGATGGCATCCCCGAGAATCTGGACCCGCGCGCTTTGGTCGTATGGTGCCTGACAAACGACACGAAGGCCAAAAACTTCCCTGCCCAGGCCAAGCAAGGGGTGGAGAACCATGCTAAGCATGCCCTGATAGACCCTGCTGATGCGAAAAAGGAAAAGGAGCTGAAGAAGCTCGACGCAGCCTTTACCTGGAAAGGCTATCCGGCAGGCACCCGAGGTGCATGGTGTCCAAATACGTTCGCGCTCAACCAGGTGCTGGGCAACGCATGGGACACCACCCCAATGCTCAGCAAAGCCTACCGGGACAACAGCAAGAAGCTCATCTGGATGGCCCCATGGGAGACTTACTTCCTTTTGGCTGAGGGCGCAGTGTACGGATGGGCCACGCCAGTAGATGCCAAAACCGCTTATGAGAATGGCGTGAAGTCGAATTTCTCATACTTTGGGTTGGATAAATACGCCGAAAGATACCTGGCATCGGAGGAATACAACCGGGTTGGCACGTCCGTTAACTTTGACCATGTTGCAGAGCCTGCCGACTTTGAGGCCGACTATGTGGATGGATACACCGAGAAAGCCGGCAAGATGACTTATCACTATCCGGATGCCAGCAAGATCCTTTACAAGGGCCATAAGCTGAACGACCAGCTGACCAAGATTATCACACAAAAGTATATTGCCAACACGCCTTACGGTGTGGTGGAAAGCTGGAACGACCACCGGCGCCTGGGATTGCCTTTCTTTGAGATACCCGCCAACGAGACAGCATTGACAGGCTCGGATATGGACGGGCTGTACACGCCGGAAAGCTGGAAGGACGGACAGAAATGGTATCACTACACACAGCGCATGCGGTACCCATCTGTTTTTGAAAACTCCGACAAGGCACAGTTCCAGAACGCTTTGAAGCTGATGGGGGCTGACAAGAATGTGATGATGACTCCGCTGTGGTGGGCCATCAAGAAATGACGCCACTGCGTGAGGACATGAGAGAATGCCAGATGGAAGCCAGATGACATAGGCTCTCGATGGCAAAATAAACAAGTAAAAAAAAAGACCGTATTCCAGTCACATGACAGGATACGGTCTTTTTGTTCGGTGCCTGTTGCCCACTTATCCCACAACCATACTCACTAAGTACAACGCGACGGGGATGGTGACGATGGCGATACCGATGAAGTCGATGTACACACCCGACTTAATCATCTTTGTGATGGGAATGTAGCCGCTGGCATAAACGATGGCATTAGGTGGCGTCGAGACGGGGAGCATGAAGCCCAACGAGGCAGAGAGCGCCACGCCTACTGCCACTGGCACTGGGCTGAACCCCGCCGAGAGGGCTGTTCCGATGGCAAGCGGGCCAATCATGTTGGTCGCGGCGGTGTGCGAGGTCAGCTCTGACAGCAGCAGTGACATCACGCAGAATACGGTCACGAACAGGAGTTCAGACGGTTTACCGCCCATCATGGCGATAATCTGGTCGCCAATCCAGCCCGACAGACCGGTGGAATACATCATGCCTCCCATGGCAAGTCCGCCACCGAAGAGCAGCAACGTGCCCCATTCCACGCCAGCCACAGCATCCTTCCAGTCGAGCGTCATCTTGTTCTTTTTCAAGTCCACGGGCAGGAAGAACAGCAACAGCGCACCCACCATGGCCGCAATGGCCTCTGGGAAGAGCCTGTTGTATTTGTTCAGCACGTCACTCTGGGTACCGAGGACGATGCTCAGCACGCCTGGCGTTATCCAGAGGATGACGGCCACGCCGAAGGCTATCATCGTGTTCTTCTGCGCACGGGTCCATTTTCCCAGTGCATTTACCTTGCCGTTGATGAACTCGGTGGCGCCTGCGATGTGTTTCACGTCACTTGGGAACATGCGAGAAAGCACGACGTAGGCAATCACAAAATAGGCCACCATGGCCACGAATCCCCATACCATCCACTGGAAGAACGATACATGCAGGTCGCACATCTCGTTGAGGAATCCCAGCATGATGATGTTCGGCGGCGTTCCAATTGGCGTGAGCACGCCACCAATGGAGCAGGCGTAGGCCGTCATGAGCATGAGTCCGGTGGCGTATTTGTACGAGCTGAGGTTGATAATCTTGCCTTGCGCGGCCATCATCTCGCGGATAGCCTCAAGCAGTCCCAGCGCAATGGGGAACATCATGGCGGCTGTTGCCGTGTTGCTGATCCAACCCGAGCAGAGCATACACGCCAGTCCGATGGCCAGGAAGATGCGTCGGGGATTGTCGCCCACCCATTTCATCGACATAATGCCATAGGCGATACGCTTGTCCACACCGTTCACCATCATAGCCTTGGCTATCATGAAGCCTCCCATGAAGAGGAAAATCATAGGGTTGGCAAAGGCGGCAAAGGCCTCTTTCATCTTCACCACATCGAACACCACGCAGAGGGTGGGGCCTATAAGGGAAGTCACAGGGATGGGTACCGGCTCGGTAATCCACCACAGTGCCACCAGCGTCATGATGGCCAGTAACTTGTGGCCCTCGGGTGTGAGGCCAGAGATGGGGGTAATCCACACGAGGATAGCGCATATCGGGCCGAAGATGGCACCGATAATCCTACGTTTGCGATCGAATGATGAGTCCTGATTTGTCTGTTCTTGTTCCAGAGGCTCTGTTTTGTTGTTCGTGTCGTTCATATCAGTAAATTAAGTGTTTAAGTTATTGGTATTAATGGTTCCAAAAATAAGAAATATATTCTAATCAATCGTCTAATTGGTAATTTTTCTTTTGGTTTATTGTTTTTTTTATCAAAAAGTCGTTGATATATCTTTAAAATGCTTATATTTGCGTTATAACTTTTCTGTCAAGGAGAGTTTAAGATATCGCTCTCCCCATGTGGGATGTGTAGTTTTTATTCAGGGATTATCCATCAAAAACCTTATATATTATGAAAATGGTGTATATTATTCTCATTGCAGTAGTGTTCATCCTGGCAATTGCCTATCTGACCTATCGTAATAACCACAATCTGGCGTTTAATGAGGTGCGTCTGAAGGATGCCGTCAGTCGTGTTTTCAGCGAGTCTGGCGAGTCTACCATGAAGCGGTCCGATTTCCTCTTGCGCTTGAAGCAAATTCTCGGCTGCACGCACAAGCAGGTGCTCTATATGTATGGAGTGGCTCGAACCAAAGGGCTTATCGTGGTCGAGAACAAGCAGGTCAGCAAGGCTCTATAGCCAGCTGCACAGAACCGCAGAGGCTATTCTATACGATGTCTTTTGAGATGTAGGGTGTGGCAGATGCCATCGTGGTGTTCTTCTAATGGCCAGGCATCAGCCAGCCCCCTAAAGAAAATATCGTTGAGAGGTGCTGTCTACAGCAATTTGACCAGCGATGTCTCAAGTATTATCTGCTTCTTCATCTGGTATCAATATCCAATCGTATTTCTTTACCCATCTCCAGATGGTGACACGTGAGAGTTCGGTCATGCTTTGTATCTGTGGTTTAGAGAGGCCTATACGCATTAGGTAGCAGACCTGCATCTGCTGTTCGGTGAAATTTCCCAATTCCTTTAACAGTCTGTCCTTGAATAAGGGGTATAGTTCATCTACGGCTTGGTACAACTGTTTCCAGTCGGATGATTTCATATTTTTCATTCCTTTAGTGGACTGTCTGATGGCATAAATCACCTCCTCTGCTTTGCCATCCAATTCTGATTGATGCAACAGTTTGATGAAAGTCTTGTTTTGCTCCATCTTTTCCGACAACTGTTGTTCTTTCGCTTTCAATGCCTCGTCATAATCAGACAGTTCAGTACTAACTTGTTGAAGTTCGCGTTTCACGTTGCTGAGTTCATCAGATGATTTTTCCAATGATTTCTTTGATCTTTCAAGTTCTTTCTCTTTCTGCTCAATATCTTTGCGAAGTTGTTGTTCGTCTTCAGACACCTGCTTCAGTTCTGTCGAAAGTTCCACCACCTGTTGCAATTGTTTGTTACGCCTTCTCACATATAGGATATAACCGATACTTGCTAACAGTATCGTTATCATGACTACAATGGTAAGCGTATTCTTATACTTTACTTTCTCATCCTTTAAAGTCTGTTCTTTCTTTTGATCAAGATGATACTGAAACTCGTTATTGACTGTTGCTGCCAATTCCTGGCGTTTTCCAAAATCCAAGGAATCGCTTAACTGCATATAGATTCCCGCATACCGATTAGCTTCTTTTATTTTTTCAGCCCTTTTATATATATAGAAAGACAGTTTCGCAGCATCATACATATTATATAG
>JBNPOM010000089.1:0-8428 GCA_050315175.1 Prevotella sp. SGI.027
CAAGGAATAAATAAAAATAAATTTAGCTGGTTACTTGCCATTGAGTATGTGTGTTGTTTTATTTTTGTCATGTTCTTCAAGTGAAGATAACGAAACGGTATCAGCAAATACAGAAATTGCTGATGAAAGTATAGTTGGATTGGAACAGTCTCAGCAGTTACCAGCCGCTGTTATCCAAGATTTTGCAGATAAAATATCTCAACTATAACCCAAGTTCTACCCCCGCTGTGACTCTTGAAGAAGATACATTGTGCGAATTATCAAGCGTTCTTGCAAAAAGAAACAGAAGTTTTTCTTGTACAAAACGACATTGATGTTTCTGAAATAGAGAACTGTAAAGATGGCGAATATAGAATGGCTTATATTGGCACTCTCATTTTAGATTACATAAAGCGATGAATGCTGAAAACCTGACCAGAGCATCAATAGGCGAATGTGTTTTAAGAGGAGCTGGTGCAGGAGAACTTGGATGATGCGAAACAGAATAGTGTTCATCCGATGCCAATACGAAGGCGCAGAACGGCATCCATCAATCACTTACAATAGACATGCGTTTAGCCGCTAATCTGTACGGAATTAGCGGCTAAACCCATATTTCTTATACCGCAATTGCATGGCTATTGCAAAGCAAGTGTGCGCCTGTGTTTCACCACCCGCTCTGTTCAGGCGAAAACACCCATTTGTTATCCCTGCATGAAGCGTTGCTTATCTACCACGAAGCGCAGGTGGTCGCCTTCGCCAATCACCTCGCCATCCTGCTTGGCCACCACGTGAAAAAACAGTTTGCGACGGTCAATCTTTGTCAAAGTGGCCGTGGCCTCCACCATCGCGCCCACCTTGCTCGGTTTGAGATGCGACGAGCTGATATGCCCACCCACCGTGGTTTGTCCTTCTTCCAATTCGTCTGCCACCGCCAGCATGGCAGCGTTTTCCATCAAGGCCAGCATGGCAGGCGTGGCCAATACGGGCAAATCGCCCGAGCCAATGACTTGTGCGGTTTGCGCTTCGCTGACGTTCAACCGGCTGGTATGCGTCAATCCTTCTTTCAACATCGTTATCATTTTTTAGATTCAATATTCACTTCAACCATGGCGGGGAACATGTACGCCCAGTCGTTACGCTGGAAGAGCGTTTGCCGCATGGTCGATTCCTTGCGCCTGACACGTCCACGAAACAACAATCGCTTGCCATATTTGATGGTCACCACTTTATCCAAATCAACCAAGTCGTCATTGAGATAGATGGTCAGCGAGGTGTAATCGCACGCGGTGATGTCCACCCGATTGCCATGAATGGACGCGCGCACCATCTTGCCTGGTGCCAACTCTTGCTGGGGTGCGCCCAACCAATAGAAATAAGGCTTCACCACTTCGGCCTGCTGCCATACAATCTTCTTGGGATACGGGTTGCGGCGGAATTGTTGCATCCATGGCACCGCAGCCGAATCAACTCGATTCATCCAATGGCCCACACCTTTTATAATATGTGTTTGATGAACGTATCCCGTAGGATCGTGCTGCTGCAGCGAGTCCATTTGCAGTCCCCGCTGTGCAGCCAACGTATTGCGATGGTAGGCCGAGTCGCGCTCACCGCACCAAATCATGAAAGGCGTGTTGCGAAGATTCAGCAAAGACACGTCGCCTGGATGGCCCGCCATCATCGAAGCCGCCGCCCACGAGTCGGCCATGCGCGGGGCCATGCGCCACACGCCATCGCCACCAGCCGAGTAACCCATGAGGTACACCTTGTCTGGGTTGACGCCCTCGAAGGCCACGCACATCTGGATGAGTTGTTCGTAAATTGGGTCGATACCTTCGTGACACCACATGTTCCACAAATTCCATGGCGCACGCGGAGCCACATAAACAGCCTGCTGAGGACGATAAAGGTGTTTTTGGTTCTCCCACTGCTGATTGTTCACTGCTTGAGTGGTTCCACCTCCCCCATGAAGCGATATAAACAAGCTATAGCCATCAGCTGGTTTGTCACCGCAAACCGTCCACCACAGCGGCATAGACACTCCATTATGTGTCAGCGTACGAGCCCTGTGATACAACCCCAAACGTGCTCGGGTTGTTTTCATCCACTCCTTCTTGAGTCGCTCACCAATAAGCGGCACTTCTGCTTTAGCGATAAATCGCTCACGCATGGCACGTTTGGTATGCGAAAAGACGGGCAGAGACAGCACGAGCGCAAGCAGCAGGGTGGCTCCCCATCGATAGGTTTGTTTATTCATCATCATCAATTATTTGCTTGGTTGTCCGGCAAAGATAGCATTATTCTTCGACATCCTCCTCCTTAAAGGTACATTTTTCTTGCTTGCCTCCATTTGTCCTGCCCATGGTAGTAGCGGTTACCCCAACCCATCGTCGTGAGCAAATGTGGATGACTCGCGCATCATATCCTCCGTTAATAAGTGTATATAAATGTTGCATTTGGCAAGAATCGTTTTGTTTTTATGCAAAATTCACTATATTTGCAGCAATCAGTGAATAATATTACAAGCGATGAAATTAAAAGAAGATAGAATAGAAACCATCAAAATGCTCATTTCGAGCAAGGAGATAGGCAGTCAGAAAGATCTGCTTGACGAACTGAAGAAAGAAGGATTCGAGCTGACGCAGGCCACTTTAAGTCGTGACCTGAAGCAATTAAAGGTAGCCAAAGCGGCCAGCATGAATGGCAAATACGTGTACGTTCTGCCCAACGAAACCATGTACCGCCGGGTGCACAAGCCCGTATCGGCACGCGAAATGATGCGCACACCGGGGTTCTTGTCCATCAACTTCTCTGGGAACATCGGCGTCATCAAAACCCGCCCGGGCTATGCCAGCAGCATCGCATACAACCTGGACAACAGCGACATCCCAGAAATCTTGGGGACCATCGCCGGCGACGACACCATCTTCATCGTCATCAAGGCTGGCGTGAGCGAATACGAGATGACAGACTTGCTCAACGAACTGATGTTAAATATGTGATGACAGAAAACGCACGGCAGGATTGCATGCAACTTTTCTGGCATCGGCAGCGTCTAACATACAACTAAACCCAAAAGGAAAAATATTATGAAGAAGAGACTAATTTTATCCAGCAACAAGATGATCGGAGGAGTTTGTGGCGGCTTGGCCGAGTATTTTGATTTAGACCCTACCCTCTTCCGCGTGCTCTATGCCATCGCAACCGTGTTCACCGCTTTCAGTGGTGTGATACTTTACCTCGTTTTGTGGATGATCATCCCTAAGAAATAGCCGCGAACGGGAATCATTTCATGGTGCACAAGGCTTCACGGAATGCACGCTTACCAGCATTCCGCACCTGTTTTTGTGTCCATACCAGATTGAGTTGAAACCCCATGCCGCCCATGCGCAGGCTGGAAAAGACGTACAAGCCCCATGACGACGGCAACCGATTGATGGGCAAAACTTACCGAAAAGCTGCACGGAATCAGTACTTCCGTGCAGCTTTTTATTGTATCCATCCAAACGTTTTACGTTAAATGATGAAAACAGACACCAACTGTGACATTATTTTGTAATTTAGTATGCGACCGTTCACCAACGTTCATGGGTTCGGGGAGCTATCTGATGGAGTGACGAACGCTTATTCGTTGACAAATCATCTCATGCCTTTTTCTGTTTTTTCCAAAATAAACTTCCTATTCGGAATTTTTTATCTACATTTGTAACGTATTGATGAAGGTGGACAACATAAGGATGTTACCCATCATTGATAAGAAGTACGAACCATGACGAGTGATTTGCTTTTGATATTATCCATGCCCCTCGTAGGAACAGTCTTGGGCGCATCCTTCGTTTTCTTCATGAAGGGCCAAATGTCAGCAGTGGTTCAAAAAGCATTGCTGGGCTTTACATCGGGTGTCATGGTGGCTGCTTCCATCTGGTCGCTGCTCATTCCCAGCATGGAACAATGGGCCGATATGGGCAAGTGGCAGGTGTTTCCGGCCGCGGTAGGCTTTGCGATAGGCATCGGCTTCTTGTTGCTGCTCGACCATATCACGCCTCACTTGCACCTGGGAAGTACCAAACCTGAAGGGCCGCGGTCGCATTTAAGTCGCACCACCATGCTCATCTTAGCCGTCACGATACACAACTTTCCAGAAGGAATGGCCGTGGGTGTGGTGGTTGCCGGTATGCTGCAAGGGGACGTAGGCATATCCGTGGGCGCAGCCATGACGCTGTCATTAGGCATTGCCATCCAGAACATTCCAGAGGGAGCCATCATTTCCATGCCCCTGAAATCTGAAGGTAAAAGCAAATGGCGCTCGTTTACTATGGGCGCGCTGAGTGGCGTAGTTGAACCCATAGGCTCGGTTTTGGTCATCTTACTGGCTGCCTTGCTCACGCCCACGCTGCCTTTCATGCTGTCGTTTGCCGCTGGTGCCATGCTCTACGTGGTGATAGAAGAGTTGATACCCGAGGCCTCACAAGGCGAACACAGTGACTGGAGCACCATCGGCTTTGCCATTGGTTTTCTCATCATGATGACACTGGATGTGGTGCTGGGCTAATATTTACTTTGAACTTTGAACTTTGAACTTTATAACTAATAGAGATGCTAATCACTCGTCAAATCGGTATAATTCATAATTCTTAATGCATAATTCATAAACTAACAAATAGTGAACAACTAACTCGTAAACACATAAACGAAGAAAATTAAAACAAGCCAAGCCAACTACTCCCCACCCTCTCTAAGCGGGGCAAAGGGGAGAGGCTTTAACAAAAAAAAATAAAACAAGCCAAGCTAACTACTCCCCTCCCACTCTAAGCGGGGCAAAGGGAGAGAGGCTTTAACAAAAAAAATAAAACAAGCCAAGCCAACTACTCCCCACCCTTTCTAAGCGGGGCAAAGGCGGAGAGGCTTTAACAAAAAAAATTAAAACAAGTCAAGCCAACTACTCCCCTCCCTTTCGGGGAGGGGCAGGGGGAGAGGCTTTAACTTAGAAAAAATAAAACAAGCCAAGCTAACTACTCCCCTCCCTTTCGGGGAGGGGCAGGGGGAGAGGCTTTTAATTATCAACTCATGACACTACAAGAAAAAACAATATTAGAAGAACGAATCGTGGATGTACTCAAAACAGTGTACGACCCGGAGATACCTGTCAACATCTTTGACCTCGGCATGATCTACAAAGTTGACGTGCAAGATGACCATACGGTAGAGATGGACATGACCTTCACCGCACCCAACTGCCCTGCGGCAGACTTCATCCTGGAGGATGTGAGAAGCAAGGTGGAGAGCCTCGAGGGCATCAAGGCCTGTAACGTGAACCTGGTCTTCGAACCAGCATGGGACCAGAGCATGATGAGCGAGGAGGCAAGGGTAGAGTTAGGATTTGACTAAAGAATAGCAGCGCCTCCCATTCAAAGTCCTCCACCCATAGAAAGGAGGAGCGATGAGGCTGGTTGGATAAACGCGTTTCTGCAATAATAGCCATGAAGGTGACAGGTCAAAGTAAACCAATCATGCAGTGACACCCCAAAAAGTTCAAAGAAAATAATTCCAAATTGAATATGAAAAACGTCTATTTCCTTTCTGATGCACATCTTGGCTCGTGGGCCATCAAACACCAACGAACACAAGAAAGACGACTGGTGCGCTTCCTGGATAGTATCAAGGAAAAGGCATCGGCCATCTATCTGCTGGGTGACATGTTTGACTTTTGGAACGAATACCGATATGTCGTGCCGAAAGGATATACGCGCTTCTTGGGAAAGCTTAGTGAACTAACCGACATGGGCGTGGAGGTTCATTACTTTGTTGGCAACCATGACCTGTGGACTTACGGCTACCTGGAACGAGAATGCGGTGTGATTGTCCACCGTAAACCCTTGACAACAGAAATCGGCGACAAGGTGTTCTACTTGGCTCACGGTGACGGATTGGGCGATCCTGACCATCAATTCAAGCTGCTGCGCAAGATTTTCCACAACCCAACCTGTCAGCGTTTGTTCAATGCCATCCATCCACGATGGGGCATGTGGCTTGGACTAACCTGGGCGAAGCACAGTCGTTTGAAGCGAGCCGATGGTAAAGAGACGCCTTATCTTGGGGAGGACAAGGAATATTTGGTGCAGTTTACCCACGAATACATGAAGACGCATGCAGATGTAGACTATTTTATCTACGGACACCGACACATAGAACTCGACCTAACGCTGAACCGCAAGACGCGCATGTTGGTCCTGGGCGACTGGATATGGCAGTTTACCTATGCCGTCTTTGATGGTGAACACATGTTCATGGAACAATATATCGAAGGCGAAAGCAAACCATAAATACAAATAACACATCAATGAAAACTAAATTTCTAAGCATGGTTCTCTTCTCATCCATGTTATTTTCGGCGAGCCAGGCAGTGGCTCAACATCACGAATTTGCGAACTATAAACGATATGCACAAGACAACGCCAAACTGGGAAAGCCAGCCAAAGGTGAAAAACGCGTCGTGTTCATGGGCAACTCTATCACGGAAGGATGGGTTAATCAGCACCCCGACTTCTTCAAAAAGCATGGCTATATCGGCCGAGGCATCAGCGGACAAACGTCCTTCCAGTTTCTCTTGCGCTTTCGCGAGGACGTCATTAAGCTACAACCCAAGGTGGTTGTCCTCAATTATGGAACCAATGACATCGCTGAAAACACAGGGGCTTACAACGAAGAACTAACCTATGGCAACATCATCTCGATGGTGGAGATGGCTCGCTGTCACAAAATCAAGGTCATCTTGGCCTCTTGCCTCCCTGCCCGCAACTTCGGTTGGCGACCCAACATCAAAGACGGAATGCAGAAAATTCGCAGTCTTAACACGCGAGTAAAGGCGTACGCCAAAGCCAACAACATTCCGTATGTAGACTATTTTACGGCCCTACTTGCCAAAGATGGCAACGGCATGGACAGCCAATACACGCCCGAGACCGTACATCCCAACCTTGCTGGCTATGCAGTGATGGAGAAACTGATTGTGCCCGTGGTTGAAAAACTGCGCTAATGGCCATCGCCTCGCCCTTCTCGCGCCCGCTCTATGTGATGACAAAGCCTGCGGGCGCGTCATGCAACCTGGCTTGTGAGTACTGCTATTATTTAGAGAAGTTGCAGCTATATCGCCACGACGCACGGCACGTCATGAGCGATGAAATGCTCGAACGCTTTGTCAAGCAATACATCGAGAGCCAAACCATGCAGCAAGTTCTTTTCTGCTGGCACGGCGGAGAAACGCTCATGCGCCCCCTGTCGTTTTATGAAAAGGTGGTCAGGTTGCAGCGTCAGTATGCGCAGGGCAGACAGATAGACAACGTCATACAGACCAACGGGACGATGATTGACGACCGTTGGGCACAATTTTTCCATGACCAAGGCTGGCTGGTGGGCGTTTCCATCGATGGTCCTGAAGAGTTTCACGACGAGTACCGGCGCAACAAAGCCGGCCGACCTTCATGGCATCAGGTGATGAGAGGCATCAACTATCTGAACAAGCATCAAGTAGAATGGAACGCCATGGCCGTGGTCAACGATTTCAATGCCGACTATCCACTCGATTTCTATCAATTCTTCAAGGACATAGGTTGCCACTACCTACAGTTCACACCAATCGTCGAACGGATAGCTACCCACCGTGACGGGCGGCATCTGGCATCCATGGCTGATGACGCGCAAGCAGAGTTGGCTGACTTCTCGGTCACGCCCGAGCAGTGGGGACATTTTCTTTGCACTGTTTTCGACCAATGGGTGCGCAACGACGTGGGCTCAACTTTCGTGCAGTTGTTTGACACCACCCTGGCCAACTGGATGGGCATGGACGGCAGCTTGTGCACCATGGCCAGAGAATGTGGGCATGCCGGCGTGATGGAATACAACGGTGACGTGTATTCGTGCGACCACTTTGTATTTCCCGAGTACAAACTTGGCAACATCCGCGACAGCACGTTGACAGAGATGATGTACAGTGAACGTCAACGAGCCTTTGGACAAAACAAATACCGCTCTTTGCCACAGCAGTGCAAAAGTTGCCAATATCTCTTCGCCTGTCATGGTGAATGTCCCAAAAACCGATTCTCCGAAACGGCACAGGGTGAGCCTGGATTGAATTATCTGTGCCAAGGTTACTACCGTTTCTTTGAGCATGTGGCCCCTTACATGGATTTCATGAAGCGCGAACTCACTGCTCACCGTCCGCCATCCAACGTCATGGATGCCATCAAGAACGGCCTATTATAAGAACATACCGTAAGTCACTACCCTTTTATAACCGTTCTGTGGCAGAAAACGCCTTATCGTTTTCTCCTTTCATGTGAGGAAGAATACCTGTGCGTCGGGTGCCTCACAGGCCGCTTTGATCTTCGCCTTGGCGCGATTACTCCATGCATCAAAGCCATAGGTGAGCGACTGCTGGTCGTTGGTTTCA
>JBNPOM010000090.1:0-8279 GCA_050315175.1 Prevotella sp. SGI.027
GTAACTATTCAGCGGTAGGTGCGTAACCCGATTGTAAAAGAATGTAAATATCCGCATGTGAGCGGGGAAAACGTGAATAATTTCGTATTTTTGCAGTTACAAACGATGTTCGTTTGTCCAATAAGGCTATTATTTATACATGGCACAACGTGTTTTTCATCAACGACTCACCTTGGGATTTAAGTGTGGCTTAGCACTCTTTACGATGCTTGTTGTCTATCTTTTTTGGATTAAGCAAGCTATATTTGGGCTGTTGGTCGTTATCATCATCGTGGGCATGATTGAACGTGTGCTGCACACCACCTATACCTTTGCGTGTGTCAAACCCATTGACCGTGATGAGGAGATGGAGTTTCTGTTGATAGATAAAGGTCGTTTTTCGCGAAGTCAAAGCGTCCCCCTGCGTGATGTGGTACAATGTAAGGTGATGCACACCAACTTTGGACTGTCTCACTATTTGCTCATCGAGTATGGTGCTCATCATTTGGTGGCGGTTCAACCCAAGGACGAACGGGCGTTTGTAGAAGAATTAACAAAGCGTCAGCAGGCGGAGGTTGCATCTTCCGCATCACAAAACAAATGAATAAATTAAAAAATCTTTCCTGGTTGCTTGTTTTGGGCATGTATATGCCCCTTCAGGCACAGGTGGTTTACGAAGACATAGCGGATAACGACAGTTCGGAAGTGACCGACGTGGCCTTGACGGACACGCTCCCGGACGACAGCGTGGCACTGCCTTGGCCACAAAATGCGCAAGCACGAATTGACAAGTTGCTCACGCATGACATGTTTGAAACCTCGCAGTTGGGAATGATGGTGTACGACCTCACGGCCGACAGTGTCATCTACGCCCACAACGAGCGTCAACTGATGCGCCCCGCCAGCACCATGAAAGTGGTTACAGCCATCACCGCGCTCGACAAGTTGGGCGGCAGTTATCAGTTCAAAACCGCACTTTATTACACCGGAACGATACAAAACCGCACCCTCACGGGCGATCTCTACTGTGTTGGGGGCTTCGATCCGCAGTTTGGTAGAGATGACATGCGTGCCTTTACCGATTGTATGAAAAGTCTTGGGGTAGACACCATACGCGGCAATCTGTATGCCGACAAAAGTATGAAAGACCTTGACGTGTTGGGTGAAGGATGGTGCTGGGACGACGACAATCCCGTGTTGTCACCCTTGGTGTACCGGCGTAAAGACCACTTCATGACCGAGTTTGAGAAAGAGCTGCGTGAGGCCGGCATCCAAGTGGAAGCTTTCAGTTCAGTAGCAAAGTGCCCTGCCGAGGCCATTCGCATCTGTGAGCGGACGCACAGCATTGACCAAATCTTGCTGCCGATGATGAAAAAGAGCGATAATCTGTATGCCGAGGCGCTGTTCTATCAACTGCTGCCGCGCGAAAACGGTCGAACGGTGACGGCCAAAGAGGTGCGGGCGGTAGTACGCCGACTAATTAATAAGGTGGGACTGGATGCCTCTCGGTATAAAATCGCCGACGGCAGCGGACTGTCATTGTATAATTATGTCAGCGTTGAACTGCTGGTGAGGTTGCTCAAATACGGCTATCAACGCCAGCATATTTACAGCCATCTGCTGCCTTCGCTGCCAACCGCGGGTGTGGACGGTACGTTGAAAAAACGCCTGAGAGACACCCATACGCGCGGAAAGGTGTGGGCCAAGACGGGCACCGTGACTGGTGTGACCAGTCTGGCAGGCTATTGTGAGGCTTCAAACGGCCACCTGCTGTGCTTCGCCATCATCAACCAAGGGGTGATGTACGGTAGGAACGGACGCGCTTTTCAAGACCGAGTTTGCCGTGCGTTGTGCTTGCCATGACGCATAGGTCAAGATAAATTATTCATGAATAAACAATAAAAGATTATGTGGGATATTACAGAAACGATGGAGCAGATACGAATTGTTGTGGAAAATCTGATCCAGATGTGTGGAATTACAGGTGTGGCAGTGCCCGTTGTACGGTATGTGTCGATGTCGTTAGCAGCCATTTTCTTTTCTTGGCTCAGCTATATTGTCGCCAAGAAACTGCTGATTCCGGTCATTGACAAGATTACTGCGCGGACTAAGGCCACGTGGGACGAGGTGTTGCTCAACCACGACGTGTTGCTCAAGGTTTGCGCCATCGTTCCAGCGGTAGTCATTTATAAACTGTTGCCATTGGTGTTCTTTGAAGCACCGTTTGTGCAAGAGATGCTCAACCGGCTCACCAGCATCTACATCACGGTGACCTCGGTGCACTTGGGCATTGCCGTGATCAACTCGTTCCGCAATCTCGAAACCACACATAGCTCGAGTCGTCAGCAGTACATGCAATCGTTCTGTGGTGTATTGAAGATTGTTGCCATCTTCATCGGTGTCATCGTAGTGGTTGCCTTGGTGATAGGCAAGAGTCCAATGAAGCTGTTTGCCGGTCTGGGTGCTACCTCTGCCGTGCTGATGTTGGTGTTCAAGGACACCATCGAAGGTCTGGTGGCGGGCATACGCCTTACCAGTAACGACATGATTCGGCGTGGCGATTGGATTACAGTGCCGTCGACAACTGTGGATGGTGAGGTGATGGAGATGACGCTAACCACGGTAAAAGTGCAGAATTTTGATAATACCATTGTGACGGTGTCGCCAAAAACGCTGGTAGATGGGTCGTTCCAAAACTGGAAAGGCATGCAGGAAAGTGGCGGAAGACGTGTGAAACGACTGGTTTATTTCGACTTTTTATCCATCAAACCGGCAACACAGGAGCTAAAGGATATGTGCCAAGAAAAGGGATTCCTGACGGCGCAGGAGATGAAAGGCGACCTTACAAACTTGGGATTGTATCGCAAATACATGGAAAACTGGCTCAGAAAGTCGCCTGAGGTCAATACCAGTCTTACTTGTATGGTACGCCAATTGGAGGCTACGAATACGGGCTTGCCCATTGAGTTTTACTTCTTCCTGAGCAACAAAGAGTGGATTGTCTATGAACATAACTTGGCCGAGATCATGGAATGGGCGTACACCATGGCGCCAGTGTTTGGCTTGCACATCTATGAACGTTCTTCTGTAATGCCTCAAGTCAAGCAGCTGTTGGGATAAAAAATTAAAAATAAATTGTAAATCGGTGCAAGATTTCAATGTTTTCGTCATTCTATCAGTAGATAACTAAAACAGAATAAATATGATGAAACATTTTTTTCCTTTAATTGGTGCATGTTGTTTATCGGTTGGTATGCTGACATCGTGTAGTGAAGACGAACCTGTTACACCTAACGTGAAGTATAATCCGGGAACCATCAAGCTGACAACAGCGCAGCAAGCGCAAGTAGAAAACAGCAATGAATTTGCTTGGAAATTCTTTAAAGAAGTGTCGAAAGGCGAGCAGCAAGACGTGTTTGTCTCTCCGCTGAGCGTGACCTATGCGCTCGGCATGCTGGCCAATGGGGCGGTAGGAGATACACAGAAAGAAATCTTGGAGGGTCTTGAGTTCCGTTCAGGCAAGGTGGATGACATCAATTCTCTTTGTCATCAACTCATGATGGAATCGCCAAAGTTGGACAAGTCGACCAAGGTTTCGATAGCCAATGCTGTGGTTGCGAATAAAAACAAACCGCTGCAGCCAGACTTTAAGAATGTGGTTGAAAAACAATATCAGGCACTTGTAACCAATCAAGATTTCAGTTCACCGGCTACCTTGTCATTGATCAACCTGTGGGCGAGTGAACTCACGCACGGTATGGTGCCGAAATTGTTGGATCGCGTCAATCCAGATGCGGTTACCTATCTACTCAATGCGTTGTATTTCAAGGGCCTTTGGTATCACAAGTTTGATAAAAAGCATACGCAGCAAGAATCGTTTACGCAGGCCGGTGGCAAAAAGTTGTCGGTGAAGATGATGCATCAGAAGGAGCGATTCTTGGCTGCTGAGAACGACAACTACCAGACCATAGTGCTTCCATACGGCAATGGATCGTACGAAATGGTGGTGCTCTTGCCTCGTGAGGGAAAGGATTTGTCGAGCTTGTTGCAGACCATGGATGCCAAAAAGTGGAAAGATAATCTGAAGAACACGTATAGCAGTGAAGTTGATTTGAAGCTCCCACGCTTTACATCTGCGTACACTCGTGAGTTGAACGATGTGTTGAAGTTGCTGGGAATGAATATGATGTTCGACCGTGAAAAAGCGGATTTGACAAAAATGTCTGTGGCAAAAGCTTTTGTTTCCATGGTTTTGCAGAAGGCAAAGATTGAGGTTGATGAGGAAGGCTCAAAGGCCGCAGCCGTTACGGTGGTTGAGACACTTGAAGCAGCTGCACCACCTTCTCGTCCTATTATGTTCCATGCCAACCGTCCTTTCATGTATGCCATTGTGGAACATAGTACGGGTACCATCTTTTTCATGGGTACTTATCAAGGCAAGTAAATGGTTCTTAGACCGTTGGCAGATTGCTTTTTTAGCGGAAGAAATAAAAAGGGGCGACGTTACATTGGTAGCGTCGCCCTTACTGTTGGTTGTTATCATGTGTTTATCCGTAGATAATTTTTCCGTGTTCGTCTTTATATTCATCTAATCCTTTCTCGTAAGTGGCCATGGCGCGCAGGCTCATTCCCACGTTAGAGAAGCCACCATCGTGATAAAGGTTCTGCATGGTGACCTTCTTGGTGAGGTCAGAGAACATTACGATGCAATAGTCTGCACACTCTTCTGCCGACGCATTGCCCAGTGGAGACATGCGGTTGGCAAAGTCGAAGAGTTTATCCATGCCCTTCACTCCTTGACCAGCGGTGGTGAGAGTGGGTGATTGTGAGATGGTGTTGATGCGCACATGCTTCTCGCGGCCATAGATATAGCCAAAGCTACGCGCAATGCTTTCCAACAAAGCCTTGGCATCTGCCATGTCATTATAGCCGAAGAAAGTGCGTTGTGCGGCAACATAACTGAGTGCAACGATAGACCCATATTCGTTAATGGCATCCAATTTCTTGGCGCTTTGTATCATCTTATGGAAAGAAACAGCCGAAATATCAAGTGTTGTGTCCAGCATCTTATAATCCAAGTCATCGTAAGTACGATGTTTACGAACGTTGGGTGACATACCGATGGCATGCAACACGAAGTCGATTTTGCCACCAAGAATCTCCATAGACTGCTTGAACACATTCTCTAAGTCGTCCACGCTGGTGGCATCAGCGGGTATTACTTCGCAATGAAGCTTTTCGGATAAGGCACTCACTGTACCCATTCTCACTGCTACTGGCGTGTTTGATAATGTGATTTTAGCACCTTCTTCAACAGCCCTTTCAGCTACTTTCCAAGCGATAGATCGCTCATTAAGGGCACCAAAGATGATGCCTCTTTTTCCTGATAATAAGTTGTTACTCATATTTACGTATTAAGAGTTTGGTGACAAAGGTACGTAAAAATACTGAAATAGCTGTTTCACCCTTATCTTTATTGATTCTGCCATCGTTCAAGGAAGACAAAAGTGGTTCACTACTTTTCTCTTAAAAAAGTGGGAAAATTATTATTTTTCGGGCTGTGTTTATTCCGTTAGGAGGCATGGACGAGCCACCATGGTTGATGAAGGTGTTTGTTCTTGAATTGGGTTTGCTTGGTTGGGAGAATACAAAAAAAATACTCAGCGAGATTGAAAAAGTCATGCTTGCGTGCAGTAAGAAATAAGAAATTTGGGTAGGAATGGCTTCCCAAATATCTTATAATCATTATAGATTAGAGATGCAGTATGCAGCAGAAGAGTCTCCCCATTCACAACCAACATAAGGAACTATCCTTGCTACTAATTTCTTCATAGGAAGTTTAATATAATTATTACCATAAAAAATGAAAATATACATAGGAAAGCGAGGTCTCTTTTAGTTCTTTTTTGTAAGAATGTGATAATGCTATCTATGTAACCAATAAGGAGAATTAAATAAAGAGGTCCCGTGCTGATAATCATGTTCTTTCCCTTAATACAAGATTGTATTCCAGCTATTATGGCAAAACTGGCGCAAATAAGAAGCATGAGGGTCTTCTTGCTGTTTCTTTCTTTCTCTTTGCAAATATCATAAATTTGAAAAGGGAGTAAAACTATAATGTAGAACCAAACAATCCAATTATTTGATAAAGAAGATAAGAAAGCATACATGATGTTATAGTTGGAGAATTTATATGTCAAAATTACTATAAAAAGATATAAACAATAAATAAGTGGTTGATTATGTTTTCTTCTTATCTCTTTTTTTCTGTTTCTCTTTCGGTTTTAAGGTTTTCTTTTTGTTTTCTAAAGCATTGTCCTTCTTGAATTTAGTGAGCTGTTCTTTTGTTTGAAGAGCATTTTCTTTCTGTTGTTCTGCCCATGCATCGATGAAACTACCCCCTTCGGTAGAAACGCCAAAGTCAAGCTCAGGCAATTCTTTTCTTTCCTTTGAACGGTATGGAACCTTGATGATGTCCGCCGAATCAATGCGTTCTACCGTCACCATGGCAACGCCGGCTGCGAGTATTCCCAACTCTTTGGCAGCTCCCCACGACAGGTCAATAATCCTTCCGCGTGTGAAAGGTCCCCTGTCAGTTACCCTGACGATGACCTCTTGCTTGCTAGAAGGATTGGTTACCTTTAATAATGTTCCAAATGGATAGGTGCGATGGGCGCACGTCATGCTATCATGATGCAGCCTTTCACCGCTGGCTGTGCGTGCTCCTGTCGCCTTTTTAGAATAATAAGTGGCTTTACCCATCTGCTTTTGAGCCAGCAGAAAGGTAAAGCCTGTCAGTAGAATTAAAAATAAGATACTTATTTTTTGAAAATTCACCCCATATTGTTTTGGGTTTATACCACACCCTGTGCCATCATGGCATGGGCCACTTTCATGAATCCGGCCACGTTAGCACCCTTCACATAGTTGATGTACCCGTCAGGTTGTGTGCCGTATTTCACGCATTGTTCGTGGATAGAGTGCATGATGTAGTGCAACTTCTCGTCTACTTCTTCTTCGCTCCATGTGAGTCGGATAGAGTTTTGAGTCATCTCCAAACCAGAGGTAGCAACGCCACCAGCATTGACAGCTTTACCTGGTGCAAAGAGTTGTCCGGCTGCAACGAACTTGTCAACAGCCTCGGCTGTACATCCCATGTTACTTACTTCTGCAACACAGAGTGGCTTGTTAGCTAAGATCTTATCTGCATCTTCACCGTTCAACTCATTTTGAGTAGCACATGTCAAGTAAATGTCAGCCTTCTGTTCCCATGGTTTCTTGCCTGCGTGGAACTCAGATCCTGCGAATTTGTCGGCGTATGGTTTGCAAACGTCATTACCACTGCTGCGTAATTCGAGCATATAGGCAATCTTTTCGCCACTGATACCATTTGGATCGTAGATGTAACCGTCAGGACCACTAATGGTAATCACCTTTCCTCCCAGTTCTGTAGCTTTGAGAGCAGCGCCCCATGCTACGTTACCGAAACCGCTGATGGCAACTGTTTTACCCTTGATGTCAATATTGCGTGTCTGCAACATTTGGTTCACAAAGTACAAAGCACCGAATCCTGTTGCTTCTGGACGAATGCGAGAACCGCCATATTCCAGTCCCTTACCGGTGAGAACGCCTTCCCAGCGACCTACCAACTTCTTGTATTGACCGAACAAATAACCAATTTCACGTCCGCCAACACCAATATCACCAGCAGGAACGTCAGTGCTCGGGCCAATATATTTGTAGAGTTCAGACATGAAAGATTGGCAGAATCTCATGACTTCGGCATCACTTCTTCCACGAATAGAGAAGTCAGAACCACCTTTAGCACCACCCATAGGCAATGTTGTCAATGCGTTTTTGAAGGTTTGTTCAAAGCCCAAGAACTTCATAATAGATAAGTTAACAGATGGGTGGAAACGCAATCCGCCTTTGTACGGGCCAATGGCGCCGTTGAATTGTACGCGATAGCCGATGTTAACATGAACCTCTCCCTGGTCGTCTACCCAAGGTACGCGGAACATGATGACGCGCTCTGGCTCAACAATGCGCTCTATGATTTTAGCTTTCTCAAACTCAGGGTGCTCGTTGTACACGTCTTTCACAGATAGAAGCACCTCTTTGACAGCTTGCAAATACTCAGATTCTCCTGGATGCTTCTTCTCCAGGTCTTGCATGATTTTTTCAATTTCCATAGTAGAATTTATTTAATTAGTTGGTTTTACATGTCACGGATAGTATCCAAGACGCGGCAAATATAGTTTTTTTATAAATATCCACCAAATATAAAAGGATAAATTGCG
>JBNPOM010000091.1:0-8104 GCA_050315175.1 Prevotella sp. SGI.027
CACAAAAACATTGAATACTTATTTATTTATAAAAACAAAAAATTGAATATGGCAAAAAAAACGTATGTAAGTCCAGGAATTATGCTACTGGCAGCAGATCCAGGTGCGGATCTTATTCCGTGGAGTCCAAACGAGCACGGTGACGAGTTAGCCAAGCCTGGACAATTTGAAGACTTTGATGACGACGATGAGGCGTATCGTACGCTGTGGTAACACAGACAAAGCCAGTTGGCGCATCGCACAGTTGTCTGTAAGGCACAATCACAGATGCGCAGCATAGAAATTAGAAACTAAAAGAAAAGAATTAAAAATTAAAGAACAACATGAAACATTTATTACCAGCAAGGTATGTGCTGACGATGCTCCTCGCATGCTTCATGGCACTTGGAGCACAAGCCGAAGTGTTGGAGTATTACGTATCTGCCAAGACAGGTAACGACTCACGCAACGGTACTTCGTGGAACAATGCCTTCAAGACCCTCAAGGCTGCGGTGCAAACAGCAGAAAGCAGCGACAACCCTGAGGTCAAGATTTATTTGGCAGAGGGTGAGTATGATGTAGGTCAAAAGAATGCTATTTCCTACAACAAAAATATGAAGATAGGGTATCCCTCGGTACACGCAACGCATTTTATGTCTTGACTAAGCCCGGGCATAAGTTGTGGCTCATGGGTGGATATCCCACGCCAGGCTCACAGACGCTGCCGAAAGACACATGTAACAGTAACCCTACACGGCATGTGACGAAATTTGTATCGAATGTTGAGATGAAATCATCTGTGTTCCGCACGTCCAATCATAATCAGGCGTTGATTTTCCACGGCATTACGTTCGACTCTAACAACTTCGTGGGTGGTTCCGCTGATGGTGCATTGATAACCATTGACAATAACAAAAGAGGTGACAATCCTTATTTGGAGATGATCGACTGTTCCATTAAATATTACAAGTCGTCTCTGTGCGGAGCTATTTATTTCTTCGGTAACATGAAAAATCCCAAGATTAAGATAGAACGTGTAGAGGTGTTACAAGGCGAACGCGTGGGTGCAACAGGTGGTGGCTTCTTGGTGTTCAACGAGCAAATTATCTATAAGCCGACGAATATACAGATTGACATGAGATATGTTACGTTTCATGACATCAACCACTTGGGACCAAACCAGAAATACGCAGTAGTTGGTGCACGAAACTACGAACCATCTGACGGAGAAGACAATTCCTATGTCAATCTCGACCATGTGCAGGTGAACCGCAACCTTGGTGGTACGGCTGGACAGCAAATCACCACCATCTCTTTGCACAGTTTCAAGAAAGTGAGCGTCACCAATTCTATCTTCCGCAATACCATATCAGGAATTGGTGGAGCTTTCAGAGTTCAGTCATGTCATGAGGTGGTGTTCAAGAACAATCAGTTCCACAACTGTAAATCAGGCGATGCGGGTGGTGCCGTTTCTGTTCAGAGAGGAGGAACAGACTACATACCAGCAGGAACTGGTCGCCGCACTATCACTTTCATCAACAATGAGTTCGAGAACAATATTGCGACCAATGCTGGTGGTGCGCTTCAGATTCAAGATGAAGATGCAAATGCTCCGGTGGATGTAACTATCAACAACTGTAACTTCAAGGGCAATAGATCGAAGGATCAAGGTGGTGGCCTCTATATCGCAAACCAAGACGGCAATGTCAAGGTTACCAACACTGTGTTCTGTAACAACAGTGGCTCTAAACACGGCGGTGCCCTCCGTGTAGCGAACAATGCAAAAAGCTTGTTGGTGGAAGGCTGTTATTTCGAGAATAACAGTTGCGACGCACAAGCCAACGCCTTGTCAATCGGTATACAGCAGGGCAAGTACGACGTGAAGAACTGTATGTTCATCCGCAACCAAACCACAAGTACCGCTGGTAGCGACAACGGTGGTGCTGTGCATGTGGAAAGTGGACATGGTGACTTCACCAACTGTAAGTTTGTGGGCAACACAAGTTCAAAGCAAGGTGGTGCCGTATTCCTCGCTGGCTCTGGTTACAGTATAAAAGATGGTAAATTTAATTTCACCAACTGTCTGTTCGAAAACAATAAAGCTGAAAACGGTGGTGCCATCGCACAGGTTGGCGTTGACTACCCCGTATTTATCAACAACTGTATCTTCAACAACAACTCAGCCTCTGCCACTGTAAAGAATGGCGGCGGTGGTGCCATTTTCGTAAACAACATTTGCATTGGTACCGATATAAAAAATAGTATTTTCAATGGCAACTCTGCCAATGGTATGGGTGGAGCCATCTACAATTTTAATAATGCTTATCTGAAGTCTGCCAACAACCAATATTATGGCAACCAAGCCGTAGAGGGTGGTGCCATCCGTACCAAGGATGATACCCCTGCAATTTCTTCGGGTGGTTTTTGGTCTACTGGTGATGTGTTCTATCAAAACACAGCAATGAAAGGTACAAACAATGCTGCCAACAATGGCTGTGGTGGTGCATTGTTCATCCACTTAGGTCAGCCCAAGACATGTGAGATTGTAAACGCCAAGTTTGTAGGCAACTCTGCCGATAGGCAACAGAAAGCCGGAAGCGGTGGTGCTATTTATTACCTAACATCTTCAGCAGGACTGTCGAAAACAGTAATAGATAAGTTGGACAACTGTATATTCTTTGGCAACAAAGGTATGAATACCAGCAACATCATGAGTGCCACTGATTGGGGTGCTGATATTGCAGATCCAGCTTATTACTACTCTACAATTACCCCTACTAACTGTAAGTTCCAATTAGCGATAGGAGCGTATACCGATAAATTAAAATTTACAGATAACGGTGGCAACACTTACTTAAATAAAACCGCCCCTGAGGTTCCCACAGAGCCAACTGTAGTGGCTGGACAGGGTTACACCAACCCCACCAAAGCTGAGATAGGCGAGCAAGGCGAGGGCGTGAAGGTAGACTGTAAGCCAATTGTAGAGCGCCCAGAGGTTGACGTGTTGAAACCACATGCCGACATCATCACCAACGACAGTAAAAAGCCAGGCGTGAGCAGAACATACGCATCCTACTGTGCTGATGAAACAGAATATTGGGCTAAGTTCCAGAGTATTGGTGGAGAGGGACCGTTCACCTTTACCTACGATGTATGGAAACAAAAAGGACACAGCATTGAAAAGATTGTAGAAGGTGCCGTAGCGGAAACGCTAAAAGAAAGAGTTCCTATTGAAAGAGAAGTTCCCAACTGGGTGCCTGTTTATGACAATAAGGGAGAAATCAAAGACTATATACAGGAAGGTACCAAGAAGGTAACGGTCATGGAATTCCCTGACAATGTTACAATCAAGGGGGACAAGCTCTTCCCATCTAACAAGGTTGAAGAGGGATATCTCTACACCATCATCATAAAGAGTATGACCGATGGGGACAATAATCAGTATCCATACGATTGCGTAGGAGAGTATAACACGACACGTCAGTTCGCACAGAACACCGGTGCGCAGATATTCTTCAAACCATGCGTTGTAGCTCCTGGTGATCTTGATTGGGACAATGATGGTATCAAGAACGAGGTAGAATGTGCGGATATTGCCGAGCCCAACCTCACACCGACGATTGACAATACCGGCTTGGGAACAAGCAAGTGGATACGTTATAGAGACAATGTGAAGACTCAGCAACTCTTCGCTAATATTGTGAAGGATGAGAACTATCTCAATCCTAATCCTAAGACAGGTAGGGTGCTTACCTTGTTGCCTTCTGTGATTGGTGCAAAAGCAGCAACGGGTGACGAGGCTTATACCGTAGACCTCTCCGATAAGTTTGGATACGAAGCTGGTACGGGTAGAGTAGTCGTAACGGTTCAAAACTACTCTGTGGATAGAGATCGCTTTAGAACAAATAGCGACAGAACTATAACTACTTGGGAAATTGGAGGAACCATGCATCCGTATGTGCTGATGCAGAGCACACCAACTTCATCGTTCCACCAGGACAACCAGTTTGGCATCAACGTTCTCACCAATGAGCATGCGTTGTCGCAGACCGAGTTGTACACCAAAATGGACGATGACCGCTACACCGTATACGAGGATCGAGGCACCAAGAAAGTGCTGATAAATAACAAGGACGTGAATCTTACTGATCAGGTAGCATTGTCGTACCTGAACACCGATCCCGGCAAGAAGTACTTTGCGTTTACACAGACTCCTGACCAAACGGGTATGGTGAACACTGTGGTAACGATTATGTTGCCATACGATGATGACATGGACGGTATTCCTAACTTCTTTGATGCCGACAGTGACGGCGACGGATGTCCTGATGCAGTTGAAGGTGACAACAAAGACATCACTGAGGACAATGTTGACGAACAAGGACGTATCAAGGGTGAAGTAGATGAAAACGGTATACCTCCTAAGGCTGCCAATGGTGGACAGGGTGCAGGCTCAGCTTACGACCCTGAAGAGAATGCCTGCGGCAACAACTATTGGATTGGTGGCGTGGACAACGACTTCAACAAGAAAGAGAACTGGACCAACGACGTTCCTAAGGACGGCCAGAGCATCATCTTTGCCAACGGTCAGCCTGACATCAAGGGTGAGAAGAAGGTGGCAGAGCGCGACCTGCACTTGCCTGCTGGTAAGTTTATCTCTGTAAACAAGCTGGTGAACAACGCCCCCAACGAGAAGTTTGAGAAAGGTGCTACTACCAAGACCACTGGTCACCCAGCTGTGGTTGTTCCTGCTGATGGTGGTTTGACCGTGAAGAGCGTAGAAGGCTTCACCACAGACGGTGACAAGGACAAGCTCGTGATGAAGACATCAATCGACGGCAAGACTGTGGGTACGTTCATCTTGAACAACACTGACCCATGCGCATCTACCGTGTTTGCTACTGTTGAGTTCAAGCCGCTGGGTGCGTATTATCCTGGACGCACATCAACGGATGATAAGGACGCTACCTCTCCAGACAATGGAAAGACAGTTTATGCCGAGTTTGATTGGCAGTATATTGGCTTGCCGGTGGCAGAGGCTACCAAGAATCCTGCATTCGAAGGAATGAGAGTTCGTGCATACGATGAAACGAAGAACGATCCTAATCACTACTATCAAAAGTGGATGGCAGTAAAGAACACTGATAAGATGGCTGCCTTCAAAGGCTACGAGGTAGCTCCAGTAAGGAAGGGAAGTGAAGGTGTTCACAAGATTCAAGGTAAGCTGAACCTCTGCCAGCAGACTATCGACCTGACACGACAGGCAGCTGAAGTTACCGCCTCTAAGGCTACAACCCAAGATGGAAGACGTTACGGATTGGGTCACAACATCGTAGGTAACTCGTTCATGGCTGGTTTGCCAATCAAGAACATCAAGTTGGCATCTGGTGAAGCTGGTGTCGAAATGGACAACACGGTTTACATCTACTCCACAGGTAGCTGGGATGACTGGAAGAACCAGAATGGACAGTCTGTAAAAGTAAAGGGTGGCTATGAAGCTGTGAACATTAGCAAGGCAGGGGAGAATGGTCTTACCAGTACACTGGCACCTATGCAAGGTTTCGAGGTAAAATACAGCAACCCTGTGTACAGCATGACGAAAGGTACACTCACCATTCCTTATGTGGGAGTGGAATCTAAGACCGAACCATTGCGCGCCAAGTCATTTGTCATGGACGGTGGCTTTAGTCGTGGTAGTGTCATGGTAACAATGGATAATGGCAAGGTAGTTGATAAGTTCTGGACGTACCAAGAAGAGGACGCCACGCCAGCCTACGACTCTCAATTGGAAGGTGAGAAGCTGAACATGGGCGAACCTTCTGTATTTGCCACAACCACAGACGGTAAGAATGTACAGATTTCCAGTTTGCCTTCGTTGATAGGAAGCACGTTTAGGGTTGAAACCGCTAAGGGTGACACCTATAACATGGAGCTGAACGCATGGAGCCTGAACTATCAGAACTTGAAGTTGGTTGACTTGAAGACGAAAACTGTGATTCCGTTCAACAACGGTAAGGCACGTTACTTCTTCACAGCTACGGTAGACGGCATCGAGCATAATCGCTTTATGTTCGCCGATACTCCAGAGACTGACTATGAAAAGGTGATGGATACTGTGACAGGTATTGATAACGTTTCTATTACCTTGACCAAGGGTGAGGCAGAACTCTTCAACCTCTCTGGTGCGAAGATAGGTACCTTCAGCTTGCCGCTCGATGCGAAGAAGCTGAAAGGACAAGTTCCTTCAGGTGTTTATCTCATCAAGGCTACCGACGGCACGAATGTACAGACCTCAAAGATTGTCATTGAGTAAGCTCAATTGAACAAACATATATTACTTTGCTCCCGCAGACTTCATGTGAAGTTCTGCGGGAGCAGTGTTTGTGTAAGTTTGTGAGTTGATGAGTTTTTAAGTTTATAAGTTTTTAGTTGACAAGTTGACGAGTTGACGAGTTAATAGCTTAAGTTTTTAGTTTTTAGTTCACGAGTTGACAAGTTCACAAGTTCACAAGTTGATAGCTTAAGTTTTTGAGTTGATGAGTTTTTAAGTTTGTAAGTTGACAGTACAATGTTCAATGTTCAATGTTCAATGTTTAAAGTTCAAAGTTCATCTCTCTCATTTCACATTATTTCATATCTCTATATTGGTGAATTCCTTAATTATCGTTATCTTTGCAATGAATTCAGAGATATTATTCATTCAAAATAAATAATTAATTATGGTAATTGAAAAAGTTCACGCAAGAGAGATTATTGACTCTCGTGGTAATCCTACAGTAGAGGTTGAGGTAACATTGGAAAATGGTGTGATGGGTCGTGCCAGCGTACCATCTGGTGCATCTACGGGTGAAAACGAAGCCTTGGAGTTGCGCGATGGCGACAAAGCTCGCTATGGTGGCAAGGGTGTATTAAAAGCCGTAGAGAATGTGAACAACATCATTGCTCCAGCATTGAAAGGTTGCTGCGTGTTAGAACAACGCAAGATAGACTATAAGATGCTTGACTTGGACGGTACGCCTACCAAGAGCAAGTTGGGTGCTAACGCTATCTTGGGTGTTAGCTTGGCAGTTGCACATGCGGCAGCCAAAGCTCTTCACTTGCCACTATATCGTTATATCGGTGGTGTGAACACTTATACGTTGCCCGTTCCAATGATGAACATCATCAACGGTGGTGCACACTCAGATGCTCCTATCGCTTTCCAAGAGTTTATGATTCGTCCTGTGGGTGCTCCTTCTATCAAAGAAGGCATTCGTATGGGTGCAGAAGTATTCCACGCTTTGGCAAAGCTGTTGAAGAAGCGCGGCTTGTCTACCGCTGTAGGTGATGAGGGTGGTTTCGCTCCTAAGTTCGATGGTATTGAGGATGCTTTGGATTCTATTATTCAGGCTATCAAGGATGCAGGTTATGAGCCAGGCAAGGATGTGAAAATTGCCATGGACTGTGCTGCTTCGGAGTTTGCTGTTCAGGAGAACGGTGAGTGGTTCTACGACTATCGTCAATTGAAGAGTGGCATGCCAAAGGATCCTAATGGTAAGAAGCTGACCGCAGAAGAGCAGATTGCTTACTTGGAAGAACTGATTACAAAATATCCTATCGACTCTATCGAGGACGGTTTGGATGAGAACGACTGGGACAACTGGGTGAAGCTGACCGAGAAGATTGGCGACCGTTGTCAGTTGGTTGGTGACGACTTGTTTGTAACCAACACGAAGTTCTTGGAGAAGGGTATCAAGATGGGTGCTGCCAACTCTATCTTGATCAAGGTAAACCAGATTGGTTCGTTGACCGAAACATTGGAGGCTATTGAAATGGCTCACCGTGCTGGTTACACCACAGTTACCTCTCACCGTTCAGGAGAGACCGAAGACACAACGATTGCTGATATTGCCGTTGCTACTAACTCAGGTCAGATTAAGACAGGTTCTATGAGCCGTACCGACCGTATTGCGAAGTACAACCAGCTCATCCGCATCGAGGAAGAGCTTTGCTGCTCGGCTAAATATGGCTACTGCAAATTGAAGTAAGACGTAAAGTTTATTATATCATCATAAGATGGGATGCGCTGAATGGTGCATCCCATTTTTTTGTGTTTGCATACCGATTGAAAGACCGTTCTATTCAA
>JBNPOM010000092.1:0-7808 GCA_050315175.1 Prevotella sp. SGI.027
TATATGGGCAACGAGCCTTGCGCCCGCTGCCCACATATTGTAGCATGGAATGAAGCTTACTGCTTACTTCGTGATAACCATCTTCTGGCTCACCGTCTTACCATCCACCTGCATCGAAACGATGTACACACCGTTTGGCAGTTGAGCCTTGAGGCGCATCAGGTCTTCAGGCTGGTTTACATTGGCCAAGCGTTCACCCGAAACGGTGTACACAACAGCCGGACCATTCCAAGTTGCTGTCGTCACCCCTTGAATCTCGGTAGGCAAATTGCCGAATGAGGTTGCAGTGGTGTTCACCAACATAAAGCGGTTGCTATCCACACCTGTATGACGCATGGTGTAGGTGTATGAGGTGACATCCTCATGCAAGTCAACCAACTGACGAGTGGTGTAGTCTACCAACTTCAGATGCTCGTACTGTGGCAGATTCTTCTTGCGGATGGTCAACGTGTACAACTCGCTGTCGCTACCCTCTACAGTAACTTGCTGCTGCGTGAGGTCGGCAGTTGCGTTCACCTGCATCTGTCCATCAACGGTTTGTACATACAGACTGGCAGGTGCATTGGTCAACAGTTTGCGACCATCCCAACCACGGTCGTAGCGGTCGGTGGTGCCTTCAGCCTCGATGAGCCAAAGCACATCACTGCTCTTGCTGCTCTCCAAAATCATCTGTACGGCTCCAGGCTCGGTCGTAGTGACCTCAAAAGGTTTCGCCATGGCTGCCCGTTCGTTCTTCACCACACTTTGGTAAGGAATAGTAACTGTAGCAGCAACATCACTCACCTTGGTTTCAGTATCGGTAAACTTCAGCAAGAAGCCCTGCATAGAAGGTATCGACTTGTAACCAATGGTTGCTGCTGTGTTCTTAGGAACAGCCAAGTAGCCACCTGCTGCCACACTCAAATCTTGCGTTCCATTCGTCGACTTGTTTTCATACCAGTTGTTGAAACTACCCGTATGGTACACATACACTGTAGGATCAACCTCTTCGGGGAAGGAAAGTTGGGCAATATCGATGGCAGCCGTGTAAGAGTTGGCAAAGATATTTTGTCCCAATCCCCAGTGCTTCTCACCCACGTTGGTTGAGGTAGATTTTGTCACCTCCGCAGCCTGGCGTGTCAACGTTAAAGTATGGTCGCACAAGTTCAACTTACCTGTCAAAGCATATACCTTCGGTGCGTCCTGTGTCAACTGATAGCCCACGAATGGCGACATCGTTTTGTCCTTGGTCAACCAACTCCACTTTTGGTAATACTGTATCTTGCTGTTCTTCACCTCGGAATAGTATTGCAGGTAAGAACCCTTGAATACTGGACTTGGTGCCATTTCCGTCACAGGAATACCAATCTGTTGCCATGTGTAAGGCTCTGCTTGTAGTGTGCGACCTTTTGTAGGCGAACCATCGAGTTTGTCCTCAATCTTCAACATCTCGTTGCCTACCTTCTGTCCACGTCCATAGAGTTCTACCGTTGCATAAACATTAGACTTGCATGGGTCGGCATACGAAACAGCAAACGAGCCGCTGGCATCTGTTCCATTCTCGTCGGTCTTAACTACCAACTTCTTGGCATCGCCTGCTTGGTTGTAACCTACTAACGCAGTAGAAACCACCACGCTACTCTTCTTCGATACCACAAGAGCCTTTTCCGACTGGTTCTCCAGTGTTCCGATGGTCAGCACCTTGCCCTCTGGCAATACGCAATCATTCTTAGCAGCGCCTTTCTGTGCAGGATTCGTGGGATTAGCATTGTTTGCTTCGGTAGCAAATACCACGTCTTCTCCATCTACAGGCACCTTAACCGTCCAGTTGTTTTTATTCTCAAACTTGGTATCCTCATTACCTACCCACAGGTTTTTCTCCATTGGCCCCGTGCAGTCGCCAACAGTGATGACGACCTTACGCTCGCCACCAGAGCTGCCAGCACAAGTAGGTATCGATTGTGCGAACTTGGTACCTACAGTGAACTCATACCTTCCGGCTTTGGGGAATGTAGCGTCTATGGCGTTACCAGTACCCACCTCTACCGTTTCTTGCGTGTCGAGGTCTTTGCGAGTCCATGTCACATCATACATATAGGTAGACACGGGTAACTCCAAATGGTTGGGAGCAAGTCCCTGACCGTAGCATTTCTCTGTCCACTCTGCTTCTACTTCAGGAATTCCTACAGGAGAGATATAAACGTTTGACACCTGTGCAGGGCAGCCATTACCATAACTATATTGTGCGGTGACCTGATACCAACCCTCTGCAAGTCCACTGAACACATGAAGAGAAGCGTTTTCGCCACTGTTATTGGTGATATCCACAGGCTCACGAGCATCTTCACCTGGAGTTACCACACCATTCTGCTCTGTAGCTTTTTTAATTTCGTAGTGCAACGGATAAGTAGCTTCATATCCTTTCTTGATGCCCACGCTGATAAGACCGGAGTTGGGGTCTTTCAGATCGCACATCGCACCTTGCACCTCGAAGGCACCGTCACCCTTGGACGGATTGAATTGGAAAGCAAAAGTTTTGTTAGCAAAGTTGTTCACGCCAATAACTGCGCCATAAGATTTAGGAACATACGCTTGCTCGATAGGAGAATACACATGATCGTCTGTCTGCGCATTGATACCAACGGCAAATTGCCAATTGGGAAGATAAGGGCTTACTTCAATCGGTGTGTCTTCCTTAAAACTTCCCGGTGAATTATATGAAAATCCCGGACTATTCGACTTATAATAATTCTGTACCAAGTGATTACAATCTCCTAACCCAAAGTCGAAACTAACCTTATTCTCTCCGCAACCTGCCTGAACCTTTACACCGTTCTTATAACCGCTGTCGTTGCGAGGCTGGTATTTGATAACGTCACTTTCGCCAATGGTCAAACTCATCGGTGAGGAAATTTCACCGCATCGACTAATACGTATCACATACTCACCAACGGGCAAATCATAAATTTGGAGATAGCCATTTCGAGGCGTGGTCTTAAAATCAATAGGGAAGGACAAGGTATGCTCATATTCAACATTGCTCAAAAATGGTGTTGTCTTGAACGTGGTTGATGTAGCACCGTCCTTTCGCTCTATATGCACTCCGTATTGCATGGGTTTCTTTGATACTGTTATCGTTGCACCTGCGGTGTTCCCATGAATACCATAATCGCACCAAGCCCTTAAAGTTGAACCACTTTTGATGTCCAATTTTTTTGGTCCTTCTACTACTACTTCCTTGGTTACGTTTACCACGTCGCAACCGTCGTCATAAACAAAGCGGTAGGTTCCAGGGCCATAATTTGTAACATCAATGGTTCTTTCGTCTTTTTCAAATAATGTTCCACCACCTATCGGCACTTCAACAGGCAGGTCGTCCCAGTTGCCCGTCTCGGTATTCTTTTTCTGAAGCTTTGCCTTGGTTCCTTCAGGAAAGTAGTAATGGGTGCCACTCACCGTGGTTGAATAGGTGATTTTATATTCTTCACTGAGAACGTTACAGTCCTCATCCGTATTGTAGTTGGAGATAGAAGTCAGTTTAAACGGTGCACTGAAATTTTCATCGTTTCCGCCATCACTTCCAAGGTTCATATCCTTTGCATACAAAAATTTGTCTTCTGTCATTACGCCCGTACACAAAGGCATGTATTGCTTGATAAGCCATTTATCTTGCTGGCGACTTCCCTTGTAGCTTGCCTTGAACACCAAGGTAATGGAAGAATTGTCTGACGTACTTTTCGTCTCATCATACTCGAGATTCATGACATCTTTAATCTGATACCACGCATCCACTCTAACGCCACCGTTTTTCAACATTTCGGCTTGCTCTTCCCTGGCTTCCTTTGTGCTGCCATAGACCTCAACAGCTACATAGTCTTGGTACTGACAATTGCCAAGATACATTCTAGAGTATCTTTTCCACCATAATTTAGGCGCAGCAGCCTGTCCCATGGTAATACCTTCAACACTTACCGATGTTTGGGTAGTGGGGCATACACCATTTTGCGTGTCTGCCACGGTTACTTTCACCTTATCGCCTTGAGAGAGCTTTGTTACCTTCCAAGTACGGGCGGCAATGGCTTCGGTACCCGAAGTCTGGGGTGTTTTCTTCGTACCATCTGCACTTGTAATTTCAGCCGAATAGTGGAATGGGCCTAAACCATCTTTCACCGTTACCTCAACGCTACCGTTGTTGCTGCCATTAATGGAGCAATAGGGATCTGATTGGGTATAGGTCATGGTTGGCGAGACATACGTTTCGTTGATTTTCTTCACTTCTACCTGCCCAGCATACTCTTGTTTATTTTCGCTGGTAGTTTGGAAGTACACGTCGTATGTGCCCTCTGAAAGGTTATACCATGTTTTAGTCCACGTGTTAGGATCGGTCGACGACTGCCGCAAATTGGCATCATCTCCCTGCGCCACACCATTAACAATGATAACATCATTTTTATTACCTGGCTTACGAAGTTGTGCAGATCCATTAGGTTTATCGCTGTTAGTGCCTGTCACACTTAGCGTAACCGACCCTCCAGTAACTCCACAGCCGATGTCTGTCTTAGACACTTTGTAGGTGTAGGTTTGTGCAAAGGCCGCCACACCAAAGGTGAGCATCATGACGAGCATGAGCAGGCAGCGTTGCCATACTTGAGGTCTATATGACCTCGAAGAAGTAAAATTTTTCATTGCATTTTCTTTAAATCTTTTTTTACTGTTTCAAAACATACAGCATTGAAGCCTTATTCGCCCCACCCTGCATTCATGTCGAAGTCTTCCTCATAGAATGCGCCGTCCTTTGCTTCAATAGGTTTCATACCCCCATTGTCTTCGCCACTCACTCCCGCATTGGGACCGATTTGCATGGGTAGCAATAAGATGCTTGGCGTTACATAACTTTTCCTCATAAAATCTATATTTAGTTTAACATTTTTCAAAGAATACGACTCGGGAATGTAGGAGAATCGTAAATCATTTTTGCAAAGTTATAAAGTATTGTAAAAACCACCCCCGAAAAGTTAATTATATATAATTTATATAAATATACATATAAAATTACAGCGTCCGCATGGATGTTTTTGGTAAGTCAGCAAGACAAAAAACTATCAGCAAACAGGGAAGCGAGGCAATAAAGGCAACTATATTAGCGTTGTCATACCATATATAAATGTAGATATCACGATATAAGAAAATAAACATCACGATATAAGAAAGTAGACATCACGATATAAGAAAGTAAACATCACGCATGCACAATCGATATCATCTCACTTTGCTCTTCCTCATCACCCTACTGCTGGCCGGCTGTGGTGCGGAACGAAACATGAAGAAGGGCGAACAGTTTCTGGCCATTGGCGAGTATCACGACGCGGCCAACCAGTTTAAGCAGGCCTATCGCAAGACACCGCCCAAGGAAAGAGACACCCGCGGCCAGCGTGCCAGGAAAATGGCCCTGTGCTATGACCGACTGAACGCCACGCCACAGGCCATCGCCGCCTACCGCAACGTCATTAGGTATCGACAAGACGACATCATGACACACCTGGGCTTGGCCCGCCAACTGCTCCGGCACGGCGACTACAAACAAGCGGTCAACGAATACCAGCTGGTACTCGACTCGATGCCCGACCATGAGCTGGCCCGCACAGGACTGCTCTCGGCACAGCGTGCCAGTGGATGGAAAGAGGCGGGCAGCCGATACACGGTGAAGAAGATGAACGTGCTGAACTCGCGACGCGCCGACTATTCGCCTATGCTCCTGGGCGACGACCACGACCAGCTGTACTTCACCTCAACCCGCAACGAGGCCACGGGCAACGAGCTGAGCGGCATCACGGGGTGCAAGCCCGCCGACATTTTTGTATCTGTCAAGGATGACAAAGGCAACTGGGGCAAGCCCGAACCCGTGCAGGGCGGACTGAACACCGATGCCGAGGAGGGTGCATGTGCCTTCAGTCCCGATGGGCGCGAGATGTACCTCACCCAATGTGTTACCGACGCCACCAATCCCCGCTATGCCAAGATTGTGACATCCAGTAGGGCGGATGCGGCATGGGGCAAAGCCAACAATTTGGAAATCACCCGCGACACGCTCTCAAGCTACGCCCATCCGGCCATCTCGCCCGACGGACAGTGGCTCTACTTCGTCTCGGACATGCCGGGGGGAATGGGCGGAATGGACATCTGGCGCGTGCGCATCACACCGGCCGGACTGGGTGGTGTGGAGAACCTCGGGGCACCCATCAATACGCCGGGCAACGAGATGTTCCCCACCTTCCGTCCCAACGGCGACCTGTATTTCTCGAGCGACGGCCATCCAGGATTAGGCGGACTGGACATTTACATCGCCCTACCCAACGCCTCCGCCGAACAAGTGGGGTGGCAAGATTCAACTGCGCAGGGAGAGGCATCGGCCTATCGCCTATTCCATCCCGGCTATCCACTCAACTCGCAGGGCGATGATTTCGGCATGACGTTCGAGGGGGCGTACAACCGAGGCTTCTTCTCATCCAACCGAGGCGACGCACGGGGGTGGGATCATATCTACTGGTTTGAGAATCCGGAGATTGTACAGACCATCAAGGGATGGGTGTACGAGATGGATGGCTACGAACTGCCGGCCGCACAGGTGCGCATCGTGGGCAGCGACGGCACCAACAAGACACTGAGCGTGACCAGCGAGGGGTCGTTCACCTACGTCATCAAGCCCGATGTGGACTATCTGCTATTGGCAACGTGCAAGGGATTTTTGAACCACACCGAAGAATTGCGCGTGGGCAAGGTGGACGAATCGAAAGAATACACCCTGCAATTTCCGCTGGCCTCCATCACCATTCCGGTGCTGATAGACAACATCTTCTACGATTTTGACAAGGCCACCCTGCGTCCCGAGTCCAAACAGGCATTGGACGAGCTGGTGAAACTGCTCAAGGAAAATGGCAACGTAACCATCGAGCTGAGCGCACACTGCGACTATAAAGGTTCGAAGGAATACAACAAGCAGTTGGCGCAGCGGCGTGCCGAGTCGGTGGTGCAATACCTCATTGCAGGTGGCATTGCCAAAGACCGCCTGTCGCCCGTTGGCTATGGGAAGGAGAAGCCAAAGGTGGTTCGCAAGAAGCTGACCGAGCGTTACCCATGGCTGAAAGAAGACGACGTGCTGGCAGAAGCGTTCATCAAGAAGTTGGACCCCGAAAAACAAGAGATATGCAACCAACTGAATCGCCGCACGGAGTTCAAGGTGCTGCGCACCACCTATGGTTTGTTTGACGAGAAGGGCAACCTGAAAGTGAAGCCCAAGCCACAGAGCCACGACACCAACAAGGGGGATGACGGAGGAATATTTATTGAGTTTGAGTAGTTACGACTACGAATTAAGCTTGGGTTGTTTCAACTACGAATTACACAAATAACACGAATTTATTGGTTGAAGACAATGAACGCAAGCGTTCAACGAATGAACGACGAATGTGTACACACACACAACACATTAAAAACCTATAAATGCGGTTATAAAGGTTGGATAAAGCACCCTCACCTTATTCTTCTTCTACGAAATCTGTCGCAACGGAATTTCACAGATTCTCACGGCACATCCGTGTCATTCCGTGTGGATCCGTTGCAACCACAAATTACCACACTTCTCGTTTCATCAAAACTGAGTAAAAGCTGACCAGGTGTACACCCAGCTTGGTAGCGTTGGATAGCGAGATGAGGTAGGCACGGGCTGTAAGCCCAAAAGCCTACAGCCCAGGGCAACGCCCTGAGGTTGAGATGCATTTGGATAACTGCGCCCTGTAAGGTAGGGTGTTCAAAATCTGTATATACATCTG
>JBNPOM010000093.1:0-7728 GCA_050315175.1 Prevotella sp. SGI.027
GTTCATGCGAGAGTATGAAAAGTTTAGAAGGGGCTTGTGATAGATAATAATAACCCGTTAGCGGAATTAAGTATGCATTAAATTAATTCCGCCAACGGGTATGATATAAGCCCAAGTGCATCAACTGAGTTCAGCTCAACCTTTCCCTTTCCTGGCGTTATCTCAAATTTTAGCGAACTATTGTTCTAGGACAAAGGAAAATAAAGGCTTATCACAAAAATGATTTTTATAAGTCCTTATATAAGATTCGGATTTATTACAACTATTTTGCACATAATCGTAATATGACTCATTTGGTGTTTTGTCACAATACCAATTATCATCTGAGTTTTCTATAGTAGAATTATTCATACTATAAACATCACCACCTAAGATCGGAATCGCTAAAAGTTTACATATTTGCACTATTTTAAGTGCTTCTTGGTATGGAAAAGCATAGCCATCAATACCTAATTTTTTTAAGGAATAGTATTCGGAAATATCATTATCTCGAATAATTGAAATTATATCATTCTGTTTCATTTCAATACTCTGTTTATTTCTACGGAAATGTGCAAGAATGCCATTAAAAGCTCATCAGCAAAATTAAGCAAAACTTTCGAGAATCTACTCTGGGAAAAACTTTTATCGTACACGGTGATGCAAAGAAAGATAATTATCACTCAGATGGAATGTTACGGAACCCATTACGAGCAGATTTTCAGAACGAATTTCAACCGCAGCGGGGCCAAGTGCATCAACTGAGTTCAATTCCACCTTTCCCTTTCCCGGCATTATTTCAAATTATAATCAACTATTGTCTACACATATCAATTTTTTTTGTAAGTTTGCAATATTGAAATTTATAAAATCAAGGATATGAATAAAGCTAAAATTTTATTGTTGACCTTTGCTACAGCATTGCTCGTAGCATGTGGAACGACGCGCACCGTGCCTATCACTGGGCGCAAACAGAATCTGATGGTCTCGGATGAGCAGGTGCTTAGTTTGAGCAAACAAGAATACGACAAGTACATGGCCACGGCCACCAAGTCGTCTAATGCAGCCAATACGGCCATGGTGAAGCGTGTGGGACAGCGGCTGGCCCGTGCCGTTGAGGCCTATTTCAGCAGTCATGGACTGAGCGAAGAGCTGCGACACTACAGCTGGGAGTTCAACCTTGTCGCCGACAAGCAGGCCAACGCATTCTGTATGCCCGGTGGTAAAATCGTGGTGTACGAAGGCCTTCTGCCCTATACACAGGACGAACCGTCCCTGGCAGTGGTTGTAGGTCACGAGATAGCTCATGCCGTTGCCCGCCACAGTGCCGAGCAGATGAGCAAACAAATCAGGGATCATCTGGGCGTTCAGGTGCTTGGCGGTGCCCTTGGTGCGCTGGGTGTGGGAAACACCACCACACAGATTGCACAGGTGGTGGCCCAACAAGGATTGCAATTCCGCAATCTGAAATACTCACGCGACCATGAGTTGGAAGCCGACAACATGGGACTTATCTTTGCCGCCATGGCCGGTTACGACCCACGTGTGGCCGTCCCATTCTGGCAGCGCATGGCCAGTGGCAAGGGAAACCAGAGCGACATGTTCAGCACTCACCCCGCTGATGCCAAGCGCATTGCCGCCTTGCAGCGTCTTATGGCCACAGCTTTACAATATTATAATGGTGGCTCGGGTGCCGCAGCAGCCCCTGCTCCAAAGACGAGCAGGAAGCTGACCAACAAGAAACAGTCATCTCGACAAAAGACGGTTTCTGCCTCCGACCTTTACAAAAACGCGCGGAAGTAAACGCATCGACCATCTTTCACAGGGCCTGGTAGGATAGTTAGCTCCTACCAGGCCCTGTTCTGTCTGGGCTGATGGGGCATTCGTCCGCCACCGGTTCTACACTTTCTGTCCGCCGCTTCTGATATCTGTTTTTTGAAAATGTATAACGTTGGTTTTCAATGTATTACGACTTCCGTAGAAAAGCATTGACTTTACCCGCCAAAGTCATTGGTATTGGGCATCAATGTCATTGACTTTAGAGGTCAAAGTCAATGACTTTCTGTCAGCACAATATAGATGAACGCTTTTTCCCTGATAACCCAATCATCTTTTTTTATTTTCCACCTAACAGAAAAAGCGATTTTTCTTGCCCCAACAGGCGTATAATTCAAGAATTTTCTATATATTTGTTGCGGATTGATATACAATTCGTCACCGTTTGCTTGCAGTGCGACTCATTTCCGAATGGCTCCACCTGCAGCGGTGTTTGTTTACCAAAACCTTATACAAATGATAGAATACATTTCACAACATTTATGGCTCGTTTGGACCATCGTAGCCATGCTCTGCCTGATTATCGAGCTGGGGTCGGGCGATTTCTTTGTCACCTGCTTCGCCATCGGCGCGCTGGGTGCCATGGTCAGCTCGCTCTTTGACGTTCCACTCTGGCTCCAGGTCATCGTTTTCGCCGTGTGCTCGGTGCTGAGCCTCGTGTTCGTGCGACCGCCATTGGTACATGCCCTGCATGCCTCGGGCGACAACCGGCTCAGCAATGCCGAGGCGCTTATTGGGCGAATCGGCACGGTGGAAGAACCCATCACGGGCGAACACAGCGGCTATGTCAAGATCGACGGCGACGTGTGGAAGGCTGTCAGCACCGACTTGGAAACCATCCAACGGGGCGAACGGGTGCGCGTGGTCAAGATGGACAGCATCATCCTCACCGTGGAGCGCTGCCTGTAACGCATGAATTATTCACCAAAAAACTTCATATCATGATTGCAACCTATGTGTTAGTGGCGATTGTAATACTGGCTTTGATTTTCGTCAAGCAGGCCATCATCATCATCCCACAGTCAGAAACCAAAATCGTAGAGCGTCTGGGCAAGTACTATGCTACCCTCAGCCCTGGCATCAACGTCATCATCCCGTTTATCGACCGTGCCAAAAACATTGTGGCGCTCAACCGCGGTCGCTACATCTACAGCACCAGCATCGACCTTCGTGAGCAGGTGTACGACTTTGACAAGCAGAATGTTATCACCAAGGACAACATTCAGATGCAGATCAATGCCCTGTTGTATTTCCAGATTGTAGACCCGTTCAAGGCCGTTTACGAAATCAACAACCTGCCCAACGCCATCGAGAAGCTCACGCAGACCACCCTGCGTAACATCATCGGCGAGCTGGAACTGGACCAAACGCTCACCTCGCGCGACACCATCAACACCAAGTTGCGCGCCGTTCTCGACGACGCCACCAACAAGTGGGGTATCAAGGTGAACCGTGTGGAACTGCAAGACATCACGCCCCCCGAGAGCGTGTTGCAGGCTATGGAGAAGCAGATGCAGGCCGAGCGCAACAAGCGTGCCACCATCTTGACCAGCGAGGGTGAGAAGCAGGCGGCCATTTTGCAGTCGGAAGGCGAGAAAACCAGCACCATCAACCGTGCAGAGGCTACCAAGCAGCAGGCCATTCTCTTTGCCGAGGGTGAGGCCACGGCACGCATTCGCAAGGCTGAGGCCGAGGCCATCGCCATCCAGAAGATTACCGAGGCCGTGGGACAAAGCACCAATCCGGCCAATTACCTCCTGGCCCAGAAGTACATCGCCATGATGCAGGAGCTGGCTTCGGGCGACAAGTCGAAGACCGTGTACCTGCCTTACGAGGCCACCAACCTGCTTGGCAGCATCGGAGGCATCAAGGATTTGTTCAAGACCGAATAGCAAAACGCTTTCGTAGACAGAAGGAGTTGCCTTTTCTTAGCCGGAAGTACAGCAGACGCATTCATGTTTAGCGTGTCTTTCTGACAATGGGCGAGAAAAGGCATTGAACCTTCTTCGTATTTTAAGGGGGCGTCAAGTCTGTTATTAAATTGATGGGCGAGGGGGTGGAAGCATCCCAAGAATGCATTTTTCCCACAAAGATAATGGCGGACTTGATACTTTCTATCATCTGTCATCAAAAGTCGTGTTTTGTGTAAGTCTGTATTTTTGGTTATCACCTTCGCACAACCGAACGTCCAGCCATGTAGAAACATATCCACTAAATCGTGAAAAAAAAGAAGTCTGTTGCTCATCATGCTTCGCCAATTGAGCCATAGGCGATAAGACCATTTAACTGAACATGAAAACATTTCGTTCCATAGAAGAGCTGATCAAAGTATTGGGAAGAGAAAAGACATTGCTGCGCGAGATGTTCGCCAAACGCAAATCGTTCTCTTTCAAGACCGACTATGCACGCGAATTGGTTGACTATAAAGAAGAACGAATCAGGTTTTTGATAGACTATGGCATCATACACGAATCGGGGAACTACTTGGAAATGGAAGACGTGTATCTGCAATTCTTTGAAGAAGTGTTAGAGGTAAACGAACAAATCAACACGGCTTCGGTGGCAGAATATATCACAACGCTCAATGAAAATATTGAATACTATCTGAAAGAGAATAATGAGCGTCGCCGCATGGACTATCACAAAAAGGTAAGAAAGATTCTGAAAAACATAGCACTTACCACTGTTCGCAACGTGATAGACCTGAAACGAAATGTGGACAATACTTATAAGAACGAACCTAATTATCTTGTCAAGAGAGCAAGGCTCATCCATTTGGACGAGAAACGTGACACCATTGCAACGCTCATCAAGGAGGTTGAGAAGGTAATCGAAGTAGGCCAACCCGTGTTTTTTGCGCAAGCCATGGACGTGCAGTTGCGCAGCGTGGTGACAGATGTGAAACTACAGCTGAACGAGGTGTATCACAATTTGTTGGAAATTGACAGACAAATTGTGCGCTATCTGAATTTCATTGATTACCAAAATAAACTTTTCAAGAAAATTCAGCAAATAAAATACCTGAAAGATCAACTTACCTGGGAGGAGCATACCAATGTGAAAATGGTGATGGGGCAGACAAATCCTGTGTGGCTAGAGCCACAAGCGGGATACAGGCTCAAGCTGTCTATCAACTATTTACGCAACGAAGATGGGGCGATAGAACTTCTTCAAAACGTCATGCAACGCATTAAGTTGCCCAACAAGGCGCAACAAACGGCTGCCGAAGCTATTGATGCGGCTTATATTCAGCAGCAAGAAGAACGAATATCGGTAGTGAGTCAGCAAGAAATGATGAATGCCTTTAGAGCACAAGGCAACCATTTGTTTGCTTTCGTGATGAACCATGCGTATAAAAGAGAATTGAACATAGAAGAAAAGCTGGTGCTATTCTGCCAAATAGCCACACAATACGAAAACGAATTGTGTTTTACAAATCAAACAGAAACTACTCAAAACATAGAGTATCCACTTATTTATCCGGCAAAATAATGAAAAGGACCGAAGAAATTTTTAGCATATTAAGCAAGGGAATGTTTATCTCACGCAATAGCACATCGCAAAACATGAGGGCTTATTACGACTTGCTGGAAGACCATCAACAAGAATATGCCGACTATTATGCTGGCATTGGCTTTTTGTTAGAAGGGGGTAATGGGTATTTTTATTTTTGCAGAAAAGAGAGTAAGGCCGATATGCAACGCAAATTAGAGCGCATGGCACAATGGATTGACATACTTGATTTCTTGAAAACATACAATGGTACCTTTTCATCAGGATTTGAATTCATGACGTCAGACATCGAGGTAAGATTGAGTTCGGATATTGAGTTGAAGGAGAAGGCTGAACAATTGTTTCGTGGCAGGCACAGCACACATCAGGAAATCATAGAGCGGTTGATGAAAGAGTTAACCGACAATGGCTTTGCCGAACTTATTAGTGAGGTGACAAAACAATATGTAGTCACAGATGCGTTTCATTATATGGAAGAACTTGTTGACTGCTTAACCATACCAGAGGAGGTGAAGAATGAGATACCTGAATAAGATAGTTTTCATCAACAGCGCACACATTCCGTATGCAGAAGTAAAGGTAGACGGCAACGTACACTTCGTTGGAACACAAGGTGTCGGTAAAAGTACGGTGCTACGAGCGTTGTTGTTTTTCTACAACGCCGACAAATTGAAGTTGGGTATTCCGCGTGAAAAGCAGTCTTTCGATGCTTTTTATTTTCCGTACCCTAACTCATATATCATTTACGAAGTGATAAGAGATGCCAATGCATATTTCATTTTGGCCTTTAAGCATCGGGGTAGGGTGGCATTTCGGTTTATCGACTGTGCTTATCGGCGCGAGATACTCATGAGCGAACAAGGTGAAGTGTACACCGAGTGGATGCACATACAACAAAAAATAGACAAAGGGGTACACACTTCTCGTATCATTGATAGGTACGAGGAGTATCGCGATATTATCTTTGGAAACCGACATGAGGTGCAACCCGAGTTTCGTAAATATGCCATTGCCGAAAGCAATAAGTATCAAAACATTCCACGAACCATTCAAAATGTGTTTCTGAACACGAAACTGGATGCCGAATTCATCAAAAACACCATGATTAGTTCGATGACGGATGACGAGATTTCTATTGATTTGGCTTACTATAGAAGTCAGGTGTCGGCGTTTGAACAAGAATACAATGACGTTCATTTGTGGTATAAAACCGACAAGCATGGGGTGGTTACGGTGCGAAGAGATGCCGATAAAGTGGAGAAGGCTTATCGTAACTTATTGATGATTACCGCTAAAATCAAAGAGCTGGTCGGCGAATTGGTATATGCTTATCAACGAGATGAACAGCGTTTGCCCTTGTTATATCAAGAATTAGGAAAATTAAAAGAAGAGTTTGCGCGTATCAACAGACTGATTTCAGAAGAAAGCGGCAAGTACAACAAACAGAAGGATGGTAAAAATCGAGAATTGGGAGTGGTAGATGCTTGGTTGAAAGATTTTGCTGACAAAAGAAAGTTTTACCAGCAAAGCGATATCTTGTCTGTGGTTAGCAGAATTGAGAAAGAGGATTTTGTGAAAAACGAGATAGAGAATAAGAAACGATATAAAGAAGAACTAACGCTTCAACATAAGAGTATCACTGATAAATACGCAGCACTGACAGAAAAACTGCAATTAGAACTTCGTACCATTGAAGCCACTTGTAACGAAAAGAAAAACCTTTTACAAGAGGTGTACAACAGGGAAGTGGAACGTATAACACAACAAAAAGAGGAGCGAAATAAAGAGATTTATGCGCATTTTGATGTTGAAAGCCAAACTGTTGATGAGAAAATACAAATCGCTAACACTGATTTGGCGGCCGCAAAGAGCAAAAGATCGATATATCAGAATACGCATTTGTACGCCAACGAGTTGGAACAATGTAAAAACAAAATAGATCAACTGCATGAACAGCATAGGAAAACAGAAATTGAAAAGGAGAAAAATCGCAGTAAAATCAATGAACTGAGGCATGAAGCTGAAGCCGAAAGGCAAAAAATAGAGCAGGAATGGCAAGCTCAACTGAAAGACTTGGACCAAAAGAATGAAAAGCTTGCTCAACAAATAGCGAAACTTGATGAGCTTCTTGCACAGTACAAGGGATCGTTTTATGAGTGGCTGTCTACCCATAAGCAGGGCTGGCAACAAACGATTGGCAAGGTGGTTGACGAACAACATGTATTGTATAACAACCAGTTGCACCCGCAATTGAGCAGTCAACACAATGCTTCGCTCTTCGGAGTTGATGTGGATTTATCGCATATAGATCGTGAACTCCGTACGCCAGACGATTTGAAAGCTGAAAAACGAAATGCTGAACAAGAAATCGAAGATAACAAAAAACGTATTTATGAATAT
>JBNPOM010000094.1:0-6881 GCA_050315175.1 Prevotella sp. SGI.027
ATAAAACACAGCTCTTGTTGGGACAATTAAAAACTTGGGGGCTACCAATCGGTAACCCCCAACCAACACAAAAACTAAACTAGACTTAACTAAACTAATTAGAGATTTTCACAAACCCCCATATAGTCGTCTGCAAATATAGTAAAGTTTTCTGGAAAACCAAAGAAAAAAAACATTTTTTTATTTTGGTAGATTCAACAGCGAAATATTGAGTGCCCATATCTCTGTAATTAGCGTGGTTAGAGGACACTCGCGCAATCTCTCGAGCAAGGTACTTTCATACTTTATGAGAAAACTTTACCCTGATGATGACCAAGATGAAAACAGGTTAAAGCATGATTGTCACATATTAATATAAGGTACGACAGAACAAGTGTAATAGGCGGTCGTGCAAGATGTGCATTTGGCCCAAAATGACCTTCACAGGATGCACAGTTGCGAATATTTATGCTAATAGTTGTATCTGCTTATCGTTTTTTTGTTATCTTTGTAGCTGAACGATGTTCGCCGCTATGATTCGGTTGGCCTAAAGTTTAGCTTAGGTTTGATGAGTCAAAGTGTGGCAAAAAACGATTGAATGATGGAAAATCAGGAAACTAATGAAGTGACAAGGTGGAGCAAACTCATGTTTGCCATCTTGAACATACCCGGTGCTAAGGTTGATAGAGTTGAATTTTTAGTGGAGGCTTTGCGCCCACATTGCACCGACGAGGAAATCAAAAAGGCTGCCTTACAGCGGCCGATTGATGTAGTTTCGGAAAAATTAATTGCAGAGATCGCTGGTGATTACATCGACAAAGAGGCCAAGAGAGCAACCCTTGTTTCCACGGTAACAGGCATACCTGGTGGGGCAGCGGTGTTTGTTGCCATACCCATTGACCTGGTGCAGTATTATTATCACACTTTGATTATTGCTCAAAAGTTGGCCTATCTATACGGCTATCCAGACTTGAGAGACAAAGACGGTAAGATGAAGGCTTCGGCTTACGATTTATTGACCATCTTCTTAGGAGCGATGCTGGGATCGGATATAGCTAATCAAGCTGTCAAGGAGGTGGCACGCAGGCTTTCCGAAGACATGGCGTCTTGTTTGCCACAGGTGAAGGTGCCTACCAATGTTTGGCTTCCCTTTGTAAAAAGCATGTCGAAATGGGTGCGTGGGAAAGTAACCAGAGGCTCGTTGACCAAGCGTTTGAGCAAGGTGGTCCCCGTGGTGGGAGGTGCTGTGGCTGGCTATTTAACCTACGTGTCGTTCAAACCGAATGCCAAGCAGTTGCAAAAGGTGATGGCAGAAGATGCGCTTTTGTTCAAAACCAGCGACGAATAGAGTGGCTTGAACGGCGTGTTGGGCTGGTGCACCATTCAATTTTTGCTGCGAATGAAATGACGTAGACGCGTCTTTTCTTGGTGATTCTGGGTTTGTTACAATTGTAATATGCTTTTGCCGTCATGAAGTAGAAGTGCTGATTGGCTATGATTTTTATTTAACAACAAGCCGTTGAATCCTTGGCTTGTGGACAAGCAGACACGTTGCTGTGTGCAAATAAGCCAAATATGGGCAAGCTTCGTATGTCGTTCATACATAGAAAGTTATAATTTTCTCATGTAGTTTCTCCTCCCATTTCTTCATGATTTGAGGTCAAAAGCATTGAGTTAAGCATGTTATAGGCATGCTTTTGACGTGCAATTGCATGTATATTGCCCGCCAAAAGGATGTAGATGGAATGAATAACTCATTGTTTTTATATCAAAAACTGTTTTTTCTTACCTACTCATCTCTTGTTTGCTCCCTCTTTGCCTATTGATTTTTTCTAGATTGTAAGTTTGGAAAAGCCGTTTTAGGGGCTATTTTCATGATAAAAAATGTACATATTTGCGCAATTGCGTAGGGGCGTGAATCATCATGTTCCCAATAAGTTAGGATGTTAAATTACCTACTTTTGGGTATTGTCCGTCATTTGTTACAGTTGTATCTTTGCATCATAATATTTACAAATATAAACAATTGATGTGTATGAGAAAACTGTACTTTTTATTTTTTCTTTGTTTTGTTATGATTGGTTCTGTTTATGCAGAACCAAGTAAAGGTGTTGTCAAGTTCAAATCGAACAAATATGTCCCTGGTGGCAGTAAGCTGAAAGGCTTTAGGATAGAAATGCTTATCAAGGATGAATCTTCGCATGGTAGTGACGATGACACGCGTGCTCCCAAGATTGGGCAGGATGTTACTGTGGAGGGTGGCGTATTAGAGCTGGCCATGCCTGAGGGTGTTGCCGATCAAAAGTTCAACCTCTGGGTAAAGGCCCCCGAGGTTATTATCCATGGTAATCTCGTTGAACTCTCTGTAGCCAAGGGTGAGATTACGGAGATAGACATCAGTGGCTGCCCTGAACTTTATAGCCTTCGAGTAACGGAAAATCCTCTTGGGAGTATTGATGTGCGCAAGAACGTCAAGCTCGGGCAACTTTGGGCCAGTTCTTGTCCTAATATCACGTCTATTGATGTGAGCAAGAACACCAATCTTAATTCACTCTCGGTGCAAGGTTGCAATCTTTCATCGCTCGTCCTTGACAATCTTTCGTTGCTCACCAACGTCTATGCTGGTGAAAACCCCAATCTTGGACACATTGATGTAAGCAGTCTTCCCTTGTTGGAAGAGTTGTGGGTGAATGGTAATGGTATGACTTCGCTTGATGTTTCGATGAATCCCAAACTGAAGCATCTTGAGTGTAGCAGGAATCGCCTTAGAGGACTCTCTGTTGCTAACAACCCCGATCTCATTTTTCTTTCTGTCTGGGACAATGATTTGAACGGCACTGAGATGGACGCCCTCATCAGTACATTGGTAAAAGAAACTGGTTTTAAGAAGCGTGAATTTTGTGTCTTCAACGAACGTTCAAGTCATCCCAACGTTTGTACTAAGGCTCAGGTGCAAGCCGTTTCTGAGCGTGGTTGGCAAGCCAAGCATGCTCTTTGGAGGAAATTTCTTGGCGAAGAATATTTTGTTTGGGAAGAATATGCGGGTGCTGATGACCCTACTGGCATTACGTTGCCGAAAGATGGCAGCAAGCATGATGTATGGTATGACCTGCAAGGTCGCCGTATCAGTAAACCCTCTGTTGCCGGTCTGTATATTTGCAACGGCAAAAAGGTGATAGTAAGGTGATAGTGAGGCAATGAGAAAAAGTGTGTCTGGCGACATGGCAGGTGTCAGCTGCCGTTGGAGATTTGTCGGTTGTGGCAGAACATAATAGCCTGTTGGCTGACTTCAGGCGAAGCAAGTGCTGTGCATGAACAACTATTGGGAAGATGTTCTCTATAACGACCTTTACAATAGTATCGACTTAGATACAAGCTTCACCTAAATAGTAAATGACGTGACTTGTGAAGATGTTAGGCGTGTCCTGAACTACTTGCTCTCTCAGGGAAACCGTATTGAAGTGACAATGACAACAGATTAATAGAATTTTAACTAATAAAATTATGAAAAACAATTTTAGTAGCACGTTAATATTGGCATTGCTGTTCTGTGCAGTGGGCACGGTGAAAGCTGCAGAGGACAATGGTGCAGTTGGAAATCAAACAAATGAGAACACGCAAAACTTGGGTGTTATGAAGTTTACCAAGGTCAACCCGGAGGAATCGAGACCCATCTACATGACATTCACTCCCACGCCTAAAAGGAATGTAAACGTTTTTCTTGAAGGTGATATAGTCAAGTGGGATGATATCCCTGATTATGCAAATCAACTGAATATGCAAATCTGGGGCGAGGGCACTTTCTGTATCAAGAGCAATGTAGAAGTTTTTGACTTCCGCCAGTGTTATTGTATTACCGATATTGACCTCACGGGCAACAAACATCTTAAGAAAGTGACGATTGGAATCGTAGGCTGCAACGAACTGAAATTTCCTGAAACGGTCGAGCAAATTAAGGTAGTAAAGACCTATATGAAGAAGGTTGTGATACCGGCAAACAATAGTCTTCAGAAGGTAGAGTTTTATAGTAATAAAGACTTCGAGACAATAGATATGGGCAAGAGCGAAAACCTTACCTACCTTGACGTGTCTTATTGTCCTAAACTTATGAAGGCAGATTTCTTGGAGTGTAAGAAACTGCGTTTGGTCGACCTGACCAAATGTCCCGCGTTGAATCCTACCCTGAATGTAACCGATATGCCCGACTTGGAGGAGATATATCTGGGATTATGCGGACTGAAGAATCTTGACCTCTCACGATGTCCCAACTTGAAGGTTGTTAGTGTCTATGGAAATGAACTTCAGGATGAGGCACTCGACCATTTCATTGCGTCTTTGCCTTCTTTTGCCGAAAACGTAGCTTCCGACCATGTAATTATTTTAAAGACAGAACTCAACCCCGATAAGTTCAAGTGTACTTCAGCACAGCTGAATGCTATTAGAGCTAAAGGCTGGTCCCCCATGAAACTAATCCGTGGAGATAACGGCAAGCCAAAGCGTGTTCCATTTAAAGATGAAGATACTATAACAGGTATTGCAGGAATTGATGCTCATGAGAATATACAAGATGTGTGGTTCGACATAAGTGGAAGGCGAATTAAGAAACCGGTCGCTTCTGGTGTTTACATCCACAACGGTAAGAAAGTGATGATAGCAAAATAAATATTAATTTTTGAGCAGGCTACCTATAGTTGTTGGGTAGCCTGACTTGATTTTCATGTCGACATGAGAAGACTTTTCGTTTTTATCGTTTTAATTTTCTCTGTGCACTGCCTTTATGCCCAATTTGTCTCACTACAGGAAGCAGAGAGCAAGGCAAAGACATTTGTTTTGTCAAGGCAAACGCGGGGTTCCGACAAGGCAGCCTTGGACGTGTCTTTGGCTTTTAAGTATGGTAGCAGCAGGGCGGTCGACTTCTATGCTTTTAACATAGGTCGTGGCCAGGGCTTTGCCATCGTTTCTGGCGACAGCCGTACCGAGGATATTCTGGCCTATGCCGACAGTGGGGAAATTGACCTCAACGACATGCCAGACGGTATGTCCGTACTGCTCAGGTCATATCAGCAGGAACTGTCTTCCTTACGCCGTGCAACATCTGCTGGAAAGGGTGGGACGTTGTCTCGCGGCAATGGTAGCAGCAACGTTCAAAGGCACATGGTTACTCCTCTGGTCAAGGCGCAGTGGAATCAGATGTGGCCCTATAATTTACAGTGCCCCGTGCTGAACGGGAAACATGCGCCAACAGGATGTGTTGCCACAGCTATGGCACAGATAATGTATACTCAGCGGTGCCCAGCTATAAAGACTACGCGTCCCGTTCCAGCCGACAAATATGAAAGACATGAAGTGGGCCATGAGCAAATGCCGTGGCATGCGTTCAAGTGGAATATGATGACCGATAATTATCTACAAGACAGCAGCAATGAAGAAAACGAGGCGGTGGCTTACCTCATGCGACTGTGTGGAGCAGCAGTGAAAATGGAATATTCCGAACAAGGATCCTCGGCTCCAGACAATCTCATCGTGCCAGCAATGGTGAATTATTTCGGGTACGACGCAGATGCCCGGCTGGTCATCAGGGATTATTACACCACCGAAGAGTGGAATGATATGATATATCAGGAGGTGGCCGCTGGACGTCCAGTTGTCTATGTTGCATCGTCACCAACCGATGGTTCGCATGCCTTTGTATGCGATGGCTATCAAAAGGGCGACTATTTTCATATTAACTGGGGATGGGGAGGGTCGCGCAACGGTTTTTTCCGCTTGTCTGTGCTCAACGCCTATGCTCCTGATGGATTAGGCAACACAGAAGGATATACAATCTTTCATTCAGCAGCTGTTGGACTGCAGCCTGAAAACAATATAGTTGAGAGGCCGCTCATACAAGTTTCGGAGCTAAATTTCGACAAACAGTTGATAAGCCGGCAGGACGTAGATCAGGATTTCCCGTCAATGGCATGCACATTTTCATTTAAGAATATCATGGCACAACCTCTTAACGTGGAAATGGCTTTGGGACTTTATGTGAACGGAAAACTTAACGATATTCTTTTCAGTCAGGAGTTCACCAATCTGCCAGCGCTTTGTGAAAAACGCTTGAACCTTTCACTCAAGCCATTCGGGCACCAGTTGGGAGATGTGAACACGTTGGGGGCCATTGTGCCATTGTGTCGAAAAAAAGACAATGCAGAATGGATGAAATGTACGAACACCGATGCTTTTATCTCAACCTTGAAGGTGAAACATTTCAAGATGGGTATAACGCAAGGCGACATGCCCCATGAGAATCCGAAACTGGCTGTAGTTAATCTGCAGGTTATCGGCAGCAAAATAGCTGACGACGATCAGTTTGTCCGGGTTGTTATCTCCAACACGGGTGGCAGTTTCAGCGATCGGTTATATTTCAGTGTAAATGGTAAAATATATGGATACGCGGGAGTATATCTTCCTGCTGGAGCAATAGATAGCGTGGCTTTTACGTTCAGGCCGAAGCAAGTTGGACAATATGTTTTCAGCGTTGAAAACGCGCAAGGCATCCAACTCTGCCAAGGAAAAATGGATATTGTCGCCACAGATATCGGGAGCCTGTCGCTACCAGACGCATCTCGGCATGACAAGTGTCTCGATGCTGGAAAATGGTTTGATCTCAGCGGTCGCCGAATAGTGAGGCCTAATCTTCCAGGCATTTATATATTCAATAGAAGAAAGATAATTGTTCCGCAGGACAGATGAACCGATATCCTCATGCTTTTTTTGATACTAAGGAGAGAGTCTAATATATAAAGGTGAAATCGCAAACAAACGTTAAATCCTTCTCATTTTTCAAATTTTTTTGCTCATTTGTTTGGAGGGTATTGTTTTTCGTATTACCTTTGCACTCGCTTTCGCACTAAAAGTTG
>JBNPOM010000095.1:0-6545 GCA_050315175.1 Prevotella sp. SGI.027
CTAAATATGTAGCAAAATGCATATTGTGCACCCTTCTTTATATAAGGGTATCTCTGCATAGTTTGGTATGTTTTGTTAGTGCAAAGGTGGCATTTTATCAATTGCCATACAAGCATTTTCAACGCCACATAATACAACGCTATATTAATTGATTTATATCAATTATAACAGTAGTAAACCTATGTTGTTCAGCAAGTCTAAACTGCTATGGTCGTTACCATAGGTGTCATAAATTAATTCTAAGGTTCTACATGCTCAATCAATGTCGACCCAAATAGAACATTTTCATAGAATGAGACCTCTGCAAAACCTTCTCTTTCTCTCATAAATTCACTTATAACCACATTAAATCTAAAAATAAAGCCTATCTAAGGAGCAAAAGGGCTTATATACCCCCTATTTAATATATATTTCTCCCTTATTTGAGAGAATTGGACACAAATATAGATGATAATAATCGTTTAACTGCATCAATTATACCAATATATACGTTAGAATATGCTGCTAAACACAACTAAATGGAAATTTCTCTATAACCTTAATTCCGCAACACTATTATAAATTAAACTTTTTAAGTACCTGAGTAACAAAAAGTTGCTCAGGATTTTGCCTTGTCAGAATTTTCACTTATCTTAGTGTTGCAAAAAAACAAGAGAATCCGACGATAGACATGGCAAAAATACAAAATAAATCTGAGAGACTCACTCCTTTTGGGGGGATTATTTTCAATCATGGAGCAATTTGACTCCACATTATCATCTGTAATCGACTCAACTCTCGGTCTAAGGTGTAGATCGTTCGGTTATGGAATTGCTGACAAGGACGGAGCTAACGATATGCGACGTATTGATTGCCTTTGTTGGAGGGGGATTGGGAATCGTTGCATCCTCAAGGAAGTACGTTGTGGCAATTGTAGGCCTCTGTGCTGATTATCGCCAATGTTCAACGAGACAGGCTGTGAAGTCATCAAAAGAGTTGAACTCGGCAGGCACCCAGTCCACTTTCAACCCGATGCGCTTGGCTTGCATGGCGGTGTATGGCCCCATGCAGGCGATAGCCACATCGTTGAGGATACAACAGGCATCGGTGCCATACACTTCCCTCAGTCCATCGTTGAATGCCATCACCTCACTTCCGCTGGTAAAGGCTACGCAGTCAATGCGCTTGTCGATGATGAGGTCGTAGGCTTGTTTCCTTGCGGAAAGCTCTGTTGCCATGTTGACGTAGGCATCAACACGGTGGGCCTGCACGCCCAGTTCGCTCAGTTTTGCCATGAAATCGGGAACGGTTCGAGGCTCTTCCATGCCAACAAACGCAGGCGCGAGGGCTGCCAGGCGGCATCCTTCGTTGAGGCCACGCTCTTGCAGCGCATGGGCGATGCCTATGGGACTTGGCTCTTTTGAGATGAATGGAGGCGTTACACCCAGCACGTCGTGTAGATATTCGTTGTCTTTTCCAATGGCCAGGAACTGCGTCTTGTCCAGTTGTTCTGCACGGTCACAGCAGTTGTGCATGGCGTCAATGGCCTTTCGGCTGAGGCACACCACGAAATCAAACATGCCCAAGTCGGCACATAGCTTCTGCATCTCATCGTTCGCCGTGTCGAAAGTTGATTCTACCATGGCGATGTTGGTCACCTCTACTTCTTCTTTGTACTTCTCGAAGGCCGTTAGCAGTCTTTGCGTATAGTGACGTGGAGCTGTAATCAGGATGTTTTTCTTCATAGGTTATGTGGTTTTGTGATATGCTTTTGAGAACGTCTGGCGCGGCAGAAGAAGTAGGTTACATAGCAGAGTGAGAGTGTGGCAATGGCTGTTTCTATGCAGAAAAGACCATTATAGCCCAATCGGTCTGCAATTCTTCCGCTGGCTATGGTCATGAGCAGTCCGCTGATGTGCGTGATGACTATCTGTATGGTGAAGTCGGTTCCCTCGAGTCCTTTCCTCACACAGAACATGGCCGACGTGTATACCACCACTGTCCCCATGCCATAACAGGCCCAAAGAAGTATGATGCCCCCGACGAGCCATGGTTTCGAGGGTGTAGACCACGACATGAGGGTGAAGTAAACGGTTGCCAGCAGGATACAGACAGCAAAGACCACTTTCACCTTCTCCGCCCCCCAGCGCCTAATCAGCATGCTGGCAGGATAGGCAACGAGCATGGCGGCAGAGATGCCCACGATGCCGTTGAGCGCGCCTATCTCCTTCATGTTGTAGCCAAGGTCTACCATATAGGGCCTTACAACCGACAGCAGTCCCATGATGCTGGCATAGTAGAGGAGCAAGAACCCTATCTGCGGGTAGACGGTTCGATTGGTGAAAAACCAGATGATGTCATTCCATTTGGCCCTATGGGTCGGCTCCTTGGCATGCAGCAGTTGCAGCTTCTTGTTCATGAGCAAGGGTACAAGTGCCAGCAGCACAAAGCCGCTCAGACAAAAGGTCACGACATTCCAGCCATAGTGGTGCAACACCATGAGCAGTACGCCGCTGCCCAGCAGGCTTCCACCAAAGCTGCCCATCGACTGCATGCCGTTAACAAAGCTCTTCTGCTCTTTCCGCGTAGAGAGTATGGCCAGTGCGTCGGTGGCGATGTCTTGTGTGGCAGAGGCGATGAGCGATAGGAATACCAGGATGATGATGAGCTGGATGTTGGTTTCAAGCCTTAGTATTCCCGCACCCAGTATCAGCACGGCGTACACTATTTCCGACGATACAATCCAGCGTTTGTAGTCTGTCACCGTCATACATTGCCGGTCTACGAGGGGCGACCATAGGAATTTCAGTATCCACGGCAGCTTGATGAGTTGCAGAAGGCTGATGGTTGTCAGCGAGAAGGCCTGTTGGCGCATCATCACCTGCAACGCTGTGGAGAAAAAGCTCATGGGCACCGCCTGTGCGATGTACAGACTGAAGAAAGTTCCTAACAGTTGGGCGTTGTTCTTGTTGGGCATATACGTTGTGTTGGTTGGAAAGGATTGGACATGCAAGCCCAGCGGTGAGGCGCGGCCATGGCCACGATGTCTCCGCTTTGTTGGGCTCTAGACTTGTTTATTTGAGCGTGTACACTAATGAGGTGCCAATGCAGAAAGGCTTGCCAGCCTGTGCCATCTTCTGGGAAGACACAAAATAGTAGGCCATGTACTGGGTTGCGGTGGTGTTCTTGCTCCATACCTCCCAGGTGAAATGTCCTTTGGTGGCAGCCACTTTCAGGTTGAGCAGCGCATAGAAAGGCTGGTACTTCTCGTTGTCCTCGCGCCAGTAAATCTTGCCCACACCGGTGAGGTTGGCATTCAGCATTAGCTTGTCAATAATCCCCACATGATACATCGAGTAGTTGGCATTGACCGACAGGGTGTGCCGCGGCACCATGGGAAGCATGTTGCCTGTATAGTTTGATTTTTTTCCTGTGTTGGCTGCCAGGAAGCGTGCATAGGTGTATCCATAGTTGGCGTGCAGGAAAAGGTTTGCCATGGGTTGTCCGCCCACAGCTATCTCAAACCCTTTGCTGTCCGAGTGCCCGATGTTGCGTATCACGGCACCTACCGCAGGGATGATGACCGACAGTTGCTGGTCTTTCCAATCAACGTAAAAGGCACTGGCCTCGAGCGACAGGCGGCTGTCAAGGAAGCTGAGCTTCGCTCCAACCTCGTAGTTCCAGGTGTATTCCGGGTCGAACGAGCGGTCGTTGCTGCTTTCCTTTGCTGCATTGAATCCACCGGGCTTGTAGCCTCGCGCCACGGTGGCATACACCATCCTGTCGGGTGCGAACTGCTGCTTCAGGGTGAAACGGGGCGTCACCTGGCTCGAGTGCATCTTGCTGTCGTAGCTGTCGGCCAGCTTGGTAGCGTTGGCACCGTTCTTACCCGTGGGCGTCCAATAGGTCTCATTCTCCACCTTCGATGTTTCATAGTCGTAGCGAATGCCCACCGAGGCAGACAGTCCCTTGTACACGTCGAATTGTGAGACATGGTAGGCAGCCAGTCCGTAAACCGGTATCTCGTTGTTGTTTTCCTTCACGCCGGCGGCACGCATCGGGTTTCTTGGGGTGTAGTAGTCGATGGTGGTCGAGAAGTTCTTGTGTTGCGTAAATGCGAACACGCCCGTTATCCAGTGGTACCATGTGTCGTTCCTCGACCGGAGCGTCAATTCCTGGCTGAGCATGTTCTGCCTAAGAGGCATGTTGGCGAAGAACATTTTGCGCTCCGTGAAGTCTTGGTCGATAGACACCTTGTCGTTGCTGTGCTGGAAAGAGGTTTGGCTGTTCAAGCTTAGCCTGCTTCCGTCATAGCGCCAGTTCATGCCGGTTGTCAGCACGAACCTCCTGTACCCCGAAGGTGCATCGTAGCTGATGTCTTTCAGCTCGTCTTTCTTGGCATCGTATACGGCGTATGGAAAGCCCCCTTGGTCGATGTAGTCCAGGCTCAGTGAGTATCGCATGGTCCATTTTTGCGACGGCTTCCATGCCGTCCCTATTCTAAATGTCCCGTTGTCCATCGGGTCGGCCTTTTTGTTCAGGTAGGTGTTCATAAAGTAGCCGTCATTATGGTGGTAGTTGCCGGCCACCGAAATGCCAAGGTTGCCCGATAATTTTTGGTACGCCGACGCCATGGCCTGGATGTCGTTGTACGACCCGTAGCTTACCTTTGCCATAGCGTTCTGGTAGTCCAAGGGCGACAGGGTATAGATGTTGATGAGCCCCGCCGTGGAGTTCCTACCAAAGAGCGTGCCCTGCGGGCCACGCAACACCTCCACCTTGCTGATGCCAAACAAGTCCATGTCCAGCACCGAACGGTCGAAAAAGGGCATGCCGTCCACATACACGCCGACCGACGGTGTGCTGGTCTTTGAGCCGATGCCCCTAATATAAATAGGTGAGTATTGTCGAGACCCATAGTCTGGCATGTAGAAGTTGGCCAGTCGGCCACTCAGTTCCCGCACACCGTCCAACTGGTTGTTGTTGATATACAGGTTTCCCACCGATGACTGCGAGACAGGCGACAGTGATGCCCTGTCTTGTTTGAATCCCACGATGGAGACTTCTTCCAGTTCGTTGCCTACCTTGATGGTGTCGGTTTCTTCCGCCACAGCGTTGATTGCCAGTAAAGTACCAAATAAAATCGTGTAGAGTCTCATGTGCAATGTAATTGTAAATATTTGTTTAATACGCTGCAAAATTATTTTAAAATTTTCTCATCTACAATCCTGATTTATAAGGATTATTGACATATCCATTTTTTTTCCTGACTTCGTCATCGTGTCACCCAAAAATTTTCGTCAAAGAATTTAGCTAGTCGACCCTCAAAAAAGCGATGTCGCCTTTTTGAGGGTCGATAATATAAGATTATACACTAAGCAGGCTCTTTCTATTTCGGAACAAATAGAACTACTAAAAATAGAGGTATAAATATTGAAGATTCTTTGCAATTTTATGTATTTATTTATATTTTTGCAAAAGAAATCCTTAGTATTCAATGAATCGAAACGAAACCTTTGGCACCTATCGCAAGGTTAATACCAAGCAGTTGCTTACTTTTTTCTGCATGCTATTATTGAGCATGTCAATGTTGATTGGTTGTTCTCGAAGTGAAGACAAAGCTCAAGCAACTTTTGAGAAAGAACATTTAGAAAAAGAGCTAAAGGGTTTGGAGTGTATAGATGCATTGCAAAGTCGGCTGAACCAATACCGTGAGGAACACAACCGCAGTGCTATGATGCTGTGTTATCGGTTCTTGGGAGCTGCTTATCGCGACTCAAGTAGTTTTAATCAAGCCTTGACAGCTCATCAAAAAGAGTATGAGATTGCCTGTGAACAGGCTGACACGCTGGAAGCAATTGTGGCTCTCAATCAGATAGGAACAGATTATAGACGGATAGGCGCACTGGAAGAGGCTTCGTCTGCACATTATCAGGCGTTGAACTTATGTGATCAATATAGCGATCATACAAGTTTCAAATTTCAAAAAAACAGAGTAGTTTCGCTTAATGGAATTGGAAATGTGCATCTTACACTTGACAATATTGAGGCTGCAGAGAATGCTTTCAGGATGGCTCTGGAAGGCGAGAAAAAGTTAGGAAGCCACTTAGGACAAGCCATTAATTATGCTAATTTGGGCTCTCTGTTGGAATCGCAGGAGAAAATAGATTCGGCACGGTGGTACTACAAAAGGTCAATGCAGCTGAATCAAAAAGCAGGTTCGCGCTTGGGAGTTGCGTTGTGCTGGATACATTTAGGAGGATTAGAAGAGAAGGCAGGTCAATGGGATAAAGCGATCGCTAAATACCAACATGCTGAAGAAATCTTGAGAAGCGTAGGAGACCAGTGGCATTGGATGGAGGCTGCTATTTCACTCATTAGGGCAAATATAGATAAAGGTGACTTGTCCATGGCATCACATTACATGAAAGAGGCAGAGCCTGTAGCCGAGCAGTTGGGTGCATGGGAGAATTTGATAGCCTTATATCATGAGAAGTCCAGGATGTATTCCAAACGTGGCGACAGCGAGCAGGCTTTCATGAATTATAAAAAAAGCCAAGCATATC
>JBNPOM010000096.1:0-6047 GCA_050315175.1 Prevotella sp. SGI.027
TGCGTGAGGGTCGTATTTGAAGTTTACGTTTTCAAGGTCTATGCCTTTGTTTTCTTCTTTCACAGAAGTTTCCAATCCTTGCTTTCCGTTCTCATCGTCCATACGGTGGATTTCGTTGATACGTTCAAGGCTTATCTTTACATCTTGCACGGAGTAGAAGAAACTCATCAACTGCTCAACTGGCGAGTTGAGTTGCCCTATGATGTACTGCACGGCGAGCATCATGCCCAGCGTTAGTTGTCCGTGAATAACGGCTGTTGCTGCCACCACGGTGATGACGATGTTTTTCAGTTCGTTGATAAAAATGCTGCCAGCCTCTTGTGTCTGTTGGAGTTTCAGCGATTTCATCTGCACTCCGAAGAGGTCTGCCTGCACGTTCTCCCATTCCCACCGACGACGCTGCTCGCAATCTTGCAGCTTTATCTCCTGCATGGAGGTGATAAATTCGTAAGTCTTGTTGTTATTGATGGCTTGCTGCTCAAAGAGTTCATAGTCGAGTACCTTTCTGCGTCTGAGAAATAGCGCAAGCCAACCGCCATAGAGCAGACTGCCGAGCATGAAGATGGCAAAGACGAGCCAATTATAGGACAGCAGTACGATGCTGAACACCACGAAGGTGAAGAGCGAGAACACGATGCTGAGCGTTTGCTGTGTCAGGAATGTGTTTACACGACTGTGGTCGTTCATACGCTGCATCAAATCACCCATCAGCTTGGTATCGAAGAAAGACATGGGCAAGCGTAAGAGTTTGATGAAAAAATCGCTCACCAATGAGATGTTAATGCGCAGCGAGATATGCAACAGCAGCCAACGGCGGATAAAGTCGATGGCAGTACGGCTAACCGTGAGCATCAGCTGTCCCAAGAGTATCAGCCAGATAAAGCCGATATTCTGATTCTTGATGCCTACATCCACAATAGACTGTGTGAGGAATGGTAAGATTAACTGGAGCAGACTACCAAGCAGCAACCCCAGCAATATCTGACCGAAGTAGCGGCTGAATCTGTTGATGTAACCAAAAAGGAATTTAAAGGAATGACTATTTTCGAGTAAACTATTATCATTACCTAATAAGTAGAACTTTTTCGTTGGATAAAAATACATCACTATGCCATTAGCATTATTAGATATTTCTTTACTTGTCCAATGAGTTTCGAGTTCTTTTTCTCCACACACCAAGCGTCCCTTAGCAGGATCTGCAATGAAAAATCTTTTATTATTGACTATTTTGTATAAAACAACAAAATGATTCTGATTCCAATGTAAGATACATGGAGTTTGAATCTTGCTTAAGTCGCTTAATGATATTTTATAACAAACAGCATTCAAACCAATTTTACTTGCTGTTTCAGATATGCTGAGTAAAGAAGTTCCTTCACTTGTAGAACAGCACATTTTGGAAAGAAAGTTCAGTGATACTTTCTTTCCAAAATGTTGGCATATCATTGTAAGACAAGCTATGCCACACTGCATTGTGTCATGCTGAAATACGACCTGCATATTACTAAAATCCCAACCTCTCATTTGAGACACTCTTCACCTCCTTCGCTTTATATCCATTGAATACGTAGCGTAGAGTGAAACTGATATTGCGACTATCCCCATAACTGCGGAAAGAAAAGCGCTTTTGAGTTACGTTCGAGCGAACTCGACTCTTGAGCGTATTAAACAGATCTTCAGCCTTTATGGAAACCGACAATCCTCTGATTGGAGTTTTCCAGCTCATTTTTGAATTTATAGTCCACATGGCTTTAACGTCGTAAATTCCTTGAATGACTGGCAACTGCACCCATCCTCCAAGTTCTGCCATCATGTTGTTGCCAAACAAATGGATGGTATTAGAAATACTTGTCCTTCCTGAAAACGTTGTCTTGTTCAGTGGAATATCATCGATACATCCTTTTTGGTGCATATAAAACCCCATAAATGTACACTTGGTATCAAAGCTGCGCATCCAGTTTATCGGTACTATTGCCATAACACCCAAGCGTTGACTCTTATGAATGTTGAAATATTTGTACACTGCAGCAATCTCATCGTTTTGCAGCTTTAACAGTTGCGTGAAGTAGTTCTGATGACTTTCACCAAATAGTCCGAAGATATACTTGCTCTTAAGAATATAGTTTGCGTTGAGCGCATATTTTCTTGATGGACTCAGCTGTGGATTGCCTTCTATCCTGCTGTAGTTATCAATATATGAACTATAGCTTGCATTGGCCCAATATGAAGGGTAGTATTTTGTGGATGTCAAGCTGGCTTGAATGATATGCAACGGAGTGAACTTGTACATCAATGTAAAAGTGGGATATATGTCAAAATCTCTCCACAATTTCTCTTTATGTCCATACTCTCGCTTATATGTCGAATTGATAAACTCACCCTGTATGGACGTGTTAAAGAAACCACTCTTGCCAAGCGGAAATCGAACTCCTAGATAAGCTGTTGTTTCAAATTCTTTTTGTGTCAGTGTCAACGTAGAAGATTTGTTTTCACCCACGTAATTGGTGGTGCTTCTCATTGTTCCATCAACACCGTATTCTATTGTGCGATTGAATAACACTGACTCACCATTGAGATATACATTCAATCCATTATACAATTGATTGTGGTCGTTGTTACCAGTTTGATTTTTATTGAACTCGATAATTTGGTTTGCATCCTCTTGGAAATGCTCATACTCTCCACCTATCTCAACATCCTTATACGTCAATGATGCTCTTACATTGTGGGCATCAGAGCTGTACCGACTGAGAGTATTACCATTAAAAGATTGCTGATTCATCCTCGAATTAAAATCAACGGTGTTTCGGGGCGACTTATGCAAGTAGACGTAGTCGACATCCATTGTAACATTGTCATTCGGGCTGACCGTCAAATTCATAACAGCCGTCTTATCCTTTGAGATGGAGGAAGTTTGAGTCGTCTGTAGGACAAGATGTTCCACACCATCAAGTGTATGCACGGCCTCGAGCGTTTGATGGCGAAGTTTAGAGACGTTGCTTTCTGTGTATCCAGCATTCAGTGACCATTTCTTTGATGACAAACTAAAGTTTGTACCTCCATCCATTTTCATACTGTTCCCATGATTTACAGACACAAACCCTTCGCCACGAAAATGCAGGTCTTCGTGTTTGGGCGCAGACATAACTATGTTGACCGAAGCACCTCGCACACCAAATTTAGAAGGCGTGCTATAGTACACATCCAGCGACCGAACCTCCGATACCGGTATGGTTTTTAGGTAGTTTATCAGCTGCTCATCCGACAACATTTTCTTTTTTCCGTTGATAAGAATTGACGTTTCGGTGGCTCCCATGAGCATAAAGCCTTCTCCATTTTTTTCCATCATTGGAAGTGCTTCAATCATCTCAAGAGCCGTTTCAACAGGCCTGTGTTGTCGCATTTGCTCACCCGAAAATGCTATTCCACCATCATCTCTTGTTGACACCATAGGGCGATTGCCTTTCACAAAAACCTCGCCTAATATATTCTCCTTCTCCTTTAATACGACACGCACATTCACCGAACTATCGCTCATCTGTGAATCAACATACGCCATATGTTGAATGGTCAGTCGATAAGGAAATGGAACAGAATGGAAAAAGAATTTTCCATCCGCATTGGTTACCGTAATCTGTACATTATGTTCAGCTGTATCTTTTGACTGAACAATCACTGATGCCGAAATAATAGGCTGTCCATTGGTGTCAACGACAAGGCCCGATAATTGTTTTTGAGCCTTACCACCGACAGCAATGAACATTGAAATAGTCAGTAGTGTTAATTTTATCGACAACTGACTAATCAGAGTTTCTAATCTGCGTTGTCCCATATGTCTGATTGAGTTTGTCTTTGATCTATAACGATACTAGAGGCTTTGACTTTCTCCGAAATTGCCAATATTGTATGCTGTCTGCATTCCTTGCGCAGTTTGCAGTTATTGCAATCTGGGCAATTCGGGAAACTATAGTGTTGTAGCACTCTATGTGGAACATCTAAATCACCACATACTTCTGTGGTCAACTCTATGCCATATAGCTGCTTCAGAACATCTTGGCTTTCACCTCTCAGTTTTAAGTAATCCAAACATGCATAATAGTATTGATACTCTATTTTATCTTTGTTTACAAGATACAACTCGAGATATTTGATTGCGGTTGCTCTGTCGTTTACATATAATGCTAGCAATGTAGCCAACATCTCTACGCTAAGTTCGTTGAGGTCCTCGTTCGTGTTGTGAACAAATACGTTCTTCAAAGCAAATGAATTAGACTTCATTGCCTCGTAGTTCTCATTTATTGAGTGCAGAATCTTGCCAGCAATATCTTCTGTCACTCTTCCCAATTGGTTTATTAGTGACATGTCAATAAATGATGGCTTGTAAACAGAAACAAACGGATTTTTAGCTATTATTTGGCTCATCCCAGGAACGACCACATAGTAGGCAGGAAATCCAAGGGTTGAATTATTTCTTATATATATATTATACCCAAGGATATGTATTAGGTTGATAGCTATACGGATGTCGTCAGAGTTACTAAGACCATATTTCTCGTTAAAGCCTTCAAAATCATATGATGGTGTTTCTCTAAGGATAGAAATTGGCCAAAATCCAGTTCCATCAATAAAGATTTTCATCAAGTTATCTTCCGCCTTTCTGATCTCAACATCATCTTTACTGCTCGTATCTATGAAAGAATACGGCAGACCTCCAAAGATGTCTCTACCTTGATGTATCTCTGTAAAACATCTTTCAAGTGCAACCTCAGGAACAAAATCAACCCCTATCTTGAAATTGTACTTGTTGTTTTTTTTATCAATAATCAGAAGTCCTACTGCTGGTATTCCCAGTCCGAGTGAGCAATCTTTTACAGCAACAGTATAGTCTTCATTTTCTTCTATATATCTAATTATCACATCTTTTATATGCCCATCAGAGAACGAAGAAAGAGGAATTGTTGGAGGTGTCACCCCCTTCCAATATAACTCACTGATTACGAATCTCTCAAAGATTTCGCAAATTGATTGTAAAATAGCTTCTTTGGGGGTATTTCCCGAGGCCATTCCATTTGAACCGGTCAATAGAAGAAGAATCTCTATTGGGAAAAGACGCTCTATATTACTCTGCACATCGTAGAAAGGTACGCAAAGGCTTTTATTTCCTTGCTTAAACATCTTAAGTTCATTTATAAACTGCTGTGAGCAAGAAAATCCACTCATCCTTGCTAATTCCTCACATACCATAGGATCTAGCATAGATGTTTCAATATATTGCTCATCTAGTGAGTACGTAGCCTTACATATACTGCTGTCATCCGAGGAAGCGACACTATATACATTAAAGGTTTTAGACGTGAGCATCTTCTTTGAATTTAGGAGCAACTGATTCTGAAGGCGCTCCATGAACTCTGCGTACCCACTTGCAAGTGAATACTCAAAAGACCGTCCCTTACCGTTAGTCCCTATATTTAATGGTAATAAGTCTTTATTTCCTAAAATAACACGGCATGAGTAGAAGTCCCTATGCAAAATGTGACTTTCATGTAACAATAATCCCAATTTATGTAGGGCTGTTCTAATGTTTGCGATTGTAGTTTCAGGTGGAAACGCTTTGTATTTTTTCATAACTGTATAACTGGATACGGTGATTCAACATAAGAGGGTAATGGGGTGTGCATTTATACACCTCATTACCCTCCAAATAATTAGGGCTTAGGAGTTACAATAATCTCTTGAAGCGTGCCACCATCATACGTTTTGGTAGCTTGACGCTTTCCGCCCAACACGGACTCAAGCTCTGTTGAACTGAGAGCCTGTTTCTTGAAAACTTGACTTTTTGTTTTCATCGTTCTTCTTTTTATGTTAATACTAAACCACTCGAACTTTTCGAGTTTGATGTAAAGTTATGTGATATTTTTATCGTAGTTTTATAATAAGTTACTTGTTGTATGAAACCTATGTTTGATTTTATTAAATGCTCGTTTTTGCAGAAAAAAACAGAATAATAGAGAAATAATATCAATAATCGACATTACGTAAAATAAAAC
>JBNPOM010000097.1:0-5727 GCA_050315175.1 Prevotella sp. SGI.027
TTTGAAAAAAGGCGGCTACCTACTCTCCCGCATTGCATTGCAGTACCATCGGCGCAAGCAGGCTTAACTTCTCTGTTCGGAATGGGAAGAGGTGGAACCCTGCCGCCATAACCACCTGATAAGGGGATGACGTATCGATACAAGCGAATCTAAGGTCATGATTCAATCATGACAAGTAAATCTCAAAGCGCTCAGCTGAAAGAATGAGCCTTCCGTGAAAGAAAGTCTTGGGCAATTAGTAGTGCTCGGCTTTGCCATCGCTGGCTTTACACCTGCACCCTATCAACGTCGTAGTCTACGACGACCCTTATGTGGAGTTCTAATCTTGCGGATGGCTTCGCACTTAGATGCTTTCAGCGCTTATCCTAACCAGACTCAGCTACCCAGCGGTGCGCCTGGCGGCACAACTGGTAAACCGGAGGTCTGTCCATCACGGTCCTCTCGTACTAGTGACGGCACCACGCAAAACTCCTGCGCCCACGATAGATAGAGACCGAACTGTCTCACGACGTTCTGAACCCAGCTCGCGTGCCACTTTAATGGGCGAACAGCCCAACCCTTGGGACCTTCTCCAGCCCCAGGATGTGACGAGCCGACATCGAGGTGCCAAACCACCCCGTCGATATGAGCTCTTGGGGGGGATCAGCCTGTTATCCCCGGAGTACCTTTTATCCTTTGAGCGATGCAGTTTCCATACACTTGCACCGGATCACTATGCCCCAGTTTCCTGCCTGCTCGGCATGTCTGCCTCCCAGTCAAGCGCCCTTATGCCATTGCACTCTAATAGGTCGGTTACCAATCGACCTGAGGGCACCTTTGGAAGCCTCCGTTACGCTTTTGGAGGCGACCACCCCAGTCAAACTACCCACCAAGCAGTGTCCTCGAACCTCGAGTTAGACCTCAGACAGCCAAAGGGCCGTATTTCAAGGATGGCTCCATCACCGCTGGCGCGGCAAATTCAAAGCCTCCGGCCTATCCTACACATCGGATGACCAAGGTCAATGCTAAGCTATAGTAAAGGTTCACGGGGTCTTTTCGTCCCATCGCGGGTAATCGGCATCTTCACCGATACTACAATTTCACTGAGATCATGATTGAGACAGTGTCCGGATCATTACACCATTCGTGCAGGTCGGAACTTACCCGACAAGGAATTTCGCTACCTTAGGACCGTTATAGTTACGGCCGCCGTTTACCGGGGCTTCAATTCAAGGCTTCTACTTACGTATGACCTCTCCTCTTAACCTTCCGGCACCGGGCAGGTGTCAGGCTGTATACATCAACTTTCGTGTTAGCACAGCCCTGTGTTTTTGTTAAACAGTTGCCTGGACCTATTCTCTGCGCCTCGTCATAGTGACGAGGACCCCTTCTCCCGAAGTTACGGGGTTAATTTGCCTAGTTCCTTAACCATGAATCTCTCAACGCCTTAGTATGTTCAACCCGACTACGTGTGTCCGTTTGCGGTACGGGTGCTGCATGACTGGAGCTTAGCGGATTTTCTTGGGAGCATGATTACCCGCACTATTGCCCTTCCCCGAGGGGACGGGCATACTTTCAAGATTCAGCTCTCATGGTGGATTTGCCTGCCATGATCGACGCCTAATCTCTTCAACGGGCTATTCCGTCAGCCCGCGGCGGTGTCACTTCTCCGTCTCCGCAATCGCATCATGCAGCAGTCACGGAATATTAACCGTGTCTGCCATCGCCCTCGCCATTCGGCTGAGGCTTAGGACCCGACTGACCCCGGGCTGATTGGCATTGCCCGGGAAACCTTGGTCTTGCGGCGGGAGGGAATCTCACCCTCCTTATCGTTACTTATACCTACATTTGCTTTTCCATGCGCTCCAGCCAGGGTCGTCCCCCGACATTCGACGCACATGGAATGCTCCCCTACCGATACTTTTAATGTACATTACTATCCCGCACCTTCGGTGCCTGCCTTATACCCGATTATTATCCACGCCCGGACCCTCGACTAGTGAGCTGTTACGCACTCTTTGAATGAATGGCTGCTTCCAAGCCAACATCCTAGCTGTCACGGGGACCGGACTTCGTTAGACTAACTCAGGCAGAACTTCGGGACCTTAGATGGCGGTCTGGATTCTTCTCCTCTCGGGGACGGACCTTAGCACCCGCCCCCTTACTGCAGGGCTGCTGTGCATGAGCATTCGGAGTTCGTCAGGTCGCGACAGGCGGTGAAGCCCTCTTGACCTATCGGTCGCTCTACCTCTCATGCAGATCACCCCACGCGGCACCTAAATGCCTTTCGGGGAGTACGAGCTATCTCCAAGTTTGATTGGCCTTTCACTCCTACACACACCTCATCCAGAAGCTTTTCAACGCTTATTGGTGCGGGCCTCCATTCCGTGTTACCGGAACTTCACCCTGGACATGTGTAGATCACTTGGTTTCGCGTCTACCCCCTCCGACTCGACGGCCTGTTCAGCCTCGCTTTCACTGCGGTTGCGTGGCTCATGCCACTTAACCTCGCCGGAGATGGTAACTCGTAGGTTCATTATGCAAAAGGCACGCCGTCACTGCCAAAGGCAGCTCCGACCGCTTGTAGGCGCATGGTTTCAGGATCTGTTTCACTCCTCTCGTCGAGGTGCTTTTCACCTTTCCCTCACGGTACTGGTTCACTATCGGTCTCATGGGAGTATTTAGCCTTACCGGATGGTCCCGGCAGATTCGCGCAGAATTTCTCGTGCTCCGCGTTACTCAGGATACCGTTATGCCCGGGAATGCTTCGTGTAAGGGGCTGTCACCCGCTGTGGCCACAATTTCCATTGACGTTCCACTCACATTCCAGGTACAATGACACGGTCCTACAACCCCGGCGCCGCATTGCTACGGCGACGGTTTGGGCTCTTCCCCGTTCGCTCGCCACTACTGGGGGAATCATTCAATTATTTTCTCTTCCTGGAGGTACTAAGATGTTTCAGTTCCCTCCGTTCGCCTCACTGATTAACAGTGATAACTGCCTTGTGGCAGCTGGGTTGTCCCATTCGGAAATCTCCGGATCAAAGGTTATTTGCACCTACCCGAAGCTTATCGCAGCTTATCACGTCCTTCATCGCCTCCATGAGCCAAGGCATCCGCCATGCGCCCTTGTCTACTTTCTTTCGCCACAACCGAACCTCCATCGTCAATGAGCGCAATGCTCACGTCGAAAGCGGTCGGTTGGTCACTCATACTTTCAGCTGTATTGCTTTGATTATCAAGTCTTACGACTTGTGTTCTACTTTACAGTTTCGCTTGTGTCAATATGTCAAAGATCGACCGGTAACTTTGAACTTTGAGATTTGAACTTTGAACTTTACTACTAATGAAGTTCTTTGTTCCTCAAAGTCTGTTCCCGTGTGTGGAGAATAACGGATTCGAACCGTTGACCCCCTGCTTGCAAAGCAGGTGCTCTAGCCAGCTGAGCTAATCCCCCAGGATTAATTCATAATTATTAATTCATAATTCATAATTATTAATAAATCAACAATTGATTGAATTATTATCGGAGAGGCAGAAGTTAATCCATGTCTTATCATTTTAACAAACATAATTATGAATTATGTATTGAGAATTATGAATTAAAGACCGTAGTCCCAGGCAGACTTGAACTGCCGACCTCCACATTATCAGTGTGGCGCTCTAACCAACTGAGCTATAGGACTGTGGCTCCCGGTGGTCATTCAAGTCGCAGGGCCGCGTACTCTTCTTCGCCCGGCTTCCTTTTTCTCTCTTATATTAAAAAACAGATGTAGCAGTACAAGAAATACCAAGAGCCACTGTGTGGCAGCTCCAGGCAGGCCTTCTTACAAACCTTGATAAGAAATATCACCTTATAAATCCTTCGTGCAATTCTTGTATCATTCTCCAACCTGCTGGTTGTTTTAATTATGAATTATGAATTATGAATTCTTAATTATGAATTATGAATTGCACTCTCGTTTCGTCTCCAGAAAGGAGGTGTTCCAGCCGCACCTTCCGGTACGGCTACCTTGTTACGACTTAGCCCCAATCACCAGTTTTGCCCTAGGCCGCTCCTCGACGGTTACGGACTTCAGGCACCCCCGGCTTTCATGGCTTGACGGGCGGTGTGTACAAGGCCCGGGAACGTATTCACCGCGCCATGGCTGATGCGCGATTACTAGCGAATCCAGCTTCGTGGGGTCGGGTTGCAGACCCCAGTCCGAACTGGGAGACACTTTGAAGATTAGACCAAACTTGCGTTAAGCCAACACTCTGTATGCCCCATTGTAACACGTGTGTAGCCCCGGACGTAAGGGCCGTGCTGATTTGACGTCATCCCCACCTTCCTCACACCTTGCGGTGGCAGTATCTCCAGAGTGCCCAGCATCACCTGATGGCAACTGAAAAAAGGGGTTGCGCTCGTTATGGCACTTAAGCCGACACCTCACGGCACGAGCTGACGACAACCATGCAGCACCTCCACCGGCGCCCCGAAGGGCCTCAACATCTCTGTATCGTGCACCGGCAGTTCAAGCCCGGGTAAGGTTCCTCGCGTATCATCGAATTAAACCACATGTTCCTCCGCTTGTGCGGGCCCCCGTCAATTCCTTTGAGTTTCACCGTTGCCGGCGTACTCCCCAGGTGGGATGCTTAACGCTTTCGCTTGGCCACCCGCCACAAAAGGGCGGACAGCGGGCATCCATCGTTTACTGTGCGGACTACCAGGGTATCTAATCCTGTTTGATACCCGCACCTTCGAGCATCAGCGTCAGTCGCACTGCAGCAAGCTGCCTTCGCAATCGGAGTTCCTCATGATATCTAAGCATTTCACCGCTACACCATGAATTCCGCCTGCTTACCGTGCACTCAAGCCAAACAGTTCGCGCTGCAATTCACCGGTTGAGCCGGTACATTTCACAACACGCTTATCTGGCGGCCTACGCTCCCTTTAAACCCAATAAATCCGGATAACGCCCGGACCTTCCGTATTACCGCGGCTGCTGGCACGGAATTAGCCGGTCCTTATTCATGCGGTACCTGCAATGCATGACGCGTCACGCACTTTATCCCCGCATAAAAGCAGTTTACAACCCATAGGGCCGTCTTCCTGCACGCTACTTGGCTGGTTCAGGCTCTCGCCCATTGACCAATATTCCTCACTGCTGCCTCCCGTAGGAGTTTGGACCGTGTCTCAGTTCCAATGTGGGGGACCTTCCTCTCAGAACCCCTACTGATCGTCGCCTTGGTGGGCCGTTACCCCGCCAACAAGCTAATCAGACGCATCCCCATCCATCACCGCTAAACCTTTAATCGTTATTTGATGTCAGCAAACGACGTCATACGGTATTAGTCCGTCTTTCAACGGGTTATCCCGTGGTCATGGGAAGGTTGGATACGCGTTACTCACCCGTGCGCCAGTCGTCATCAAGGGAAGCAAGCTTCCCTCACGTTACCCTGCGACTTGCATGTGTTAAGCCTGTAGCTAGCGTTCATCCTGAGCCAGGATCAAACTCTACATTGTAAAATATAGTTGAAATGGATGATAATATCATGTATAAGGCTCACGCCCAAAACACGCATATCATACCAACTTCGTTTTCTCTGTTCAGAACGAAACTCCAGAATTTAAAAGTATTCTCACCTTTGTTCGTTTCTTGTAAGAATTGAACGGTTCGTAAATATTCACCCATGAGCATCTTTAACAATACTCATGCTTCTTGTACTACTTCTGTCTTTATGTAAATCTTTTCAAAGATCGCTGCT
>JBNPOM010000098.1:0-4221 GCA_050315175.1 Prevotella sp. SGI.027
ACCTGTTCATAGCTTCTGACAGGGTGTCGCAACAAAACATTCATCCTTGTTTGAAGAGTTGCATTGTAGGGTATTCACAATTGGTAGAAGGATTACTAAATTTACAGGACCCGTGGGGAAAACTTTAGATGGAATAGCTATTTATGATGGTTACAAACAAGATGGGGATCAAATTGGCTATCATGCAGTTCGAGCTACAGCTGATGTTGCAGGTGGCTGGGCGGGTGCTGCTGCAGGTCTAAAGATTGGAGCATCTATTGGGAGTGTGTTTGGCGGTGTAGGTGCAATCCCGGGAGCATTAATTGGCGGGGCTGTAGGTGGCATCATTGGGACATATGGTGGTGGATGGCTTGCAACAAGTTCTGTTGATATGATATGTGGAAGATAATGGTATAATTATGAATAAGAAATTTGAATATTTTTTGAATGCGGTTCATTATTGCATGTATCTAAAAGAAATATGGTCAATGAAAAAAGTCGATAAAGGTGTGTTGCGGATAATGCACTATTTATCCGTTCTTTTTTCTTTTGAGAACTTCTACAATAAGAAAGTGGATGAGAGAAAGAATGGGAAAGAATTGTGGGATTATATGTATGGGAAGGATGGAGGGGTGTCTATAGGCTTCGCCCACCATTGGTTTGGGTATTTCTATTCTGGTTATTCTATATTCTTGTCATTTGTTTTACTGGGAATCCCAGATGGTATGTTTGGAGGTGTGAATCTGATTGTAGCAATGGCAATAATCGCACTGCCTATCGGTTTGTGTTATATCCCTGCATATAGGGCCGTTTTTTCAAAAGACCGTTATCTGAAATACTTTAAGCAATTTGAGAAAGAAGATGAGCAATGGCATAAGAAATGGAATCGGATAACATGGGTGTTCTGCATCGGCTCCGTAGTTTTCACAATTAGCGGAATATTTGCGATGCGGGGAGTCAGCTTATTATTCAGGGGATAAAATGAATAAAGGTTATCCAAGGCCATGCCAAAGTGAGATTAAAAAGAGATAGAAATGAACACTTTAAAGTTATCTATAATTACTTGTTTTTCAATACTATATTCTCTCACATCTTTTGCAGAGGTAAAATCGGATGTCAGCATTGAAATAGGAAGCTTCGACTCTATACCATCAGAGATAGATGGTGGTTGTTGTGTTTTTTATAAGTATCCAGGCAAAGTACGAAATAAAGGCTACATTATGGTGAACGATCTTGCGACCACAGTTTACATGATGGTTAATCGTCATCTTGAAGAGTTTACTCTTGTGGCCAATAAGAAAGATGTTTTTTGGTATAAGAATAAAAAATTCACTATAAAAGTGACGATTAACAGTACAACGAGTAAAGGCCATGGTGAGTCTTTCAATGTGAAGGGCATCCTTATCGTGGAAGATCACAACAAGAATAGACGAAAACTTGCTTTCTGTTGGAATTGTGACTGGTAGTTTATGCTTTAGTATTAGGTGTAATTGAGGGTGTCGCCCACATGTTAGTATATGAATGATGATGTGTAGGAACTAGCACTTTATTTATCTAAGAATTACTTTGGAGATAAATGGCTTGGAATTGCAATATTTTCACAAAAGAATTGTCAGTTCTATTATCCCTCAAGGAATCCTAACAGATTGCTTAAATTTATAAAATTTGGTTGGAAAGGACTCCGTATTTGATGATGTAATAGTTAGCCCAAATTGGTCAGAAATAATTAATAGAAACTATTCTTTTAATCTCAAATAGATCGATTTGGGCTTATGAAGCCAGATAATTATGAATAAGATAATGAAGAAAATTAATAAACAACAATTTTGCGTATTTCTTGTTTTTTGTACATGTATGTTCACTTCCTGCGTTATGGACACAATAACCTCATTTGGCATAAGGAATAGTTCTAATGACACTCTTTATATCGAGCTTTCAGAGTCAGATTCTCCTGGTGATTTAATATATTATTGGTGCGAGAATTCGATTGATTTGATGCCTCCAACTTGGGTTGCAGACACAACCGAGATATATATCAATAACAAAAAAGTAATCATAGATAAACGTTTCTATGCATTGCCAGACTCAACTGTGTTTGTAAGTCCATACTCATTTGACACTAAAGATACTTGCTATATATATGCTATAAAAAAGCAGATAATTGAACGTTATACATTAGATAAAATCCGTGAGAGAAAACTCTATGACCGACAGGTTGTAACCAAGAAAGATTTCCATGATCGCTTCTTCGAGTACAGGCCTGTGGGTATGTCATCAAATTCACATTAGGCAGTCTTTTGGAATGTACAAGTATCAATGTGGCAAAGATGCCTCAGATTTTGACGTACTTAGGTATTCGTGATACGAGAAATGATAGATACATGGCTATTATTATCAGAGATAACGACAGGGTGAAGTATTATCTTGCCTTCACGGACAATTTAGGGAGCATCCTCTGCGTTATGGATGAGAATGGCACGAAGGTTTTCGATTCCTCCTACGATGCGTGGTGCAGGCAGACTGTAACCCTCAACACCATAGGGTTGCACCGTGGCTACACGGGGCATGAGATGTTGAATGAGTTTGACATCATCAATATGAACGGTCGGTTATACGACCCTGTGTTGGGCAGATTCTTCAGCCCTGACAACTATTTGCAGATGCCCGACAACAGCTAGAACTTCAACCGCTACAGTTATTGCCTGAATAATCCACTAAAGTACACGGATCCGAGCGGTAACCTCTTTGGTGTTGACTATGCCATCATAGCCTTTGCCGCATTAATATGGCCAGCAGTATGATGCAGGCAGCGTTTGAGGGAAAAAGCGTCTGGAAGGCTGGAGCATTGAGCCTGTTGTCATCGGCAGCAAGCTATGGCATCGGTGCCGCCTTCGACAGTGTGAGCGGTCTGGGAAACGAGCTGTTGCGTGCCGGTGCGCATGGCCTGGCCAGCGGAGTGGTTTCTGCTTTGGATGGCCGAAACTTTGCCAGTGCTTTCGTCTCGGGCGCAGCGTCCTCTGGCATTGGCTCCTTCGCCCAGGGCGTGAACATGAATCCGGCACTGATGATTGCTTCCACAACCGTTATGGGTGGCGTGGCAGCCTGGGCTACAGGGGGAGATTTTTTGCAAGGAGCGATGCAGGGGATGACGATAGGAGCTTTGAATCATGCGATGCATGATGGGGGCGGCGATAAGCCATACAAAGTGCTCCCAGATGGTACGGTTCAACTGAATGAAGTTGTGGTTGTAGGTAGGCGGAAGTTTACAAGACCAGTATTCAATGTCGATGTAGCCGTAGCATACCTCAATGCACATGCTTATGCAACATATATCAGAGGAAAATGTGGGCGATGTGCCAGAGCTGTGCGATTGTCATTGGAAGCTGGAGGTATTAACACAAATCTGCATCCAATTTCCGCAAAAGATTATGAACCATATTTAAAGAAATGGGGATTTTCAAAACTGGCATTAGTGGACTACATTCCAGAAAAAGGAGACGTAAGAGTATTTCAAAACTACCCAGGTGGGAGTGTCCATGGCCATATAGATATGTATAATGGAACAAAATGGGTGTCAGATTTTATAGAACAAGGTGACTATCCTGGAGAAGGTTATCGAATACACCATACTCCGTTTAGTGTTTTTCGATGGTAAAACTTTTGTTATGAATAAAATGAAAATATATTTGATGATGTGCTTTTTTTATGTATCGTTGCTTCCGATACAGGCTCAAAATTCAAACGCAGAAACTTTCTTAAAGAAAGTATTGGTATGCAACGCTCGTATTCGGGAAAGCAAATCCTCCCCAAGTAGCATACACAAGCAGTTGATAGAATTGTATCAAAAAACTTGTACCAATCGGTTGTTTGGAGAATTGGTAAATGAGCTGAATGAAAATGGATTAGATCATGATTTGATAACCTCGGATTATGGTTTTGATGGATATTCTCTCAAAACTATAAAAGTAAGTAAAGATTCCTCTAATATCTATCGTGTGAGCTATCAGGTTTTTATAACTAATATAAATGGTAAGCAGGAAAAATTTGATGTAGTTCTATATTATGAAATTAAAGTGATAAATATTAATCTCAGGATAAATGGTATTAGTGTGCTATTGGAAGATGGAACTATTTGTCGTATAGTGTAGCGAGGGAAAAAGCGTCTGGAAGGCTGGGGCATTGAGCCTGTTGTCATCGGCAGCAAGCTATGGCATCGGTGCCGCCTTCGGAGGAGTGAGCGGC
>JBNPOM010000099.1:0-4075 GCA_050315175.1 Prevotella sp. SGI.027
CAAAATGAAGAACAGACTCATGCCCATGTGGGACAAAATCATGCTCAGAAAAAGGTACATCATTGAATGCATCAACGAACTACTCAAGAACAAAGCAAACCTTGTGCATTCACGCCACCGTTCCATACACAATTTTATGATGAACCTCTGCTCGGCACTCACAGCATACTGCTTCTTTGACAACAAGCCAGAGGCATTGCCTGTGCATATAGAAAAGACAAGGCAATTGGAACTGTTTGTATACTAATATTATCCCGAACTCGCGTATTGCTTCTTCATAATGACTTCCTCCCTAACTATTTTACGATGATTTTCTTTCCATTCACTACATAAAGTCCACCTGGCAGAGTCGCGGTCTGCGTCTCACCTCTATCAAGGCTCACTGACCATACCATCATGCCATTGCTACCATAAACTTTCACCACGGTGGCCTCTCTTGCCGAAACCGTTAGGCTTCCCTCGCCTGGGGCAACAGCCAAATCGGGCTCCGCATTCGCATCAGTAATGCCGGTGGGTGTGCCAAACTCTTCGTCAAGAGTTGCCCAGAAGGAGAACAGCTTGGCAGGTGCTCCCGCAGAGCTATACTCGTAAAATGCGCGGAATGGATATACATAAACATACGGGAATTCTGGCCGTAGATTGGTGGAGCTCAAGTACATGTTCTTCGCAAAATAGAACACTTTCTTTGCAGCCCTGTCGATTTTCTTTCCAGCATACGAACCGTAGTTATGGAAGTTGTAAGTCGTTGCTCCTATCTTGCCTGTGGCGGTCTCACCACTGAATGTGTATTCAGTAGCATTCATCGCACTTCCCTTCGTTGCCATGATGTCAGAACCTTTCTGTTTAGCTGTGAACGAGATGTTCTCATCCGTAGGAGCCGTCGTCACTTCCACCATGTACGGCACGTTAGCTTCTGTGTGTGTTCCTGTAATCAGGTCGAACTTTGCCTTACCGCGATAGCTCAGAGCAGATGCGTACTCTCCATCTTCCAATTCCAGACAGTTATCGGGTGTCATCTTGCTCACCTTGAACGAGCACAGCCCATCCTCGTTGGTATGCACCCCATTTGTTACCTCCAAGGTAAATGGGAGAACCACTGTCGCGTAGGTTGCCTTACCATTGGCAGGAATGGTAATCTCACGCGTATAACTTGCGTAGTTCTCAGCTGGAACGGTTATCTTGTACGGTGCGTAGAAAGGTTGACGGTCAGTTATCACGATGTTCTTGCATGCTCGATAGTCGCCGCTCTGCGTCTTCTGTACATAGTTATCCATTTGGTAACAGGTACGCTCTGGGAAGTAGATGAGACAGTTGGGATTGAGTAGTGCCTTCATCGCGTTCATCGCGCTGGCATCAGGGATATGCACGGAGTATAGATTGGTATAGTCCAAATAGAGAACTTGCATGCCAGTGGCTTCAACGCCCGCAATATGCTTTTCTGGATTGCCATAAAGCTCATCTATCAAAGCCTGCTTCATCATCGGAACGGTTAGGTAAGCTCTGCCAGCAGGAATTTCATCGCCCGTAATCGCATCCAGCGCCTTGAATTCGCCACCATACATAGGCAGTTCGGTATCATTGCCGTCACGGTTATAACAGGTCTTGTCATAAATCTTAGTCAGCACACACTTAGCCACATAGTCCTTTGTTTCCAGCTTCAGATCCATGAGATAATAAGCATAGTAACGGTGTTCCATGGCCGTGGTTGGCGCAACGTTCCATCGGGTTTCATCGGCAGTAAACAAGTAGCAGGGCTTTCTTTCATCCACCTTGAGCACGATGTCTTCAGAAAAGCTGCCTCCCTGAGCCAAATAGAGATTCTCCGAGTAAGGATATTCCTGCAACTGCGTTGCGCTGCCCGAGATATTTGTGTTGCTCAGCTCATCGATGTTGCTGTATTTGAATGCCTGATTTCCGCACATGGATGTAGCAATCTTGTCAGAAGCAGGCTCGTAGCCTGTGGTACTGTACTGGTGTCCGTCGGTATCATTGTAGTATTTTGACTTCACGAAGAAGTAGCGGGCATGGCGTGGGTCTGTCTGTTGATAGGTCTCGTCGCCGTATTTGCTGTACAGATTCTCAAATGTGAAGCGACACTTCTGCTCTCCGCCTCCAAAGAATTCTTGCGGCACATAGAAGACGAACTTGCCACCAGACACCTGGGAGTCGTTACTCGTGAACTGTTGCATCAGTGTAGGACCGCTCGCTGCCATCGAGTGGCAGATGATGTCAATGTTGTTGATGAACGGATTGAGCGCTTCAAGGGTTAGCTCGAAAGTAAGCAGCGCCTTGGTATCTGGGGTAAGTCCCTCAATAGAGAATTTAATGGCGTCGTTGTTTAGATTAGTCAGCTCCACTGTCCCGTCAGCTCCACTGTTTACGGTTCGTGTCTCTGCAATCTCGCCTTTGTTTGTGCTGTACACCTTCAGTGTGTAAGGCGATGGCGTGAAGGCTGGGTTAGGCACATTTTTGCCGTTATATGTTATGTTTCCTGCGGCAGCTCCCTTCCCATAATGATACTTAATCTTGGCACCAGTGATGCGATAGCCCAAAGGCACCGCAATGCCATTCTGTGTGACGGTAGCGGTTGGCGACTCTATATAATAGGTATTATTGCCCAACGCATAGTACAACTGTCCGCCATTCTGCAAGGCTTGGATACTTCCAGTTCCTGCGGTTGTGGGCAGCTTCTTGTCAGCAGTTACGGCATCCTCCTGATAGAGCCAGTTGCTGGCCTTGAGTTCCTCTACATTCTGGTAATCGTAGCTATAAAAGGTTTTTCCATTTTTGGTATGAGGTTTTATCTCCCCCAAATCCAACTTACCTGTATTGAACGGAGACCCTATCATGTTCACGCCCTGACTGACGATGTCGGCAGGCGAGCCTGGTGTCACCTTGGCATCGAAAGCACCTTCGGCTGTGAAATAGAGTTCGCACGACTTCAAGGTAACACCATAAAACTCCGATTCAGTATGATGCAGCAAGAAATAAAGGTTGTTGCCCATATCCGTTCCAGTCTTACTGGTGCGTTCTATGACGTACTCTTTCGTATCGTTGGTTCCCGGCATGTTTCCCGTGGTGGCCCTGGACTGATTGAAATCGAAGTCGCTGCCCGTTTCATACATCTGTTTATCAATGGTAGCCAGCTCCAAATCGCTGATGGTCTTGCCGTTGACATTGTTCAAAAGCACCATGCGGTAACCTGTGAACCGATAACCTTTCGGCAGGGAAATACACATGTGCAACTCTGCCGTCAACGGTTGACCAGAAACGACAACGTACTTATCTTGTGACGTATCCAGAATGATATCACCTGCTGGATTTTTCAGCACGCCACTCTCAGAGATGTCGCCCTTGTCGGAAACGGTAAGCGTCAGCGGCAACTGCTCATGCCTCCATAGCGAGCTCCAACCTCTCTCAAAACCTAACTCACCTTCATAGGTGAGACCAGCGACCAATTTACCCGTTGTAGGGCTGATGGTCACATTCTGTGCTACTGCTTGAGTAACATTCAATTGGCATATCCATATACCAATGAATAAAGCTAAAATTTTCCTCATACTGTTTGTTTTTAGCAGAACTCCATTTGTCGTCCTGGTGTGATTATTACGATTTAATTTGTGCCATGCACTTTTCATGGAGCAAAATTAAACAGTATAGGAACAGGTAGTTAGGACTATTCTGCCTTAATATAGGAATTATCTAACAAAGTGCTTGATAACATTTAGGACTTTTCGTCCAAAAGAAAAACATAACTTGCTTGTTTTCAACGAACTAAAAGTCCTAAATTGGGTAGAAGGTAAATGTTATTCATAAAACCATTTACCTCCAACTTTTCACATTTACCGACCTCACGCACTACCGTACGTGTCGTTCGGCATACGACAGTTGATTCGTTTTCAAAGGGTGTCTAATCATGTTCGATTAGTTTCATCTTCCGCACTTCACCTAATTCTGCCCGAGAACGGCTACTTCGACCTCTGCTGACTCCTCGGCATTCGTTGTTACCATCCTTAAGGACTGCCGAGGCCTCACGGGATAAGACATACATCTTTCATCGTTTACCTGCCTAATT
>JBNPOM010000100.1:0-4015 GCA_050315175.1 Prevotella sp. SGI.027
GAAGAAGTGGGTCGAATAGTAGCGTTAAGTGAGAAAGACTTGCAAAGCTATGAGCTGGTGTCGAGGGATATGTTTCTCTTTTCCTGCTATACAGGCTTATCGTACACGGATATTTACCACTTTACAACCGAACATCTTGTAGAGGAAGATGGCATGACTTGGATACGCAAGCCGAGAGTGAAGACGGGAAATATCTGCTACATTCCGCTATTGCCCGAAGCTTCTGCTATTATTGAACGGTATAGGGGCATCCATACAAGGGCATTTCGCCACGAACCGCCCAAAGGTTATCTCCTGCCCATTCCTGGTTGTGATACTGTTAATATCCACCTCAAAAAGATAGCACGGCTCTGTGGTATCACAAAGAAGCTAACCTTTCATATGGCTCGCCACACCTTTGCATCGCAGATGACACTTTCAGAAGGAGTCTCCATCGAAAGCGTGTCGAAGATGCTGGGACACAGCCAAATTAAGACCACACAAGTGTATGCGGAGACATCCCCTGAGCGTGTCTTTCGGGACGTAGAGAAGATTCTCCCATTCATCACACAATACCATTTAACCAACTAAAGAGTTCAAGAATAATGAAAAGTACATTTTCAGTTCTATTCTACATAGATAGGAGCAAGACAAATAAACAGAGTAGATGCGTTATCCGTTGTCGTATCACTTGCAACGGGGCATCATCTTCTTTCTCAACAGGCTTGTGTACTTCTCCCAATGATTGGCTAGCGAGGAAAGGTCGTATCAAAGAGGGGGCAAACAGAGCGAACCTTGTCAATCTGCAACTGAACTCAATGGATGAACGACTTCACACACTGTATGAACTCACATTAAGGGAAGAGAACTATGTGACAGCTGAATATCTCAAAGAACAGTATCTACGCCAAACGAAGCCTATCCCAACGCTTATAGAACTTTATCAATCCCTATTTGAAAGCAAAGAGGAATTAAAGGGGCATACGCTCAGTAAGGCTACAGTGAGGGCATTTAAGGACAGCCAAAAGAGCTTTGTCCGTTTCTTGAGGGCAAGTAACAATGAAGAATGTCTTCCCCAAGCCGTTGACAAAGACCTTATAGAAAGCTACCGATTGTTTATGCTACGAGACTTGGGGAACAAGGAAAGCTCCGTTTCCAATCGACTGCGCCACCTGCATCAAGTCATCCGTAAAGCATTGCAGGAGCAGTATATCCGTGAAGACCCTTTCGACTTCATTGATATAGAAACACCCACATACGAGCGAAATGCCCTTACTTCTGACGAGCTACACAAATTGCTTTCGTTTCGTCCACACAAATCGGTAGACAACCATTGCAGGCTCATCTTTCTCTTAGGTTGCTTTACGGGTCTGGCATTCTCTGACTTAAAGAAACTTAGAATGGATGATGTTTACACGCTTAGTGATGGTCGCAGATACATATCACTCTGTCGTACGAAAACACAGAATAGGTGTATTATTCCTTTACTGCCTATTGCTGAGGAAATACTTTCCATCGTTAGTGGTGGAAGAAAGGAAGGGTTGATCTTTCGGGAGTTTCCTACTAACAGCCATTTCAATCGCAAGATAAGAGAGATTATCATCAAAGCAGGATTGCCACCACATACCGAAGCTACTTCGCATACAGCACGACACACTTTTGCGACAACTATTTGCTTGGAAAATGGTTTGCCGATAGAAACTGTCAGTAAGATGCTCGGACATCGCTTTATTTCCACTACCGAACTCTACGCAAAGGTTAGCAAGAGCAAAATCGCACGTGAAATGCAACCACTGATGGGAAGTGATACCACAAGAGAGCTAAGAAAGGCTTTGCGAGTCTGTCCGCCAAGAGATTCTTCCAAAAAGACCTGAAGCCATATTCGGTCGGGCAAAGGTATGGCGGTTGCCTTGATTGCTTGCAAGGTCAAGTCCTGTGGATGGAGTAAAAAATCTCCACCGCAGGGCTTTTCTCTGTACTTTGCGACGATCATACTTGCAATAATTTGATTGTTAGTGCGGTCGTATTTTTCGCTTCAACCTTGCAGCAATAGGCTAACCGCCAAAAGAATAAGCCCGAACGAATACGGCATACTCAGGCTCTTTGGACGCAAGAAGCGACAAAACAAATCCTCCACCAATCAATCAAGCCAAAGAGTGTGCTCTCGCTCTGACAATTGAGAGAGAGGTCGAAGCAATCGAACACTCGAGAGTGACCTGATTTTATTTTCGCTAGTACGGAACGAACCAGCACCTCATCTCATTACCGCAATAGCCTAGACTTTTGTGTTCGCCATTTCCCTTGTGTCCTAACTATTTCCGTATTCTTCCTTACTCTTTCTTTTTCCGCTTTAGAGGGGTTACTTTTGCATCCGACAATAAGGGCAATCGACAGAAAAACTGCTCGTTTGCCTAGTATGAATAACGTAATCAACAACAATGCAATGAAACTTACCATCATCGACCGCAAGGCATGGGAGCAGCACTGCTCCTCCTTTGCAGACTTTATCCACCGTATTGAACGGCTTATCGGGTGTCCTCCCGAAACGGAGGAATGGCTCGACAATGAAGCCGTATGTCGTAGGCTCGGTATCAGCAAGCGAACCCTGCAACACTATCGGGATACGGGTAAAATCCCGTTCTCTATGGTCGGGCATAAGTGCTACTATAAAGAGAGCGACATCACTGAGATACTGAATGCAAAGAAAGACTGAACTCAAACACCGAATGAACTATGTCAGAGAACGAAATTATTACACAGCAAGACCCTCAAATGCAGATGTTTGCACAACTTATGGAGAGCGTCTTGAAGAAGCTGGAGCGTTATTGTGCTACTGCACGTCCTATGTTGGGCGGAGAGGTTTACCTTACAAGTGAGGAAGTCTGCAAGCTGTTACGTCTGAGTAGTCGCACGCTCCAAGAGTACCGAGACAGTGGAACAATAGCTTATCACAAAATCGGAGGCAAGATACTCTACAAACAGAGCGATATTCAAGCGATGCTTGAAAGGTACTATAATCCTATATATAAGAGAAATAAGTAATTGAACAAAGGGGTAAACGACGTGAGTTGAGATCCAGTTTAGCGGATACTCATTTGAACTCGGGAACGCTGACATTGAGAGCATACAATCTCTCGGGGAGTGTCAATTCTTCCATCGGTGTGCGTGCTTTTGTTCCTCTTTGGGGATTGTTGACTTCATCGGTGCGTTTTCAGCGTTTAACCTGAACTTACAATTACCTACGGTCAAATGAGTAAGCCATAGGGGATTTCGGTTAAGAGTTGGGTAAGTCAAGATTTGGTATGGTCAAGAAGTGGGTTTTAACTCAAGTCAAAATTGAGTCAAGTCAAAATTGAGTTGAGTCAAAACCTAACTCTTGAGTTAAGTCAATTTTGAGTTGAGTCAAAACTGAGCCAAGTCAAAACTGAGTCAAGTCTTAACCAGACTCAAAACTTAGCTCAGAAAGTCAAAAGCTAATTTCCAATCGCCCCTAAGTGGGTGGCATCAATTCTTGATATTGGCAAGGTGTGTCTTTGTACCACAAATTGCCATTTGTACCACAAAGACCCTTGCCCCGAAGGGGGGGGTAAATCACTCCAAAGTCGTGATTAGGATGCAATGAAAATGACGAAACAAAAGAAGCCCGATGGCAGATGTGCCACCTATCCACGATGGGACAGATGGCACATCAGAACACCTAATCCCGAAGACCAGCAGGCACTTATCAGGCTCTATCAAAAATCGGGAGCAAAGACGAAGAGCGACTTTGTCCGAGCAAGACTTTTGGGTGAAGCCTTTAAGGTCATCACGGAAGACCCTTCAAAGAAGCCTTACTTGGATAAACTCTCCGAAATCGTCGCTATGATGAATAAGATAGGCGTGCTGTACAACGAAGCCGTGAAAGCCCTCAATACTTATCATTCTGTTGCCACTGCTCAACGAATGCTCGGCGAACTTGAAACCTATTCCCAAGTTCTCATCAGACTGCAACAGCAAGCTGTGCAATTAACAAAGGAATATCAGGAAGAGGGATAAT
>JBNPOM010000101.1:0-3712 GCA_050315175.1 Prevotella sp. SGI.027
TTAGTGTGAAAGTCGGCAAATATTGGATGCTTACCATGATTAAATTAGTTTTTTCAATGAGTTAAGCGAATATTATATTCTTCAAGATTTGATTTTGTACTTTTGCAAACCGTATTGCAAGAGGCTGAAATCATGAATCAAGGAAAGACCGTATTCGCTCAGATTGTGTCGCTCATACCAAGATGTGAGTTCGACAAGTGCGTCAAGAGATACACTGGCAATAGACATGCCATCGAGTTCAAATGCAGAGACCAGTTTATGTTGATGAGCTTTGCACAGTTTACTGATCAGGTTAGTTTCCGCAGCATTGATGCAACGCAGGTGGCACTCTCTTCAAAGCTCTTTTCGAGCGGAATAAAATATAATTTTAATTTATGATATTCCTTGTCCCATTCTTAACATCTCGGAAGTCTTCCGAATATAATCCTTAAACTCTTTCCTCGTCATAACTTGACCTTCAGTAGGCTCTTCAATACTTCCACTTACCTCTTGGTCAATCTTGGTGGCGGTATATATATTGTTCCCATCGCTTGCCTGAAGAACTAAACCTGTTATGTTGACACCAACGACAGGTCCGTCTGGAACAGGAATATACTCAGTAAACCATACCGTCTTCTTTTTGTCCGTAGAGACCGCCTTTTTGCATTCATATCCAAGAATTTCTTTCGTTTCGCCATTTACGACATCGAACGTATCACTATCTAAAGCATCCTTAATAAGAATCTTCTTTCCCATGAAATTAACCTTCTCAACGCTAAGATTCTTCTCATGGTTACGATAGCTTACCTGGTCCTTGTATTGATTTGTCATCATATTCATATCAATGGTTTGTCCCATCAATGCTATTGTCTGCTTTTTGTCCGTCGGAACAAAACGGAAACAACTTTCTCCTTCATTATACTTTAGTATAAAGTTCATCTCAAAATCTTTAACTGCTGTCGCATACATACTACGAAATTCGGCTGGCATGGAAGCATCGGCCATGAAATTCGGAGAACTGACATCAAACTTCACCAAATAATGCACGGTCAATTGTTGTGCATGAACTCCTGATGTTAGAATCAAGAAGGATACTACGAATAAAAACTTTAATTTTTTCATTGTATTATAACTTAATTTGTTAATATTGAATTGATAATCCAAATAGAACATACCCAGGCATATACCTTATGTTACTAATAGCACTGTAGTAACTATTTAGCGTAGCATCAGTAAACGTGTTGGACTTAACATGCATGATGTTTTTGCCAGAGAGAGTTAGTGCTAAAGCTTTGCTCACCTTATATCTTACGCTAAAGTCAAAATAGAAGTTATCATTACTGCTTCCGTCTATGCTGACGCTTCTGTATCTACTCTGTATGTAAGTGTAGAATTTGTTGAACGTATATGATAGTTGTGCAGAATAGTTTTTACTCTCTACGGAAGATTTACTATTATCACCTTTCATGTCAGTATGTGAATATTGTCCTGTGAGTTTAATATTGAAACCTTTCTTATAGAAAGTGGCGATACTCCCATATACGCCGTATAAATTGCTCTTAGAGCGTATTATATTTTGTTCCATGAAATATGGGTTATAGGCATGGTTGTAACCCAAATTCACCATCATGTCAAGCGGAATCCGTCTGAATTTTTTGTCAATGGATGATGTAATCATCAGAGAGTTGCTTCCCGACGCTATCGCCATAAACTGCGATTCCCGGATAATGCTGTTTAGAAGATAATTGTTTGTCACATCGTCAGCACTATAGGTATATGAAATCACGTTGATAAGCGTAAAACCATATAATGGCTTCATAAGCGAATGAATTAGATTCGCACTATGATTATAGCCAAAAGTAGAATTTACGCTACTACCATAGATATGTCTGTAGTTGTCAATTGCCATATTACTTAAAAGATGATTAATTCCTTGAGTATTAATGATATCCTTATATGTAAGACTGATGGCATGGAAATTGTTGAAAGAATATTTAATATCAAAAGAGGGGGCAAGAATCAACTTCCCCATTCTGGACAAGTTACGAGACACATTGGTCTCAAATTTCAGATATGCCATCTTAGCTTTTGCTGCAAATTGCAGTTTACCACGATCTCTCCTAAATTGAATGTCAAGACCGTTGTCATAGTGGCGTATGTAGTCATCATTGTTGAAATCGTTGTTTTCAGAATTTTGTTCAAGACTTGTCAAGAGGCTTTCTTCTTCCACAACACTTCTAAGTCCAATCCTTGTATAATAGTTGTCGTTGATTCGACAAAGAACAAAACATTCTGCACCTCCATTCTGCACCTTCCTCATGTTGTCATAATCATAAGTGTCATCAAGGTTTTTATAGCCATCATAGAAGGAACTGTCGGAACTGAAGTAGTATTCACTCTTTTTCCGAAACACATTGTAATTAGCGCTCATATTTAGCGTGTTTCTTTTTCCAAGTTTTTTAATGGCAAGAATCGTATTCTCAAAATTAATGTTTCTATTACCAGAACTATTTGCAAAATAACTTTTTATATGCCCTCGTTCATCTGTATTTGATTGCATCCAGACTATTTTGCCTGTATAGAAGATATGAAACGACTTTGACGGCATGAATGATATTTTGACATTGCTATTCAGATTTTTAGAATCGTTCTTTGAGAATGAATAAACATCATATTTCAGCGGCACATACAGATAACTATAGCTTGTCGTTCTATTCATCTTGTAATGATCCAGCCCTGCCAGGCAATTCCAAAGAATTTTCAACTTGCTTGAAGGCATTATTACACTATTCAGCGAGATAATGCTATTGTTTCGCTTATAAGCGTCTTCTCTATCCCCTATTAACGTTGTGTTTTCTGAAACAAGCTTTTTTATTTTCTCTTGCGGGTCATCTCCTGACAATAGTTCATTATAACCTCCATTTATCCCAACCAAGTCCTTATAAGTGATAAGAGCCTTTCCCGTATTATTTGCGGAGACGATGGTAGAGAGCATCATCTTCTTCTTAATCATCAAGGAGTAATCCTTTATAATATACTTGTTGTCAAAACCATATTGCATATCTGCCTGTCCGCTCAATCGGTTTTTTCTATTCTTTTTCAAATTGACGCTGATAACAGTCTCATTGGAAGTCTTAAAGCCCTCGAGTATGTTATAGGCAGAGTAGTTGTCAATGACATCAATGCTCGTAATATCTTGTCCTGGTACATTGTTTAATGGCACGGAATTTTTACCCTGAAACAAATCCTGTTTTTCCATCAGGATTCTACTCACGTTTTTACCGTTTACGCTAATCGTACTATTCTCTTTGTCCACTTTTACTCCTGGCAGAACCTCTAAGACATCAGCAAGCGTCTGTTCCTGCCCAGTTGTATATCTGCGTGTGATAATCTTTGTTGTATCGCCATTAACGATTATTCCCTGCCCAACCACATCAACCTCCTTCAGTTGAATGACAGAACTGTCGAGAACAAAATCCACTGTCATCGTTTTGTTTCTGAACAGCATGATTTTCTTCGACTTTTCCTTATAATCTTTAGCATTAACCTTGACGACATAGTTGCCAGACTGCAATCCTTGAAAGGCAAAGCACCCTATGCTGTCAGAAGACGTTTCACAGACAAAAACGTTCTTATCAGAAGTCAAGAATACACTTGAATTCACAATTGGAGCGCCATCACTATTTTTAATGCATCCCTTTATAACACACTGACCCAAGCAATTACATGTATA
>JBNPOM010000102.1:0-3239 GCA_050315175.1 Prevotella sp. SGI.027
AAGACTTTTGTATGCCATTAATTGTACCTTGAAAAGTATTACTGCCTTCTCGCAAATTGAATTTATTTTTGATTACAAAATCTTCCACATGACTTGTAATATCTGACTTAGATATTCCTATATCCTCATGTCTATTATTTGAAAAAGCATGTTCATTAAACTTTTGTATAACATCATTAGATATATATTTTTTACCCGTCCACGGATTCACTTTATTATCCCTAGCATATTTAAAACCAGAAGCGGCACCAGTAATTGCACCTACACCAGCTCCCGTCAAAGCGTTGACTCCCCTTTCTGATTTCACGCAGCATCATAGGCATACGACAAAGACTGTTGTGCATAGGCTTGTAGGGCTATGCATGCCCATACCATGGTTAGAATAAAGTGTTTCATACGCCCTAAGGTTTTAGTCTTTAGAGATAAGCAATCAATAAAATCAGAATATAACGCCATATATTCTTGTATGGTATTGCAAATATAAACACTATTTTTGAATCACACAAATAAAATGGGATAAAAATCAATAATCAGAAAAGGCGCAGATCCATTCGGATTTACCGTGTTGAACAGCCATTACCCGGACTGATTTATACGATCACTCACCAAAAATAAAAGTATCTTCATTACATACTGGTCTTGATTTAATTGTTTCATCTTTCAAAAATGCTAAATCCATTTTTGTATTCTTGCAACATAATAACACAAGTTTATTTCCTTGTGATGGTGCATCTATAAGGTTTAAAACATAATCGTAATTATTTTTAAGTAAGAAAGTTGAGATGATAAAATCATCTTCTTTTCCTACATAATACCTTTTTTTATATCTTCCTTTTCCTAAAAATACCCGATTGACAACAAAAACACTTTTTAATTCACTATCATATACAAATATCTCATAATGAATTATTTTTAACCTTTCTAAATAATTACATATCTTATTATTTTTCTCAAAAGTTGGAGATACTGAATATGTCTGAGTACTATCCAAGACTTCAAAAAGAACTGTAGCAAAAAGTTGTTCTTCCTTTGGAATATCAAATAATTTCCGCATTTTACAAATTGCCTGTTTTTCTAACTGCTTTATTTCGATCTTGGGAATTATTTTTTGAGGTATAACATTTATAAATGATGGCAACAACATAATTAATAATATTATATTTTTTTTCATAATGCAATTTTTAGGGAAGTATTCTCCATATAAAATCTATTGAACGTGCACCAATATTTCTGAAAACTCCAGAAGCTGGATCCATAACTTGATACACAACTTTTTGGAAGGTAACACCAGATATTTTTTGTATAGTAAGTACCGAAATTTTGTTTAATGCTGTAGCATGATTTATTGCAGTCCCCCGTTCCAGAGGATAACATAAACCGATTTCCACCATTTAACATACCAGACAATTGTTTAGCACCCAGTACGTCAGAAGGTAACTCTGTCCCTAAAGGTTTAACTGCCCGCCCAGTTAAATCTGTAATCGCTTTATTCATATCTAACGGTTTAACTGGGTCATTTATTCCATAATTAGGGATTGCTGTTTATCTGCTTGTTATTGATATTATTCCCAATTTAAAACGGACTGATGTTATCACTTACTATAAATTAAAGGAACAGGCTTATCCAAATGGGTCATGAAATAAAATTCACATTCATCTATGATGTCCAAAAAATCTTTAGGAGTCATCCGAATATAATTATTTTGCTTTTCGTCAAATAAGTAACAGAACAATAAATTATTTTTTAGGAAAAAGTAGATTTTATCGTTTTGAGATAGCGAAAACAATATTTTGGGGTTCTCCTTTATCACAACATCTGCTAATTTTGCATTTCGGGCAGTGCTTAAACCTATCGGTTGATCTTTTACGTTTTCATAACTTGGATAAGCAATGGCAATAAATCGCTTTTCTTTGTAAAAAAAAATCTTATCAATATAAAGACTTTTAGAGTTCAAATACACAAATAAACTATCTTTTACCCTGGCAGAATTAACAAATCTGCTATTCGAAAAAATAGTGTAAATGGGAATTTTAATAATACTGTCATTTTTTAATTCAGGACTTTTTTTGTATCCATATTTCATGAAATTATCAATAGCGAACTCCCTTTTTGTTTCGAGAGTTTTACATTCTTCAATAATGCTTCTTGTGAACAAGTCAAGATTAATTTGAGATTTCAAATTAAAAGGATTTATTAGAATGCAACAAATTAATAAAATTATTATTTTCATATTAAGCCTTAATATTTAATAAACACAAATTTCATTATATTCTCGGTCAAGTTTCTTACTGAAGCTGTAAGTGGATCCCAAACCCTTGTATTACTCATTAATAATTTAGACCCTCCTCCAAAAACATTTAATTTCTCAATTACATCAAAAGATATCACATTTACAGTATGGCCTGCATCAAGATTTGATCCTATTGTAAGAATACCTTCCATTGTTCCTTGCTGTAAGTTTGCACCAAACTGCAATAAATCAGATGTCCCCATTTTTACTACATTTGCATTTAAGCCTACTTCTCTAGCAACGAGTCCAATATCTGCACCATCCGGGACAAGTCCATTATTTAGCCGAGCTGCAGCATTTTGAAAATCTATTCTTGTAAAATTATTATGTCCCGCATCTGCATATTCACCAGAAACAGAATAACAATGTTTTGTCGGATCTTGTTGTTGAAGAATTCCTGTTTTGGATGTCGTGGAAAAATGTCCTTTATGAGTCGCTTTATGTCCTGTCCAACGATTCGCTTCTAATTTTTTTGCATTGTTGTAACCTTTTATTCCGCCTCCAATAGCTCCAGTTATCGCGCCATTTATTGCTCCTGAAATTAGACTCGATTTCCAATTTTCGAAGAAATTATTACCACCAATTAAATTATTCCCTCCATTCAAAAGAAAGCTGCTTCCACCTCCAATTACTCCTCCAGATACAGCCCCGATTCCTGCACCAGCAGCAACCCCTACTGCTTTAAAAGTAGTAGCTGCCCAGGCGCCTCCCATTGCTGAAAGAGTGCCTACTGCAGCCCCAACAGCAAAATATCCAAGTCCTTTTGCGTTAAATTTAAATCCATGTGAAGCCCAATTTACAATTCCACCTATGACTGCCCCTATTATAAGATGCCAGAACTCCCCATCCTCATCCACATACACCAGCGGGTTATTCAAGCAATAGCTATACCTGTTGAAGTTTTGAGTAAAGTCGGGCATCTGCACGTATGGGTCAGGGCTGAGGAAA
>JBNPOM010000103.1:0-3140 GCA_050315175.1 Prevotella sp. SGI.027
ATAACTTATTGATTTTCAACTATAAAAGTACAAATAACAAGCGAGATTACCAACTTTTTAAGAACTTTTCTTATCCCGAACTCGCGTAATTATTTGAAGTTTTATCGTTGTTTTCCACAGATTGTTGACGCAGTGAGTCAACAATCAGCAAAAGTAGACGCAGTGCGTCAACAATTAGGAAATATCAACACCGTGGGTGGGCTATCTGAGATTGTGAACGCAGTGCGTACAAAATCTAAAGATTCATTTACGCTTAGCAGAAAAATTCTGCCATGGACGCATTACCGGGAACTGATTAGGGTGGAAGATCCTGTTGTGCGTGGGTGGTATGAACAAGAGGCATTGAGGGAGACGTGGAGCACACGCACCTTGCACCGTAATATTGCCTCACAATATTATAACCGCCTACTCCAATCTGCACATAAAGATAAGGTTGTTGACGAGATGCACAAACTCACAGCTCCTATGCAACAGGATAAGTTGGAATTTATCAAAAATCCTGTAGTGGCAGAGTTTCTTGGCTTACAGTCAGATGCAGACTTTACAGAGTCTGAACTGGAAGGCAGCATCATCAACCACTTGCAGAAGTTTATCATGGAAATGGGTAAGGGATTTGCCTTCGTAGGAAGACAACAGCACATACGCACGGACATGGGCGACTTCGTTGAACGGCAAATGATTGTTTTTGACAACAAACAACTTTCTATAAACGAAAGAGCCGTGTTAAATAACATAAATTACGCATCAACCCATCAACCTTTCACTAATTATTATTACCTTTGTGACGCCATATATATCGAAACCAAAAGATTGAATAATAATATGAGTAAACAAGTAGAAAAGATTAAAGAGCTGGTAGCCAAGAGAGAACAAGCTCGTCTTGGCGGTGGCGAGAAGGCGATAGAGAAGCAGCATGCGCGTGGAAAATATACGGCGCGTGAGCGTATTGACATGCTCGTAGACGAGGGCTCGTTCGAAGAATACGACATGTTTAAGCTGCACCGCTGCCACAACTTCGGCATGGAAAAGAAACAGTTCCTGGGCGACGGCGTCGTGACGGGTAGTGCCACCATTGACGGCCGCTTGGTTTACGTTTACGCACAGGATTTCACCGTGAACGGAGGCTCGCTCTCGTTGACCATGGCTGAGAAGATATGTAAGATTATGGATCTGGCCATGCAGAACGGAGCTCCCGTCATTTGCATGAACGATTCGGGTGGAGCGCGCATCCAAGAAGGCATTTGTGCCTTGGCTGGCTATGGCGAGATTTTCGAGCGAAACATTCTTGCCAGCGGCGTAGTTCCGCAGATTTCTGCCATCCTTGGCCCCTGCGCTGGTGGTGCCGTGTACTCTCCTGCCCTGACAGATTTTATCATGATGGCCGAAGGAACCAGCTACATGTTCCTCACAGGGCCGAAGGTGGTCAAGACGGTGACAGGCGAAGACATCGATGCAGAGCATCTGGGAGGTGCCAGTGTGCATGCCACGAAGAGCGGCGTGACCCACTTCACGGCAAAAAATGATGAAGAGGTGATACAACTCATTAAGACGTTGTTGACCTATCTTCCATCCAACAACACAGAAGAGGCACCGCGCGTGGAGAACACCGACCCAGTTGACCGCACGAGTGACTTGCTCAACGAGCTGTTGCCCGACGACCCCAACATGGCCTATAATATGTATAAGGTGATTGCAGAGATTACGGACAATGGCGAATTCTTCGAGGTACAACCCAAGTTTGCCAAGAATATCATCACCGGCTTTGCCCGCTTCAACGGACAGAGCGTTGGCATCGTGGCCAACCAGCCACAGGCCTACGCCGGCGTACTGGACACCAATGCCAGTCGCAAGGGGGCGCGATTCGTACGCTTCTGCGACGCTTTCAACATCCCCATTGTCTCACTGGTAGACGTTCCGGGATTCCTTCCGGGAACCGGTCAGGAGTACAATGCCGTCATCTTGCATGGCGCACAGCTGCTTTACGCCTATGGCGAGGCCACCGTACCGAAGATTACCATCACGCTGCGCAAGAGCTATGGCGGAAGCCACATCGTGATGGGATGCAAGCAATTGCGTTCTGACCTCAACTTTGCATGGCCAACAGCCGAGATTGCCGTGATGGGTGCTTCGGGTGCCGTGGCTGTGTTAAGTGCGAAAGAAGCGAAGGCAAAGAAAGAAGCTGGTGAGGACGTGCGTGCGTTCCTCGCAGAGAAGGAAGAGGAGTACACAGAACTGTTTGCCAATCCTTATCAGGCCGCTCAGTATGGTTATATTGACGATGTCATCGAACCTCGCAACACACGCTTCCGCATCTGCCGCGGACTGGCACAGCTGGCACACAAGCGACAGAGCCTTCCGGCAAAGAAGCACGGATGCATGCCTATGTAAAAACATCAAGTAGAAAAAGACAGACATGGATAAGAACATTTATGCAGCCATCGCAATGGCTCTCTATGAATATAGAGGAAACAACGTACACGACATGGAATTGGGCAAAATTACCATCAAGCCCAAGCAGAGTATGTGGGACGCCAAATTCGTATCTTTCACGGAGAAGCCACAACAGTGCGGAGCAAAGTAAACCACTCACCTATTTAATAGAAAGGAAATAATGATTATGAAAAAATTCAAATACATTATCGACGGCAAGGAATATACAGTCGAGATAGGAAACATCATCGACAATATCGCACAGGTCATTGTCAATGGTGAGGACTTCAATGTTGAACTTGAGGCAGAACCAGAGCCCGAGAAAAAGCCTGTGTTGAATAAACCAGTAGCCAACGAGCCAGAAGAAGAAAGTCAGTCGGCCACTAATGTCAACACCGACCATGCCGTGAAGGCACCGCTTCCTGGTGTCATCACCGACATCCTGGTTCATGTAGGCGACGAGGTGAAGGCTGGCGACACGGTTGTTGTGCTGGAAGCCATGAAGATGGCCAACAACATCGAGGCTGAGAAAGACGGCAAGGTGACGGCCATTTGCATCAAACAAGGGGAAAGCGTCATGGAAGACACCCCTCTGGTAGTGATAGAATAACGCCCACCTCCACCCCCACAAATGGTATAATCGAGTAGGAGGTAAACACTAATCATAGGTGTTTATTTCCTACTTTCGTGTTTACCGACCTCTCACACCA
>JBNPOM010000104.1:0-3049 GCA_050315175.1 Prevotella sp. SGI.027
AATAACAGGACGGGTGAGGAAAGGATATAGGTAATTATTCATCTTTCGTTGCATGAAAGGAGCTGCAGTTTTCTTTCCGTTGATACTAAGCTGTTCCAGTCTTTTTTCTTTTGCCATTGTTTTATATGTAGCAGCCACTTCTCCAGATGCAAAATTGTCCACACCTTGAATGCAGAGAAGAAATAATAAGACCAATAATGTAAAGAATTTTCTTGGCTTTTCCCTATGCTTCATCTTATCATAAAAGTTGATAATATAGGTACCCACCCTCCAAGCCAACTTCTTTAACTTCGACATATGAGGTTGTGCAGCAGCAAAAACATTCCGATAATTTTTTACACTTTCCCTTCTTGGCTTAATTAGAAAATGATACAGGAAAGGAATGGTCGTCAACACAACGAAAAGTATCAATTTTAATATTAACATCACCATATTTCTTTTAATTAAAGTTCGACAATGTTTCTGCGTATGATTCTTGCTCCAGAATGTCCTTTTGAAGCCTTGGCTTCCGCTTTCTTTCAGAAAGTAGCTGATAGTACATTGTTTCCAAACTATCAAAAAAGAAGACTGTCATTGAGTCTATGATTCCATAGTTGGTCGAAGAAAGGTAGATTACAAACATTTCATCTTCTATGGGAGTCGAATATGCTATAACCTTATATATCTTTCCGCTTTCTTCCCTCGAGGCATAAAGAACGTGTATTTGCAATTTCTCTACCAATTCTGATACTACATTTTCTAACATGTTATGTTCATCCATGTTAAAAACAACCTCTGTAAAATAAGTGTGTTTGATAACGCCTATCTGTTGTTCCGTAAAATAGTGAGGGAGCAACTTTATCAACTTTTGATAAAGCAGGAGGATGGAACGCTTGTAAGTTCCGTCTTCAAGTTTGTTGTAGTCTAATGCTTTTTCCATACGATTTTATTTATAAAGTAGCAGAAATATAGGATTTAAGAAAATAATCGGCCAAGGTAGTCATTAGTTTGTTCTCTTCTTCCTTTGTTTTTCTTTTTTCATCCAGACGATTTAAAAGCACAGGGAGTCCTTTGGAAAGTTCCATTAGTTCTTTCCTTTGTTTTTTGGTCAAAGTTGCAGTTGAATAACTGTCCAACGATACATAGGGCTGAATTAGCATCCATCGGTAGCTTATCCGTTGCTCTTGGTCGAGTTTTTTGTTGTTTAATATATCTTCCCTGCATGCAATGGCATTTTGCATGATACGCCTGTTAAAGCGCATTGTAAGATACAGCATCGTCCTGTCATTCACTTCATCTTCTTTTTGACCAACTGAAGAATAAAGGCGGTCAAAGAGTCTTGTTGTTTTTTGAGTCAATTGCTGCATCTCATTCGTGGGAACACTACTAAGATGTTCCATAAGCGATCGAAAGCACCTGTCTTCCTCTCTGATAAAAGCAAGCAACTGGGATTCCTGCTTAAAGTCATGGGTACTGTTCAGTAGTTTGTTATAGCTAATCAATATTTGTGGTAACCTGTTAATAGTTTGCACTTTATCAAGGCTTCCATAAAATTCGGAAGCATTTTTATAGGTATCGGAGCTTTCGATCTTTGCCCGTTCCCCTGCCGTATTGAGTTTGAGGTACATTACATCCTGAAGCGAACGTTGTTTTGAGAATGCTAATCGTGTTAGTTCCGTTCTCATCGAATCGGAAATAACAAAATATGCAAGAGCTATCGGACTTTTCAAATTAACGGTAGAGTCTTTTGAAAAGACACTGTATGACGAGTCCCGTAGTTCTTGCCACTGTGCCGTTAACTTTGTTACTTTCTCGATGTCGGCATCCTTGCAGGATCTCACTTCCGACAATTTTTCTTTGCAAGCCTCTATCGCTTCGGTAGAAGTTTTGAATGACGGATGTCTCGTACATGAAAAGGAGACAAACACTGTCAATGCAAGCATTGGTGATAGGTGATTTATTTTCATAAAAATATTTATTTAACGATGGCGAAGATACAAACCTTGCCGTAAAAATGATGGATAAAAAAAATAAAAGTCTTATATTAACGTTTTCAAAATCTTCAGGGGAGAAATTTTCATTGCTCAATAAAGAATGAAACAATATATAAGTTCCAAATAATACATATTTGGAACTTATAATAACCATGAATATTCTCTGACTCGTTTTGCTCAAATGTTAATATTTTAGGATATAAAAAATGAAACTAATCAGTAATATTAGCATTATTTTCTTTTTGGTTTAGAAATCTTACACAAACTGCACTTATAGCAATGGCAAGGATAGATACGGAGGGGAGTGTCTCTGCACATACTATTCCAGCACAAAACGCCATAAGAATTAAATGTGTGAGTACTACTTCTCTATTGGAAAACTTTTCTCCTGTAAGCATTGAGAAGAATGCGTTTTTTGTGTTCCACCATTTATTGGCATTTTCAAATACCGATACCGTCTTATTTTTTTGGATTGATAATGTTTTCATTTCTTCTGTATAAAAGTGTTTATAAATTGAGTTCGTTATATTTAGTATAAGGTGTTCAGTTCCATCCATTGAGCTTATAGACTTGCTGTCGTGCCTCTTGCCAGCTTGACACCCAACGTATGACAATGATATAATTGTCCATTCTACGCTTCATTATAGTCCAGCCTTTTCCTGCTCTTCTGAAAAAATACCTGTTTGTCTTTGTTTTCATTTTATTTCTTATTTACATGGTTATTGATTTGTGGGTGGCTTTATACTTCGTTGACAAGTTTCAACAGTTCTTCTTCAGACTTAACCTCTGTCCCGTTGTAATAAAAATGAGTATCAAGCGACCCATTGATGTAACTATCAAACAACTCTCGACAACATTCCATTGTATCAACAAAGTAATAGACTACCTTAAGCCAAAGTATCTCCATGAGACAATTTCTCACATTAGAGGTATTACAGCCAGCAACCTCAATTGCTTCATCTAAATCTTCATTCGTCCAGTCGAAACCAAAATTGTTTTTGAACTCGTCCAATTGCTTGTCCCAATTAGAAAAACCTAATGCAGTTAAAATCATTTCGTTGTTTGACATAATCTTA
>JBNPOM010000105.1:0-2923 GCA_050315175.1 Prevotella sp. SGI.027
CGTGTAACAATACTATTTTGCATTACTTTTCCACTTGATTGGAAGGTTGGCGTTCGGGTGCATTTGCCTGAAGATACTCTAAGAAAAGACGCAGTGCTTTGTTGGTTGCGAAGTTCAGATTAAGATCTCTACCTTGGTCTTCCGTCAGCTGAAAGGTTCTGATGTCGTCTTTCGCTCCATAACCTATCCAAATGGTTCCTACGGGAACCTCTGGTGTTCCTCCGCCTGGACCGGCGACACCAGTGATGGAAATCACATAATCACAATCCAATGTTTCACAAAGACCTACTGCCATTTGCCTTGCCACCTCTTCACAGACGGCCGTTTGCGCTTCAATCACCTCATGATCAACACCCAGCAACTTCTCTTTCACGTCATTGCTATAGGCGATGATACCGCCTTTAAAGTAATTGGAAGCACCCGGAACGGCGATGATGACTTCCGCAATGCGACCGCCCGTACAGCTTTCTGCCGTCCCAATCGTTTTCTTTGTATCGTACAACATCTGTTGTAACTCGCGACTGATAACTTTACTTTCAAATTCCATTTCTATAACTGTTGCCTTCTGTTTTATCCTATTAGTCACACCTAAGCACGATGTGTCAGCCTACTTATTTAAACGTTACTTTACTGAATGCTGGTTTATCGATGCTACAAAAATCTTTGTCTAAATATTTATAATAGCCTGTGATGCCAATCATGGCAGCGTTGTCTGTGGTATAACTGAATTTAGGGATATAGATAGTCCATCCATATTTCTCAGCATGTTCACGGAAAGAGTTGCGCAAACCGTTGTTGGCCGACACCCCACCAGCGACGGCAACATGGTTGATGCCTGTTTCTTTCACGGCCATTCTCAGTTTGTTCATGAGGATATCCACAATGGTAAACTCAAGACTTGCTGCGATGTCATTCTTATGGTTCTCTATGAAATCTGGTTCTTCGGCCACCCATTTGCGTAAGTTATACAAGAATGAGGTCTTCAAACCCGAAAAACTATAATCCATACCAGCGACGTGTGGCTCTGCAAATTTGTAAGCATGCGGATTTCCCTGCCGTGCCAATTTATCGATGATGGGTCCTCCAGGATATCCAAGTCCCATCACCTTTGAGCATTTGTCTATCGCCTCACCGGCGGCATCGTCAATGGTCTGTCCCAGCACCTGCATGTCGTTGTGGGCGTTGACCTTCACAATTTGCGAATTACCCCCCGACACCAACAAGCAAAGGAATGGCAACGGAGGCTGCTGATGGTCGTCATCGTCCTCTTTGATGAAGTGTGCCATGACATGACCTTGCAGATGATTGACATCTATCAATGGGATTCCCAGCGATCGAGCGAAACCTTTGGCAAAGCTCACCCCTACGAGCAGAGACCCCATCAGGCCTGGCCCACGCGTAAAGGCTACCGCACTTAATTGCTCTTTGGTGATGCCCGCGCGTTTCAACGCCTGATCCACAACAGGCACTACGTTTTGTTGATGAGCGCGTGATGCCAGTTCCGGCACTACCCCACCATAGGCTTCATGTACGGCTTGCGAAGCCGTTACATTGCTCAACAACACATCATTGCGCAAAACAGCTGCTGACGTGTCATCGCAACTGCTCTCTATACCTAATATATATATGTCTTCCTTCATGATTCCTTTCTTTCCTTCAGCGGGGCGCAGTCAGCGACTTCTTCTCGTCATTACTGCACCATCAAAGCTATTTAACTGCACCATCAAAGCTATTTAGTGTGTCAAAATCTCAACGCCGTGTTCGGTCATCACAAAAGTATGCTCCCACTGCGCACTGGGCAGCTCGTCGCCGGTGACGATTTCCCAGCCGTATGGATCTTCTGCATCGATGAAAACTTTCCAGGTACCCATATTAATCATCGGTTCTATGGTGAACACCATACCCGGTACCAGCAACATGCCGGTGCCTTTATGACCGAAGTGCATGACATCAGGTTCTTCGTGAAATTTTATTCCAACGCCGTGTCCACATAAGTCTCTCACAACTCCATAATGGTATTTTTCGGCATGTTTCTGAATAGCGTGGCCAATATCGCCCACAAAGCTATATGGTTTCGCTGCTTCCGAACCAATCTCCAGACATTCTTTCGCAACGCGTACCAGCTGTTCTTTCTCCGGAGTTGTCTTTCCGATGATGAACATGCGCGAAGCATCTGCAAAATAGCCATCCACGATGGTCGTCATGTCCACATTGATGATGTCACCGTTTTTCAGCACATCTTCTTTCTTAGGGATGCCATGACACACCACTTCATTGATACTGGTACAAACACTTTTAGGGAAGCCTTCATAGTTAAGGCAAGCCGGAATGGCGTGGTGCTCTTCGCAATATTTCATGCAGATATCATCAATTTCCTGCGTATTCATCCCCTCGTGAATCTGTTTGGCCACTTCGTCCAGCACACCCGTGTTCACCACGCCTGACTTTCTGATACCTTCTATTTGTTCTGGAGTTTTGATTAATTCGCGGGTGGGAACCAGTTTACCCTTGTTTTCCCAATACATCACCTGTTTGTCAAGATCAGTTAAGGGCTGCCCTGACAAGGCATGCCATCTTTTCTTCTTCTTAAAATTCATCTGCATACTTAAATTTACCAAGTGTACAAAAGTACACCAAATTACAGACACCACAAAATTTATTCAACCTTTTTAAGTTTGCAAACAACACGGTAGAGCCTAACGTAGAGTCAGCCAGCAAGTTTTGCACTTCGGTTTTGAATCTGCAATTTGCAGTATTAAAGGTACTATAAATTAGCTTGATTACCAACTTTTAAAGCATCTTTCTTATATCGAACTCAGGTTAGTAGACTCATAGATATTGGCAGGAACCTGGACTTCAAATATGACACCACTTTCGCCATTTATAGTAGGGATAGCCTTCAAGGTAATCTTTTTCTTAGGTA
>JBNPOM010000106.1:0-2885 GCA_050315175.1 Prevotella sp. SGI.027
AAGAATTCGCACTTTGGTGTAGAAGAGTTTAATTTTTCCCTTGGTCTTTCGTTCAATTTCATTTGTATTGACATAATTCCCTTGTCTGTATAATGTTCATACGAATCCTTTTTCGGTATATATTGTCTGATTAGCTTATTTGTATTCTCAATAGCTCTTTTTTGCCATGAGCAATATGGATCGGCGAAGTACACAGGTACGCCTAAGAACTTGGTAATCCCCTTATGTGCTGCAAATTCAGGCCCGTTGTTTGTTGTAATGGTCTTCAGACAGTCCTTGTATGGCAACAGCAGTTTCCTGACCACCTTTGCCAGAGGCTTTGACTGCTTTCCAAATGGCAGTTTCTGCATAAGCAGCATATTGGTGGATTTCTCCACCAGCGTGAGTATGGCGTGCTGGTCAAGGTCTACGATCAAGTCCATCTCAAAATTTCCAAACCTCTTCCCGTCAACTACCTTACTTCTTTCATGGATGGCCACCCTGTATTTGATTGGAAGATGTCTGCCCTTGGGACGATGCCTGTATTTCATCTTATGCCTTGTGTGCTTAGCAAGCTCCCCTATTGTGTCATTGTGGATGATGTGATGGACTGGTGGGAAACCTTTATCCCCTCGTTCATGCGCAGATAACCTGAGATTTGTCGTGGAGACCACTGGTCGTTGGTGATATATTCCTAGATCCTCCACACCAATTCGTCGGAGAGTCTGGCGTTCGTTACCGTTCTCTTTCTGCGCTGCATGGCTATATCGTGCGCCTTCGTCCTGATATAGTTTCCCGATGGCGTGCTGTTGTTCTTTAGCTCACGACTGATCGTAGCCTCACTCGTACCCACAATGCGGGCAATTTCTTTTCTCACTGTTTTCTTTTGGAGTAAGGCGAAAATTTGCGACCTATGCTCCGAGGTTAATTGATGTTACATTTGCAATACAAAGTTAGTTAATTTTTGGGAGACTGCAGTTACCCTTTTGTTTTTTGTATTGCTGATTGTGCTCTTCGGGCGCTTCGCGTCCCCGGCCGCATGGCAAACCTCTGCGATGTTTTTCATGATTTTAATTCAATCCAAACACCAACAAGTTTTGCACTTCGATTTTGAATCTTTATGGTCGAGTTGGGTTGTTGAAGACCCAAAATCGTTTAAGTCGTTTTTTTTATAAAAGATGGTGTCAGTTGTCAAGAAAATATAGTAAATTTGCAAATCGATTAACAAAATATTAACATATTTCTTATGAAAAAACAGATTCTCATGGCATTGGCGGCTGCAATGGTCCTCTCTGCCCATGCGCAAGTAAAGATGCCTACATGGCTCAACAATGTGAAACTATCTGGCTATGGCATGACACAGTACAGATACAGTTCGCAGAAAAATGCTGAATCTAACACTTTCAACATCCGTATGGTTCGACTGTCACTCGACGGCAGAATTGCGAACGATTTTTACTGGAAGACCCAAATCCAGTTCAACGGCAACACGACCAATCTTGGAAGCAGTCCACGTATCGTCGACGCTTTCGCTGAATGGCAGAAGACCGACTATTTAAGAATCAAGATGGGACAATTCAAGCGGCCCTTCAGCTTTGAGAATCCGATGCATCCCATGGAGCAAGGCTTCATGAGCTATGCGCAAGCCATACTCAAGTTGACTGGCTTTAGCGACCGGGCAGGTGGCCATGCATCCAACGGCCGCGACATCGGTCTGCAGCTGCAAGGTGATTTCTTGAGCAACAGCCACGGACGCAAGCTCTTACACTATCAAGTAGGCGTGTTCAACGGACAAGGTATCAACGTTAAGGATGTGGATCAAAAGAAAGACCTCATTGGTGGTCTCTGGGTAATGCCGGTCAAGGGCATGAGAATTGGCGCCTTCGGATGGACGGGTACTTTCGCCCGAAAGGGAACATGGAACGTGCTTGACGACCAACATAACCCCATCACAACTACAGATGCCAGTGGCAAGACTGTGAACCAAACCCAATCGGGTGTACGTTCCTTGAGACAAAACAGGTATGCATTCTCTGCCGAATATCTCGTCAACGACTGGACGTTCCGCTCTGAATACATTCATTCTACAGGTTTGAGTTTTACACAAACCTACCAGAACCCATCCAATGCGACCAATGCCAACATTAATTATAAGGCAGGTGACAAGGCCGATGGCGCCTATGCACTGGTGATGGCGCCAATCATCAAATCGAAATTACGGGTTAAAGCTCGCTATGACATGTACCGCCCAACCGGAGAATGGAATCAGTCGAAGACACAATATGAAATTGGATGCAATTACTCATTCACCAAAAACATGTTGATCAGTGCCGAATACGCCTACACCAACGACCGCTCTTTGGCTGACGGAAACCATAATTACTCTGTCATAGATGTCCAAGTAGACTACAGATTTTAGACGCAACAATAGACGCGTCACCAGTTGTGCTTCCCTCATCAAAGGTACTTATCTTGTCAGGAAGCGGAGATTGGAAGGTCATGTCCTCGGAGAAAGAGACAAATCGTATGAAGAACGAGTTTCTCCAGCATGACCTTCCATCTGCATTGATGAAGTCACACTCTCTGTTGCAGCAGCAATAAAGCGTTATAACGTGTAAAGCTGCAAATTGAGTATTGAACTGAACATCCCCCTCCTTGTTGGAGAAGACTTAAAGAAGTGGATGCGTTACAGGAGGAAGGTAAGCATGATAACTTATTAGATACATTAAATCAAATCTGTCGTTTCCGAAACTTACATTGATTGTTCTTTAGAAGCTGTCCAAAGGTTTTAACGGACAGTTTCCTTTGTTACAAGGCAAAACAAAGTGAAATAATCAATGAATTCATGCTCCCGAGAGGATAGTTATATAGAAGCCATAACTTTGTTCGAAAGTGATGAATAAAAC
>JBNPOM010000107.1:0-2833 GCA_050315175.1 Prevotella sp. SGI.027
GTCTATTCGTGATGATAAGGCTCACCCTTCAAGATGGTACAAGCTCGATACAACTGCTCAACAAAGATTAGTCGAACCATCTGGTGCGAGAATGTCAATTTAGACAAAGAAATCTTCTCATTTGCACGCGCATACACTTCCGGAGAGAAACCGTATGGACCACCGATTACAAAAACAAGTTTTCTAACCGACTGTTGCTTCTTTTCCATCCATGCAGCCAATTCAACACTCCGAAATTCTTTGCCATGCTCATCCAATAAAACCACAGTATCAGCCGTATCTATCTTCTTAAGAACCAACTGCCCCTCCTGCACTTTTTGTTGTTCCGTTCCCCTGTTCTTGTTGTTTTTTAGCTCAGGAATAACTCTTATGCTGAATGGTACATAATGACAAATCCTCCGTACATAGCCCTCTATACCTGCAATAAAATGTGGATTATCAGTTTTACCCACCACTATTAGTTCTGTTTTCATCTGCTGAAAGGTTTTCCTACCGCATTCGTTTCATCATCATTCATGGAGAATTCGCTTGTTACTTCTCGGCACTGGATATTTATTTCTCATCCGTGTTGATGATGTTGTATTGATCTTTTCGCTTCGGGTTCATCGGGAACCATCCTTTTTCAACCCGTTTTTTTTGAGAGAACAATTCACCTATAGTCCACAAACATGAAGCCCCCAATACGCCAAGGAGCGATGAAAACATGACATCTTCAACAAAAATCGACGCTATGACAGATAGAATACCCATAACCAGGAATATCCACCACGGGCGAACGCCCCATTTGTACTCTACCTTAATCACCACCGGATGAAAGAGTCCGATGATAAGAAATGTTGACACCGCTATTATTAGTCCTTTGTAATACATGGCTATCGTTAAGTTTAAAACCTTATATTGTTAATCAATCGCTATTTTACAAGCTCTTTGCAAATGTACAAAAAAACGCTTAATGCCAGAAAATTCTCATTTAAAATTACTATCTTTGTCAAACAATAAGTATAACTTAAACAGCATAAAGATATGGAAAACAATGCAGAACTGATTGCCCAGTGTGAACAGAAGGCAAAACAATGGTTGACTCCCGCATTTGACGAGGAGACCCAGAATGAAGTGAAAGCAAAGATTGAAGCTGAAGATAAGACAGACTTGATCGATTCTTTCTACAAAGATTTAGAGTTTGGAACAGGTGGACTTCGTGGCATCATGGGTGCCGGCAGCAACCGTATGAACATCTACACGGTGGGCATGGCTACCCAAGGATTTGCCAATTACCTGAAGAAAAACTTCCAAGATCGTGCAGATATATCCGTTGTAGTGTGCCATGATTGCCGCAACAACAGTCGTAAATTCGCCGAAAGCGTCGCTGATATCTTCACGGCCAATGGCATTAAGGTGTATTTGTTCGACGACATGCGACCAACACCCGAATGTTCTTTCGCCATCAGGCATCTTGGTTGCCAAGCTGGTGTGAACATTACAGCCAGTCACAACCCCAAAGAATACAATGGATACAAGGCTTATTGGGAAGATGGCGCGCAAGTATTGGCCCCACACGACATGGGAATCATCAATGAAGTGAACAAGGTGAAAGTTGAAGATGTTAAGTTTGAAGGTAACAAACAGCTGATTCAAATCATCGGAGAGGATATCGATCAGGCTTATCTCGACGCAGTCAAGACCGTCAGCATTGACCCGGAAGTAATCAAACGTCAACACGATTTGAAAATTGTCTACACCCCTTTGCACGGCACTGGCATGACGATGATTCCGCGCTCGCTTAAATATTGGGGCTTCGACAACGTGCATTGTGTTAAAGAACAGATGGTAAAGGATGGCAACTTCCCTACCATTGTTTCTCCAAATCCTGAAAATAGCGAAGCGTTGACATTGGCTTTGCGCGACGCCAAACAACTGGATGCCGACATAGTGATGGCCAGTGACCCTGATGCAGACCGCGTAGGCATGGCATGCAAGAACGACAAGGGCGAGTGGATCTTAATAAACGGAAACCAAACATGCTTGATTTTCCTCTATTACATCATCACCAACCGCAAGAACATGGGACTGTTGAAGCCAACAGACTACATCGTCAAGACCATCGTGACCACAGAGGTGATTAGGAAAGTTGCCGAGAAGAACAACATTGAGATGATTGATTGCTACACTGGATTCAAGTGGATCGCTCGTGAAATACGCATTGCTGAGCCTGGCAAGAAATACATCGGTGGCGGCGAAGAGAGCTATGGCTTCATGGCAGCCGACTTTATTCGCGATAAGGACGCAGTGAGTGCCATGTGTCTCCTGGCCGAAATTTGCGCGTATGCCAAAGATCAAGGTGAGACGCTTTACGATCTTCTTCTGGACATCTACCTGGAATACGGTTTCTCTAAGGAGTTTACCGTCAATGTAGTGCGTCCCGGAAAGACCGGCGCAGACGAAATTAAGGCCATGATGGAGGACTTCAGGAAGAACCCGCCGGCAGAGCTTGGGGGTTCAAAGGTCGTTGTTTGGAAAGACTACCAGACGCTCGAGCAGCGTGACATCAATGGGAACGTCTCCAAACTTGACATGCCCGACACCAGCAACGTGCTACAGTGGTTCTGCGATGATGGTACAAAGGTGAGTGTTCGCCCATCGGGTACAGAGCCTAAAATAAAGTTCTACCTTGAAGTAAAAGGCACGATGAAATGTGCCAGATGCTACGAACGTTGTGATGCAGAGGCCAATGAAAAAATCAATGCCATTAAGAAAAGTCTGCATCTTGAGTAATCCAAAAAACGAATTGAGCTTCCTTCACAGGAGGCTCAATTTTTTGCTTCGCATTCTATGT
>JBNPOM010000108.1:0-2681 GCA_050315175.1 Prevotella sp. SGI.027
TTTTCCTTTACCATCATGGGAAGGTAATTGCAGGTTTTTTGTCAGTTCGGCATTCAAATTCTTGTTAAACTCATCAATAATACAGAAAATTTCTATAACTTTGTCCTTGGTAATCATCGCTTAATAGTTTTGTAACTTATTGAATATCACCTATAAAGATACAAAATATTAGTGAGATTACCAACTTTTACAAGGATTTTCTTATCCCGAACTCACGTAAGCAATATATAGCACCGGAAATTATATCCGTCAACACTTTGTGTGGGCAACTGATGCAAGGAAGTTATCATGACCATGCAGATAGCAAGCAATTTGAATTTAAAGTAGAGGATGAGGAGCTTGAGGATTTAACAGATAGGGGATATCGTAAATACAAGCTTTGGGATCCAGAGGATTTAGACTACTAAACTTTCCTCATTACGATGTGTATTTAGTTTAGGTGATCCGGGCAGGGCGATGAGTTTTGTCCGGATCTATTTTGTGCTACATCTTTTTCGAGTATGATGACAGAAGCATAAAAACAGGATGGTTTGCTTTGACTTTTCCTCTATTTGTCTTACCTTTGCAAAGAGGGCCGTAATAACGACCGCCACACCGTAAATGGCGTGCATTGGCGCTAAGAAGATAAATTTTATGGAAGACATGAATACGAAGAAGGGTTACACAATTAACATCCGCGGCAGGTTGGTTGACCTCTCGAGACCGCTGGTGATGGGAATTCTGAATGTTACGCCCGACTCCTTTTACCAAGGGAGCAGAAAGCAGACGGAGGAAGAGATTGCCCAGCGTACCAACCAGATCATAGAAGAAGGTGGAGAGATGATTGATGTGGGTGCGTTCTCCACACGTCCCGGTGCTTTTGAGGTGACCGAGGAAGAGGAGATGGATAGGCTTCGCCGTGCTTTGGCCATCGTTAGGTGCGAGCAGCCGGAGGCTATTGTCTCGGTAGATACCTATCGGCCGCATGTGGCCCGTCGATGTGTAGAAGAGTGGGGCGCTGACATCATCAACGACGTATCTGAAGGCGGACTCACGGGGATTGTCAACACGCCGATACACGAGGAGGGGAGTATGTTCGAGACCGTTGCACGGCTTCAGGTGCCATATATCCTCATGTCGGTGAAATCGAATCTGCATGATATGCTGATTGCTTTTGCCAGGGAGACGCAGGAGCTGTATGCTCTGGGCGCGAAAGATATAATCCTGGACCCTGGGTTCGGGTTTGGAAAAACGCTCGACGAGAACTACAAGATCTATCAACACATGGAGCGTCTACAGGTGCTTGACTTGCCGTTGCTGGTGGGGATATCCCGAAAAAGCATGATATTCAAGTTGCTGGGCGGTGATCCTACCACATCTCTAAATGGCACGACGGTACTCAACACCATCGCGTTACAGCAGGGTGCTTCCATTCTGCGCGTGCATGATGTGCGAGAGACTGTGGAGGCGTGTAGGATTTATGAGAGAATGCAAGGTGTGTGATGAGGCACAACGGCAGCCTCACCCCCAACGGCCTCACCCCCAACCCCTCCCCAAAGGGGAGGGGAGTGATTAGCCTTTTGGGTTGCGAAAGTAGCAACTCGTCAACTTGTTAACTCGTTAACTTGTCAACTAAAAAACTCACAAACTCACAAACTCACAAACTCAAAAACTCACAAAATGATTCCATTCGAAATAGGAACGAAAGATATCATAGATATCCTGTTGGTGGCGCTGATGCTCTACTATGTATATCGGTTGATGAAAGAAAGCCGTTCGCTCAATGTCTTTATTGGAATATTGATATTTATCTTCATTTGGCTGTTTGTCAGTCAAATTTTGGAGATGCGCTTGCTGGGCTCCATTATGAATAAGCTGGTGAGCGTTGGTGTCATCGGTTTGATTATCTTGTTTCAGGAAGAGATTCGTCGTTTCTTGTATGAGTTGGGTGCACACCAGCGTTTTCAGGCTTTTTCCAAGTTTTTCACCAATAGCAATAAAGAAGGCCAGGAGGACAAGGAAACCATTGTGCCCATCGTGTTGTCGTGTATGAGTATGGCCAAGGGACATGTGGGTGCACTGATTGTTGTTGAGCGGGGAATGTCTTTGAACGATATTGTGGAAACGGGCGACATTATCGATGCTAAGGTAAATCAACGACTCATAGAAAACATCTTTTTCAAGAACTCGCCTTTGCATGATGGCGCCATGGTCATCTCTAATAAGCGCATCAAAGCGGCCGGCTGTATCTTGCCAGTGTCGCACGATTTGAGTATACCAAAAGAGTTGGGATTGCGCCATCGGGCTGCTGCTGGGGTTACGCAAAATACGGATGCCATTGCCGTCGTGGTTTCTGAGGAGACAGGTCGCATCAGCGTGGCCATGAAGGGAGGATTTCGGTTGAGGTTGTCGGCAGAAGAATTGGAGAGTTTGTTGGCCAAGGAAATGGAGGCTTGACCATCGGCAGTTTTTTCAGATGCGTTGGAACGAAGGATGGGGGGTAGAAAGTCTGGGCAGTGGGTTTACTGAAATATGCCCCTATATATAATAAGGTGAAAACTGCCGTGAAAGGCTCTTTAAATACAAACAAACGTTAAATCCTTACCGTTTTTCAAACTTTTCTACTCATTTGTTTGGAGGGTATTGTTTTTCGTATTACCTTTGCACTCGCTTTCGCACTAAAAGTTGCGTTAGCAATACAG
>JBNPOM010000109.1:0-2645 GCA_050315175.1 Prevotella sp. SGI.027
GGTAGATTCAACTTCAAAATGCAACTACGTTTGCAAATTTAAGTAAAAGGTCTCAAGTGGCGTTCTGAATCCCAACTTTTTTCTTGGTCTGGCATTTATTTTATGTTGATATTCTTTGATTTGATTATCCTTAAAATCCTTGCAATCACTCTTTTTGGGAATGTATTGCCTATAGAGTTTATTAGTATACTCAATGAGCCCTTTTTCCCATGAGCAGTAGGGATGCGCAAAATATATCTTCGTATCTAGTGCTTTTTCCAACCACTTGTGGTCTGCGAATTCCGGCCCGTTATCCGTGGTTATTGTTTTTACGTTATGCTTGTAAGGCAACAGCATGAGGTATACGGCTTGAGAAACGCCTTTGGCATCCTTGCCTTTCTCAAGTTTCCTTATCATGGTGAACCCCGTGCTGCGCTCAACCAGTGTAACCATGGCCCCCTTGTTGTCTGCTCCGACGATCAAGTCCATTTCCCAATCTCCATGCCTTGTTCCGTCTGCTTCAGGCGGCCGCTCCTCTATGCTGGTGCGGTCTTTGATGGGCATGTGTTTTCCAACTGGGCGCTTGCGGTGCTTCAACTGATGACGGCAGTTCTTGTATAAGTCTCCACCGCTCTCTTTGTCTTCTCGGATGTATTGGTAAATTCTTTCAATGGAAACCATGTTGTAGCCCTTGAGCTTGCAGTAGCCGAGATCTGTTCCGGAGACCACTGGTGCTGTCGCATGTACCGGTTGATGCGGTTCTTCATCTCACCCGTAAAGGTGCGAGGCTTGCGTAGACGCTCTTTACGAACGTCTGCCAGCATCTGCGCATGAGAGTAACTATACGTGCCATGTTTGTTGCGATTGCGCTCAAGTTCACGACTTACGACTGATTTGTCCTTGTTTATGGTCTCAGCTATCTCTTTTTGCTGAAAACCTTGCTTGTGCATCACTGAAATTGTGTACCTTTGTTCTTTGGTGAGTTGTGTCATCTTTTGTAACTTTTGGAAGGGGCTACAAAGATACTAAAACTTTCCGTCGGAGAGGGAGGGGAACACCCCCTCTTTTCTCTGAAAAATTATCTTTTTCGCTCCTTTTGTTTATTTCCAAAAGTTGCATTTCTTAATTGAACTTACGGCGCTGCGTTTTCATTGTGCCGTGTTCGTTGCGTGTTGGTGGAATTGAAATAATGAGGTCAATACGTTAGGAAAATATTTAACAATTCGGCTGTCCGAGGAAAGTTCGTCCTTATACCGGGCATACAGGCTGCGGTATGTGTCCTCAAACACCTCCTCAGGCCTGTGGGCGTTGGCGTCTGACAACGTACTACGCCTTGGCATCGCGCTTATGCCAGGGTGTGCGAGCTTGCGCGCCTCGGGAAACATGGAGTCGGCTATCTCATGAAAGGTGTCGAACCTTTTGATGACAGCGTAGAGCATGATCACAAGATGTTGGTAGGCATCAAAGCGCTTCACGTACCGCTCTCCATTGCGCTCGCTGCTGAATTTGAGGATTTCTTCCTTGTCGAGCAAGTTTATCAGCTGACCATACATCGGCTGTCCGCTAAAATGTGTACCTTTGTTCATGGTTAGTTGAATTTATATTAACATGAAGCACAGGTTACTGAAAGGGCTGAATTCCATACGAGGAATCCTGCCTTAATTTTATGCTCAAAAAAGTTTTAGCGGACAGCTATAAACCCAAATCGGTCATTAGAAAATTTCGCTTTTATTTTGTCTTGAAATAGAGCGAAAGATGCATATTGTGTTAGCATGCAGATGCTATAACGATGGCACAGTCTGCTATAATCTGACTTTTTGCACAGAAAAATCTCTAATGACCGATTTGGGATAAATACAAATAAACTAATCAGACAATATATACCGAAAAAGGATTCGTTTGAACGTTATACGGACAAGAGAATTATGTCGATACAAAAGAAATTGAACGAAAGACCGAGAGAAAAATTAAACTTTTCTACACCAAAACGAGAGTTCTTCAAACACGTTTTGTAATTTTGCACTTGCTGGTTGACTCTACGCCTAATTGACAAACTCCATCATAATTCACATTAAGTGATGTAATGCTATGCTTTTTTGTTTTTTATCATTACATTTGCCAAATCATCTCAATGATGTTACATTATCTATATTCTGCAAACAGATGGGAAAGTCAAGACGAGCAAAGAACGAAGAGCTTGCTTTAGAGGAAAAATTTGAGAATTTCTTTAAAGAAAATTACAACCGATTTTATTATTATGCCCTTCGTTTCATTCGCGACACTGAGATATGCAGAGATATTGTTAGCGATTCTTTCCAATATATGTGGGAGCGAAAACATAACTTTGTGTTTGAAACAGCACGAAGTTATATGTATTCTCATGTACATCATCTTTGTATTGACTATTTGAGAAAAGAAAATGTGAAAGAAAGAAATGCCGATAAATACCTAACTTTTATTTTGGGGCAAAGCCAAGAGGAACTCCAAGAGCGAGAGGAACGTATCAAAAAAATAATGGATATTATCAAAGCGCTCCCTCCTACTACACGAAGGGTCATGGAACTGTGTTATTTTGAAAGGAAAAAATATAAAGAGGTGGCTTTAATACTTGGGCTTTCAGAGAGTGGTGTCAGAAAACATGCCATGAAAGGATTAAGTAAAATTAG
>JBNPOM010000110.1:0-2438 GCA_050315175.1 Prevotella sp. SGI.027
CTTCCTCAGCCCTGACCCATACGTGCAGATGCCAGACTTTACGCAGAGTTTCAACAGGTATAGCTATTGTTTGAACAATCCATTATGCTACGTTGATAAAGATGGAGAATCGTTTTTATTAATTTTAGCAGCTGTTGCCGGCGCATATTTAGGTGGGGTTGCTTCCAATAATGGAGAACTTAATCCATTATCGTGGAATTGGAAAGAGCCAGCAACATATTTAGGAATAGGATTTGGAGGAATATTGGGATATGCTGGTGGATATGGATTATTGCATCCGGGGGCATTAGGATTTACTTTTAGTGTAAACAATGCATGGGGTGTAATCGGACTAACCATTGGGGGAACCGGTTGTTTAAATGATTGGACTTTTCATTGGACAACAGTAGCTGGGGGGGAAGGAATGTATCCGAATCGTCCTTTGCCAAGTATGAATTATTCATTTTCCTTAAGCGAGTATCCTGACAGTAGATTTTTTCATGGAAATTATTATGAGGCATCAAGTTTATTAGTTTATAAGTCAAAACATGCAAATGTCGAGATGAATATGTATTATACTTCAAAGGGATATTATTACGACCGAGCAGAAGGTTATGTTTTCTCAGATCAAAAAATTGAAAATGAAAGATACAGGTATTCTGGTAAACGTTTTGACGGATCATACATATATTATGTGTCAAATAGTATGGAAGCAGCAACTTTATATAGAATAAGTGTAAAAAAATATAAAGATACCTATAAGCCATTCTTAGATTTAGGACTAAATGAACAATATGAAGTGGTTAAAATGTACCATACGCATCCAAGAAATACTTTTCTTTCCCCTGACGACCCATTTCAAAATGTTATTCAAACATATGCAATTGGGTGGGATGGCATAAGAAGAGGAGAACCGTTAAAAAGAGGAGATGTATATCTCCTGGAAGAAATTACGAATACTGCACCTAGGATTCTAAAATAATAATTAAGGAATGAAAAGAATAATATTAATAACCATCTTTATTTATTTGGCCTTCCCATCGTTTTCAAAAGTTCTAAATGAAATAATACGTCCTTGTGACTCTATAGATTATACTTTAATAAGAAAACCACAGTTTAGCTTGGAGTTTCCACCAGAGGAGAAGTGGGAAGAATATAATAAAAGGAAGAAAAAGTTTACAAGCTTGCTGGCTCACTTCATAATAGAGAAACTTGTTGATGAACTTGTTTATGTGTCTGATACTGTGACAATTGGTTTTGTTGTGAACAGTAGGGGGCTTGTGGACACCACGTACCAAGTTAAACCCAAATATGTTCCTTTTGAGAATATTCTTCATTTTATCAAAGAATATGACTTCAAGAATCAGCTTGTGGAATTCTATTCCGAATCTTTAGATCGTTATTCTTTTCTTGTTCGACTTGATGTATGGATAGACAGAGAACATAGTCAACTTATCATTGATTTTGAACGCATTCGAAAATGGAAAGAAAATAATCAATTAAAATAATTTTACTTATTACTTAATCTCGCAACTCCTTCTACAATTCAGAATGTAATTAATATCTTGGTAAATGATTGGGAGATTGATAATAGTACTTTATGGGAAACAATTAAAAATATCTATCCTAATGGACCAATTCTGTAAATTTATAATAATTAGCTGTTTGTTATTAATAAATAGTTTTGTTTATTCTCAAGTTATTTCTGTCAGCGTGTTTTATCACTTAGAGAAAAGTTGTAAAATTAGTACTATCCAAGTATGTTAAATATTCAATTACTTATCCGACAATTAGGAATGTATTCGAGCCCATATCTATATTAAATCCCATAAAAATAAAATGTATGAAATTATTTGTATTAGTATTTATTGAAATGTTTATGTTAAGTTGTTGTCCAATACCTAAATGTTATGCAAACGACAATATGGAAAAAACAGAAGAAGATTTGTTGTTGAACAAAACAGAGAGTGTATATCTCAATAAAAATTTTGAAACTACTCGCAATGATTTTGATTCTACCAACAAAAAGATAGGGTTTATTATGATTAGCGGCGAAAATGGTAAAACTCATTATTTTGATATGCAAGAAAAACATTCAACCAATGAAAATTCGCCTTGCGATAACGGCATATTGTATATTTTCAATTCCGAACAGAAAGAAGCAAGCGGTGGTTATGATGCAGCTATTGTATATTGGAGTAAGTGTTTATTGCCTATTGAACAAGTTGTCAAAAGGTTAAGACTTCAGAATTAAACGCATTATTATACTGTATCTTACGGTTATTTAAAATAATCAGCGAAAAGTTGTATAGTGTCAACTTTTCGCTGAAATGTATTTTTAAGGGACGGCTAAGTAAAATGAAGATTCAAAAATGTGGTGCAAAACTTGCTGGTTGACTCTATAGACTGCAGTCTCCCAAAGATTAATTAGGATCTGCTAATTTATTTCTTTCATACAA
>JBNPOM010000111.1:0-2264 GCA_050315175.1 Prevotella sp. SGI.027
AGGTTAACAGCCAAACTGGCAGTCATGTGTGGAAACCGTTTCAGTTCGCAATCTTTGCGTCCAAGTTTACTATCTTCAATCTGAATGGGATTTATTGCATGGCTATTCGCGTCATTCCGATTGCCTATTTGTCGATGTATCTTTTCACGATGTCTTGATAGTTCTCAATCCGTCGGTCACGCAAGAATGGCCACCAGCGGCGTACTTGTTCGCTATGGTCGAGGTCGATGTCTATCACAACGCTTTCTTCATCGTCATCGCACGCCTGATAATACAGTTCTCCTTGTGGACCAGCCACAAACGAACTACCCCAAAAGTTAATGCCATTGGTTTGTCCAGAAGGGTCGTCTTCGTGTCCAACTCTGTTTACTGTGATGACGGGAATGCCGTTGGCTACCGCATGCCCGCGCTGAACGGTCATCCATGCGTTGCGTTGTCGCTGCTGTTCATCCTTGTCATCGCTACTTTCGTAGCCAATGGCCGTGGGGTAGATGAGGAGTTGTGCGCCTTGTAATGCCATGAGTCGGGCTGCCTCGGGATACCATTGATCCCAACAAACCAGTACACCTAAGCGACCGATGGACGTGTCGATGGGGTGGAATCCCAAGTCGCCAGGGGTGAAATAGAACTTTTCATAATAGGCGGGGTCATCAGGTATGTGCATCTTTCGGTATTTCCCAGCGATAGTTCCATCTTTCTCTATCACCACAGCCGTGTTGTGATACAGGCCGGGAGCCCGCTTCTCAAATAGAGAAGTGACGATTACTACCTCTAATTTTTTAGCCAACTTGCCGAAGAACTCTGTGGAAGGACCCGGGATTGGCTCTGCCAAATCGAAGTTGTTGACATCCTCCACCTGACAGAAGTAGAGCGAGTTGTGCAACTCTTGCAACACAATGAGCTGTGCGCCACGCTGCGCCAAGTCGGTGATATTCTCGGCTATTTTCTTTTTGTTATCGTCTACACATTTTGTGTTCCGCAATTGTAGTATTCCTATTCTTATTTCGTTCATTTTTTTAGTTTATGAGTTTATGAGGTTTTAGTTTACGAGTTTACAAGTTTACGAGTTCGCAAGTTGATAGCTTTGCCAATCATAAAGTTCAAAGTTCAATGTTCAAAGTTCAAAGTTTGCATTTGTTGCATCGTGAGACAGTGCAGCGAACCATGTTGCCTGATAACCGTTGTGGCATCCAGGGGAATGATGTCGCGGTGGGGAAAGGCCGTCCCAATGATGTCAAGTGCTTGCCTGTCCAGTTCACCTTGTTGATAGGTCGGGACTATCACCGCTCCATTGATGACCACAAAGTTGGCGTAAGTGGCTGGCAGACGCTCACCTTGGTAGAAAATAGGCTGGGGGATAGGGAGCTTGAGCAATCGATAGGACTTGCCTTCTATGGTGCGAAACGTTTTCAACTGTCGTTCCATTTTTTTGAAATCGTCGTATTGCACGTCCTCCTCGTCATCGGTACCTATATATAATAAGGTGTCATCTGGGGCAAAGCGCACGGTGGTGTCTATGTGTCCATCCGTGTCATCGCCCACCAGTTTTCCGTAGTCTATCCACAAAATGCGTTCGGCGTGCAATCTGTCCAGTAACGTTCGTTCTATTTCTTGCTGTGTCAGCGGTTGGTTTCTGTTTGGAGCGAGCAAGCAGAGACTGGTGGTTAGGATGGTTCCCTTGCCGTCGCTCTCGATGGAACCGCCTTCCAAGACAAAGTCGTTGTAATCTACATATTCGCCTTTTACAGCGTTTTGTGCTACCAACTGCCTGTTAATCAGGTTGTCCTTGGAGGCTTCAAACTTGTTTCCCCAACCGTTAAATTGGAAATCCAAGAGCTGGGGAGCTGCCTTGCCGCCTTTGGACAGTAAGGTGATGAAGCCATGGTCGCGAGCCCAGGTATCGTTGAGAGGACATTCTACGAACCTGATTCGTTGGCATTCCTGTGCCGTGAAGTGGCGTTTCGTCTCTGCCACATCCTGTGTGACAATGAGCACCTCCTGATATCTTGCAATCACCCTTGCCAGTTGCACCTCGGTGTCAATGATGTCTTGCAAATAGGGTTGCCAGTCAGTATGGTCATGTGGCCATGTCAATTGCACTGCTTTTTGCGGTTCCCATTCAGCAGGCAGGTAGTAGGGTATTTTGTCTTTTGTCATCAGTTTGTTCTTTGTCGATACTTTATCGTTACAAATATACACTAAAAAAGCGATTTACAGCCCATGGAATTAAAATATATGCACCGACCAAGATGGAATGAGGCATC
>JBNPOM010000112.1:0-2015 GCA_050315175.1 Prevotella sp. SGI.027
TATTTAAATGGGGGGCTAAAAAATATATCCTACACCTATCATCAATCTGGAAAAATCCTTTTGTGTAATGCTGTATTGTGCAGATACGTTGAAATGTTTGATGATATTAACTCCTACTTGCGGTGAAAATATGGCATGGTATTTTCTTCCTTCATTAAAAACACCTCTATTCATATTATCAATAGTAACGCCAACACCTACACCCGTATAGAATTCTACCTGTGATGACAATGGGAAATTATAATTCAGGGCAGGCAGAATCACAACAGACCTTCCATTGAAAGGCGAATTGGTATATTCGTTCATCACTACCGTGTAGCTCTCATAGCTGACTTTAAGTTTAGCACTAAGTGGGTTGTTATGAAAATTATAAGTTCCATTAATATAAAAACCAATGTGGTTTTCTTTGTTCCCATCTTTTACCAATCCTATCGGATAGTTAATGCCGGTTTCAAATTGAAATGTTTTCTTTTGGGCAAACGCCACGAAAGGCAAACTGAGCATTAATAATACTGTAATAAAAGTTTTCATAAAAAGTTATTTTTTAGAGATTTTCATGCCACCCCAAGTTCCATTTATCTTGCCTGCCAAGATAACTTGACCTCCTTTCATTCGCTTTATAGGCAGACTTTTCAGGCCTGACATAAAGTCAGAAAGAGCTTTATAAGAAAGCGGATGTTTTATCATGTTGGAAGAAATAAAGAATTTTACTTGAGAACTGAAGACCTTTCGTATTTGCTCCACATTATATTCATTTATTTGCTCATCCATAATAACAATATAAATTTTATGTGGAGTTAAAAAGCGGACAGCCCGTGGATTTGATTCTACTTTTTTATTTGCGATTTTACGCAGTGTTTCAATTCCTTTCTTTAGTCCTTGTCCTGCTAATTTCATTATTTGTTGATCTGTTATTTCAATTCCACAAATATCAATACACGGAATAGGTTTGTTCAATCCGGCGAAATCTAAAGTAGTATTCTCACTAAAAATAGTCGGGGCTTTAGGAATGCTTAGATTGGGAACTTTCAAATCCAGTTCTAACACGACACCTCTGAATGTAATAGTCAGTTCTTCAGCTTTTGTTCCTTTCCATCCGTTCATTTTTCTAAAGAAGCCTCCTCGTTTTTTCCTTGAAGCTACAAATGTACCAACTTCCGAATAAACTCCATAATCATAATCATATAAAGACCCCTTTATTCGATATCCCTTCATGAAATTATGATGCTTTACAGAGCGATCTCCAAAAATGCCACCGAATACTTTTCCAGCAAAAGTGTGACTGTCACTTGTATAAGAAGGGAAAGAGGCGTAAGGAATATTCTCTATTGTTGTCCTTGTCATAGAAGCCACAGTGCCATCTTCACTTAATGTGCTATAGGAAGCTATTAATTTTACATTAGTGGTGAGATTCTCGTTGAAAGTCCCATTTTCGAGTTGTTGTATGGCGGTGTCTAATGCCAATCTATTGCAGGCAACAGTGCAAAGAGTTCCATAGGGGGTTATTTTGTAGATAGAATCTTTCACCTGTATTTCTCCTCTGGAATTTAGGAGACGAGCAAAGTTCAGGTTTGGGACAAAATCTTCATAGTTAAACAAATCATAATATGTGATATTATTATCTCGTATGTATTCTTGTTCTTCTATCGTGAACTGAGATAAAATAGGGTCATCAATTTGCACCACGTCTAATAAAGAAACGTAATTTTGGGAGAGGAGACCTCTGGTAATAGCAGAATTTTGTATGTTCGTCCCTAAGATAGCATTCTTAAGACTTTCTTTATCTGGTGACTTAAATAATGAAGTAAACTCTGTTTTTAATGTATTGGGGCTTCCATTAGTTTTCGATGATAGTAGGGCATCATTATTTGAGCATGATGTGGTAAGCAGCAATGCTACCACGAATAAAATTGACTTTGTTTTCATTTTTTTGTGCAAAAATATAAAAAAATGAGGTGTTGGAAAGATATTTAATCCTAAATATTAACATATTTTATAGTATGGCTGTGGTCAAG
>JBNPOM010000113.1:0-1897 GCA_050315175.1 Prevotella sp. SGI.027
GGGGATTTTTGGAACCTTATCATAGGGGCGGCTATTGGAGGAATTTTCAATTGGGCCTCACACGGCTTCCAGCTTAATGCGAAGGGACTTGGCTACTTCGCCACTGGTGCTGTCGCCGGAGCTGTCGGTGCTGGATTAGCATCGGGAGTGAACGTTGCCATGGCAGGAGGTAATTTCTGGACTGGAGCAGCAGGATTAGCCAAAGGAATAGCTTCTACAGGATTCCTTGCTGGTGCTGCTTCGGGTGCAAGCGCAGGATTTGCAGGCGGGTTTATTTACGGTGCAGGTAATTCATGGGTTGATGGACACAGTTTTGGGAAAGGTCTTCTTGCTGGCTTAGAGTCTGGAAGCTTAGGGGCTTTGGAAGGTGGTATTGCTGGAGGCCTAATTGGTGGACTTGATGCTTTAGATAAAGGCACAAACTTTTGGACAGGAACTGCCAATATTGATCTGAGTGGTGCATACTCGTGTGCTAACTGTATGCCTTCAGATTTTGAACTTGGTGAAAGCACCATTACGGGAAAATATGTCGGACAGTTTGAAGGTGTAAATGTATTTGAAACCAAGAAATTTGGGAGTCTAATTACTCCAAGTTCTGAAGGTTATTTACATTATAGGGCTGTAACAATTCCAGAACGTGGTATTATTGCTGCAGAAGGTGTATTCACCAGTGGTTTAAAGGAAGGAACAGCTATGATGCAACATGAGTTTGGACATATCCTGCAGTATCGTGGTTTTGGATCAGCTGCATATTGGGGCGTGATTGCACCAGAAAGTCTAGCCAGTGCTATGATTAAACCATCATCACATTATAAATTTTGGACAGAAACGTGGGCTAACTACTTGTCTAAAGGACATTTTGGAAATGCTTGGATAGGTGGGTCTTACTATCCTGCAAAAAACATCAGCACCTTCAATTTGATTAAGATAAGAGCCGCTCAAATGAGGGTGAAACCACGTGGTTTTATCTAAATTTAGTATAAAATATTCTTATTCACTATGAGTATAAATAAAATAAATCTATTCGTGTGTATTTCTATCGTTATTTGTTCATTATCTTCTTGCATACCAATAGGTCACACAAGAGTCCTCGTTGTATTCAAGAACTGTACTAATGACACGGTATATATAGGTGCATCCCACTATGATAATATTGATAGTGTTAGCGAGCAGGTAAGTCCACATTATAATTTCGTAGCCAATAATGGTCTTGATATCTCCAATATTTCTTTATGGAAAGGAACATATTTTCGTAGTGATAATTTTATATATCCTGACTCTTTATGTTCAATAGATGCAGACTACTTATTCCACGATACTGACACTTGCTATTTTTTCTTGATAAAATGGGAAAATGCAAAAGGATTCTCGTGGGATGAAATTCGAGCTAAGAAATTATTTCGTAGATGGATTGTCACAAGAGATAAGGAAGGCAGGTTTGATAGGCATATAAGAAACTTGAACACTAACAAGAATTAATACAATATGGTTAGTCCAAGAAACAAGAGTCCCACAATTGGTTTTTCAGTACGAATGTATAATGGCCAATTATATTCAATTGTGCAGTGTTCAGTCCACATATTGTAACAGATAACGGTAATTTGGACAGTGTACTCAAACATGATTTACATCACCTATGGCATTCTCGTGCATTAAATGATTTGTTTTTAGCGAATGATGGAATTCAAGGCTTGAACGCATTACTATTAAAAGGAAACTTTGTAGACGAAAGGAATTATTATGAAGATTTTGTCAATTATTATCCATGGTGGGATTCGCGTCCTGTATGGTAGTGTATTTCTTGTTTTTTGTACATGTATGTTCACTTCCTGCGTTATGGACTCAATAACCTCATTTGGCATAAGGAATAGTTCTAATGACACTCTTTATATCGAGT
>JBNPOM010000114.1:0-1790 GCA_050315175.1 Prevotella sp. SGI.027
GAATTATGAAAATACTTTACAACAAATAAAAAAAATTTCATGCTGAATTATTCTTCGGAGAAAAAAGTGGGTCAAAAAATGGGTCAAAAAGTGGGTCAAAGAAAAATTAAGAGCATTAAAAAAGCCTTTAAGTTATTGAAACTTAAAGGCTTTCTCAAATTTTTTAAGCGGAGAGAGAGGAGATGAAAATGCAAAGCACCATTGGCTATGAAATGTGTAACCAATGGTGCTTTGTGAATCGTTATAGAATTTTCGTTTCAAAGAAATTCTTTATCTTGTATATACCTATATAATGCTTATAGCGTCCGAACAGAAGTTGTGGATTGACATTGTGTTTGTCTGCTTCTGTCTGAATATATGGTGCTATTTTATAAGGTACAACATCACGAGTCCTTGCCATGAACTTTTTCCACTCCGCATTTGGTAGGGCCGCATTTAAAGCAAACTCGTCAGCCTCAGACTCCTCGATGTTCTTCTTGTCCTCCATGAGATTAATCATTGCCTTACCATTTTGGGTAAGGTGCTTGAATACATGACCGACCTCATGTAAAGTGGTGAAAGCAAAATTGTCAATGGAAGATATTCTCTCAGTGATGACAATCGTTGGTGTATCTCCTATCCAAAAGGACATTCCATCAACAGGAACTTGCCCAACCTTATTGACTACAAGAAAACGAATGCCATACTTGTTAAGAACCTCTTGGGTTTTGTTCACCGTATTCTTGTTTTCTTTAAACACATTGTTCAGCTCTCTTGCCAGCATCTCTGTATCTGCCCCCTTGTCAAATGTGCATAAAGTTGAATCATCATTTTTAGAGAGATGATAGCAATAATATTTCCAAGACAGAATGTTCACGGGATTGGTTTTCACCTTTTCTGACTTGCGGTAATAAGAAAGTTCCATTTCTTCTGCCTTCAAACCAAAGAAATCATCCAAGTTATCCACGGAAAAGACCTCGAAGATGCGTTTTACATCCTCGATGATGTTTCCTTTAACGATACCGACTTTTCTGAAAAAGGGAATTGATACTTGGTCTTTGAGTACATTCCAAATCTCAAGCATTTTAGTCTGCAACACAACCCTTTCGCTCTGTTTGGCGCAATCCAATTCGTATTGCGTCTGGATGTTCATGAGATATGTCGCAGAAATGCCGAGAGCGTTTTCCAACAACAATGCCATTTCAGGTGTCAGAGAACGTTTACCTTTTATGACATCATTCAGAATGGATTTCTGTATGCCAGTGAGTTCGGACAATTCGCTCTGCTTCATATTACGAGCAGACAATTCGTCCATAATCACCTCGCCCACATGAGTTGCCTCAAATGGGACTGCCTGATTGAAACTAAACTTAGTCATAATGATGTGATATTTCAATTAATTCAATTTCGGTAATGATAATACTGCCATCGGCAGGAGAGCTTTGGAAAATCAATCGCCAGACATCATTGCATCTTACGGATTCTTGATCTTTTCTGTTTCCATGCAATCTTTCGTAGCGCAAGCCATAATCACGCATAATGTCTTCAATTCTTGTTGCAACTCTCATTTTGTTGACAGCCTTAACATAACCCTTGATTGCGGCTATAGGAAGTCTTTTATACTTCTTGTCAGATGTCTTTCCATTTTCGAACAGTTCCAACAAAGCCTCGTCTTCACTTGTTATGTTCATATATTATTCAGCCATGTTATTTTTATTTGTGTGCAAAATTACGATAAATATTTCGATTATCAAAATTGATAACTAATTATTAGCTATATTATAATCATTTTTAACTATTATTCTTGGCAC
>JBNPOM010000115.1:0-1763 GCA_050315175.1 Prevotella sp. SGI.027
ACTGTAAAAGGTTACTTGCCACAAAAAACAATCAAGAATACATTAGAGGTAAATCTCACCCGCCAAGACGGAACCATCAAGACCATCAGCAAAAGATATGATTACCAATGGGCGGCGGTAACTCCAAAAAAAGTAACCGGTAACGACGTCAAAGCCTATGCTGGCACGTTAAAACGACTGGTAGCATTTTGGGGAATGCGCTTTTGCGATAAAGACAAGAAGATATTGACAGACATCGACTCTATCTTTATTTCAAATATAAACTCTTCAGACATCCTTGACCTGAAACAAGGCAAATTCGTAGGTTCAGACGCAGAGGACAAGACCTTCGGACTGAAATTAGTAGCAGATGTTCCTAACAACGGGAAATTGACATCAGCCAATGACAAATACACCTATGCTGCAGTGCTGCCAGGAACTTACTATGAAGTAACCGTCATCGTCTACATCGGCGACAAGATGTACGAACAGACGTTGTCAAAATGCACATTTGATGCTAACGGTATTTATCGCGACGATATCGTAGAACTCCATCTGGTCGATGAAAACGCTGGCTTCGTTGACGTACAAGGCGTGAAATGGGCAACAGGCAATCTGATTCACTACGAGACACCTGGAGAAGAATATTGGGGCATAGCTCCTACACAATGGTGGATTGCCGACTATTTCTGTGACAACTCAAGCTCTAATCGTCCAAGGGGATCACAGTTCACAAACAACTACAGTAAACACGTAGACAATCAAGACGTCTTTAGTTTCGGCAACATAGACAAGGCACTCGATGACGGGGATTATTGGCTATCCGCCACAGCAAAAAATATTGATAAGCAATTTTTTACAGCAGGCACTGCATATTTTACCAATATAACGACCGATAAATCCAAAGCAAAATTTGGCGACCTCGCCTACTATCACACCATGGAAAATCGCCATGTTTATCGCCTGCCCAAAGATGCAGAGATGAAGACGCTCATCAATCAGGCTAATGCTTATTCGGCATACTGTTACACCGACAAGGGCAACAAGGTATATGGTGCATTTTTCTACACCTGCAAGCCCGAAGCAAAAAGAATAGTAGGTTTCCCTACCGGTGCACGCCGCCTGTACAAGTACAATGATGTAACGCCGCTGGTAAGAGCACAAAAAGGGTTGTTCTTGCCTATTACAGGCAAACGCAATGTCGGGAGTTCCATCGTTGGCTTCAGAGACATGTCATACGCAGGAGCCTATGCGCAATATATGACAGCCTACAGTGTATTATCTGGACTGAACCGGTGCTTCTTTTTCGGTCCGACAGAGGCACTGAGTTTTAGAGCTGGCGTATGCTCTCAAGGCATAGCAATCCGCCCGGTACTCGATAAAGAAGACACGACCAAACCACAAGATCCCAAACATTCAGCTTTTGCAGGGTTAAAATAACATACATTCTAACATATCTAAGAGGCAGGGAAGCCTGACACGACTCCCCACCTCATTTGTAAAACTCTCTTGCATTGGGGCTATATATGCTTTTGCAATATAGCCCCTCTTTCGGTATGACGGGCATGTCATACATCTGTGGTGAAAGTCCACTCGGGGCGTAGTTGCCAACGAACCCCATAGCGACTTGCAAGTTTCAAGGGGCGACCCTTGGGAGAGAAGAAGCAATAGCGAACTCGTAGCCTGACGAACTGAAACTTAATACAAAGGCGTAGCAAGCGGACAAGCTGGCCAAAGGCAGTGAAGTTCCAAAAGGCAACCGTAACCTTGATGCGTAAATTAGG
>JBNPOM010000116.1:0-1753 GCA_050315175.1 Prevotella sp. SGI.027
CGCTGTGCTGCTTGTTGGGAATTATTAACAGAAGCCCTTTGTCTTTTCATATTAATTCCAATTCTTTGTTGAGGAATTCTATTATCCTTTCTTTTTGATGTACCATGATATAGTGGTTTTCTTCATCATCGAACAATATGGCTGTTTTTGTACCACGTCGCTGCAATTTCCTACTGGCACCTGGAAGATTAGAGGAACTAGCATCCTTTCCCCCTCCTATCACCAATACACGTTTTCAATAGTTTGACATTTTCTCATAGGGCAGTTTATTCTTAGGATTTCCATACTTAGATTTGGAGTTTTTTTTATTTCTATGACCACCAGTGTTAGTTAACAGACTTTCCAACACAGGCAACATACGATTCAGATTACCATACTGAATCATAAAATTCCAAAATGGTTCAAACTTCTTCCACCCTCCCATATAAAATAAATGGGCGAACTGCTGATTCAGATTGTCATGACCAAAACTTGCACTGAAGATGTTTTTCCATGAATAAAACTCGCGATAAGCCCAATCATAGCCTTGTTTTAACTCTTCTGTAGACAAGCCCATCGTCTTGTAAACGACAGTTCTGGTGTCGTACTTGCTCCAATCATGTGATGTAATACGACCGTCCCGTTCCATTTGCTGAAAAAGTCGTGTTCCAGGATAGGGAGTGAGAATGTGGAACGTTGCGGTGGTGATACTATGCTCAATCCCCCAATCAACAGTCCTATGGAATACATCTTTATCATCGTGATCAAGGCCGAAAACGAAACTACCATTGATCATGATGCCAAGACTATGAAGTCGTTCCACAGCAGCCACATAATCTTTTGATAGGTTTTGTAATTTGTTACTGGAACGAAGGTTCTCTGGAGAAAACGTCTCGAAACCGAGGAATAAACTACGCAAACCAGCCTCTGCTGCCTTCTCTATCAGATTGCCATTTAATACCGAAGCAACAGTAGCCGCACTTTGGAACACCCTGCCCATACCACGCATTCCTTCGAACAACTCGGATGCGAACCGGGGGTTACCCAACAAATGGTCATCAAGAAAATAAAGATGTCTGCCAGGAAGCCTGTCAATCTCCGCTAATGCATCATCTACCTTTTGTGTGTAAAATGATTTCCCCTTACCATAAAAAGCATCTTTATAGCAGAAATCACAATGATGAGGACAACCTCTTGATACCACAAGGGAATTCGGTACGAAATACTTTTCCCTCTTGATGAGGTCACGACGGACAGGAGGTATGTTCTCCAGACTTCTCCAACTGGCAACATACCTCTTTTGCGGATGCCCCTCACGCAAGTCCTTGATAAAACGAGGAAATGCTTCCTCCCCTGGACCTAATAATATGGTATCAGCATGAAGTGCTGCTTCATCAGGAAGACTGGTTACATGTAGACCACCCAGTGCTACAAATACCCCTCTTTGTCGATAAACATCGGCAATCTTATAGGCACGATAGGCATTAGTAACATACACTTGTATGCATACTAAATCAGGCGTGTCATCAAGAACCAGTTTCTCAACATGCTGATCTTGAATCTCCACATCGTCATCATCGGAGAAATAGGCAGCGAGTGTTGCCAGTCCCAAAGGGGGAAAAAGTGAATACTTTATAGGTCGCCAATAAGGACTCTCTGCCTCCTGCAATGAAGGTAGTATCATCTTAACTCTCATTCTATCTTTTTTTTAAGATGCTATAACAATAACGCATGATTATCTGAAAAAGTATACGGAGAGCGATAGGAGGACGAC
>JBNPOM010000117.1:0-1720 GCA_050315175.1 Prevotella sp. SGI.027
CTCACATTAATAATAAATAAAAAAAAGATGAAAAAAAATTTACTCAGTATCATTATGCTTTTTGCCGTAATGCCAATGTTTGCACAAATCAGTGTTTTCAGTATGTATGGAACATATAAAGGTGACACACAAATAGGTATAAACAATGCCAATGAAATAGCAACAGACAAGAAAAGGCCATCGGAAATAACAGTTATTAAGACCGAGAAAATAGATCGCGTAAATATTAATTTTGGTGGCTTTAATATTGGCAAATATACTTTTAAAAAGCTTGTGCTCAATGGGCTTTCTTTCGCCAATACAGCTGAAGAATGCACACTTACCACATCAGAGGCTATTTATACCGACGCAGAACTTACAGACGGAAAAAACACTTTGTCTGCACACATTAGCATTGATCCAGGTGCAAAAGGAACTATAAAAGGTGGTATATTAGAAATGGATATGGTTATTAACTTTAATGGTACAAAACTATATACCCATTTTAGTGGTAAGATGACGACAACTACCGGAATAGACAAAAAAGAGCATGAAAACAATGCAAAGGAAGTTATCTACGACATCACTGGCAAGAAAGTGAGCCAAGCAAGAAAAGGTCTATACATCATAAATGGGAAAAAAGTAATGATAAAATAAAATTCCCCCATTAAAAAGTGGAGAAACAATTTATCTATAAATAATCTGTTTCTCCACTTAAACATATTCTTTCATTATCCATCAACCCAAACATTTACATCTGGCGCTTCAGATAAGTATGCTCTTCATCATGAAACAATACGCCAAGAACCGTAAAAAAGAAAACTTATGCAGTACATTATCATAACTTTTATTTCTTTCTTCGTTCTACGACTAATGTCACTCTCCTACTCCATAAAGAATGAAAAACGGATTTTAAAACAAGGAGCTGTGCAATATGGAAAGTTCAACTCACTCTTGCTCACATTGATACATGTAGCCTATTACTTTTCTGCACTCTATGAAGCATATACATGCAAAGTGACATTTAACACTATATCCATATGGGGCGTAGCACTTATGGCATTTGCCTACGTCATGCTCTTTTATGTAATTTATAAATTGAAAGACATTTGGACAGTGAAACTTTACATCATTCCCAATCAACGCATTGAGAAAAGCTTTCTATTCAGAACGGTACGCCATCCCAACTACATACTCAATATCATACCTGAACTCATTGGCGTAGCATTACTCTGTAACGCATGGATGACCATCAGTATAGGACTACCGATCTATCTCATATTATTAGGTATCCGCATAAAACAAGAGGAAAAAGCCATGAGTGAAATAAGATAAGCTGTTCGGAATTATAAAAACAAAATCCTACAAAAGTTATTCATAGAACCTGCCTTAAAAACAAATAAGGCTCAGTTTTAACGCAAACGAGGCTCAGTCATCAACAGACTGAGCCTCGTTTGATAGCTATCTGTATTCCACAATTCTATCTGATTGAATATCAAATGATTGAAAGCACACAAAACACTACGCGAGTTCGGGATAAGAAAATCCTTGTAAAAGTTGGTAATCTCACTAATATTTTGCACCTTTATAGGTGAATATCAATAAGTTACAAACAATATAAGCGATGATTACCAAGGACAAAGTTATAGAAATTTTCTGTATTATCGATGAGTTTAACAAGAATTTGAATGCCGAACTGACAAAAAACCTGCAATTACCTTCCCATGATGGTAAAGGAAAG
>JBNPOM010000118.1:0-1680 GCA_050315175.1 Prevotella sp. SGI.027
TGACTTCGTCAATGCGCCACCCAAATTAAGATTTGTTGCCAGATATGTCGAAAAGTGGTTTCACTGCGAGGTGCTTCTCCGTCAAGAAGAGTGTCTTAGTGAAGTAAGTCCCGTTTTTAGGCATCCTTACCCTGATTGTCGTGATAGTTTTGGCTGCCTCAAGCACCTTATCGACACTCATCCCAATCTTGTTAATGGCAATGAGTCGCTCCAGTTCCTTATATACCTTATAGGCGATGAAGCAAATGCAGACATGTGCCTCTATCCTACGTTCTGTAAAATGAAACATCGGACGCATTTCCAGAGTTCCTTTTGAAATACGGAATGCACGTTCCACCACCCAGAGTCCATGATACTCGGCAATGACACGCTCGGCGTCAAGGTCTGTATTGGTGATGTAGCCCTTGAGTCCGTCCCACTGGCAGTCCTCTGCAATCTTCTCTTCGCTGATGACGACTTCTATGTCCTTGCTGATTTCAAGAAACTTGTTGTAGCCACGCTTGTTCACCTGACTCTTCGTGATGCGTCCGGTCTTATAGGCTTTTCTCAATCGGACAATTCCGCGGTCACGGTTGTAGGCATCCTTCTTTGCACGCTTGTCGGAATAACTGACGATAAGTCTTTCCCCATTCTCACGTTTGTAGTCGTAACAGGCTTTATCAACCTTCTCTAAAGAGAGAATCCATTGCTTCACGCTTGCGCTCTCGCTCTTGATGCGGGCTCCAAGTATGTAGTTGTAGCCAGCCTCCTGCAGCAAAGTGACATTGTTCTTGTTCATCAAGCCTGAGTCTGCCACCACAACAAAATCTTTCCCCAGATTGAAACGCTGCTTGAAGTCATCTATCATTGGTATCATGGTGAAGCCCTCATACTGGCTGCCGTTGAACAGAGAGTATGAAAGCGGGTAGCCTCCTTCTGATACAAGCAGACCGAGTATAACCTGTGACTCTGCCGTCTTTCCATCCTTTGAAAACCCCGGTTCACGCAATACGTCCGTCTGTGCTGTCTCAAAGTAGAGCGTCGTCACGTCGTAGAACATCAATCCAATCTTGCCTCCGAACAGTTTCCGGGTGTGCTCTACGCTAATCTGCTGCGCAAGCTCCATCTGGGTATTGTAGAGCTTGTCCATGTAGCGATAGATGTGGTTGAGGTCAACATCTTCATCATAATATGACTTCAGGTAATCTACTGTGGCAAGTTTGCTTCTGGGCTGCGACACCCTTGCGATTACCAAATGACGCAGAATCTCATCGGGAATCCGGTTGAAGCCGATGCTGTCATAGACTTGATCAAGCAGAAGCCGAGTACCGTTTATCAACACGTTGTCAATATTGCTAAGGAAACGCTCTGTCTCCTCGACTTCCTTTCCCTTGCGGTCATCAAAGTCAAGTTCTTGCTGACCGCCAAATGAACGTATCCATGCAGCAGCCTTATCGCATAATGAATGTATTTCCTCTTCGGATGTAGAGGAGCCAAACGATTTTATTTCTTTATACTTTCCACTCGCTTTACTGACCACTACCACACTTGTAGAGCCGGAACGATTGTGTTTCTTGCGTACATACATGGTGCAAAGGTACACGTTTTTCGCTTGCGCCACCCAAACCACCCAATAATTTTACGTAACTCGCTGATTATCATTGTGCGCTATATGATGGCGCAAAAAAGTGATGAAGTCAG
>JBNPOM010000119.1:0-1671 GCA_050315175.1 Prevotella sp. SGI.027
CTGACTTCGTCATCGTGTCACCCAAAAATCTTCGTCAAAGAGTTTAGCTATTCTCTGATGTCTTGCCATCAGCATAGTCTGCGTATAAACCTCCTTGTTCAGAGGTAGCTTGATTTGTATCGTTGTAATGGTCTTTGCCAATGCAAGCACCTTGTCTATGCTCATCTTAATCTCTGAGACTTTCAACATACGCTCCAATTCCTTGTATACTTTCAAAGCCACGAAGCAGATGCATATATGAGCCTCGATTCGTTTGCGCGTAAAGTGAAACATGGGACGTATCTCTATCTTTGATTTGGCTATGCGGAAGGCTCGTTCCACATGCCAAAGGTTGTGATATGCCGTGTATACGTCCTGTATTGGTATATCCGTATTGGTGAGATATCCCTTTAGGCCGTCCCATTTGGAGTCGTTGGCAACACGGTCATAATTGATGGCGACTTTCACTTCACCATCCATGGATAAGAACTTATTGTAACCTCTCTTGTTGATGTTGCCTTTCGTGAGCGCACCATGCTTGTAAGCCTTTTCCAACCTGCGTATTCCCTTTTCCCGGTTATAGGCATCTTTCTTAGCACGGTCATCTGTATAGCCGACCAAGAGACGGCGTCCGCCTCCTTTGTCATATTCAACCATCTGGCAGTCGCGCTTGGGCTGTTCCAGTATCCAGTTCTTGACCTGCTGACTTTCATTCTTTATCTTCGCACCTATTATATACTTGTAGCCTTGCGATTCAAGTTCTGCTATGTTGGCATTGTTCATCAGACCAGAGTCTGCCACCACAACGAAGTTCTCCAATCCGTATTTGCTTACAAACTCGTTTATCGTCGGCAGCATCGTATGACCCTCATATTTGTTGCCTTCATGGATGCAATAGGCAAGCGGATAGCCACCAAGGCTGACAAGCAGTCCAAGTATGATTTGAGGATTACTGTGACGTCCCTCTTTCGAGAAACCTGTCTTGCGTAATTCGTCCTCATAATCCGCTTCAAAGTAAAGTGTGGTAACATCATAGAATAACACACCGATATTTCCACCGAACAGTTTAGCTGTATGTTGCACGCTTATGTCCTGTACGATTTCGTGCTGATGGTCGCTAAGCTTGTCAAGATAGCGATAGATTTTTGAGAGATCCATATCTTCGTCAAAGTGGTTTTTAAGGTATTCCACCGTGGCAGCTTTGCTTGTTGGATATGCCAAACGAGCCTTAACAAGCTTGCGGAATACATCATCGTCAATCCGATTGAAACCAATCCTGTCAAACGTGCGGTCTAATATCAAGTCGCATCCGTTGAGAAAGATATTGCTGACATTGGACAGGACACGGCGGACTTCTTCACGCTCATGGTCACAGGCCTCACGTTCCTCGCCGAATAGATCAAGCTGGGGCTGGCGGCGTGAATTCTCTCTGGAAATCCATTCTTTTGCTTCAATGACAAGATTTTCAACCTCACCTTCATTATAGGCTACTCCAATTGTGGCAAGTTCCTTCATTTTGCCTCCAATTTTCTCGACAACGATAACTCCGATATTGCCAGATGGATATTTCTTTTTGCGGACAAACATAGTTAAAATATCTTTCGTGTCACCCAATATTAGATGACACAAAGATACAAAATAGTGTTTATCAACCAGTTATAAAATACATGTTTTTTGAGTGACGAAGTCAGG
>JBNPOM010000120.1:0-1613 GCA_050315175.1 Prevotella sp. SGI.027
CCTCACGCACTGAAAGCCATCATTGATGATGTAAGTCTCGCAATCCCTAAAGGCAAAGTAACAGCCATTGTCGGAGCGTCGGGTAGCGGTAAGACAACGCTCATCAAGCTAATGTTAGGCTATTATCCCGTATTGGGCGGTCGAATAACTATTGGCGGAACTGATGTAAATACACTCAACAAGAAGTGGTGGCGCAGACAATGTGGTGTGGTGATGCAAGACGGTGTGATATTCTCCGAGAGTATAGCGAGGAATATTGCCGTAGATGATGGCGAGATAGACAAGGAGCGTTTGCAGAGGGCAGCCGAGATAGCCTGTATTCACGATTATGTAATGGGACTTCCCTTAAAATACAACACCAAGATAGGTCGCGATGGTGTAGGCTTGAGCCAAGGACAGAAACAGCGTATCTTGATAGCAAGAGCCGTATATAAGAACCCCGACTATATCTTCCTTGACGAAGCCACCAACTCGCTCGATGCCAATAATGAGCGCATGATAGTCGAACATCTTGATGAGTTCTATAAAGGTAAGACGGTGGTTATCGTGGCACACCGACTAAGCACGGTAAAGAATGCTGATCAGATTGTGGTATTGGATAAAGGCAAGGTAGTAGAAATTGGCAACCACGAAGCACTCACATTGAAGCGAGGTGCATACTATAACCTCGTAAAGAATCAATTGGAATTGGGTAACTGACATTAAGAAAGGCAAAACAACTATGGCAGACGACAAGATAGAACTCCGCAGCGAGAAGGTAAGGCATATCATTGGAGAGATACCGTTAAAAATTGTACGCTATGGCATCACGATTATCACAATTGTGATATTGGGACTGCTGGGGGGAGCATACTTTATACCTTATCCCGAAACCATCAGCGCAAAGGTACAGATGACAAATGCCCATCAAGGCACAATAGACATTCCCTATAAATACGTGAATACAATAGCGAGAGGAATGGCTGCAAACATCGAAGTTGAGGGTTATGATGCAGAAACATACGGAACAGCCAATGGTATAATAACAGCCACATCGCATACACCCCGACAAACGGCAGCAGGCAGCGTGTTCACGGCACAGGTAAGGATAACGGATTGCAGATATAAGATTATCAACGGCATGACAGGCACTGCATCTATACTCGTGAGCAATGAAAGCATACTTCAAAGGATTGTCCAAAGAATAACAAATATCATATAATTTCCTTTTTAACCGTAATAAAGCGGTGAAAGAAGAAAGGCAGATGTAGTTACTGCGTAGTACAATTATTTTGAGCACCCAACTACACGTTAATCCTTTTCTTTCACCGCTTTATCCTTTATTGTAGTTATGTAGTAAGATATAATCAGTGAAAGAAAAAGGAAAGATAAGAAATAATCAATTAGTTATTCGTGCTACCGAGCAGAAATATCGGTGTTATCATGGATGCAGGTTTCTGCAATCTCTCACAGATATACTCTCTGAATAAATGCGCTTCCGTGCTGTCCAATTGAAAGGACAAGGCTATGATTGTTGTTAGTGAATAGAGCGGAGCATAACCTTTGAGTTGTCCGTTAATGATGATTTCCTTCTCACCTTCAACCTTCTCCTTGGGATGCAGGTTGGAGGATTT
>JBNPOM010000121.1:0-1610 GCA_050315175.1 Prevotella sp. SGI.027
CCCCATCATTAGGTATTTTGTAAAAACCATTATTTTTAGGTATTGTCGGGTCATCAAATTGTTCATACCTTTGCATCGAACAAAAGTAAAAACGTAAAATTAAATAGAACAATCATGAAACCAACAGTAGTTATATATGGCTCATCGACAGGAACCTGTCAGGCCATCGCAGAGAAGATTGCCAAGAAATTGGGTGTTGAAGCCGTTGACGTAACCGACCTCACAGCTGACATTGTAAACAACAACGACAATCTTATTCTCGGAACCTCCACTTGGGGTTCGGGCGACATGCAGGACGATTGGTACGACGGTGTCGAGATTCTCAAGGGTGCAGGCCTGTCAGGCAAGACGGTAGCCCTGTTTGGATGCGGCGACTGCGAATCTTACTCTGACACGTTTTGCAGCGGAATGTCTGAGCTATATCAAGCCGTGGAAGGCGCCAATATTATTGGTGCCGTATCAACCGACGGATACACCTTTGATGACAGTGATGCCGTGGTGGATGGAAAGTTTGTTGGATTGGCACTTGACGACCTCAACGAAGAAGACAAGACCGACGAGCGCATCGACGCATGGATCAACGACATCAAGGGAAGTCTGTAAACGTGATGATGAAACTATAACCCCATTGGCTCGACAAGCATGAAAACCGCTGAAACCATACCAGGAGAGTTGAAGGTACTCATGAACCATATCTATGAGTACAAGAAGGGAGTGCGACAAATGGTGCTCTACACTTTCAACAAAAAATACGAGGAGTTTGCGGTGAACCGTTTGGAGAACCAAAACATCGACTATTTCATTCAGCCGGCGGGTAACCATACGCTGAATCTGTTTTTTGGCAGAGCAGCTTGCATCGACGCCGTTCGCCACATGATTGACAAACCGCTCAACAAGCTGACACCCGAAGAGGATTTTATCCTGGGTGCCATGTTAGGCTACGACATTCGCCTGCAATGCGAACGGTATTGTCAACGCAAATGTAAGAAATGTGATGGGACCTGCGCCGGCTGTGACACCGCTATCAAGCATGAAACCTCATAAGATATATAATAAACTTTTTTTTAGATCTTGTTCGCTAAATAAAGTATTCATAATGTTTTTGTATAATATGTCAAAGCTGCCTGTGAAGGTGGCTTTTTCATTTTCATGCGGCATCGCAAACCGGCTCAGCACCCAGAACCATCAATGCGACAGCTGGTGGGCTCAGGCCTCCCCGACTTCAGTCCGGCCTCTTCAGGGTTCAGCGTCACCGTTCCGTCTTCCAAAACGAAGCACGGAATGCCCGCATATCCTTTTTTCTTAGCCTCGTCAAAGACTGGATTGTTGTCACGTAGGCGCAAAAACTCCTTCAACAGCGAGACATGCTCACCGATGTCAATCACCTGATACCTGCTATCGCCCTCCACCTGTCTGTCAACAGCCACGCAATCGGGGCACGACTTCATACCATAAATTTTAATCATACCGTCACTTTTTTATTTCATAAAATCATTTTCAAAACCACCTTCAGCCCTCGCTGAAACCGGTTCACTTACCATGCAAATATAAGTTTTTTATCTTACAAATACAAACAAATAACACAAAGAATAAAGCCTAAAATCCAAAAT
>JBNPOM010000122.1:0-1574 GCA_050315175.1 Prevotella sp. SGI.027
AAAGCCGCCCCAACGGACGGCTCTATGAAAATAATTTGGAGAAAATTCTTTTTTCTCACGATATACCTTTATCTTTGCAACAGGTTATTCGAGTTATGCAAAGCGTTGTATATCACTGTTGAAGATAGGTCGCTAAATCATTACCTACTGCATTTCATAACTCATAAGGCTGTTCATAGCCAATTACTTAGACCTAAATGATAGATTTTTTTCAAAAACATATACCTTTGCAGAAAGAATATTTTATAGATAAATAATTATGGAGAAAAAATTGAAACCGGCAACCCTCTGCATCCGCGGAGGATGGAAGCCACAAAACGGAGAACCCGTTCAACCCCCAATTTATCAGAGTACCACTTTCAAATATGATAACACCGAGGAGATGGCACAGCTCTTCGATTTGAAGAAATCGGGCTACTTCTACACCCGTTTGGCCAACCCCACCAACGATGCCGTGGCACAGAAGATAGCAGCCCTTGAAGGAGGCGTGGGTGCCATGCTCACTTCGAGCGGACAGGCCGCCAACTTCTACGCTGTGTTTAATATCTGCGAGGCTGGGTCGCACATTGTGGCCTCCACCGAGATTTACGGCGGCACGTTCAACCTCTTTGGCGTGACGATGAAGAAATTGGGCATCGACTGCACCTTCATCGACCAGGAGGCATCGGAAGAGGAGATACAAAAGGCCTTCCGTCCCAACACGCGCGCCTTGTTCGGCGAAACCATCTCCAACCCGGGATGCCGCGTGCTGGATATCGAGAAGTTTGCGCGCATCGCCCATCGCAACGGCGTGCCCCTCATCGTGGATAACACCTTCGCCACACCCATTAACTGTAGGCCTTTCGAGTGGGGATGCGACATCGTGACCCACTCTACCACCAAGTATATGGACGGACATGCGGCCGCCGTAGGAGGAGTAGTTGTGGACAGCGGCAACTTCGATTGGATGGCGCATGCTGACAAGTTCCCCGGACTGTGCATGCCTGATGACTCGTACCACGGACTGACGTATGCGAAAGATTTTGGCAAAATGGGCTACCTCACCAAGTTGGTGGCACAACTCATGCGCGACCTTGGTTCCATTCCGTCGCCGCAGAACGCCTTCTTGCTCAACTTAGGTCTGGAGACGTTGCACCTACGCGTGCCCCGTCACTGCCAGAACGCTCAGCGCATTGCCGAGTTCCTTGAGGCAGATGAACGCGTGGCATGGGTTCACTACTGCGGACTGAAGAGCGACCAGCATTACGCTTTGGGACAGAAATATTTGCCGGGCGGGTCGTGCGGCGTGATAGCCTTCGGTCTGAAAGGCGACCGCGAGACGGCCGTGAAGTTCATGGACTCGCTGCGCCTCATCAACATCGCCACCCATGTGGCCGACAGTCGCACCTGCGTGCTGCATCCCGCCAGCCACACTCATCGCCAGCTGAGTGACGAGCAGTTGCGCGCCTCAGGCATCGACCCCACCCTCATCCGCCTCTCTGTAGGCATCGAGGACGTGGACGATTTGCTGGATGATATCAAGCAAAGCCTAGGATAAAAAATAATCATAGGGATCATAGGGGGCCTAGGAAAAC
>JBNPOM010000123.1:0-1491 GCA_050315175.1 Prevotella sp. SGI.027
TATTTAGTCGACCCTCAAAAAGGCGACATAGCATTTTTCACATTAACCTGCGTGATGAATTGGTATTGAAAATTTAAATTCAGTCTCCCACAGCACCATATTATCACCCTTTCAACAAGGCACAAAAGAAGCCTCATGGCTCTTTTGAAGTTGAATGCGGCAGCTGCAAGCATGACATTGATGGAGTCTCCGAAGAGACGCTTGTAGAAGTTCCTCCCTAACCGATGGTCTGTCTTGCAGTGGCCAATAACAGGCTCTATTCCTGCCCGCTTGCGGAAGAGTTTGTGTTTTTTGTTTTTGGCGTACTGTGAGTCTGTTTTCTTGGGCGTGTCCGGAATTATGATTTGTGTCTGCCCACTCATGCTCCGCCCCCGGTAACCCCTGTCGCAGGCAAGTGTTTTTATTTTCCTGTCATACAGCCGCCTGACCTGCTCCATGGATTTGTCTATCGTATGACCATCATACTCATTGCGGAATGACAGCGCGCCGATGATGAGTCCGTCCCATAGCCTGACGATGGAGACCTTGTTGCCGAACTCGTACTTCTTGCCCTCTTTTCCCTTGCTGATGCAAAGTACGTGCGGCTCGTGAAGAGAATAAATCTTATGGCCATCCAACCGCTCGCCGTTGACAAACCTCATGCAGACGTCAATCCGTTCCCGATAAGCGTTTTTGTCAGGCAGCAGGCGAAGAAGCTCCCTGAGCAACCTGCCCGCGATGGTGCGCATCCGCTTGTCAGCCTTCCTGACTTTGGCCTTGCTGTTCTTCCTGCCCCTGAAACGTTGCACGAGCTTCAGTCCTTTTATCTCCCTGGCATAGCTCTGGCGGACCTTGAGGTTTTCCTTCTCCGCCACACCGTGGCAAAAGTCTATCACCTTGTTCAGGAGTTTCGAGTCCGTTGGGAAGGTCACGTTCTTCTCCTGCACCGTCGTGTCAATGAAAGCGGTCTGCTCCGCATCAGGCTTGCGTCCGCAGCCATCCTTACCGTCTTTCCCCATGGTCTCCTCTTTCCTTTGGTCGTCGATTAAAAGATTGATGCGGATGCTCTCCTTGAGTATCAGCTCCATGCCGGATTCCCCGATGCGACGGCGGAACTCGACAAGCTCGGTGGGAACGCAGGGAGCGTCAGTGCGGAAAGCCTTCATTCCACAAAAATACTGGAAGTAAGCGTTCTCCGAGAACTGCTCCACGACACTCTCGTCTGAAATGTCACGAAGGTGTTTCAAGATAAGCAACCCCACCATCAGACGGATAGGCTTGGCCATGCGACCAGTGTCCTTACTGTAAAGAGGAAAAAAAGACTGCTCAAACAAATCCCAATTGATCAGATTGGCTAACTTGTACAGGGAGTTATTGGGAGAGAGCATTGCCTCAAGATCCCAAAATAATGATGCCTGACGGACTTTGGATGGAGATTTATACATCGTTGTTTTGCAAGATTTTACTATACAAAGGTACAAAACTTTGTAGAAATATGCAAGTTTGAAAACG
>JBNPOM010000124.1:0-1421 GCA_050315175.1 Prevotella sp. SGI.027
ATATATAAGTAGTAATACACTGACAATAATCGTTTTCTCCAGAAAGCGAAACATCTTCTTGTTAATGTTGTATTTGCTCGCAAGTATCATATTGAGTATTCTGCTTTAGAATCTATAAACTATCACAATAAATCATTCTATCAAGTGAGTTCAGTATAGAAGTAATCGTTATGTGAAGCATTTCAAGTGAACCTAATTTATTTAATTTTTAACTCGTCCATTTTTAGTGGACACTATTGATTCTTTCTCGTAATGTTGAATATTAAAATTTGAATTTTCTGGGCTTAAAGTTACGAATCTTTATCCATGAATTGAAATATTGATTGTTTCATTGTGTTTCTGATATGCGTTAAAATATGTTACCACTGTCATATAGGATTATTCTAACTATATAAATATCAACATATAAACAATATTTTATAAGTGGCAAATCTTGGCATGTTGAGCAAATTTGAGAGAAACGTATAGAAACAATTTTTACCCAAAATTTGGTAATTTGCTCTATTTTTTCTACCTATGCATCCAGAAATCAAAATTCAATATGAGTAAGTTAAGATTCATTTCTTGTGTTCTGTGTACATTTGGCATTCTCTTCTTGTTCTCTTGCTCTAAAGAACAACATTCTTTAGAAGAGTTAGAGAGAATTAAAATGATTGGTGACGATAACCCTAAGAAAGCACTTGCAATGCTGGATTCGATGAAGATTGGAATCAGAGTAGCGGGTGAATATGCCAGGAACAAATATGATTTATTACAAATCAGACTGAATGACAAGGCTGACAACATGCCTAATTCAGATATTATGATTAAGCATCTGATTGGCTATTTTGAAGATAATGGCTCTATGCTTGATAAACAAGAAGTATATTATTATGCAGGTAGTGTCTATCGTGACTTGCAAGACACACCCCGCTCTTTGGAGTTTTTCCTCAAGTCCATCGAATATGCCAATGACAGGAATGGTTGTGATTCTATTATGCTACGCAATGCGTTCTCCAATCTGAATGACCTCTATTATAAAGTGCAAAATTATAATGATGCTGTGAAAATGGCACAAAAAGAATTGGAAATCTCTATACAGCTGAATGATGACGTGATAGTTCCTCTTTTGCATGAAGGGAATGCATATCTTGCACTAAATGAACCTGAATTGGCTTGCAAAGCTTTTGATGCAGCATACAAAGAAATTGTCAGACTAAAAGAAAACTCTCGACAGCAACAGCACATAATTCATCTATTATGTTATTTTTCAATTCTAAAGGAAACTAAAAAAGCAAGAAAATGCTTCTCGCTAATAGATCAAGAACCCACATCAGGTTTTCCGTGCATGGCATTTGCACAGTATTACGAACTTATTGGAAACAACGATTCTACAATTGTTTATTGTAAGCGTATTTTAGATGAAGGGTCTGATATATATA
>JBNPOM010000125.1:0-1367 GCA_050315175.1 Prevotella sp. SGI.027
CAAGGCTGTATGAAAGAAATAAATTAGCAGACCCTACTTAATTCCGTAACACTATTTATAAATTAAACTTTTTAAGTATCTTATTGTCATTTTCTGTTTTTTTATTAACCGAACTCTAATTCTTCGTTTTCTTCTTTGTTGTCACCCAAGTGTATCGGCGGATTTCCGACACCCGGCGTGGGCTTGATATCGCTGCAGCCAAGCAGGGACGATTCGTTTACCAACCGGATAATCTCGCATCGGGGGGGCGAGATAGTGTTTTAATTCAACTTTATTTTTCTTCATAATTCACTATAGTTTAGTGAATAAATTGGGGCTTATTTTACTTTTGACCGAGGTGCAAAAGGGCATGAAAAAGGAACAAAAGGAACTCGGTTGAGCCCTTCGTTTGTGGGATTTGCACGCTTCTCACGCGAGCGTAAAATAAAGCTTAAAAAATGCTTACACGACGCTAAGTGTGAATGTGTGTGTTAGCAAATTATCTGAAACGGCCAAATATAAAGCGTTAAAAATTGTGGGAAAACTAATATTTTCCTGCAACTTCCTATTGCTTTGATATGTTGTAGCTGAACTCCTCACGGTTACAAAGGTATGGAAAGATTCTAAAATTTCCAAATAATCGGGAAAGGAAATGAAGAACGGCTCCTTTTTTAAGCTTATCACACAATTTTACCAAATCCATCTTGCGTTGATTTTTCGATGGTTCAATCTCTCATTCAACGTTGTGATTTGTCGATAATTGTTAAGTATTTTTACGTCAACCTCTGTATGATTCGTTTCATTTTCAACGTCCTGCAATCGATGGTCTTTTGCCCTGCAATCTCTTTGGAATTGGCCCTCAAAGTCATGTCGATTGGCAGTTGATGTCATGGAGTTTTCGTCCACCTTATTAAATAGGGTTGGTGACGCGTAGAGTTAACCCGTTTGTTTTGCACTCCGATTTTGAATCTGCAAGGCAAGGCCACGGGCTGTAAGCCCAAAAGCTTATAGCCCAGGGCAACGCCCTGAGGTTGGGATGAGTTGGGATGGCTGCGCCCTGTAAGGGCAAAAGCGTTTGATTATCATATTGTTACGCTTGCTTTTCCTAATGCTTTTTCCCTTACAGGGCGTACACCTACTTACATGCTTACCCATAGCGATGCCATGGGCTATAAGCTTTTGGGCTTTCAGCCCGTTATGTGCTTCAAGTCTTTCAGACCGCTAAGCATCAGGGTTTTCAGCTCTTGGACTGCAGCGTCACCACATCGGAAAAAAATGGTTACCTATTGTATACATACCTTACGCGAGTTCGGGATAAGAAAAGTTCTTAAAAAGTTGGTAATCTCGCTTATTATTTGTACTTTTATGATTGAAAATCAATAAGTTAC
>JBNPOM010000126.1:0-1326 GCA_050315175.1 Prevotella sp. SGI.027
CTGCCTAAAGGTGAAAGCGACCACCACGTAAATGGATGAATAGATATACATCAATTAAATGGCTTGAATGTATTTTTGCAGTAGCTTCTTGAATAATAAATACGTCTATATGTAAATATTAAAATATCATAAACATAGGCATTTCAAGGTATGTGTTAAAAACATTTAATCACGCAATAAAGATGACTTGTCTCATTCATAAACTAATTTTATATACATGTATAACCATTTAACCTCACAGCAAAGATGTGCGATTTCTGTACTTACTAAAAACGGATGTAGTAAGGCAAAAATTGCACAATCAATAGGTGTTGATCCTTCTACCATTTCCCGGGAAATCAAACGGAACAGCGGTGTCCGTGGAAATTATAATTGGGAAACAGCTCAGAAAAATGCGGACCAAAGGAAGAAACGAAAGCCAGGCAACCGTGCCATTTCGGATGAAGTAAAAAATGAAGCAATAAGATTGTTGATAGAAGAACAATGGTCTCCACAACAAATCTCTACTGTGCTAAAAGAACGTGGCATGATAATATCTCATGAAACTATATATAAAATCATTCGTAAGGATAAGAAAAATGGAGGGACTTTATATCTATATTGTCGCCATAAACTCAAACATCGGTCACGTCCCGTAAGTATTGATGGATCAATGATTTGTAACAGGACAAAAATAACAGAGCGACCAGAAGAAGCAGATGGCAGACGCTTCGGAGATTTCGAGATGGACACTATTCTTGGCAAAGGGAATCGAGGTGCCATATTGACCATTACGGAAAAGAAGACTGGAATGTTGTTTATGAGGAAACTTAATAAAGGAAAGGAAGCAAAAGAGCTGGCTAAAACGGTAGTTCGGTTATTGATGCCGTATAAGAAATTTATCAAGACTATAACAACTGATAACGGATTAGAATTTGCCTGTCATGAATACATCACAAAAAAACTTGGCATTACTGTCTATTTCACAGATCCGTATTCATCATGGCAAAAAGGTTTGATAGAAAATCAAAATGGTCTTATCAGACAATATATTCCAAAATCATCTTCTTTTGATGATATAAGTCATCAGTATGTAACCAAGGTCACAGACAAAATAAATCGTCGTCCGAGAGAAAAATTGAATTTTCGTTGTCCATTTGAATGCTTTTATGAAAATATTTTTTAACTTTGCAATCGTTAGTGCATTTGCATGTTGAAACCGCCCGTTCTTTGACATGGTGGGGACTGTTAAATTAACTTTCGCTATTGTTTTTATTTATGTTTGGTTTGACTTTAATTTGTTTTTTTGTGTATCTTTGCAAAAAAGAGTAGTGATATTAAAAACAG
>JBNPOM010000127.1:0-1316 GCA_050315175.1 Prevotella sp. SGI.027
CTGCAAAACGAATCTCTGTAGGAACATTAATAACGAAGATCGTGTATGCTGGAACTCTAGTTAATAAATATAGGTCTCAGGGCACCTATACAATGTATTATGGTGATAAACAGGTATTTTCATGTAATGCAGTAAGTAGAGCCTCCAATTGCAAAAGTTACACAATTCCTGATGGAGATTGGTATGTTGTTTCAATCAGTGACAGGAGCGAACCGAGGTTTACAAGCAATGGTGTTGGATTTACCGCCAATATTGATCCCGATCCTTTTTATGATAGTCATGCGGGTCGAAATCGCCAATACATAAGAATTCATCCTGCTCGTTCAAATGGAACAAATGGATGCATAGGTTTAAGGGCAAATAAAGCTCAACTAATTAGAGCTAGAGATCTTATTAGAAACTCTCTAAATAAAAGATTGACAATTAAACTCCATGTCCAAATTGGAGGAAACTAATTTATTTTATTTTCTCATATATTTCACATCATAAGTTCATCTAAATGTGCAGATTCAATAAATTATGATTATGAAGAAATGTACAACTGTGTTAATTTTAGCATGCGTATGCTTTTTATCCACACATGCACAACACTCTTGTAAAGATTGTATATATGATCTTTATAAAGGGTTAGGAACATGCCAGTCAAAATGCATAGATATAGGGGACAATACTTATTCTGTCAAGTCGCTCTATCAAGACAAAAGTGATAGTATTATTTTTGCAGCAATCACCAAGGCTCATGTTTTCAGTTACGGTAACCCGTTAGATTCCGTTGTAGAACTTGATTTGGGTGACAAAGCACTATATTTTATGGTAACTACTGAACCACCTCGCAGCTTCAGATATTCTGATATCAATTGCGTCTATGATAGTAAAGGATGTAATCTTCTATATAAAGAGGATTACATGAAATTTCCTGCTGTGATTAATGACTCAGATGGTTTCACCTATGTCAGAGAGAAACCTTCAACGAAGTCAAAAGTAAAGACAAAGATTCGTAGGAACCAGATATTTTTATACACCCCAATTTGGGGAAGTGATTGGTGCAGGGCTTATTCTGATGATGGAAGTTTATTTATCGGATATATATATCGTAAACGAATACTACCATTTGATAAATGCCCTGTGGATATTAAAAAGAAAATGATAATATTCATGTTTGATTAAATAATTTTAAGAAGGATAAGTGGATTGTATAAACAAAGACCATATCTTTCCAGAAAGAATGGTACGGATGTCAGAACTACAATCTATGCCGGGGAATACGAACAGATTACGGAGAATGGAAGAACGCGCGAGTTCTACTACCTCGACGG
>JBNPOM010000128.1:0-1249 GCA_050315175.1 Prevotella sp. SGI.027
GGTTCATCCGACTTTTCAAGTGACAATTTAACAATAAGATAAAAGAAAACCGCTGAACTTGAGTATATTTGAATAACCACAAACAGATATACAATCATGAACAGCAGTTTTCTATATCACGCATGGGGACTATATAGTCTCGAATGTACAAGGGAGGAATACAAAGGTAATACAATTATTCTTCACGTACAAAACAAGAAATGTTTAAGCGTCTGCCCGAAATGTGGCAAACTTCATTTGGTGAAAAATGGCTACCGCATAAGAGACTTTCTTGGTCTGCCGATTGGTGGCAAGAAAATAGTTATCCGCATGAAAGTCCAACGCTACAAATGCAATGACTGTGACTACGACCAACAGGAAAAGATACGATTTGCAACGGGCAGCAGTTCCTACACTCACCGCTTTGCAAAATATGTCGTAGACTTATTGCGTTCCATGACCCTAAAAGATGTGGCGGCACGGCTTGAGGTAAGTTGGGATACAGTAAAGGAGATACATTCCCATTATCTTGAAAGCCATTATTCCCCTCCGTCGCTTGATGGTGTTAAGTGTATAGGTATAGATGAGTTTGCCGTCAAGAAAGGACACATATACAAAACAATCGTTGTAGACCTTATTAGCGGGCGCATACTCTATGTCGGTGAGGGTAAGGAAATAGAATCTTTGGCTGACTTTTGGAAGAAGGTGAGGCGCAAGAATGTATCTATCAAATATGTTGCCACGGATTTGTCAGCGGCTTTTATTGGCTCCGTACTTGAAAATTGTCCAGATGCGATACACGTTTTTGACCATTTTCATGTCGTAAAGCTGATGAATGACAAACTTGATGATATACGGCGAATACAATATAACATGGAGAAGGATATTAACAAACGTAAGGTACTCAAGGGAACCAGATATCTGTTGCTTTGTAATGGAGCAGATATCTATGATGCGAAATATAAGACGAGATTGGAAAATGCCTTGGCAATGAATGAGCCTCTATCAAAGGCGTATTATCTGAAAGAACAGTTGAGGGAGATATGGTTGCAAGTGCGTAAAGAGGAGGCTGAAAAAGTTTTAACGGAGTGGGTGGAGCAAGCAAAACAGAGTCATATTCCACAACTGCAAAAGATGGCAATGACTATACTGGCTTACAAAAGAGGTATACTTGCATGGTATGACTGCCATATCTCAACAGGTAAAGTAGAGGGTATTAACAATAAGATAAAAGTGATGAAACGCAATGCATACGGATTTAGGGATGAAC
>JBNPOM010000129.1:0-1205 GCA_050315175.1 Prevotella sp. SGI.027
AGGGTGTGTCTTGAGGGTGTGTCCTACCTTTTTGGTGGGGTGTGTCCTGATGTATGTAACTTATTGTTTATCAGAATGTTGAAAACTTCTTATTGGGGTGTGTCCTGGGGGTGTGTCTTGAGGGTGTGACCTGCTTGTGTAAGGGGTTCCTTCTCTTTAATACTTTTGAGTGATTGAAAGCACATTTGCACCTCACATTTTGTTGTAGCTTAAACCCTCGGAGAGCCTAATATTGACACGGCTTGCCGCACGAAGTCCCTCTCTTTTGGGGTGTCAATTCCTCCAAATTTCTATTTGGGGGGTATTAGGCTACCTCCCAATATAAAATAATTTATTTCGTTTGCAAAACGATTACTCATGCGCAAGCGCATGTACAATGACTTTGTCTTTTCCATCTGTAAATATTAAAAATGAAATGTCAATTTAGATTTCTCCGAATGAATTAAGATTCTCACTATCATTTCTTCGTCTCTTTTTTGGATACAAAAATAACAACGCCTTTTTGAAGTCTAACCATTTTGCTCGTGACAACATTGAAGACTTCCAAAATCTCCATTGCTTCCAAATTTTGGATAAACTTCATGACAGAAGGACGACTCCATCCCCAAGACTTTGATAAGCACTCTATGTTTGCAGCCATATCCTCTTGTTTTCTCTCAGATATACAATGACGCACTACGAGATCACGAAAGGCTTGTAGACGAGAAAAACGCCTTGTGTTCTTGTAAGTGTAGTCGCCACAGAGAAACTCTAACAAAGCGGAAGGCATCCTTACATCATATTCTTTGTTGTCAGTTTGAACTGTTTTTTTATCTATCATTTTTTCATTAACCATTATCGTTTTTTATTGTAAATATTAGATGTAAAAATCAGGCTTTTTCCCATTAACTTTTTTATATAAAAATCATGATTAAATAAAGGTCATGCTGCCTTTCTTTCTTCCATGTATTTTTGTGGTATTGTTTTTCTTCCTTTGGGGGCTTCGAAGTCTTGGAAATTAGGATAAAATAATGCTGCCATTGCGATGATGTAAAGCACCTCTGAAAGCAATATATATCTTCCTTCATCGAAGAAGGAAAACAATATGATTATACAGGATATGGCTATCAGGATTTTTTTACTGTTATGTATTTCCGTTAATATTCTGTTCGCTAATTTATAAGAGAAGAATAGCAATGTTATTCCGAAAGTCAGGAGATAAATAG
>JBNPOM010000130.1:0-1169 GCA_050315175.1 Prevotella sp. SGI.027
CCTTGCCATTCACGGCAAGCTCGTACCACAAGACCCGAATGATGAGCCTGCATCAGAATTGCTCAAACGTATCAACCCAAAGGCACAAATCACTTGTGATAACGAACATTATCCGCAGTTGCCTAAGGGATGGAGCATATGTAGACTCGAAGATGTCATAAAATATGAGCAGCCAACAGCGTATATTGTGGAATCAACAGCATATAGAGACGATTATTTAATCCCTGTACTAACGGCAGGAAAATCGTTTGTTATAGGTTATACAGATGAAAAAGAAGGTATATACAACAAATTGCCATGCATTATTTTCGATGATTTTACAACAGATTCCCGATTGGTGGATTTCCCGTTTAAGGTTAAATCATCTGCTATGAAAATCTTACAAGTATGTCATGGGGTTGAGATTGAATATGTGGCTTTATTCATGAGCAGAACGAGACTTGTCGGAGATACACATAAACGATATTGGATTTCTGAATATTCAAAGCTGGAAATACCTATTCCTCCACAAGATGAGCAGAAGCGAATTGTTAAAAAGGGGCATCAACTTTTGAGGAGTTTAGGTGCGATTGAGGAGAGCCTATAGGCTCTCCTCAATTGTATCTAACCTATTGAATGCGAAGTTTATTGCTCCGATGATTCTCTCTTGTTCTGCATAAGGAGGTATCGGCACTTCTATCGCCCTAAATAGTTTCTTATTCAAATGGGGAATGGCAGATCCAACCTTGTTTTCTCTTAAAGCCTTTCTATGCAGATTGATAATGTGTAAGACATACTCCTCATTCATATTCTCATTGATACTTAGTTGCTTAAAAGTACTACCTTGATAGCCCTCAATCGGAGTTTTGAATACCTCTCCTGAGTTTTCTCCATCAACCAATATCATATAGGTATTGGCTCGAACATACCTCCCTTTCTTTAGAATTATCCCATCAGAAAGACCTCTTAAAAACTTTACATCTAAGTTGATCATAGATCTATTGTCTTGCTTTTCTCCATCAAACAAACTGCAAACCTCGTGCATAAAGGTTATAGCCCACCCCTTAGGCAAGTGCGGATAATGTTCGTTATCACAAGCGATTTCCGCCTTGGGATTGATACGTTTGAGCAGTTCACTGGCTGGCTCTTCCGCAGGGTTTTGGGGGACAAGTTTGCCGTGAATGGCGAGC
>JBNPOM010000131.1:0-1122 GCA_050315175.1 Prevotella sp. SGI.027
CTAGATAACAACAAGTTTAGCTATAACATTTCTTTATCGGAGGACAGTAGGGTTAAGGTCAGCGGTATGTACTTCGGTGGCTGGCATTACCTTCTCTTTGATTTAAAAGGAGAATATGTAATGAATCCCGATTCCTTAAAATTGGAATTTTGCGATAAGAATATAAAGATAGGGAAATCATTACCCTTTTCTGCAACAAATACATATAAAAAAAATAATACACACGTAAAGAATCGTTTAATTTCAGTACAATTACGCTATGAACGTAAAGATAAAGTTCAAGCACCCTATGAGCCTTTAGTCTTATTTGTTTTACCATCAAATTTCATAATGAGTAATGATAAAAGAGTACTCACTGATTCTTTGAGAATAGTATTGAGGAGACCAAAGAAAAAATAACTGTAGAAATTAACTGTTTTAACACCGTTTCAATATCGGTACCGTCAAGAAAACAGTATTATGAAGAAAAAGAATATATGGTAAATACATTTATAATATAGGAAGAATTCATGGAGAATAGCAGAAAAGTAACTTCTGAGGAAATGGCTCTCATTGCGTTCTTGGCCAATAAAGCTAATTATCACTTGGAAAGTAATTGGAAAGATCATATTGCAGCCTATCCTCTCACAAAGGAGATAATAGGTAGTATCGGACTTTTAAGAGACTATATGCAAGAATATACTCGAAAACGAAGTCGCATTATCTCTTGTTGTAAATTTTATGACACAGATAATATTGAAGTCGCAGCATATCTTTTAGTAGATTTGAAGGATATGCTTTATGAGTTGGATTTGTGGAAGGTTGATAATTCCAATATTCATCATATCCCTTCTGTTAATTGTATGGAAGACATTCAGCAGATATAAAATCTGTAGTGAAAATTGATTTGTTTTTAGTGAATGATGGAATTCAAGGCTTGAACGCATTACTATTAAAAGGAAACTTTGTAGATGAAAGGAATTATTATGAAGATTTTGTCAACTATTATCCATGGTGGGATACGCGTTCTGTATGGTAGTGTATTTCTTGTTTTTTGTACATGTATGTTCACTTCCTGCGTTATGGACACAATAACCTCATTTGGCATAAGGAATAGTTCTAATGACACTCTTTATATCGAGC
>JBNPOM010000132.1:0-1023 GCA_050315175.1 Prevotella sp. SGI.027
GTGCCATTCGAGATACGACCCCATTAAAGTGGCATACCCTGCTGAGCGTAGTTTATTGTTATCTATCGCCCTTGTTAAAATAGGACTATCAGCTATTCGCCAATAACCCTTGCGAGTATTACCCCATTCGTATGCTTTGTATTTATCAATACCACATCTGATGAGGTTTGCCACTTTTGTCCCGACTTTCTTCCAAGCCTTCCATATACACATGCGTATTCTACGCCTTAAACATTCATCTGTGTCAAGCAAGAGACGTTTCATATTGGCAAGGTGATAATAACCGACCCAACCTCGTATGTATTCTTTCAGCTTATGCTTTCTCTTGGCATATCCCCATCCATTGCTGCGACTTGTCAATTCTTTTAGCTTTGACTTCATCTTGGCTTTGGACTTGGGATGTACCGTGAGTTGGCATTTGCCGTTCATTACATAAAAGGAATAGCCAAGGTATTTCACTCCACGTACATACGACACTATGGTCTTTTCCTTGTTGACTTTGAGATATAGAACATTCTCTATAAATCGGGTTACAGACTCCTTTACTCGCATTGCAGCTCTTTTGGACTTGCAAAATATCATCGAGTCATCGGCATAACGTACAAAGGGAAGCCCTCTGCGTTCGAGTTCTTTATCCAATTCGTTGAGCATGATGTTACTCAACAACGGACTTAGCGGTCCTCCTTGGGGAGTTCCTTCCTCGCTCGCTTCAAACAAACCTTTGTTTATCACACCACTTCGGAGATACTTGTGTATAAGACTGACCACTCTACCGTCTTTTATCGTACGGCTGAGAATTTCTATGAGTTTGCTATGGCTCACAGTGTCGAAGAAGCGTTCAAGGTCAAGGTCAACTACATAAATGTAGCCTTCATTGATTATCTTTTGCGCTCCACGCAATGCGTCATGGCAGCCTCTTCTCGGACGGAAACCGTAGCTTGTCTTACAGAATTGGTTCTCATAAATAGGAGTCAGTACTTGGTTGATGGCTTGTTGCACCAAGCGGTCTACCACTGTAGGTAT
>JBNPOM010000133.1:0-938 GCA_050315175.1 Prevotella sp. SGI.027
GTAGCATTTTCGTGAGTTCATCCTCCGTCATGTCTGGCAACGGCTTTGAAAGGATTTCCTTCATCCATTTGTATGGGTCTATGTCTGCTTCCCTGCAACACGCCACGAAGGTATAGAAGACGGCATTGTTCTCCGCCCCCTCATTGTTACCGCAGAACAGGTAGTTCTTTCTTCCAAGCGTGACGGGTCTGATGGCCTGCTCCATGAGATTGTTGTCTATGTTGAAGCGTCCGTCCTGCATATACCTGCCAATGCGTATCCAAACGGCGAAGGCATAACGCAGCGCCTTCTCCATAGCTTCGCCTGGGGTGTACTGCCTGTGTACATCCTGCATATAGGTCTCAAGATACTTCAGTATGGGATAGGCCTTGGCCTTTCGCTCGGCCTCCACTTCTTCGGGTGGCGCTTTCTTGTGTTTGAGGTTTTCCTCCAACTCATACAGCGTGGCTATCGTTTCGATGATATGGGTGGCATTCTTATCGTCAGCCGCCAGATGTTCGAACTTGCGTCTCACATGTGCCATACATCCCAGCAGCACGATGCCCTGAACGTTCTCAAACCTGCTGTAGACCTCATACCCGTCAGACTGTATGGCGCCCTGGTAGCCCTTGAAGAGCTCGTCTGCCACAGCGCCCGAGCGCGAACCGTCCTTCCAATGAAAGAATACGCCCTGGGAGTGCATGGCGTCACGCACGCTCCACAGGTATCCTTTGCGCGTCTTTCCCTTGCGGTCGGCAACCTGTACGCTGGTCTCGTCAACCTGCAGGTAAGGACTTTGCAGGATCTGTCTTGCTTGAAGTTTGTAAAGTGGATAAAGCGCATCGGCGGCATCGTGAACCCAGCTGTTGACGGTTGAGGTGGGGATGTTCACGCCCAGTTCCTTCCATCTCTCACATTGCCTATATTCGGGCTGGTGATAGGCGAACTTGGCGGTGATG
>JBNPOM010000134.1:0-921 GCA_050315175.1 Prevotella sp. SGI.027
AAATAAAAACAAAGCGATGATTACCAAAGATAAAGTTACTGAAATATTCTATATTACCGACGAGATTAACGTGTGTGGAGCGTATTTATAAAAGTCTTATATGGAAAAGTGTTCGCTGACAGAGGATAATCAAGTCAACTGGAACTTTTCTAAAGATTTTCTTATCCCGAACTCGCATAGGGAATAGACCATAAATTGTTTATTTCTTTTAAAAAATTGCAAAATACGCAGAAATTTATTATAAAAAAATGTAAAATACAAAAGAAACCTTATCTTTGCCAACAAAATAAATACAGACAGAGATTGGAATCAGCTTTTTCACATAGCCGCTTACACCATTGCTCCAAACATTCTTTGGTACAAGGTGTGTTACAAAGAAAAAACAACTTTCTTTCTTTTAACACAAATTATTTGGTAGTTCCAAATAATTTTGTACTCTCTCTCTCTCTCTCTCTCTCTCTTATATAATAATAGGTATATCTTCTCTTATTCCCCTTTCTGCGCATTCTGCATTATTGCGCAGCGACTCTTTGTGTCCGTTTGTGGAGGGTAATTCCCTGCCTTCCTTTATGGAAGTATATTCAGAAATTAAAAATCATATTCAAAATTTATTGTAACGTTATGAGCAAAACAGAAACAACTGCCGCAGGTAAAAAGGCGGCTTACATTAGTCCTAATATCGTTTGCTTTTCAGTAGAGTATTCGCTTTGTGCAGCAAGTCCTTCGGATGGTGGACATAAGAATGCTGAACCTGATCCTGATCCTTTAGAACCTGTGGATGATGAACAGTGGTAAGCGGGCAACTCTTGAATAGTTTATTTGTAATAACCATTTTTAATGAATTAATTTTATAAACAATTGATACAGATGAAAACAAAATCATTTATCTCATTTGCGGTTTGCGTGGCTGTATCTGTGCTG
>JBNPOM010000135.1:0-911 GCA_050315175.1 Prevotella sp. SGI.027
GAATTACTACTTTGGTAGTGTAGCAGCGATCTTTAGAAAGTTCTCTGAGAAAGACCTTGGATGTTCGGAAAAATATCTAAGCCATATTTTGACAAAGGATGGGATGCACCATATTACGCCAAAGGTACTCATCGTAAGGTCAAGACTAATTACGTAAAAACCGATTTTCAGGTGAAACCATGTGTTTTGCCTGTGGCTGCGACTTAAAGGAGCAGCCAAAAATGTTTGGGGATTTTCCATCCCCAAACATTTTCAATCAATATAGCATCCTCCTTCACCTTTGGCTATATTCATCCATTCAAAAAACTCCGCACTATCCTCCTCATAAGGTTCGTTTCCCATATCATCGCAAAATTGAAGATACCCATCGTATGTTGCATTGTAACTCGCAACAGTTTTCCCCTGCGTCCTTAACTCAAATTTCTTTGCTTTCATAAAAGAAGATTGCGGCAGGGTGGTTGGCCCTGCCGTTGCCTTTTTACGCTGCGAACTCAAATTCGTGAATATAGATAAACTCATCGTCTTCCTCGTGGTCTTCATTCCAGCTTTCCAACTTGGCTTTGGTCATCTTTTCTTTGCCAAGTAACTGTGCGGCATACATCATTGCCTGTTCTTCGGTCCTGAAGTACTCACTTGCATAATCACCATTAAAATAAGCGTCCACATAGAACCTTTCGGGGAAATATTTGCCGTCAGCATCATTGGTGGCATAAACTTCACATCCCGATTCCTCCACGATATAGTAAATGGTCAGCTCTGGCAGGAGTTTTGCCAGCACATGCCGAAAGTCTGTGGCTCCCCATGCTTCCTCTGCCTCTATACGGATAGTATCTCCGTCCATTTCGTATTCTTGGATGAAGCCACGGAGATAATTATTTTTCATCTGCTCATCAGTAGCTCCTAAAACCTTG
>JBNPOM010000136.1:0-887 GCA_050315175.1 Prevotella sp. SGI.027
AATAAAACGACTACAGGCTCCATGGAAATCAATCCATAGAGCCTGTAGTATTTATGTGTTGAGATAAGATAAATGACCCGCACCCATCTTATCCAAATGTCGATAAATATTAGTTCTTAAAGAAGTCTTTCACTGCTTCGTTTGGAACCATTTGCTCATCAAAAACGTAAGCACCCGTCTTTGGGCTCTTCACCATTTTGATTACCTTTGTATATGCTCGACCATCCATCTTACCTTCATGGAGGGTAGCGACCGCTTTTTTTGCCATTATTTAATCTCCTTATTACTTAATTTCCTTATGAAGAGTCATCTTCTTCAAAATAGGATTGTACTTCTTTAACTCAAGACGCTCAGGAGAATTCTTACGATTCTTCGTCGTTATATAACGACTTGTTCCTGGCTGTCCACTATCCTTCATCTCGGTACATTCCAAAATTACCTGTACTCTATTTCCTTTAGTTTTCTTTGGCATAATGACTATTCTCCTACTACTTTAATGTCTTTCCAATCGCAATAGCCATTAGAAACGGCTTTCTTCAACGCTGCGTCAAGACCGACTTTATTAATGAGACGAAGACCAGCCGCACTGATCTTAAGGCTAATCCAGCAACCTTCTTCTACATAATAGAACTTCTTGCTGAAAAGGTTTACGTCAAAGCTGCGCTTTGTACGATGCTTTGAGTGAGACACATTGTTACCAATCTGTGCCTTCTTTCCTGTGATTTGACAAATCTTAGACATTGCTATCTTAAATTATTGTTATCGTTTTGATACTTATTCCAAACAGGGTGCAAAATTACAAATTTTTATCGAAAACCCAAAAGAAAACTTGAAAGAATCCTTTTTATTAAGTTTTTTTTGATGTTTTACCGTGTAACAATACTATT
>JBNPOM010000137.1:0-834 GCA_050315175.1 Prevotella sp. SGI.027
TAAAGTAGATGGTCAGTTTTGGCATGAGCGTGCGCAGTACATGTCGGAAGTCGGTTGCTCCCCAGGCCTCTTCCGCCTCAATGCGGATGGTGTTGCCATCCATTTCATACTCTTGGATGAAACCTCGGAGATAGTTCTTTGATAACTGCTCTTCCGTCGCACCCAAAGCTTCGACGACGTTCCCCTCCCAATCCTTGGAAGTCGTTACGCTGGTTGGCTTCCGCTTTGCTGTCATAAAGCCGTCAATCACGTTGAAAACTCTTTTTAGATCGCTCTTGCTACCCTCAATACGATAGCTTGTTGTTGCCCAGTTTGCCATAATCTCGATGTTTATGATGATACGTTTCCCTTTCGTTCTGCTGTTTTGCAGCATCGCTGTCGGGATTTCAAATTTTACTTGCGTGAGGTAAGCAAGCCCGTAAGGCAGATAAGCGAAATAATTTTGGTAGATTATCATGGAAAACCCAAATCTATGATTTGTGGAAGGCTGCCATAATAATATTCCAAAATAGCGTAGCGGTACTTCGGCGTTCTGACAGGACTTGCTACCTTTGCTTAGTAAAATTAAATCCAGACAGTGACGGCAGGAGTGTAAACGCCAACATACATAAGGCACAAAGTGCAGACATAGGGGAACAAGTAGGGATTGCCAGATAAGGCACCACAATAAGACATTGACCTTACCGCTCTCCCGAAGTCGCACGAAAAACTCTGTTGATGATTCAGTATGAGCGCCAACCGTGTTTTTCGTGGGATTAAAACAGCACAGACTGTTTTAAGGGTTTCTTGTGGAGCAGGTGTTCCGCAAGGCAAAAAGTCGCACATCCTCATTCT
>JBNPOM010000138.1:0-805 GCA_050315175.1 Prevotella sp. SGI.027
CCACAAGCATGATGTGTAAGTTGTGTAAGATGTTCATTGGAAAGCGTACCCTAATGGTGATCACAAGAGGTGAGGAATGTACATTTAGGAAAGAGAAAGCGAGTGTTCCGATATTCGGCACTCGCTTTTAAAAGTTATGAGTTCTTGACCAGTTCCGTGAAGTCTGACCAGTTCTCCACTTTGTAGCCCCTAATGTCTCTGACTGACTTTTTGAACCAGTCTATCCTCGAAAGTGCTTGAATAGCTGCAAACATATTACTCAAATCATCGGACCGTGTCAGATAGGTGCTGCCCTGCACCCAATCAAATCCATTTGCTTCGAGTATTTGTCTTATTTCATAGTAGGCGTTATTGTATGGCTCTCCATAGTATTGCTTTAGGTCAGAAACAACCATGTCAAAACTTAATGCGAACATATCATGCAGGTTTAAAAAGTTCCTCACGTCCAAAGAATATCACTCCGTTATCTGTCTTAGCTGATACAACGACACCAACGAACGGATTATCTTTGATATCAATAACTCTTCCATCCACCCAATCGTCCTTCATAGTGAGGTCAGGCGAAATGTGTACTAAATCTCCAATTTTCATTTTATTGATACTTTTAGTGTTCATAATGCAAATATAAAAAAAATCAGATATTTATGCCAATTATTTCCAATAAAATTACTTAAAGCTGCACTACTTGTCGGGTAATTCATCAAGTATATTCTCTAAATGACCCAAAACGACATCCATGTTCAAGTCTGTTATTGTTCCATCAAGACCACTTCTCTCGTCTCTTGCCATAATATATATCGAGCCG
>JBNPOM010000139.1:0-787 GCA_050315175.1 Prevotella sp. SGI.027
AAAAGCGGTATGGCAGAGTCTTGCAGACACTGCCTCCATTGTTAAACAGGAAAGATTACTTCCCTTTCCCTATATAGTGGTATATACTTATTGTTATATGCTCATATTGCCGTATAGACGTATATACATATATACGTCTATACGGCAATATAAATTCACGCTTACACAGATTACTTTGCAGACCTTATACTGATCATACACCTTTTCCCGTCTCCTCGCCATGGAATGGCTTTTCAAGCCTTCTTTGACGTGCCTTTTCAGACTACTACGCTTTCTCACCTGACTGACGGTGGTACCCAATAGCGATAAGGCATCATGGAAACTCTTGCTGTCCATGTTCTCGCTCCCTTTCGGCTTATCTCCCTGCCAGTTCCTTTCCTTTCTTCGGCATCGACAGCCATTTTTACAACTCACCGTTCACCCGGTTTCAGGGCTTAATAGAAGTGGTGGTATTTTCGTTCTCCGATGCCCATGTGCATTTCCCGATGCTGTAAGCGGTGTCAGCCCCCTCTCCTTTTACATCCTCTCTCCACCTTCCACTTCAAATCCGTTCATGCGTTCTTTTCATTTTTCAGATAAGTCCGACATCCATTTTCCTTTGCAAAGTTAGCGCAAGCGGTGTTCCGCAAGGGTCGCCTTCCAGGACTTGCCTCGTGATTTTTTTCAAGTTTTTGGGGTGCGGTTGCTCCTGATCCAAAAACTCATTGGTCGGAGATGAAAAAAATAACGGTCATCCCTTGCCTTTGCACACCTTCATACTTGCCTGCTCCTTCATGCACGTAAAATA
>JBNPOM010000140.1:0-784 GCA_050315175.1 Prevotella sp. SGI.027
CTCATCGTAAGAGAAGTTGCCCACCCCCGTCTTAAAGAGGATGTTGCCGTTGGGGGCATAGCTTATCTTCATGGTTTCAGCCGCCCCGTTCTTCACGGAAACAAGCCTGTCGAGATTGTCGTAGCCGAAGGATTCCTGTGGGTTGTTGTTTCTCCTGCGTGACAACAGGTTGTCGGAGCCCCATCATAGGTCTCGTCAAAGGTCTTCAGGACGCTACCTTTTATCATTAACACGTATGTATTGGGTTGTACCTTCTTCATTCTTCATAAAGAGCGTATCTTGGACTATATTATACTTGCTCTTTTGAATTATCCCATCAAAATACCAAATAATCGTATCTTTATTTATAGAATATTTGATAGGAGAAGTTCCTTCTTCGTCTACGAAATAGATGGAGTCACTCGTTATTTTTAACCATGTAACTCCCTCTAAACTCCAATAACCATATAATGATTTTGGGGGCATGCAATTGCGTCTTGTCACATTAGCCAAACAGCTTGTTAATGTAACAAAAAAAACAAAAGAAATAATATTTTTTTTCATACATATAAGTTTTAATGTTGTGGAATCTCAACATGAAAGACAGGGTCCTTATAGGGTGTCCATGGATCTAGCACTCTGGATATTTTGCTATTATTCAGAAGTGCACGATGAAAGGCTGCTTTATTGGACACACTACTAGGAGCTATATCTATAACATTAAGTTGCCTAAAATCTGCACAATGTTTTGACACTTTACTGGGTCCTTGTCTATAAACCTCTTTTAACATTTCCTGTTTGTCAG
>JBNPOM010000141.1:0-763 GCA_050315175.1 Prevotella sp. SGI.027
ACAAGACCTTGAGGTGGATCAGGTTAACCAGTTATGGGTAGCAGACATCACCTATGTCTGGATCACCCATGACGTGCTGTACCTGCATCTGGTCACGGATGCCTATTCCCATGCAGTGATAGGCTGGTGCCTGTCAGAGACCATGGAGGCGGAGAACACGCGGAAGGCACTGCTCATGGCCATCCAAAAAGCCGGAGGAGACAACCTTTGCGGAACCATACACCACTCTGACAGAGGCGTGCAATACGCCTGTAACGAATACATTGATACGCTTATGAGACACCACATCCGAGTTAGCATGACCGAATGTTACAAACCAACGGACAACGCCATAGCCGAAAGGCAAAATGGCACGTTCAAAGTTGAATGGATATATCAGCATCAGATGTATCAAGACTTCAATCACGCCCAGCGTGAAATAGCGCAAATGATTGATTTCTACAACCTAAAGCGACCACACATGAGCATCGGAAAGAAAACGCCCATGGCCGTATACTCAGCAGAGGAACCTGGGCCGAATCTTTGGAAAAAAGAGAAAAACAGTCGTGTGTCAGCAAAATAAGAACTATCTTTGCCAAGCCCAAAACAAGGTGAGCAACGCTTACAGGCTAACTTACCTAAGTTCTCCAGGGGCATTGAGCCCCTGAAGAACTTGCCCAAAACAAGGCTCGCTCCTCTTTAGGCTGTTTCTTTTCTCAGCCAAAGGATGTGCTTATAAGCCTCGAAAATGGAGATTGGCAAGTTAAATAGTACAATAAAAAAA
>JBNPOM010000142.1:0-757 GCA_050315175.1 Prevotella sp. SGI.027
ACAATTTCGCCGACGTCTACGGTGTCTACCGAGTGCTTATGTGCATGAGCCTGAAATAAACACTCCTCACCCACACGTTTTTTTTTATTACTGTCCGCTAAACATAGAAATCCTCATTCCAACTCATTGAGACACAATAGTTCGGATGACAGCATGTTAATGACAAGCCCCCTTATTCATTTTCTGTTACCTTTGGTGGCGATTCAGCCGCTGCTTCAAGCATGAGTTTCATGTCGGCATCCGGCATGTTGAAGAAATTATTCATGTTGAGGTATTCCATAAGTACAATGCGCACCATAGTAGCCAGCCCTGAGAAACTCCACCGCCTCTGCAATGAGCTTTGCAGCAGTGACAGTAATAGATTGGCAATGAGTGTAACCCAAATCTGTATCTTGATGGCGTTGGCACTCTCCCCATAGAAGTATCTAAGCGGGAAGTTCTGTTTTATCTGCTTGAAAAGAGTCTCTATCTGCCACCTCCTGCGGTAGATGGCTACGATAGTCTCCATGGACATGTCAAAGTCGTTGGTAAGTAAGGACACCAACTTTGGCATCTTTCCCTTCTTGAGATCCACATAGGTGATGATACGCGCTATATGGTTGATACCGCCCTTCCTGAACACCACCACCTGCTCACGATATTCCATCAGCCCATCCTCGTTCATATCCATGCAGTCTGCCAACACCTCGTATTTGAGATTTTTCTTCATCTTGGTGACATAGACGACGTTCCTCTCGGTCAGTTCCTCAAACTTTTC
>JBNPOM010000143.1:0-738 GCA_050315175.1 Prevotella sp. SGI.027
GACCGGTGACGACTTTGGTAGGCTGGCCCAAGGCGTTGGTTGATGTGGCAAGATTCCTGCCTTCAGCATCATAGGTAAACGTCGTACCTAAGAATGTAGCCACGTCATACGGTGCCGAAAGCTCGCTCGTTATGTTGTCGGTTGCCATACTGCTCATGTTTAGCATCTGTGTGAAATTCCCATTGACTTGAGATAAAATAAAACAGGTTTTGGAAAACTGTTATAACTGCTATTGTTTTGGGCAAAAGTTCGAAACAAGCGCTGGATAGGAAGCACAACCACATTAATTCTTTAACTGTATTCGTATCGTATCGTTTATAATAGATTTTCCCTCACAGGTGATGAAATTTGATGGTAAAATTAATATCACCCCTCTTGATTTTTGATAAGGTACAGTTGATCGTAAACTGCCCGAAAGAGAGATGACATCTCCTCTTTTAGTTTTGATTTCCTTCCCTATTAATTCAACGCTGTTTAGACGAACACTAATATCTGTAATAGTGTCTTCGTCGGATGTTGTTCCTATTTTCAATAACTCCGTATTAACAAAATAATTTCCATTAAAGTCACAACGTATAAGCACATCCGTAGAGAATGAAGAGCCACTTATAACAATTGTTCCACAGTCATTGAATAAAATATACTCCCTCTCTCCGTGTATTAAAAAAGGTGTCGATACATCACAAGAAATGAAGAAAAAGGTAAAAAATAACACCAATGCTTTTACTTTCATAATTA
>JBNPOM010000144.1:0-733 GCA_050315175.1 Prevotella sp. SGI.027
TCATTAACGAATATTCGTTCACGTTCTATATATCCCAAGATGAATGATCCGACTTTACTTTGTCGTTCATTCCCGGACATCAGACTTGTTGTTACAAGTTGCTTGCACCGGCTGATTGTACCATGAGACCAGCCGTTGTTTTTGATATCCTTCTCTATTTTTGTTATACAATCCATAGTTTCTGCCAGTTCGTCTACAAGAGAGGCGTTTTGTGGAATAAAGGCATAAATGCTCTTTATGTCATTTTGCAGAGTGTGATACAGGTATTGCATACGGCTAATCCAGTCAATCCATTTTGACATATTCATAAAGCGTGCAATGCTACGTTGTGAAGGAGGTTGCACATACGCTATGTCTTGCATGTTGTATTTCAGACGCGCAAGTTGAACTTTGTTGGAAAGTTCTTGAAAATCAGCTTCTTTCTTATACACCCTTTCGAGAAACATGCCAAGCGTGTGGCTTATGTCCAAATGATGGGCATAACCCGCATCTCTTATTGCCTTACATACCGTGGAGCCATTGTCACTGATAACATATTCTGGCTTGTGCCCTATTTTATCAGCAACCTTCTCCAAAACTTCTTTAATGGTCGTTCCGTTCCAACTTTTTGCAATGGAAATATCAACTATGGTTATGTCTTTTTCCGTAATTGCAGAACCGGCATTAACGGCGGGTATAGCAAGGGTAAGCAGAAGTTTCTCACTGCCTATCATCATACTTTCATCAACAATCA
>JBNPOM010000145.1:0-727 GCA_050315175.1 Prevotella sp. SGI.027
TTTAATGCTGGTCATCATTATGACCTCAGTTTCTAATACTTAAATGTAGCAGTTAATGTTATCTTACGTCCATCAGCATGCGCATACTCTGCATCTCTTGCCATCAACATAGAAGCTGGTGTATAATAAGTATTATTAAGCAAGTTTGAGATACCTAAATTAAGTTCCCAATCCTTTAAACTTATTCCTGTTGAGAAGTTGAGTAAATTTATACTACTAACTTTTCCTTCACCCTCGTTATATTTACCTTTACCTGTGGTATCAAAGCGGTTACGGTCTCCTGTATGAACGTAATGTAGCTGCATATACATATTCTTAATGGGAGCATAATCAATATACATAGCAAACTTGGCTGCAGGGATAGATATGTTAGACATATAAGTATCCCATTTGTCTGAAGTAGACTTGAGCTTCCCCTCAAACCATGTGAAATTGGCACCTGCTTTTAAGTTATTTAATATTTGCGCATCTGCGTTCAATTCCATTCCATATACCTTTTGAGGTGTTCGGTTGACTACCCAAAAACCAGCTTCATCAATCTTAAGATCGCTACCCAACTTTGAATAGGTATAAAAAACAGATCCATTTAGCTGTAACCTATGATTGATATCAGAGTATACACCTAATTCAAAGTTATTTGTCTTTACTGGCTCAGTAATAATCTTGGATAAAACGTCTTCTTTAGCTGCACGCAGCGTCCGCCCTAAATCAAAAATAGAAAAACCTC
>JBNPOM010000146.1:0-710 GCA_050315175.1 Prevotella sp. SGI.027
GAGACGACGTTCCTCTCGGTCAGTTCCTCAAACTTTTCATAGTTGATATATGCACGATCCAGGGCAACGATTTCATCATGCTTGAAATGGCTGGGGGCGAGCATGAAGGAATCGTTGGTAGCGGCAGAGGTGAACTTCACGTCACAGTGAACTCCCTCGTTTGCATGAATGACGGAATGCACTTTTATGCCACCCTTCTTCTTTCCCGTTTTGGGATGCCGTCCCACGCCCTTGAAGATAACGTTAGAGAACAAGGTTATCGTGGTGGAATCGATGATTCTCAGACGTTTTATCCATTCCTCCGTACCATTGCGTCGGCTGTCCGAAGAAAGTCTGTCCTTATTGGACTCGTAAAGGTCGTGGTACACGTCCTCAAAGAACTTCTCCGAGCGTCTGGCGTTCGCGTCTGACAGGGTACTGCGCTTAGGAACCCTGTCAATGCCTATGTGATGAAGCTTGCGCACCTCAGCCGTCATTGCCGCCTCTATCTCGCGCAGGGAGTCGAAGCGCATGATGACTGCATACAGCATCGTAAGAAGATGGGTGAAGCCGTCAAAGGTCTTCACATACCGCTCACCGCCGTTTCGGCGGCTTATTTCAACTATTTTGTCATGGTCGAGAGATTTTATCAGCTGACCATATACCGGCTGTCCGAAAAAATGTGTACTTTTGCCCATGTTATCTGAGTTTGGGAACAAAAGCAAAGATAA
>JBNPOM010000147.1:0-705 GCA_050315175.1 Prevotella sp. SGI.027
CTGTCTCTTTGTGTTTATCCCAAGCATAAGAAATAAAAACAGTCACTCTTTTGTTAGGCGAATCTTTTATAATGCTTGAATTTAGAGAGCCTTTAGAAGTTTGTTGCAGAGTGTTGTTTAGAAAAGAAGATGCATCATTACTTTCTGAGTCTGTTTTCTGATTTATCGCGTCTGAAAGTTGGTCTAAAAAAGGACCAAAGTCTTCATCTTTTATTTTTTTTAAAAGTTCACGATACCATTTTATTCTAGATGTTGATTCGTTGGTATTCTTCAAATGCTCTATAAAATCTGAATATGTTGGGTATGAGCCTTGTATATAGTCCTTTATGACATTATAATAAGTAGGACCATCAATATAAAATAGAGCATCATCTACTTTACCGATTAATTGCCATAGTTCATTAAAGATAAAATCAGCACCTTTATCTTTGATATCTTCCAAATATAAGAGTTGACTAAAAGGAGGTACGGAAAGAGTAAGAGGTTCATCTCCTTGAAGGTAATCAAAGCCATTTTGTCCCAGTTTAAAGAAATTACTATCCCTATCTGAATATATAAATTCATTATAGATCAATACATTGACAACGGAGTAATAATAGGTAGATTTTAGTCCTTGTGCACTCATTGTCCGTAAAAGGAATAAACCTTCCCCAACCTTATAATCATAAAAGTAAGACAAAATCTTATCTGAAATTTCTTTTAATT
>JBNPOM010000148.1:0-684 GCA_050315175.1 Prevotella sp. SGI.027
TGCTGTTCTAACGAAGAGAGACCTGATAGTAATAGTAATAGTAATAGTAATGGTCAGCTTACTGCCTTTACAGGAGGTATCGTTACAGAGGCTCCTATGGAGCGTATGCAACTTAGTTCTCCTGAAATTTCAACAGAAGTCCCTGGCTTTCTCACTCGCACCTCTATGAATCGTAACGGCATCGGTCGTCAGGGAGCCTTCCTTTGGGAGCGTAACGACGTGATCTATGTAGAGGACGATAATAAGAAGTTATGTAAGGGTAAGAGTACTATCACTAATGCTGTAGCTCGCACAACATTCTGGGTAGATGGTTCTTACACCAAGAAGAGTCAATACGACGTGTACTATTGTGGTACAAACTCTGGTGCCGGTGAAAAGAAAGTTGTTATAGCTAACAAGCAGACCCAAGTAGCCTTTAACAACACCAAGCATTTTGGTGCCGCTGGCGATTGCGGAGTGGCCAAGGCAGCGAAGGCTACCGTTGCAGGTAAGAGAGGCTATCGTTTCAACTTGCAGCACAAGGCATCCTATCTTTGCTTCCTTCCCTATATACCATCTCAGCAGGAGCGCGCAAACTTTAGGATCAAGCGCATTGAGATAACCTCTAATAACAATATTTCCGGTACTTATGGCCTTACCCAAGCAGGTCTTTCCGGTACGGGTAATTCAAAGACAATTACGCTG
>JBNPOM010000149.1:0-612 GCA_050315175.1 Prevotella sp. SGI.027
TGGCACTCGCGGAAAAAAGCAATAGGACAAACCTATTTATATTCAACTGTGAAAAGCGCATTTATGCCTTTTGCATCAAGTGCTTCAAGTTCTCATCGTTGGCGATACGCCCCAGCTCATCCTTGACTATCTGCTTGACACCCTCCTTGATTTGGTTGTAGTTATCCTGTATGGTCTGCTTCATGCAGTCGTTGCCATCCGCATCCAAGAAATCGTTGATGATGGGGAGTTTCTGATAACGACTTTCCTCCCGTTTCAACTTTTCGGTATCAACTACTATCTCGGCATGGAATATCTTCTGCTCGATACGCTCGTTGAAGTTATCGGAAACAGAGCCGACAAACATTCCTTGGGTGAGTCCGCTAATCTTGCTCGGCGGAATGAGACTGTCCATTTGGGTATTGATGGATGTAGAAACATCCTGACGGTTGATGGAAATAGACTGGCGCTTTTGGAGTACTTTTCCAAAACGCTCGGATAAAGTCTCCTGACTTCGTCATTGCGTACCCCAAAATTAGGGTATGCAAAGATACAAAATGTTGTTTATCAATCAATTACAAAATGGACATTTTTGAGTGACGAAGTCAGGAAAAAGTCGCACATCCTCATTCA
>JBNPOM010000150.1:0-600 GCA_050315175.1 Prevotella sp. SGI.027
AAATGAATCTTTGCTGCTAAGTGTGCAGCAGAGTAAGCTGTAACCGCTCCTTTGTGCTCCATTTCATTAGGACGGACTTGCGGACAGTTATCAATAGCAAACTGTAAGTCTTGTAGCATATATTCGTTAACAGCATCAACTGTTGAACGAGTCATATCTGTCTGCTTATTATCTCTGAGAATTGTTACTGCTCCAAAGCCTTGAACCAATCGATAGTAGGCATAAGCACGCAGAAATTTTACCTCTCCAATATAAGATTGATAATTAGTTTTCTGCGATGCCTCTGTTATGTGGTGTGCATAACTATCAAGCGATTGCAGAGCAGAATTTGCAGTCTTAATGATTCCATAATATTGATTCCACATTTCATTAAGCCCCCAGAAAGTATTATCATATTTATAGTTTCCAAAGTCTACGAGCATCTGTTGATCATCGACGCGTCCTGACCACATATCGTCGTCACGAATAATTGTCAAAGGCCAAATCACCCAGTGCATTCCACCTGTACGAATACTGGCGTACACACCTGATACTGGCTGATACAAGTTGTCAAGATTCGTAAAATCAACATTCTCTTCGGGAACACTGTTTTCAGGATCT
>JBNPOM010000151.1:0-591 GCA_050315175.1 Prevotella sp. SGI.027
CTACGTCCTTGAATGAAATGCACGTGAATCACTTTCCTTAATTGTTTATCCATAAAACATCTAAAAATAGAAAATTAAAAATTTCTCTTTTCATCCCAAAGATTAAAACCAATGTCGTCTCTTTGCTGATATATGTCTGTCGTTACCTCAATTTCAATACCTGTCACAGTCCAATTTACAGAGACAACCTTGGTATGGTATTCATTGGAAAGCAAACCCTCCAATGATACTTCAAGTCCTTTATACCTACCTGTGCTGCTGCCCTCGAATACAACATCTTTTTCGTCTGCCTTTATATATCCCTTATCTACAAAACTTTGAATAGATAAGGTGTCCCCAGGAGACGGAATGCAGGAAAACGGCCAGGTACCTGACCAATTATAAACATTTCCTGCCCAACAAAATAAAATACGCACTTTCATATATTTCTTTTAGGGACAAAATTAGCAATTTTTATTGATATAACTTCTAAATACTAAATATTTAGAAGTTTTTAGCATTTTCTATTTTATCGTAAAACAATCAGGAGTCTACCATTATTATTCTCCTGAACCTCATAGTAATTCTATTTTATTTTCCACTATCTAATTA
>JBNPOM010000152.1:0-568 GCA_050315175.1 Prevotella sp. SGI.027
GTGTATTTTATTGTTCTTGTAATTTTTGCAAAGGTAGACGAAATAATCAAACCGTGCAAGTCTTTGGCTAAAAAAAATGGAAAATACAATTTTTCTGATTCACCGTAAAGGTTAAGGTTCAAAATCTGTATATAAAGCTGACGCAAAAAAGTGCAAGAAAAGCTTTAAAAAAAACTTGTATTATACTCTTCAAAATGACATAAAGAGCATTGATGCCTTTATTCCACAAAACGCCTCTCTTGTAGACGAACTGGCAGAAACCATGGATTGTATAACAAAGATAGAGAAGGATGTCAAAAATAACGGCTGGTCTCATGGTACAATCAGTCGGTGCAAGCAACTTGTAACAACAAGTCTGATGTCTGGAAATCAACGACAAAGTAAAGTCGGCTCATTCATCTTGGGATGCCCTGGGCTATAAGCTTTTGGGCTTACAGCCCGTATCTTACTCGTACAACTTTCCAACAGCTTGGGATGTGTACTTCACTCACTTCGTCATCATGAACTCGTAGGTGTGCTTTTACCCTGTATGTTTGAGTTGAACATGGGTGACGCTACGGCGAAGACA
>JBNPOM010000153.1:0-563 GCA_050315175.1 Prevotella sp. SGI.027
GCTTTCAGTCCGTGTACGAGATGTATTCCCTGGTCAAAGAGATGCTCGAAGAGTTCCTTCTTGATATAGCCTCTGTCTGCAAACACTTTTCCATAGAGTACCTTGGCGAAGACAGACCACACTCGATCGTTCCTGTCATCGACATTCGCCCCTGTAAGACAGAAGGTTATAATCTCTCCTCTATCGTTGCACAGCAAGTGTAGCTTGAAGCCGTGGCACCATCCCATGGTACCTTTGCCATTCTTTGCCAATCCTTTGAATACCTTGTTGAAGTAGCGTCTGACGTTGTGGCATACGGGAATCATTGTACTGTCGACAAACGAAATTCCCGAGCATTTGCCAAAGGCATAGAGTTTCATGAACATCATCATCTTGAAGAAAACACGTGGCATGAGTTCCACGAAACGATTGTAGGAAACGGCGTCAGGAAACTCCTGTCTGAGTTGTCCACGGATACAGTTGAGATAGTACTCCTTGAAGTTTCGGTACGTGCCGAAATGATAGCATACAAGAATGGTCATTATCTCGCTTTCCGAGAGTCTGCCCTTGCGGTTGCGATAGCG
>JBNPOM010000154.1:0-559 GCA_050315175.1 Prevotella sp. SGI.027
TCAAGGATTTTACTCTTGGTTTGCTTGATGGCGGTTTGCAAGTCCGCCTTTCCTTGCTCAACCGTATCAATTAAAGCAAACCACCGCTCAATTTCTGCTACAATACGTTGTTGCTCCGTGAGTGGAGGAAGAGGTATTTGTACATCGCAAATTGTATTAACAGACAATCCTGGCTGAGCAGTTGCTGTTGCATACTGATTCAAATTCAATTTAATAAGGAAATAAAAAGCCCATTTGACATTTGTTTTGCAAAAGGTATCAACAACAACAGCATGTTCTGTTGCATAGAATCTACCTTCAACATAATTTATATTTCCACACAAAGCACCCTGTCTGCCAATAATAGGAAAAGAGCCTTCGGTGTTGAATTGTTGTACATACCCTCTTAATCCATTGCCACCTATACATTTATAACGATATGTTTCATCAGCGTTGGACGATATTTCAGATGCAACAATGTTTTTACCTGCGTGCATATAAAAGACTTCTCCTAAAGTGGAAAGCTGCCAATTCTTGGGAAGAGCGAAATTGATATGCTCATAATGGGGCGTATCAGAAG
>JBNPOM010000155.1:0-550 GCA_050315175.1 Prevotella sp. SGI.027
TTAGTATAAACTTCGCCCTGGCAAGCAGTTGCCTGCGTGTGTCACCGTTGCTGTATCTGAATGGCTTGTAGGCCTCGCCTCGTTCCTTGGCTCTCTTTATCTCCTCATTTTCTCTGTCCCTTGCCATCCACCGGTAGGCTATGCGCATGTCGTCCAAAGCGTCATAGTAAAGTTTCTGCACATGAAACCTGTCACTGGTGATGAGTGCCTTGGGGAATACCGTGCGCGCAATGATCATCATAGAGGAAGACAAGTCAAGCGTTATCTCCTTGACAGTCTTTCTTTTGGAAAGATCAATCTTTTCCAGAACACGGATCACATCTTCGGCTTTTGTTCCCCTGACCACAGCTACCAGCGTACCCCTGCCACCTTTGCCAGCCTTGTTGGTCAGAAACGTATAGACCTCACCGCTGCTCAGACAAGTCTCATCGATACTCAGGCTCTCTCCCAGGTTCTCATCAAACAGCAGCCAGTCTCCCGCATGCGACAACTGCTCCCACTGGCGATAATCACTGAAATGCTCCTTGTATTGGGTGGAAAGCTGCTTACC
>JBNPOM010000156.1:0-543 GCA_050315175.1 Prevotella sp. SGI.027
TCACGACCTGTTTGAACTTCAGGAGTCACTTTCTGGATTGAGCAAATCCAACCGTTGGGTCAAGCTGGCCGACCACCTTCCCTGGGACAGGATAGAGAAGGAATACAACAAACGTCTGAGGAACAGTCATAATGGTGCCGGCAACAAGCCCGCCCGCATGGTGGTGGGAGCGCTAATCGTGAAGCATGTGGAAAAACTGAGCGATGAGAAAACCATCCAAGCCATTCAGGAGAACCCCTACATGCAGTACCTGCTTGGGCTCGAGAAGTTTACGGAAAAGCCGGTATTCGTTCCAGAGTTGTTCGTCCTTGTCCGCAAGCGACTCGACCATGACTTCTTCAACATGCTGACCCTGATGCTGGCGGAAACAGACGGGAGCAAGCCGAAGAAGGAACACACCGACGAGGACGGCAACGATCACGGCGGTACGATGAAGATTGACGCCACATGCTGCGACGCCGAGGTACGCTATCCAACCGATTCCAACCTGTTGGAGGACGGCAGCAGGCTGATAGACCGCCTGCTTGACAAGTTCTGCGCACG
>JBNPOM010000157.1:0-539 GCA_050315175.1 Prevotella sp. SGI.027
GAAACAGTAGGCTGCAAGTGCCGACAGTGCATTTATGGCAAAATTAAAAACGCTCCTATGTCTGGAGTGTACCAGCTGTGCCACGTTTTTCAGTTCATCATTGATGGTTTCTATGACCGATCTCTTTCTGAGTAATATTTTGTCATACAAGGGTATTAGCTTGTTCTTCATGTTACTCCTCAGCCCCGTGACAAGGTTAATGCCGTCATTGTATAATCTTTCGAAAAGCCCTTGTGATATATACCCCTTATCAGCAAACAACTTACTGAAGAGGTTGTCACCGAGCCTGTTAAACACTCTTTCGTCCCTATCATCCACATTCGCCTTGGTGAACATGAAGTTGACCAACTCTCCACGCTCGTTGCAAGTCAAGTGCAGCTTGAAGCCGAAATACCATCCCATCGTGCTTTCCCTATTGAAGCGTATTCCTTGAACACCCTATTGCGACGGATGCGCTTGTTGTGGCACACAGGGATGGACGTGCTGTCTATGAAACTTATTCCGGTACAGCGTCCCAGACAGCACACTTGCAGAAACAG
>JBNPOM010000158.1:0-532 GCA_050315175.1 Prevotella sp. SGI.027
AATGTTCTTATCCGAGGAGGTCTCACGGACGCTTCAAATAGTTGTTTTTACGAAAGAAGCGGAGTAAAGCTTGCCGTGAGAAGTCAGCAGACGCCATAGTAATGGAGTACTCGATAACGCTCCATGAAGGGCTGAACCTATATATTAAACGATAGTAATTGAAACATACCTTATGAAGGCAAGAATGCAGAAAACATTATCCCAAGTTAATGACTTCCCCCAAAGAGATAGGTCGGAAACCGAATGGTATGGGGGAGTGCAGACCTTCATGTGGATGTGTGAAGACAACATCGTGGAAGTACCATTTGACAAGGAACACCTCCTCGAGCAAATCCTTAGCCCTGCAAATCTTAATCGAGCCTACAAGGCAGTGATGAGAAACAAGGGATGTGGTGGTATCGATAAGATGTCGTGTGAGCAGCTGCTCCCATGGCTCTTGACCAATAAGGATGAACTCATGAGTTCCTTGCTGGACGGCTCTTACCGTCCGAACCCAGTCAAGAGGGTAGAAATACCCAAAGACAACGGCAAG
>JBNPOM010000159.1:0-530 GCA_050315175.1 Prevotella sp. SGI.027
GTCTTATACTGAAATAGCTTGACACATAATCAAACTCAAAAAAAGTAAAAAAACATGACGAAATCAAGTAAAAGAAGAGAGTTTAGTGATGCGTTCAAGCTGCAAGTGTTAAGTGAATATTTTTCTGGCGGCGGTTCTAAATTATCAGTGGCTCGTAAGTACGGGCTCTCGCACGGTCTCCTGCTGGCGTGGATGAAGAAGTGGCCTGTTGACTCAAAATGCTTATCTTTGCCAGAAGAAATTATCAACACTTACAAAATGGCACATCCTGACGTAGAATTCACAGCTCAAGACGCTTTTGAAAAGCGGATAGCAGATTTGGAAAAAGCGCTTGAATATGAGCGTCTTCGCAATTACGCTTACAAGAAATTGATAGACATCGCCGAAGCCGAGGAGGGCATTTCCATATTAAAAAAAGGTGGTGTCAAACAGTGACGGCGCTGCACAATGAATACTCCAAGGTATCCATCGAAGAATTGTGTGGTCTGTTTGACAAACGACGCCAATGGTATTACAACAAGCGTAAGACT
>JBNPOM010000160.1:0-488 GCA_050315175.1 Prevotella sp. SGI.027
TAAGTTGCTGATATTTAACACTTTATATCGAAAAATATCTTTCTAAAAAGTTGTGTAACTCGTTGATTTTTAGTAACTTTACATAAATAAAACATGTAAAAGATATGAAAAAGTCAACGCAAGAAAAAGAAATAGAAAAGCTTAAAAAGCTGGTGGAAAAACTCAAGAATGATAAAGAGACTCTTCAACGAGATAATCGCAATCTCAAGGGAAGATTGTCCACGGCTCAGTCAAACAATGCCAAGTATCGTTCCGCACTCAAAAAAAAAGAGAGACCGAGCGTTGGATTGGACAAGGAAACTTTCGAGCAACTGATGAATCTATCAGACGACATCATTACTCCAGTTTGATGGTTGCCCTTAGTGTGGCTTTTTATGCGCGTTTGTCAGTAGGCTCACGGCAGATTGTCGAGATATTCAATATTCTGAATGAGTTTATGGGCAATGTGTTTGGTAAAGTTCCTGCCTATACAACGATTGGATATTGGA
>JBNPOM010000161.1:0-486 GCA_050315175.1 Prevotella sp. SGI.027
GGGAGACCGCAGTCTCCCAAAGATTAATTAACTTTGTATTGTGAAATATCATCAATTAACCTCGGAGCAAAGGTCGCAAATTTTCGCCTTACTCCAAAAGAAAATAGCGAGAAAAGAAATTGCCCGCATTGTGGGCACGAGTGAAGCTACGATCAGTCGTGAGCTAAAGAACAACAGCACGCCATCGGGAAAGTATATCTGGACAAAGGCGCACGACATGGCTATGCAGCGCAGAAATAGAACGGTAAAGAACTCCAAACTCTCCGACGAATTGGTCTGGAGAATCAAGGAATATATTATCAACGACCAGTGGTCTCCAAGACAAATATCAGGATATCTGCGCAAGAATGAGGGGATAAAGGTGTCCCACCAGTCCATCTACAACATCATCCACAATGACACAACAGGGGAACTTGCCAAGCACACAAGGCATAAGATGAAATACAGACATCGTCCCAAGAGCAAACATCTTCCAATCAAAGACAG
>JBNPOM010000162.1:0-469 GCA_050315175.1 Prevotella sp. SGI.027
ACTGTTTTCTTCCTTGACATACACGGCCGGAGCACTGTAAGCATCGCCACCGATGAATAAGCGTTGGGCGGCATTGCCCTTGACACCGTCAATTTCATACTTGCCGTCAAAATAATAACGTGTCAGAAGAGTGAAACCTCCGCTGTCTACAATCATTTTTATCCGGTCGCCGTCTGCGTTGTATGTCAACGAAGCTTTGATGCCGTTTTCTGAAATCTCATCCGGCCGTTGAATGGAATTATACGCAACGGTCTGTGATCTTAATGGCACTGTGTTTCCATCAGGAGTCAACATGGTAACCTGATAAGGCCTGTCTGCATGATTGTATTGCATGCTGCCCATGCCGGGCATTTGCGTGATGTTGCCGTTGGGAGCATAGGTTATCTGCTGTTGTCCGATGCTACTCAGACGGTTCAGGTTGTCATATCCGAACGTTTCGGTAAGATGGCGGGTGTTGTCGGTCCTGCTG
>JBNPOM010000163.1:0-469 GCA_050315175.1 Prevotella sp. SGI.027
TAGCAGAACCGACAACATTCGCCATCTTACAGAAACGTTCGGATATGACAATCTGAACCGTCTGAGTAGCATCGGGCAACAACAGATAACCTATGCTCCCAACGGCAACATCACGCAGATGCCCGGCATGGGCAGCATGCAATACAATCATGCAGACAGACCTTATCAGGTTACCATGTTGACACCTGATGGAAACACTATGCCTTTAAGATCACAGACCATTGCTTATAATTCCATTCAACGGCCGGATGAGATTTCAGAAAACGGCATCAAAGCTTCATTGACATACAATGCAGACGGCGACCGGATAAAAATGATTGTAGACAGCGGAGGTTCCACTCTTCTGACACGTTATTATTTTGATAACAAATATGAAATTGACGGTGTCAAGGCCAATGCCGCCCAACGCTTATACATCGGTGGTGATGCTTACAGTGCTCCGGCCGTGTATGTCAAGGAAGAAAACAGC
>JBNPOM010000164.1:0-459 GCA_050315175.1 Prevotella sp. SGI.027
TCCCTCCGTTACCTAATTTAGTCTAATCTGTATGTAATAATTCCATAAGTCATTTTCTTCTGATGCACTGTATCTATAACGTTGACTACCATGTGTACTGTTCGCCAAATAGATGTTTCTCCTTCTCTAATTGGGAAACTGTCCCAAGGATGTAGCTGATATAATTCCGACTTATATCCCAAAAATTTTATTTTTTCATTCACTATCTGCTGTAAGGCATCAAGAGCTTTGTCTTTTGTAGAATGAAAAACGTCATTTGTCCATTCTATATTGCCGTTATGCACCATCACTACTCTATAAATACTCTTCATGTTAAAATATTTTTTTGTGGAGGGATGGTTAGTCCCTCCGTTTCCTTTAACAATCAACAATCTCAAACTCATGGACGTAGATGAAATCATCATCGTCCTCATGGTCTTCATTCCATCTCTCCAGGTTGGCTTTGCTTACTTTTTCCAT
>JBNPOM010000165.1:0-459 GCA_050315175.1 Prevotella sp. SGI.027
TACGATACCTTTGCACTATAAAAGTCGATGATGACTACAAAGGTGACGGAAAGTGAGGTCGAAGGCAGAAACGGAAATGGAAGTATAGTTATTGGTTAAGTATGGTTTAAGCACTAAGAGGGCAATGTATATACGCATGCCCGTATTGTCATATAGACATATAGCCGTATATACATATATATGGCTATATGTATTGGCGTACGAAGTGCGGTGCGCTGTTATAGACAGCCTGTCGATAATCCTACATACAGACTGTCTGGGCAGTGACCTTTGGTCTTTGCCCGTCCGCTCTCCCTTGACTCACGGACTGTGACCGCAAGGTGACAGGTCGTGAGAGGCATCCTCGTCGCAGACGTGGGTGCCGGGCTTATAGGAACGGCACTTGCCTTCAGGCGTGTGCCAAGAAGGATAGACTGCTGTGCGAAGATAATACTCCGAGCTTAGCAGATTGCAGCAGAC
>JBNPOM010000166.1:0-440 GCA_050315175.1 Prevotella sp. SGI.027
AAAAAAAGAGACCCTTTTCAAAAGAGTCTCTCTCACCTCGGAGGGCTTTTTAAGCCTTCTTGTCCTTTTTCTTGGGAGCTTCCTGCTTTTTATCCCTGACGAAGGCTGTAACCTTTGTAGCGATGTTCTTCAGAACCGTGACATTCTTGCCGTCCTTGCTGTAGCTCTCTGGCTTGAAGAATCCCTCTGCCGTAAGTTCCCTTCCTTTCTTCAGCAGTTCCAAAGTTGCCGTGTCATCGTTCTTAACCCAAGTTTCAAGGCTGATAATCGATGAGACCGTTACGGTTTCGTTCCCCTTATGCTCCGTGTACTTGATGATGAGACCGAAGCGTGCGATGGCAGCCTTCTCAAATTTCTTTACTTCTGCATCCTTGCATACATAACCTGTAACTGTGAAATTGTTCTTTGCGTTCATAATTGTAATTTTTTAAGTTGATATT
>JBNPOM010000167.1:0-431 GCA_050315175.1 Prevotella sp. SGI.027
AAGGCTGTATGAAAGAAATAAATTAGCAGACCCTATCTAAACCTACATATCTGGCTATGCCACCATGAAACCATCTGTGAATAGAGCCAAAGGTACGTTCCACTTTGTACCGTGTCTTGCTGATAGCTACATTAATACGCTGCTCTCTTTCCGTTAGCTTATGTCCCCTTACTCCTTTGTGCATGATACGACTCTTGAGCTTCATACGTTTGAGTACATCCTTGTTTGCTGTGGAATCATAACCCTTGTCGGCATAAACAGGTGTACCTTGTGGAAGTTTAGCTTTTTCTAATGGCTTTTCCAAATGTTTGATGTCACTTTCGTTAGCCGGTGTGGTTTCCTCGGCTATCACCAAACCGTTCTCATCTGTAACCGAATGTCGCTTGTAACCGAAGTGTAGCTTCTCCATCTTCTTTACCCAACGTGCTTCA
>JBNPOM010000168.1:0-423 GCA_050315175.1 Prevotella sp. SGI.027
CTAATTACAGTCCTAGTAATGGAGGGTGTGTCAGAATCGACATACCCTCTAATCGTATCACTTTATCTACAGGTATAAGAACTGTGCATATTTTTCGCTTTAGGCAGCTTTTTTATACTGGGCTGTAAGTCTCAGGAGTATCTTCTCCCCTCCCCCCAAAAAAATCCTCTAACTCTGTTTTCGTTTGCTTAAAATTGATATAGTTGTAGCAAAGAAATATAATTTCAAATCAGAAAAAGTCATATTTTAGTATAGAATTTTCGTAAGAAAAAATTGCCTAAAAACATTCTAAGGTAAAGTTTCCTATTGTATTTCACATCAAAACACTTGTTGCTCTGTTCATGCATTATCTTTGTAAACAGAATAACAAGCGTTTTTGATTTATCGAATACTCGCTTTTTCGCGGGTGGGTAATGAACTCAC
>JBNPOM010000169.1:0-416 GCA_050315175.1 Prevotella sp. SGI.027
GGGTCAGTCGTAAAACCCAGTTGCACCCCTCTCCCCTCATGCACATAATTTCATAAGCCTGTAAAGGAAGAAAGGAATGTCCGTTACTCCTCTGAACTGTGCCCTGAAGGCTTTGACTTTTGCGTTGAAGGATTCAGCATTGGCATTTGTGGCTCTGTTGACAAAGAAATTGAGTATGGTATCATAATGGTTCTTAAAGGTGTCAATCACCGTATAGAAGTTGTCCACCCCCAACTTCTCCACCTTATTAAACCACTTAGCCAGTTTCAGTCTTGCCGCATCCTTGATGCTTCTGGCATTATAAATATCGGTAAGTTCCATGGCCAGGTCATAGGCTTTTTTGAGTTCGGGGTAGTTTTCAAAGATTATTCCAGCCCTTAGCCTTTGCGATTCTGTCCATTTTGACTTGTGTTTAG
>JBNPOM010000170.1:0-394 GCA_050315175.1 Prevotella sp. SGI.027
CACATAATTTCATAGGTATTTGTTATCTTTGCATCATGAAGACTGAGCAATTGTTGCGTTGTATCTTTCCAGAGATACTCGCAGATTATTTTGATGTGATAGATATCCAAGAGAACATTTCCCAGATAGACTTCTGGTTGGATGAGCGTAACTTTATGGAAGAAGCAGACCGCAAGGCCGGCACAGTAAGCAGTTACGGCTTTACCGCCGAACGGGTTGTCCAAGACTTTCCTCTTCGTGGCAAGCCCGTTTACCTTCATGTCCGCCGTCGAAAATGGCGTGACAGTTCTACGGGTGAGATATTCAGTTATTCTTACGATGACCTGACGGCTGAGGGCAGCAAACTATCCCCTGAGTTCGTTTCTTTTTTAAAAGAGTAGAATTGAGTCTACTG
>JBNPOM010000171.1:0-392 GCA_050315175.1 Prevotella sp. SGI.027
GGAAGCACGTTGGGTAAAGAAGATGGGGAAGCTACACTTCGGTTACAAGCGACATTCGGTTACAGACGAGAATGGTTTGGTGATAGCCGAGGAAACCACACCGGCAAACGAAAGTGACATCAAACACTTGGAAAAGCCATTAGAAAAAGCTAAACTTCCACAAGGTACACCTGTTTATGCCGACAAGGGTTATGATTCCACGGCAAACAAGGATGTACTCAAACGTATGAAGCTCAAGAGTCGTATCATGCACAAAGGAGTAAGGGGACGTAAGCTAACGGAAAGAGAGCAGCGTGTTAATGTAGCCATCAGCAAGACACGGTACAAAGTGGAACGTACCTTTGGATCTATTCACAGATGGTTTCATGGTGGGATAGCCAGATATGTAGGTT
>JBNPOM010000172.1:0-389 GCA_050315175.1 Prevotella sp. SGI.027
ACAGGCAAGAAAATACTAAGATTTATTGTATCTTTTTCTTCGGTAGCAATTCGGATTTATTCCTTCAATATAGAGTACCAATTCGTCCCAGCGGAGCTCGTAAAATCCAGTTCTCGCCCGTATGATTTTAGGACTCAGGCAGCCCTGTGCCATCTGCTTGTGATAGACGACAAAACCACAGCGCTCCCAGTGCAGCAACTTGATTCGGTTACGGGATCGATTGTAGAAAACGTAGACAACACCATCAGAAGGGTTGAAGTCATTGCTGCGTACCAATTGGGACAGGCGAAGAATACCCTGACGCATGTCCACGGGAGTGCAACAAACCCGAAAAACATTTGTTTCGTTGAGTACAAACATAAGTTTTTCGGGCAAAGGTAGTAAAGCAA
>JBNPOM010000173.1:0-380 GCA_050315175.1 Prevotella sp. SGI.027
ATTTCAGCGAGCAGGGAAGCGTCGGCAAAACAGTCTACCGCTTGCTTTTTCAAGGGGGCTTCCAGGATGTCGACCCTCGCATCCGTTGACCGGGCTTCCTTCAGGCGGCAGATGATACGATCCTCCACTCTGACATAAAAGGATGAGGGACGCAGACACAGATGCTCACTTCTGTCATGTCCGATGATGACCATGCGCTCGGCATCATAACCCTCTGGGTATATCTCCGTGACCTGCCGCTCTATGTCCTCGGGAACATAGGAGGCGTAGGCCGTGCCCTTTCTGGAAGGACGGCTCACACGGCGTGATGACCTGCGTTGTCCGGCCTGCCGTTTTATCTCCTTGATGATGGGAAGGGCTTCCACCTGAGCCAGGGAGCC
>JBNPOM010000174.1:0-377 GCA_050315175.1 Prevotella sp. SGI.027
TAGCGTAATTGTCTTTGAATTACCCGTACCGGAAAGACCTGTTTGGGTAAGATCATAAGTGCCAGCAATATTGTTATCAGAGGTTATCTCTATGCGTTGGATCCTAAAATTTGCGCGCTGCACCTTAATAGCCATATAGGGAAGGAAGCAAAGATAGGACGCCTTGTGCTCCAAATCGAAACGATAGCCGCTCTTGCCTGCAACGGTAGTCTTCGTTGCCTTGGCTACACCGCAATCGCCAGCGGCACCAAAATGCTTGGTATTGTTAAAGGCTACTTGTGTCTGATTGTTAGCTATAACAACTTTCTTTTCACTGGCACCAGAGTTAGTACCGCAATAATACACATCGTATTGTCCCTTAGTGGTGTAAGAACCAT
>JBNPOM010000175.1:0-354 GCA_050315175.1 Prevotella sp. SGI.027
TCCTAAACCAACAAAGCGACTGAAGGACAGACGGTCATTTACCTGCTCTTCGACCTCGCCGTCACTCAAGCCATACCATGTACGAAGAAGTTCGGTCTTGAACAACACAAGGCTGTCATAGCTTGGACGACCAGTAGGACGGTTGCCTTTGGTGTAAGCAATTTCAATAAGTCCACGAATGGGATTCCAGTCGATTATCTGATCAATTTGAAAGAAAAAGGTCTGTTTAACCTTACGATGACCAACTATTAGGTCAGCAAAACTCGGAGAAGAAGGATATTGTTTCATACTATAAAGGTACAAAAATATGATGAAATGAGCAAATTTTGAACAATGAGTTTTGCAGAGGTCTCA
>JBNPOM010000176.1:0-341 GCA_050315175.1 Prevotella sp. SGI.027
TGACATACCCACAGGCCTGTACTCGAAGAAGCGATCATGGAAATCTTTCTTGGTTACAACCTGTCGGTCATAGAGTTTTCTCTCACGGATTTTATCTAATGTATAACGTTCAATTATCTGCTTTTTTATAGCATATATATAGCAAGTATCTTTAGTGTCAAATGAGTATGGACTTACAAACACAGTTGAGTCTGGCAATGCATAGAAACGTTTATCTATGATTACTTTTTTGTTATTGATATATATCTCGGTTGTGTCTGCAACCCAAGTTGGAGGCATCAAATCAATCGAATTCTCGCACCAATAATATATTAAATCACCAGGAGAATCTGACTCTGAAA
>JBNPOM010000177.1:0-328 GCA_050315175.1 Prevotella sp. SGI.027
TGGGCCTATGCATCCCATACTGGATGATTTGGGCTTATTAAATGGTTAAAAAATTTTGGGCATTGCCAAATTATTATTACATTTGCACACTCAAATAGGAAGATTGGCAGAGTGACCGAATGCGCTGGACTCGAAATCCGGTATACCCTTTTTGGGTATCGGGGGTTTGAATCCCTCATCTTCCGCCAACAAAAGAGACTTCAAACTCATTGATTTTGCATACCAAAGTCAATGAGTTTGAGCTTATAAAGCATTGACTTTGTGCGTAAATAGCATTGACTTTGCGCACTCATCTGTTTGGGTATACTTTTGGCACACAAAAGCATGA
>JBNPOM010000178.1:0-328 GCA_050315175.1 Prevotella sp. SGI.027
ATGATATTGCCTTCCCATTCGCTTGATGCGTTTACTTCTATTGGTTTCCTCCGTTCTGACATAAATTCATCTATCACGTTGTAAACCTTTTCCAAATCTTCTTTGCTACCCTCGATACGATAGCTTGTACTTGCCCAGTTTGCCATATCTGTAAAATTTAATCAGTTATTTATTATTCAAATAGTGTAATCATGTGCAAATCCATAAACTCTCCACAAGTCACCGTCCCTGTACATTTTTTTAAGCATGGTCGCCAGCTTGATTTTTCTACACTCGTAGCTATTGTATATTGCTAACAATTTTTTTGCGGCATCATTTTTTTTCATAA
>JBNPOM010000179.1:0-313 GCA_050315175.1 Prevotella sp. SGI.027
TACAGATGTTTGCCCCCAGCTTCCTTCAGATTCCACCTCACGATGAACACGCTTGCCTTTGGCTGTGTAATTTCCACTATTAGGGCTTACTCGGGACTTGCACCCATTAGATAATGCTCATGCCGAGCGTACATAGCAAAAGGCAGAGAATCTATCCCTTCCTTTATACCTAATTATTTAGAGCAAAATTGATTATTAAGTAGTTATTCTGACAAGTCCCAATTTGGAACATTACCAAAAATCATGTGTTATTTGTTTTCATATATAATTTCTTTTGTTTCATAGTGTCGTCTAAATAGGGTCTGCTAATTAG
>JBNPOM010000180.1:0-310 GCA_050315175.1 Prevotella sp. SGI.027
TCTGCCGACGATACCTTTGCACTATAAAAGTCGATGACGACTACAAAGGTGACGGAAAGTGAGATCGAAGGCAGAAACGGAAATGGAAGTATAGTTATTGGTTAAGTATGGTGTAAGCACCAAAGGGGCAATGTATATAGACATGCCCGTATTGTCATATAGACATATAGCCGTATATACATATATACGGCTATATGTATTGGCGCACGAAGTGCGGTGCGCTGTTATAAACAGCCTGTCGATAATCCTACATACAGGCTGTTTGGGCAGTGACCTTTGGTCTTTGCCCGTCCGCTCTCCCTTGACTCAT
>JBNPOM010000181.1:0-310 GCA_050315175.1 Prevotella sp. SGI.027
TCCCGGAGATTTTCTGCTTTATCTTTAGTTTTCTGATTCCCCTTTCGCTGGCATTGTTGTCAGATGGTATTCTCGGATTCTCCAGGAAGTTGAATATGTAATCCCTGCATTTGAAGAGTCCTTTGCGCATCCTCTCGAAATGGTCTTTAAGATGGAGAAGGTTGACTTGCAGCAAAGTGTCTAATTTTTCAAGCCACGTTTTCTTTTCTATTACATCCGTAGGATGTTCGTTCCTTTCATGGATGGCTTTCCGTAACAGGTCTGCCACATCTTTAGACCAGTTCTGTTTGGGGTCAAGTTCCGTCAGATA
>JBNPOM010000182.1:0-304 GCA_050315175.1 Prevotella sp. SGI.027
TCGTACCATTGCCAAATCTTATGATTGAGTACCATAACAAGCTCTGTCAGGAATTTGTAATTATCCTTCCATTCCTCAAATGCTCGTTTGAAGGTATCTTTTACCGCTTCCGTTCCAAATTTTTCCGCTATTGAAAAATCGCTCCAAAAAGTTGTGAGAGGTTTATAACCTGTCATCTTTTCTATGTTCCACATTGGTACTGCAAATTGAATTGTTGTTGTTTTCATTTTATTATTGCTTTATGAAGTTATTATTTATTCTGGGCAACCCGATTCTCAACCTTTAAGGATTTTTCGTTTCTTCG
>JBNPOM010000183.1:0-296 GCA_050315175.1 Prevotella sp. SGI.027
ATTATACTCATAAAATTCTGCTCCATATGACAGCATGGTCGAAACCTTATTATATTGAGGGTTTGGCAAAGAAGTAATATGTCGTGCTGAAGTGTTCTCTAAATCAACAACATTTCCAAGAAAACATTGTACGTAGTTTTCTTCAACAATAGGAATATCGTAAAGGGCAAAATTATACTGACTATGTTTTATAGTATCATTTTGAGAGATTGTACTGTCATTCTCATTGTGGATTATTTGCTTATTTGGTAATGGTTCATCATTGCCACAAGCAAACAACATCATTGGTGTAAATA
>JBNPOM010000184.1:0-296 GCA_050315175.1 Prevotella sp. SGI.027
ATCAGGAGCTGCAACCAATTTCTTTAAATGTCCTTCATGCCCCGGCTGTCCGCCTGGCTTGAGTCCGCTTTTCCTCCGTAATGACTTTGTGCGTCGGAGCGCCTCGTCTTTCATCGGTTCTTTAGAAGGCGGTGTACTGCTGTTGTTTGAGTTCTTCTTTGGACCCTCGTATTTCTCCAGTTGTTTACGCAAGGTACGGTTCTCCGCCCGCAACTTTTCCACAGTACGGCGCAAGTTGACATTCTCCGTATGCATCGCATCCATGACCTTGCGCATTGATGCCATCTCAGAAGTCA
>JBNPOM010000185.1:0-291 GCA_050315175.1 Prevotella sp. SGI.027
TCGTTGCCTATATAGTCCATGCCAAAATGAAACTCGTGGTTGGGAAACTTTTGCAATGCGTCGATAAGTTCCTGCTTTTGCCTTTTGCGGATATCCTCGTAAAGAGGAAAATAATTAAAATGTTTCATTGTGATGTATTTTTTGGCAAGGTGGTATTACCCACCTTGCGTTGTTGTTTAATCAAGTGTTGAATAAAAATAGTCCAATTCCTCGCCTTTCAGGTTCTCACACCCATAGCTATCTGCTTTTTCCCAAATGGCGTTGTAAATACGTGCTAACTCTTCGTTTTCC
>JBNPOM010000186.1:0-279 GCA_050315175.1 Prevotella sp. SGI.027
AAAAATCAAGGATGAAGAAGGGTGCTATGAAGAGATTCCCGTCATCTATCATTTTGGTTCTGACAGAGATATGGAGATTATTCTCCGAAGAAATTTTAACCAAATAGAAACGGACATTCAAAAAATGATTCATGAACTGTTACCAGAGGGAAAGGTAGTGCAAGCATCAATATGAAAAGAGAAACGACCGAACAAACGATAAAAAATGTAGGTGAGCGTTTGAAAAATGTTCGCCATTATTTAAGGATGACTCAACGTCAGGTTGCCGAAGAGACAAAC
>JBNPOM010000187.1:0-278 GCA_050315175.1 Prevotella sp. SGI.027
CAAAAACAGCACCTAATGATGAAGAATAATGTGCGTAAACTTGCCCCTTCAATGGCGTTTAAATATTATTTATGAATTAGGAACGTAAATTAATTCAAATAAAATTTGTATTTTTGATGTGATATCACTACATTTGCTGCGGAAGTAATTGCAATGATACAGGGTGAACCAGATACACCTCACAACCTATTTTTATGCGTTAACCCCTTACTGCTAACAATATTCAAAGTAGAAATATTTATTATTAACTTAAATTTTGGGTCTATGAAAACAAAAAA
>JBNPOM010000188.1:0-275 GCA_050315175.1 Prevotella sp. SGI.027
CATGTCCGTCCTCATGCCGTGACGGAGGTGGAGAACGCTGACGGACAGATACCGGGCGACGCACTGAATACTTCCTTCAATGACTTTGGAAAAATTGAATTGATAGAAGATGCAGGCAAGAATCTCAGGATGGATTTTGCATACGGTCCGGATCAAGATAGATGGTATTCGGAGCTGTCAAAGAACGGTACGGATGTCAGAACTACAATCTATGCCGGGGAATACGAAAAGATAACCGAGAATGGAAGAACGCGCGAGTTCTACTACCTCGACGG
>JBNPOM010000189.1:0-268 GCA_050315175.1 Prevotella sp. SGI.027
ATACGCGAGTTCGGGATAAGATTAGTATGCAAACAGTTCCAATTGCCTTGTCTTTTCCACATGCACAGGCAACGCCTCTGGCTTGTTGTCAAAGAAGCAGTAGGCTGTGAGTGCCGAGCAGAGGTTCATCATAAAATTGTGCATGGAGCGGTGGCGTGAATGCACAAGGTTTGCTTTGTTCTTGAGCAGTTCGTTAATACACTCAATGATGTACCTTTTCCTGAGCATGATTTTGTCCCACATGGGCATGAGTCTGTTCTTCATTTTA
>JBNPOM010000190.1:0-265 GCA_050315175.1 Prevotella sp. SGI.027
GACCGTAGGTAAAACACTATGGGCTGTCATTTTGATTAAACTCTTCATCATGTTCGCTATTCTGAAAGTATTCTTCTTTCCTGATTTCATCAAGCAGAACACGCAAAAAGGCGATGAAGCAGATTTCGTATCTACAGAGATGATTAAACGAAACATTCATTAAATACATTACATTATGCACAATCTGTTATTAAACATTTCGGCACAAACGATCGACTGGTCGCGTGCCCAATTTGCTTTAACAGCCATTTATCACTGGCTTTTT
>JBNPOM010000191.1:0-258 GCA_050315175.1 Prevotella sp. SGI.027
GGTGAGCATCCATGAAAGAAGCAAGGAAGTTGACGGGAAGAGATTCGGGGATTTTGAGATGGACTTGATCGTAGACCCTGACCAGCACGCCATACTCACGCTGGTGGAGAAATCCACCAATATGCTGCTTATGCAGAAACTGCCATTTGGAAAACAGTCAAAGCCTTTGGCAAAGGTGGTCAGGAAACTGCTGCTGCCATACAAGGACTGCCTGAAGACCATCACAACAGACAACGGACCTGAATTTGCGGCACATAA
>JBNPOM010000192.1:0-257 GCA_050315175.1 Prevotella sp. SGI.027
ACATCATTTTTTGCTGTTCATACATCTTGAACGCTGCCTGAAGACACTTGTAGTCATGGCGGCTGAAGCAAGTAAGAAGTGTGCTTGACCGTTTGCCCAGGAAATCAAGAAACAGCTGGAGGTCTGCCTGCAAGCATCGTATCTGGATTAGCTTTGTCTTGTCAATGAGTTTCTTTCCCTTGCGTTTCTTCTTAATCAGTCCGATGAAGGCCTGGCGGGCTTCTGTGCGGTGGGTCTGCGGCTTCTTCACCTTGTGG
>JBNPOM010000193.1:0-257 GCA_050315175.1 Prevotella sp. SGI.027
GCATCATTTTTTGCTGTTCATACATCTTGAACGCAGCCTGAAGACATTTGTAGTCATGGCGGCTGAAGCAAGCAAGAAGTGTGCTTGACTGTTTGCCCAGGAAATCAAGAAACAGCTGAAAGTCTGCCTGCAGGCATCGTATCTGGATCAGTTTTGTCTTGTCAATGAGTTTCTTTCCCTTGCGTTTCTTCTTAATCAGTCCGATGAAGGCCTGGCGGGCTTCCGTGCGGCGGGTCTGCGGCTTCTTCACCTTGTGA
>JBNPOM010000194.1:0-257 GCA_050315175.1 Prevotella sp. SGI.027
AGTGAGTGGAAGATATATTACATCTGCCGTGACTATCTTGGCAGCATTACCCATGTGGCCAATGCCGACGGTACTTTGAAGCAAGAGTTGAGCTATGATGCTTGGGGGCGGTTGCGCAATCCTGAAACACAAGTAGCTTATGCACCGGGCACGGAGCCTGCGTTGTTCTTAGGACGTGGTTACACGGGTCATGAACATCTTCCGCAGTTCGGACTTATCAACATGAATGCCCGCCTGTATGACCCTGTCTTGGGCCG
>JBNPOM010000195.1:0-245 GCA_050315175.1 Prevotella sp. SGI.027
ATCGTTTCCGAGCAACAGCGCGTACGTCTGATCCTCTCCATGGTAGACTACTATCGCCAGTGCTGCCCAGGACTGGGAGGCGTGAAATTACATCACCTGCTGAAGCAGGATTTGGGAGTGGAAATCACTCATGGGAGGGATGCCTTCCTCCGCCTGCTTTCCAGTAAAGGCCTGATGTTGAAAAAGCCTAAACGCCGACGAACGACAAACTCCAACCATCGCTACAAGAAATATCCGAATCTGGT
>JBNPOM010000196.1:0-245 GCA_050315175.1 Prevotella sp. SGI.027
GTCGTTTCCGAGCAACAGCGCGTGCGCCTGATCCTCTCCATGGTAGACTACTATCGCCAGTGCTGCCCGGGACTGGGAGGCGTGAAATTACATCACCTGCTGAAGCAGGATTTGGGGGTGGAAATCACTCATGGGAGGGATGCCTTCCTCCGCCTGCTTTCCAGTAAAGGCCTGATGTTGAAAAAACCTAAACGCCGACGAACGACAAACTCCAACCATCGCTACAAGAAATATCCGAATCTGGC
>JBNPOM010000197.1:0-244 GCA_050315175.1 Prevotella sp. SGI.027
TTGTCAGGATATCGACTTTCTACTGCACGACCTGCAGGAGCATAATTACATGTTTTCTTATTTTTTAAATTATTATACATCGCATTTACTTGCTCTTCAGGTGTTCTTGCTGTGCTTGATATTGTCACTGAGTGTTCTCCTGCCTCAGCCATACTTATTTTTATGACTGATATAGAATATAAAGAAACTCTTTGTGCGAAAATAGATTTTGCAAACTTCACAACATAAGCCGGAGCTTTCCCTA
>JBNPOM010000198.1:0-237 GCA_050315175.1 Prevotella sp. SGI.027
AAATTACTACTTTGGTAGTGTAGCAGCAGTCTTTAGAAAGTTCTCTGAGAAAGACCTTGGATGTTCGGAAAAATATCTAAGCCACATTTTGACAAAGGATGGGATGCACCATATCACGCCAAAGGTACTTATCGTAAGGTCAAGACTGATTACATAAAACTGATTTTCAATCAAAACATAATCATCATTCACCTCTCCAGAAGTCCCATGAAAGACTCTGTTGACGATCCTGAAAGG
>JBNPOM010000199.1:0-233 GCA_050315175.1 Prevotella sp. SGI.027
TGGCATTGGCTCCTTCGCTCAGAGCGTGAACATGAATCCGGCACTGATGATTGCTTCCACAACTGTCATGGGGGGCTTGGCAGCCTGGGCTACAGGGGGAGATTTTTTGCAAGGAGCGATGCAGGGGATGACGATTGGATTGTTCAATCATGCGGCGCATGATGACCCACCATCAGTTAGCACTCAACAGGAAGACCAAAATTTACAAAATATGTTACCAGAGGTTGTCGTAA
>JBNPOM010000200.1:0-225 GCA_050315175.1 Prevotella sp. SGI.027
AGTTGCTCGTGTGGCACTGGAGAATGCTGCATCGATTGCAGGCATGTTCTTAACCACTGAATGTCTTATTGTTGACAAGCCAGAGGAGAAACCTGCCATGCCGGCAGCGCCAGGTATGGGCGGCATGATGTAAAAATCAATTTGATTAAAATAAGCGAGAGGGTGTGTCTATTTGTAGTCACACCCTCTTATTTTATGCATATTGTATAAAAAATGTGTTTTTTC
>JBNPOM010000201.1:0-222 GCA_050315175.1 Prevotella sp. SGI.027
AGTATAGTTATTGGTTAAGTATGGTAAGCACCAAGAGGGGCAATGTATATACACATGCCCGTATTGCCATATAGACATATAGCCGTATATACATATATACGGCTATATGTATTGGCGCATGAAGTGCGGTGCGCTGTTATAGACAGCCTGTCGATAATCCTAAATACAGACTGTTTGGGCAGTGACCTTTGGTCTTTGCCCGTCCGCTCTCCCTTGACTCAC
>JBNPOM010000202.1:0-215 GCA_050315175.1 Prevotella sp. SGI.027
TAAAAACAGCACCTAATGATGAAGAATAATGTGCGTAAACTTGCCCCTTCGGTCGTCCAACAGAGTCGTCATTGCAACCATTCAGTTATGAAATTGGTATACCCTTCCAGCAATTACAACATTTCACGCTGAAGGGAGAAATGAAATATCGCATCAACCCAAAGCAATCGCTGGATTTGACTTTGTCGTTCCAAGAAAATTTGCGACAGGAGTAC
>JBNPOM010000203.1:0-213 GCA_050315175.1 Prevotella sp. SGI.027
TTAGTGTGAAAGTCGGCAAATATTGGATGCTTACCTTCCACTATATAATAAATAGTCAGTTCGGGCATAAGCTGTGCCAATACTTGGCGAAAATCAGTTGTACCCCATGCTTCTTCAGCCTCTATGCGGATAATATCTCCATCCATTTCATATTCTTCGATGAAACCTCGGAGATAATTATTCTTCATTTGCTCATCTGTAGCTCCTAAAGCC
>JBNPOM010000204.1:0-213 GCA_050315175.1 Prevotella sp. SGI.027
CTGCGCATTTTTTACCAATGGTATTGATACGCTTGACCACCAAATTTGGAGAAAGGTTTTCATTCGTCCATTCCTTAATGTGACGGTGTCTACCTTCCTCCAATCTTTCTTTGAAATTGAAATTAACCCGTCTGTCCTTATCAGCCAAATTAAGGCGAAGCGGCATCATCAGAATTATTGGAGTAACTCCTGAAAGTTTATCATCAGACATTC
>JBNPOM010000205.1:0-206 GCA_050315175.1 Prevotella sp. SGI.027
TACGTGGACCATGTCAGCTGGGATGCCTATAACGAATCATCCGACCTGGGCATGCAGCTGGAACTCTACAAAAAGCGCTTCGGCATGCTGCCCAAGGAGATTCAGGCCGACAAGCTCTATCTGGGGAAAGAGAACAGGAAGCACATCAAGTCCTGCCATGTCAATTGCTACAACCGTCCACTGGGCAGACCTCCCAAGGAAGAGAA
>JBNPOM010000206.1:0-204 GCA_050315175.1 Prevotella sp. SGI.027
CTTTGTTTCAAATTATATCATTTTTGCCGTTTTGGTGTCTAAAACTGAAATATTAAAATCGTTTTTTCCGTGTACTGCTCCCATGCTCGCAACACTCTTGACAACAGCCCTAAATCTTGCAGCCCAATACCGTGAATTTGAAGCCGCTACCACGATACCCGCTTCTGTTCAGCCATTTACAAAACACACTGGCGTAAGTTTTGT
>JBNPOM010000207.1:0-204 GCA_050315175.1 Prevotella sp. SGI.027
CTTTGTTTCAAATTATATCATTTTTGCCGTTTTGGTGTCAAAAACTGAAATGTTAAAATCGTTTTTTCCGTGTACTGCGCCCATGCTCGAAACACTCTTGACAACAACCCTAAATCTTGCAGCCCAATGCCGTAAATTTGAAGCTGCTGCCACGACAGCCGCTTCTGTTCAGCTATTTACAAAACACACTGACGTAAGTTTTGG
>JBNPOM010000208.1:0-203 GCA_050315175.1 Prevotella sp. SGI.027
ATCTATTAAATACTTGCGATATGTCCGTAACTTGCTCATTCATAAGCACAAAGATACGAAAAACATTTGATATACGCAAGTAAATAAGTTCGTATTTTATTGATAATCAAAGACTTTTCGTATTTCGGATAACTGTATTCTGGGCGATAGTCAAGTTAGTGCTGAGACAGAATTTGTCATGAACAATATTGCTGAATAGTTAC
>JBNPOM010000209.1:0-202 GCA_050315175.1 Prevotella sp. SGI.027
TTATATCAAGAAAAAGGACACAAAAAGGAAAAACAGAATATTATTCTTGCGTATTCGACAAATTTTTATATAACTTTGCATCGCTTCATTGAAGTTAGAACACACATAGATAGTAACAGTAATAACTCACATTAGTAACTATTTAGCAATAAGAATTATTAAATATCATTGATATTCAGCTTGTTACAAGAATAATTATGTC
>JBNPOM010000210.1:0-202 GCA_050315175.1 Prevotella sp. SGI.027
CTCTTCTCTCGCACAGCCATTACTTTTAAATCAACAGGTTCTTCTCCCAAATATCCAATGATGTAAGGATGCTCTGCCATTTTCTTTTGGTCATTGCCTATATAGTCCATGCCAAAATGAAACTCGTGATTGGGAAACTTTTTCAATGCGTTGATAAGTTCCTGCTTTTGTCTTTTGCGTATATCCTCGTAAAGAGGAAAAT